>CADEFQ010000020.1:0-18550 GCA_902826635.1 uncultured Pseudomonadota bacterium
AAAAACAAGGCCCGCTTGCGCGGGCCTTGTAGCGTCTCAAAAAGACGTTCGGTCGGGTAGCTGTTACCAGCGCCCGCCGCCGCCGCCGCCCCCGCCGGAGCGGAAGCCGCCGCCGCCGCCGCCGCCGGGACGCGGGCCGCGGCCACCACCGCCGCCACCGCCACCGCCGGTACGCGGCTTGTCCTGCGCTTCATTGACGCGCAGCGGACGGCCGTTCATCGAATAACCGTTCAACGCGCCGATCGCGCGCGCGGCATCCGCCTGCGCCATCTCGACGAAGCCGAAGCCGCGCGGGCGGCCCGTTTCGCGATCGGTCGGCAGGGACACCGATTCCACCGTGCCGTGCTTGGAAAACAGCTCGCGCACTTCGTCCTCACCAGCCGTAAACGGCAGGTTTCCTACATAGATCTTTGCCATCGAAACAACTCTCTCAAAAGGTTTTGGAACTCAAACACGGCAGGAACTTGCGATCCCTGACCCCTGATCGCAGTCGAAACGGGCTTGCAGACGGGACGCTCTTTGGCGCCGTTAATGCAGGTCGAACAGGCAACGATCGGCGCGCAGCATACCACACGCCGGAAAAACCCCAAATTTCGGGGTTTTGCCCCCTCAGGGGGAGGGGAAACCCATTTCGATGAACCGGAGGAATTCGGCCCGGGTCCGGGGGTCGTCGCGGAACGAGCCCATCATGCGGCTGGTGACCATGGACACCCCCCTCTTGTGCACCCCGCGGGTCGTCATGCACTCATGGGCGGCGTCGATCACCACGCCCACCCCGCGCGGCTTGAGCACCTCCTCGATGCAGCTCGCGATCTCGGCGGTCAATTTCTCCTGCACCTGGAAGCGCCGCGCGTAGCCCTCGACGACCCGCGCAAGCTTGCTGATGCCGACGACCTTGTCGGTCGGCAGATACCCGACGTGCGCGCGACCGATGATCGGCGCCATGTGGTGCTCGCAGTGCGATTCGAACTCGATATTCCGCAGCACGATCAGTTCGTCGTAGCCGGCTACTTCCTCGAAAGTGCGGCGCAGGTATTCGCCGGGATCGATCGAATATCCCGAGAACCAGTCGCCGTAGGCTTCGACGACGCGACGCGGCGTGTCGAGCAGCCCTTCGCGGGTCGGGTCGTCTCCCGCCCAGCGCAGCAGCGTCCTGACGGCCTCCTCGGCCTCTTCACGTTTCACCATCGGGCGTCCACCTCCGCCGACCATCTTAGCGGCAAGTGCTAGCATTGCCGCATGAGTTACGATCAATACCACAAGCGGCGCATCGGCGATCACGAGTTGCACCCGGAAACCCAGATGATGGGCTACGGCTACGACCCGCAGCTTTCCGAAGGCGCGCTGAAGCCGCCCGTTTTCCTCACTTCGACCTTCGTCTTCAAGACGGCCGAGGACGGCAAAGCGTTCTTCGACTACACGTCGGGCCGCCGCGAGGCGCCGCCCGGACAAGGCGCGGGCCTCGTCTACTCGCGCTTCAACAACCCGAACCTCGAAGTGCTGGAGGACCGCCTCGCGCTGTGGGAAGGTGGCGAGGCGGCGGCGGTGTTCGCGAGCGGCATGGCCGCGATATCGACCACGATACTCGCCCACGTGCACCCCGGCGACGTGATCCTGATGAGCCAGCCACTCTACGGCGGCACTGAAACACTGATCGAGAAGACGCTGCCGAACCTCGGCATCCGCTCGGTCGGCTTCACGGATGGTTGCAGCGAACCCGCGGTGATGGAGGCGATGGAACAGGCGCTGCGCATCGCGAAGGAAACCGGCGGGCGCGTCGCGTTCATCATGACCGAGACGCCGGCGAATCCGACCAACAGCCTGGTCGATCTCGCGTTGATGCGTCGCGTCGCCGACGAGATCGGCCGGCGGCAGGGCGGCGACGCGCCGCCGGTCGCGGTCGACAATACTTTCCTCGGGCCCGTGTACCAGCAGCCGCTGCGGCACGGCGCGGATCTCGTCCTCTATTCACTGACGAAATATGTCGGCGGGCACTCAGACCTGGTCGCGGGTGGCGTCGTCGGGTCGAAAGCGCGCGTCCGAACGACGCGCCTGCTGCGCAGCGCGCTCGGCACGCAACTCGACCCGAACACGGCCTGGATGATCATGCGCTCGATGGAAACGATGGCGCTGCGCATGCGCGCCGCCGCCGACAACGCGGCGCGCGTCGCGGCGTACCTCGCGAAACACCCGCGCGTGTCGGACGTGAACTACCTGGGGCTGCTGGCCGCCAACGATCCGCGCACCCCGGTGTTCCGACGCCAGTGCGCGAGTGCCGGATCCACTTTCGCGTTCAAGGTCGGAAGCGGCGAGGCCGACGCCTTCCGCATGCTGAATCGCCTGCAGGTGATGAAGCTCGCGGTGAGCCTCGGCGGCACCGAAACGCTGATTTCGCACCCGGCGTCGACCACGCACTCGGGCGTGCCGAAGGCGACACGCGACCGCTACGGCGTCACCGATGCGATGGTCCGGATTTCAGTCGGCATCGAGCATCCCGACGACCTGATCGCCGATGTCGCGCAGGCACTCGGGTAGGCTCGCCGCATGCTGGAACGCACTATCGAGCGACTGCTGTTCGCGTCGCGCTGGCGGCTGGCGCCGGTCTACCTGGGGCTGTCGATCGCCTTGCTCGCGCTCGGCGTGAAATTCTTCCAGGAAGCGTGGCACGTGATCTCCGAGGTCCTGCACGTATCGGAAGCGGACCTCGTGCTGAGGCTCCTTGCGATGATCGACATCGTGCTCGTCGGCGGGCTGATCGTCATGGTGATGCTGTCGGGGTACGAGAATTTCGTCTCGCGCATCGACGTAAACCAGGGCGAAAGCCGCGAGGCGGCCCTCGGCTGGCTCGGAAAACTCGACGCCGGCGGGCTCAAGCTGAAGGTGGCCGCATCGATCGTCGCGATTTCCTCGATCCACCTGCTGCGCATCTTCATGAACGCGCTGCAGACGCCGAACGACAAGATCCTCTGGTACGTGGTCCTGCACCTGACCTTCGTCGTGTCGGCGGTGCTGCTCGCGCTGATGGATCGGGTCATGTATTCCGCGAAGAAGGCCTAGGGCCCGAAAGACCCATCCAGCGTTCCAGCGCTTCGACCCGGCTGCGGCTCACGGGGATCTGGCGACCGTTTTTCAGGCGCAGGGTGTAGTCGCCTCCCGCCTCCCGCAGCAGCGCGTCGATCCGGTCGAGGCGCACGATGGCCGAGCGGTGCACGCGCGCGAAGCGCGCCGGGTCGAGGCGATCCTCGAGCGTCTGCATGCGCTCGCGCACCAGCCAGGCCTTCTCGCCCACGTGCAACTCGACATAGGGGCCGCTCGCGGTGATCGCATCGATCTCCTCGACCGGTACCACGCGCACCTGCCCGCGCGATTCGACGGCGACGCGTTCGAGCCAGCCGGTTGTCGCGGGCGTGCCGCCGCCGTCGAGCAGGGCCTTGAGGCGCGTCGACAGCGCTCCGATTTCCTCGAGCTCGACCGCATGGCGCGCGCGGCCGAAGGCGAGCTCGAAGCGCTCGTCGTCGAACGGCTTGACGAGATAGTCCACCGCCGCGACGTCGAAAGCCTTCAGGGCGTACTGGTCGTAAGCCGTGCAGAAAATGGTTGCGGGCATGTTCGCGGCGCCGATCTCGCGCACGACCTCGAGACCCGTGCGCCCCGGCATCTGGATGTCGAGGAACACGAGGTCGGGCGCCAGCTCGCGTATGGCATCGACCGCCGCGTTGCCGTTCTCGGCCACGCCCGCGATCTCGACCGCCTCACGACCGAGCAGATCGAGAAGGCGCTGTCGCGCAAGGGCCTCGTCATCGACGATCAGCACCCGCAGTGGCTTCATCGTCATACCGCCACCGCGCGCAAGTCGGCACTCGTGTGAAACGGCAGGCGCACCTCGACACGCATGCCGCCGCCGGCGCGTGGCGCGAGCGTGAGATGCTGTGCGCTGCCGTACAGCTGCGCCAGGCGCTCGCGCGTGTTGCGAAGGCCGATGCCTTCGACGACGGGTGCCGCCGCGTCGGCGGCGGTCTGGCCGTTGTCCTCGACCGACAGCACGATCGCCGCACCCTGTCGCAGCGCGTTGATCTCGATTCTCCCCGCCGCTTCGTTCTTCGACGTGCCGTGGCGGATGGCATTCTCGACGAGTGGCTGCAACACGAGGTTCGGCACGAGCGCCTCGCCAAGACCGGCCTCGATCTGCAGGTCGACGGTCAGCTGCCCCTGAAAGCGCACGCGCATGATGTCGAGGTAGCCGTCGAGGAACCGCAGCTCTTCGCGCAGCGGCACCTCCTGTTCCTTCGCGCCGTCGAGCGTCGTGCGCAGCAGTTCCGAGAGCCGCGCGATCATCCGGCGCACGCCGCGCGGATCACGCTCGACGAGCGCCGAGACGGCGTGCAGCGTGTTGAAGAGGAAATGCGGATCGAGCTGGCTGCGCAGCGCCGCGAGCCGCGCGTCGGCGAGCTGCGCCTGCAGGCGGATCGCTTCCTCCCGCCGCGCCTCCTCGCGCCGGAAGTAGTGGCGCGCAAGCCCCGCCGAGAGGATCGCGGCGGTGATGATGAACTGGTTGATGAACCACAGCCGCGCAATTCGCTGCAGCGCTCCGATCGGCGGGCGGCGCCCACGGACGGGCTCGTAGAAGTACTCCCAGCGGAGCCATCCGAGCAGCGCGTCGACCGCGAAGCCCACCACGACCGCAAGGAGGACGAGCGCCAGAATGCGCGCGATCCGGTGGCCGCGATCGACGCTCAGGAGGCCGGCTGCCTGGACGAGCGGCGGCGTCAGGAGCGCCCACAGCCAGGCGGTGACGAAAGCGAGCAGCACCGGCGCGGCGGGGAACAGCGGCACGGAGCGCCCGCTCGGCGAGAGCAGCGCGTTCGCCGACCAGAGCACCGCGAAGAACGTCCAGAAAAGAAGGATCATGACGTACTCCGCCCGCTGCAGCGGGTAGTGCTCGTTCGCCGGAGTCGGGGTCACGGTCTGCATGGCGACAAGCATAGGTAGCCGGCCAGTCGACGGCAAAGGTACCCGCGACAGCGCACACCCCGTTCGTGACACCCACGTGCCGTTCGTGCCTCGATCGCACCAGTTGCCCGGCGGCACCGCTATTCTCGGGTCATGAAGCAGCAGAAGATCGTCGCCCTCGCCATCACAGTCGTGGTCGCCCTGGCCGCCGGTTACGCGTGGTCGAAGCTGACGCGCGAGGACGCCCCGCCGTATCGCTACGCGACGGTCGAGCGAGGTGACATCCGCGCGGCCGTGGCCGCCACCGGCGCGCTCAGCGCCGTGACGACCGTGCAGGTCGGCACTCAGGTCTCCGGTCGCGTGGTCGCGACTTACGTCGACTTCAATGACACCGTGAAACAGGGCCAGTTGATCGCGCGCATCGACCCCACGTTGCTCGAGCAGGCCGTGCGCGACGCGCAGGCGGGGCTCGAGCGCAACCGGGCGCAGTACCAGCAGGCGGAGATCGAGTACCAGCGCAACCTGAAGCTGTTCGAAGGCAAGGTACTCACGGAAATCGAATTCAACACCTCGAAGTTCGGGCGCGAAGTCGCAGCGGCGAACGTCAAGTCCGCGCAGGTGGCGCTCGATCGCGCACGCCAGAACCTGGCCTACACCGAGATCATCGCGCCGATCGACGGCATCGTCGTCGAACGCAACGTCGACGTCGGCCAGACCGTCGCGGCCAGCCTCTCCGCGCCGCAGCTGTTCCTCATCGCCAAGGACCTGTCGCAGATGCAGATCCTCGCCTCGGTCGCCGAAAGCGACATCGGCTCGATTCGCGCGGAGCAGCCGGTCACTTTCACGGTACAGGCCTGGCCTGCGGACAAGTTCGTGGGTCTCGTGAAAAAAGTGCGCCTGCAGTCGACCACCACCGACAATATCGTCAGCTACACGGTCGTGATCGAAGTGGCGAACCCGACCGGCAAGCTGTTGCCCGGAATGACCGCCAGCGTCGATTTCATCACCGGCGAAGCGAAGGATGTGCTCGCGGTACCGAACGCCGCGCTGCGCTTTCGCCCGACCGACGCGATGCTCGCGAGCGTGCGCGCAGGGGCGAACGGCAGTTCTCCGACCGGCCCGAGTGCGGGCGCGGGCGCGGGCGCGAAGCCCGCCGCCGGCGCCGACCAGTCACGCCAGGGCGCGCAGCGCCCGGCCAATGCCGCGGCGTTGTGGTATCTCGACGCGACGGGCAAGCTCGTGCGCGCGCGGGTGCGCACGGGCCTCACCGACGGCCAGCGCACACAGGTCAGCGGCGCGGGGATCGAAGCGGGCCTCGAAGTGATCGTCGGCGTCACCCAGTCTTCCACGGGCGCCGCGACGACCAACCCGTTCCAGGCCCCGGGGCAGGGTCGGCCGCGCGGCTTCTGAGCAGGCAACCGCCATGACCACCCCCTCCTCCCCCAGGCCCCCACCCGTCATCCGACTGGAAGGCGTCACGCGCGTATACAGCGCGGGCAGCAATGCGGTGCATGCGCTCGCAGGCATCGACCTCGTGATCGAGGCCGGGGAGATGGTGGCGATCATGGGCGCCTCGGGCTCGGGCAAGTCGACGATGATGAACATCCTCGGTTGCCTCGATACGCCGACCGCGGGGCGCTATGAGCTCGACGGCACTTCGGTCGTAGGCCTCTCGAGGAATGAGCTCGCGGATCTGCGTAGCCGCAAGCTCGGGTTCGTCTTCCAGGGCTTCAACCTGCTCGCGCGCACCACGGCGCTCGAAAACGTGGAACTGCCACTGCTTTACGATCGCAGCGGACGGTTCACCGGGCGGGAATCGCCCGCGCCCGCCGCGCTGCGTCGGGTGGGCCTCGGTGCGCGCATGCACCACGTGCCGGGCGAGCTTTCCGGTGGCCAGCAGCAGCGCGTCGCGATCGCCCGCGCGCTCGTCACCAACCCCTCGCTGCTCCTCGCCGACGAGCCGACCGGCAACCTCGACAGCCACACCTCGATCGAAATCATGGCGCTCTTCCAGGAACTGAACGCCCAGGGCATCACGATCGTGCTCGTCACTCACGAACACGACATCGCCGAGCATGCGCAGCGCATCGTCGAGATGCGCGACGGGCGCATCGTGCGCGATGCGCCGGTCACGGAGCGCCGCATGGCAGCGCCCGCGCAGGCGGCAGCGGGAGTGGCGGCATGAGAAAGCGCGCCCTCTTCGGCATCGCGACCCGCAGCATCCTGCGCAACAAGATGCGCACGCTCCTCACCATGCTCGGCATCGTGATCGGCGTTGCGGCGGTCATCGTCATGGTCGCGCTCGGCCAGGGCGCGCAGACCATGATCGAGACGCAGATCAAGGGTCTCGGCACGAACATGTTGATGATCATGGCGGGCTCCTCGTCGCAGGGCGGCGTGAGCCAGGGCGCGGCGACGTTCAACCGGCTCACGATCCCGGACGCCGAGAAACTCGCCCGCGAAGGCACGACGCTCGCGGCCGTCTCCCCGGTGATCTTCTCGCGCGGACAGCTGATCGGCGGCGTCGGCAACTGGCGCACCGCGATCATGGGTGTGTCGCCGAACTACCAGGTGATCCGCGACTGGCCGGCGCAGAGCGGCAGCTTCTTCACCGAAGCGGACCTGCGCTCGGTGCGCCGCGTGGTCGTGCTCGGCAGCACGGTCGCGAACGCGCTCTTCCCCGACAGCGATCCGGTCGGGCAACAGGTGCAACTGCGCAATGTGCCGTTCACGGTCATCGGCGTGTTGACACCGAAGGGACAGAACGCGGGTGGCACCGACCAGGACGACACGGTCATCATCCCGTACACGACGGCACAGGCGCATCTTGCCGGCCATAGCCGCATCGGCCAGATCATCGCGAGCACCTTCTCGCCGGGCGACATTCCCGCGGCCCAGGAGGAGATCCGCGCGATCATGCGCGAATCGCACAAGCTCGCCCCGGGTGAGGACGACGACTTCACGATCCGGAACCAGGACGACATCGCCGCGGCCGCGAGCGGCACGACACGCGTGATGTCGATGTTGCTCGCCGCGATTGCTTCGATCTCGCTGGTCGTCGGCGGCATCGGCATCATGAACATCATGCTCGTGTCGGTCACCGAGCGTACCCGCGAGATCGGCATCCGCATGGCGATCGGCGCACGCAGCAGCGACGTGCTGTCGCAGTTCCTCGTCGAAAGCATCGTCATCAGCGTGGCCGGCGGGCTGATCGGCATCGTCCTCGGCTACGGCGCCAGCATCGCGCTCGCGCGCGCCACGGGCTGGGCCGTGGCGATGCCGCCGCAGGCCGCGCTGATCGCAGTGCTCTTTTCAGCCGCAGTCGGCGTGTTCTTCGGCTTCTACCCGGCGCGCAAGGCTGCCGCGCTCGATCCGATCCAGGCGCTCCGCTATGAATGAAGACGTCCGCGCGCTCCTCGTCGCGCTTCCCTTGCTCTTTGCCGCACCCGTCGTCACGGCGCAGGAATCGCCCGTTGCGACTCGCGTGATCGGCTTCGACCAGGCTGTCGAGATCGCGCTCGAACAGAACGACACGCTGCGCCAGGCGCGCAATGCCGCTGCGCTGGGCCGGCTCGACGTCGCGCAGGCGCGCACCGGTTTCCTGCCCGACCTGCGTGCCAGCGGGCAGAGCTCGCGGGCAATCGGGCGCGCCGATGGCGACGGCCTGCGCACCACGACCCTGGGCCTCGCCTCGGGCGTGACGCTGTTCGACGGCTTCGCGAACACCGCGACTCTCGCGGGCGCGAAATTTGCGAGTGCCGCGGACGAGCAGGATCTGGCGCGCGCGCGCGAGACCGTGGTGTTCACGGTCGCCACCAATTTCCTGGCGCTCGTGCAGCAGCGTGAGCAGTTACGCGTGCAGCGCGAGAATCTCACCGCCCAGGCAGCCCTTGCCGCGCAGATCGACACCTACGTGAAGGCCGGCGCGCGCACGATCGCCGATCTTTACCAGCAGCAGGCCAACGTCGCGAGCGCTCAGCTCGCCGTGGTACAGGCCGAGCGGGCGGCGGAACTCGCGCGCATCGACGTGATCCGCACGCTGCGGCTCGATCCCCGCGGCACCTATGAGTTCGTCGCGCCGCTGATCGGCGACCCGGCGGCCATGGCAGTCGGCGAGCCCGGCGCCCTGATCCAGCGCGCCATCAGTACTCGCGCCGACATCCGCGCGAGTGAAGCGCGTGTCGAGGCGTCGCAGCAGGATATCCGGGTCGCGAAGTCGTCGCGATGGCCGGTGGTATCGCTGTCGGCGGGGTATGGCTCTTCGTACTCGAGCGCCGTCGACGCCGGCTGGTCCGACCAGCTGAGCGAGGAGCGCGGTGGGTCGATCGGTCTCGCGCTCGCGCTGCCGCTGTTCGATCGTGGTGCGACGCGCATTGCGACGCGCCGCGCGGAAATCCGTGCCGACAGCGCACAGATCGACCTCGACAGCCTCGAACAGGAAGTCGGCTCGCAGGTGCGCACGGCCGTGCTCGACCTCGATTCGGCGCAGGCGCAGCTCAGCGCCGCCAGTGCGCAACTGCGCGCCGCCGAACGCGCCCTCGAAGCGACCGATCAGCGCTACAAGGCGGGCGCGGCGACGCTGGTTGAGCTGACTCAATCACGCGCGACGCAGGTCGAGGCGGCGAGCGATGCGGTCGCCGCGCGATACAACGTGGAATTCCGCCGGCGCCTGCTCGATTACTATGTCGGTGGACTCACGCCGGAGAGCGTCCGCTTCTGACCCGGTGTCGGGGAGGTCGACATGAGCTTCTGGTCCGCCGTCTGGATCGTATTCCTGACCGGCACCGTCGCCACGGCCCTGGGTGCCGCGCCTGTCCTGGCGCTCAGGAACCTGCCGCCGCGCCTCGCGAATCATTGCATCGCGCTCGCCGCGGGCGTGATGCTCGCCGCGAGCGTTTACGCGCTCTTGCCCGCAGCGCTCGACGAGGCGCAGCGACAGCTGTCGAATGCGTGGGCGACACCCCTCACGCTCGTCGCGCTCGGCGCCGGCGCGTGGTGCGTGGCCTGGGCGAACCGGCATTTCCCGCACGAACACCAGTTCAAGGGCCACGACGGACGGGAGAGCCACCGCTCGATGTCTTTCCTCCTCGTCACCGCCATTGCCCTGCATAATTTCCCGGAGGGGCTCAGCGTGGGCGTGACGATCGGCGCCGATGATCCGACCTTGACGCCACGGATCGCGACCGCCATAGCGATCCAGAACATTCCCGAAGGGCTCGTGGTCGCGATGGCCATGCTGTCGAGCGGCCTCGCGCGCGGGCGCAGCTTCGGCCTCGGCGTCCTCACCGGCCTGATCGAGACCGGAGGGGGAATCGTCGGCGCCGCGG
This sequence comes from uncultured Pseudomonadota bacterium, assembly GCA_902826635.1. Taxonomy (GTDB): domain Bacteria; phylum Pseudomonadota; class Gammaproteobacteria; order Steroidobacterales; family Steroidobacteraceae; genus CADEFQ01. The sequence continues at coordinate 10,278 of CADEFQ010000020.1, forward strand.
CCGTGGGACTCGCGGGCGGCCTCCTCCCGTGGGCTCTCGCCTTCGCCGCCGGCGCGATGCTCTATGTCATCAGCGCGGAAGTGATTCCCGAAACGCACCGGCGCGGCATGTCGGGCGGCGCCACCGCAAGCCTCCTGACCGGCTTTGCGGTGATGGTGTGGTTCGACGCGCTCTTCACGTTCTAGACTGCGCCCATGCACGCCGCGCGCGTCAGCGCGTTTCCGCCGATTCTCGGCGCGAGGCCGCGAGTGCTGATCCTCGGCAGCCTGCCGGGCGTCGCGTCGTTGCGCGCCGGCGAGTATTACGCGCACCCGCGCAACCAGTTCTGGCCGATCATGCGAGCCCTGTTCGACATTCCGGCCGCGGCGCCCTATGGGCGACGGGTCGCGGCGCTGTGCGCAGCCGGCGTGTGCGTGTGGGATGTACTCGCGGAGGCGACGCGACCCGGGAGCGGCGATGCAGACATCGTATGCGCCACCGCGCGGGCGCACGACATCGGCGGCCTGCTGCGACGGCAGCGTTCGATTGGGCTCATCGCGTTCAACGGCGGCACGGCCCGCCGCCTCTACGCGCGTTTCGTCGCCCCGACGATCTCACCCGATCGCAGGGCCGCGTTACGGCTCGTGACCCTCCCCTCGACCAGCCCTGCGCACGCGTCGCTCCCGCCCGCGGAAAAATTGCGCCGTTGGCGGGCGGCTCTCGGGCCGGTCTCGCCCGTCACAGCGTCGAGCAGGTAGACTTGCGCCCGAACCGCTGGTGCGCTTCCGAAATCGAGTCCCAAGGAGTCCGACATGTCCGAACCGAATCACTTCTTCACGCGCGTGGTCCCCGCAGTGCTCGCCGCAGTACTCACGCTGCCGGCGTTCGCCCAGGAACCAGGCGAGCTGTGGGAAGTGACGACCGAGATGCAGGCGGCCGGCATGTCGATGCCGGCGAACACGCAGCGGGTGTGTTCGCCGAAGAACGCGACGGACGCGCCGATGGGCGTCCCGGAAAACGAGCAGTGCGAAACCTACGACGTCCAGCGTTCGGGCAGCACCATGCGCTGGAAGATGCGCTGTTCCGGCAGTCCGCCGACCTCGGGCTCGGGTGAAATGACCTACGCCGGCAAAGACAGCTATCGCGGCGCGATGCAGATGAAGGTCGGCACCGACGAGATGAGCATGAAGCTGAGCGGTCGTCGCCTCGGCACCGCCTGCGACGCTGGCAAGGTGAAGCGCCACATCGCGGCGGCACAGGCCGAGAGCGCGCAGTATCAGGAGAAGTTCTGCCAGACGGGTGTCGAAGCCATGACGGCATACACGTTCACCGGCGGGGCCGGTGTGCAGTGTTCCCCGAAATACAAGGAGCAGTATTGCGCGGCCCTCCGGACCGAGCGGGGCTACGACAAGGTCGCGGATTTCGGCGAGTCGGCGCAGGTACCGGCGCAGATGCGCAGCGACCTTGGCGCGGCGCGCGCCGTATGCGGCCTGCCGGCCACGGGCGCGAACAGTCTCGAGGCGATGCGCTCGGGCCTGTGCAGGAATGCGCTCGCGAAGGAATCACTCGTGTTCCTCGGCCGCAATTGCCGCGACGAAGGCAAGGACCTCGCGATGCGCGAGTGCGCCGGCCGCAACTACACCTCGCCGGTGGCGCCGAAGTATGCGGAGTTCTGCAATGCCTATGCGCGGCACAACGCATTGCCCGAAACGGCGGACAATTCCGCGCAACCGGCCGAGGCGCAGCCGGCCGACCCGAAGGAATCGGCGATCAAGTCCGGCAAGAAGGCGCTGCGCGGCCTGATCGGTTTCTAGACGCGTGAGTGGGCGGGGTCTCGCGCCGCCGCGGGCTGTGCGCAGCATCGCGGGACTCCTTCTCATCGGCTTCGCCGCAGGCGGCGCGGCGGCGGCGCCCGTCATCGACCGCTACCCGCGTGCCGCGAGCGCCTATGTCGTCGCGATCGGCGACACGGTCAAATGGGCTCGGGCAGCGGACCGCCCGCTGCCGCCCGCATCACTGACGAAGCTGATGACGGCGATCGTCCTGCTCGAATCGGACTGGGACCCGGCGGCGATCGTCACGGTGAGCCCGCGCGCCGCGCGAGCGATTGGCGCGCGCGCCGGGCTCGAAGCCCGCGAACAGTTGACCGCCGCGAGCCTCCTCGCGGCGTTGCTGGTGCGCTCGGCGAACGATGCCTGCATTGCGCTCGCGGAACACCATTCGGGCAGCGTCGAACGTTTCGTTGCGCGCATGAATGAGCGCGCCTCCGAACTCGCGCTCTCCGGCACTCATTTCGAGAACCCCTGCGGGCTCGACGCGCCCGGGCATCGTTCCACCGCGAACAACCTGCTGCGCCTCGCGCGCCTCGCCGCGAAATTCCCCTCGGTTGCGGCGCTCGCCGCTTCAACGAAGGTCGACATCGCGACCCGCGCGGGCCGCAAGCTCACGCTGCGCACGACGAACCCGCTCCTCGGCCGGCTCGACGGCGCGATCGGCCTGAAAAGCGGCTTCACTGCCGAGGGTGGGCGGTGCGTGATCGTGCTTGCGCGTCGCGGCGGCGTCGACGTATGGGTCGTGCTGCTCAACGCCCGCGATCGCTGGTGGACCGCCACCGCACTCGTCGAGGACGCATTCCATGGCGCGCTCCGCGATTGATCGCGACCTGCGCGGCGCCTCGCCGCGCAGCACCTCGAGGCACCGCGACTGGCTGCTCATCGCGGGCGCGACGCTTGTGGCTTACCTGACATCCTTCTCGGGCTCCTGGCAATTCGACGACTGGGCGGTCATCGTCGAGGACGCGCGCGTGCATTCCCTCGCCGCGTGGTGGGCCTCGATGCCGGGCATCCGCCCCATCCTGAAACTGAGCTATGCGCTCAACTGGCAGAGCGGCCTCGGGCTCGCCGGCTTTCACGGCGTCAATCTCGCGTTGCATGTCGCCAACGCCGGTCTCGTCTACGCGCTGCTTCGCCGACTCGCGGAGCGCGTCGGATCCGGGGCGAAGGGCGAAGTGCAGACACTCGCACCGCTGCTGGCCACGCTCCTCTTTGCACTGCATCCGGTGCAGACCGAAGCCGTGACGTACCTGTCGGGCCGCTCCTCGAGCCTGAGCGCTGCGTTCGCGCTCGCAAGCCTCCTTAGCTGGGACGTGGCGCGCGACCGCACCGGCACCGCGGTCCGTCGCCTGCCCGAACGGATCGCTTCGCTTGCGCTCTTCGTGCTCGCGCTGGGGTCCAGGGAGACGTCGCTCGTCGTGCCGTTCGCGATCGTGCTGCTCACGCTGTGCGATGCGCGCCGGACGGTCCGCTGGCGCGAAGCACTCCCCGCGGCGCTCCCGCATGCGCTGGTGCTCATCGCCGCAGGCTACGCCGCCGCGCACCTGCCTCGTTACTGGATGCTGCTCGAATCGAGTTTCACGGCGCGTGACCTCGGCGTGAACCTCCTGACGCAGTTGCATGCGGTGGCCTACCTCATCGGCCAGCTGCTGATGCCCTGGCGGCTCAATTCCGATCCCACGCTCGCGCTCGTCTCATCGTGGACTGCGACGACCCTCGCGCTCGCCGGCGCCTACGCCGCGGCGCTCGTGACCGGCGCGCTCAGCTTGCGCCGTCGACCGGGGATCGCATTCGGAATTTTCTGGTTCTTCCTGTGGCTTGCACCTACCAATTCTTTGCTGCCGCGACTCGATCTCGTGAACGACCGCCAGCTCTACCTCGCACTGATCGGCCCTGCATGGCTCATTGCCGTCGCTTTCGCGGGCGAGCGCCTGCGCGTCGGCGGCGCGCCGAAAATCGCGATGGCGATGATCCTGCTGCTCTGCGCCGCGATCACGGCCGGGCGCAATCTCGTGTACTCGAGCGAGATCGCGTTCTGGAGCGATGTCGTCGCCGGATCACCGGACAATCCCCGCGCCGCGGGCAACCTGGGGTATGCCCTGGCGCTCGACGGCCGGACCGCCGAGGCCGAAGCCGAGTTTCGGCGAGCACTGGCTCTCGACCCACAGTACACTCGGGCGGCCATCAACCTCATGCTGTTGAAAGACGGCAACCTCAAAAAATGACCCGATCGTATTCCGAGTTCCGGCGCGGCTGGACCGTGCTGATCGCCTCCTCGCTGGGCGTCGCGTTCGGCGCTTCGCCCATCCCGTACAACTCCCTCGGCCCGTTCACGCGGCCGATCACCGAAGAATTCGGCTGGGGGCGCGGCGAGTTCCAGCTCTCGATTCTCTGGTTCACGGTGGCCGTCGTCTGCGTGGTGCCGATCGTGGGCGCGCTTGCGGACCGCTACGGCGTGCGGCGCATGGCGATCCTCACGCTGACCCTCTTCGGCGTGTCTTTCGCGGCGCTCGCGCTCGCGCCGGCGTCGATCGGCGTGTTTTACGCCATGTGGTTCATCGCCGGCTTCGTCGGCGGCGGCTCGACACCCGTGACCTGGACGCGTGCCGTCAACGGTTGGTTCATCGAGAACCGCGGGCTCGCGCTCGCGATCACGCTGCTCGGCACCGGCATCACGGCCGCGTTTCTGCCGACGCTCGCGATCTGGATGATCGAGCGGTTCGGCTGGCGCTGGGCTTTTGTCGGCATTTCGCTGTTGCCGCTCGCCGTCGCACTGCCGGTCGCGATCGCCTGGTTTCGCGAACCCGAAAGGCGAGTAGTCGCTGCGGAGGGCGGCGTGCCGACACAGCCTGCGGAAAGCGGCGTGATGCTGCGCGAGGCCGTGCGCGACTACCGGTTCTGGGTACTGATCGTCTCGATCCTGCTCGTCGCAACCGGCATTGGCGGCACGATCACGAATCTCGTTCCGTTGTTGCAGGACCGCGGTTTCACGGCGCTCGACGCCGGCAAGATCGCGGGCGCGATCGGGGTCAGCATCATGTTCGGCCGCGTGTTCGCGGGCTTCATGATGGATCGCTTCTGGGCGCCGGGCGTGGTGTTCCCGATGCTGGTCCTGCCCGCCGTCGCCTGCCTGATCCTGATGAACGGCAACCTCGGCGCCGGCGCGGCCGTGCTCGCAGCGGTGCTCGTCGGCTTCGCCTCGGGCGCCGAGACCGATCTCGTCGCGTACCTGAGTGCGCGCTATTTCGGCCTCAGGCACTACGGGCGCATCTACGGCGCGCAGTACGCGGTGTTCGGCTTCGCATCCGGCATCGCCCCGCCGCTCTTCGGCCTCGTGTACGACAAGACCGGCAGCTACGACGCGATCCTGATTACCGCGGCGATCGCGTTCGGTGTCGGTGCTTCGCTGCTTTTGACCATGGGGAAATACCCGTCATTCGAGGCGCAAGCCGCGAACGGCGCCGGCCAATAGCCGGCTCATATTTCCACATCGGTCCCGAGCACGACGACGCCGCGCGAGGGCATGTTGAAGAACTCCGCGGCCTGCGTGCTTCGCCTTTGCATCCAGGCGAAGAGGCGCATCCGCAGCCCGGCGAGGCCGGTGCGCGGCCGCGGACGCACGAAGTGCCAGCCGAGGAACCACGAGACGTCATCGGCAAAAACCCTGAGGCCGCGCGGCCGGCAGCGGCGCAACGCCTCGCGGACGTCCGGCGTTTCCATGAAACCGAAGCGCGCGTGCACCGCGTAGACACCGGGCTGCAGCGTCTCGATCCGGACGCGATCGGCCGGGTCCTGGCGAGGCGAACCGGTGATCGTCAGGTTCAGGATCACGATCTGTTCGTGCGCAACGCGATTGTGCTCGAGATTGCGGATCAGCGCGGATGGCACGACACCGGTGTGGCTCGCGAGGAAGATGGCGGTACCCGGGACACGCGTCGCATCCGCCAGCAGCTTCGGCAGGTCGCTGAGTGGCACGGCCTGTCGCGCGAGCGCCTGGCGCAACCGCAGGCGACCTTCGCGCCAGGTCCAGAAGATGCCGAACAGCAGCGTCGCAAGCGCCACCGGTACCCAACCGCCGTCGTCGAGTTTGGTCATGTTGGCGAACACGAAGGCAGCATCGACGGCGAGCAGCAGGCCGAACACCACGCTCGTGAGCGCGAGCGGCCACTGCCATTCGGCGCGCGCGACGATGGCGCCGAGGACCGTGGTCACGAACATCGTGCCGACGACCGCAGCGCCGTATGCGCCGGACAGTGCGCCCGAGGAGCCGAATGAAAAGACGAAAGCGGCGACCGCGAGCAGCAGCAGCACGTTGACGACCGGCACGTAGATCTGACCGTGCTCGAGCGCTGAGGTCTGCAACACACGCATGCGCGGCAGCAGATCGAGCTGGATCGCCTGTCGCGTGACCGAGAACGCGCCGGTGATCACCGCTTGCGAGGCAATGACGGACGCGGCGGTCGCAAGCACCACGAACAGCGGCAGCAGCTGTTGCGGCACGAGGAAAAAAAGCGGGTGCGCGATTGCCTGGTAGTGCGACAGGAGCTGCGCGCCCTGCCCGAAATAGTTCAGCATCAGTGCCGGCCACACGAGGCCGAACCACGCCGCGCGCACGGGTTGCTTGCCGAAATGCCCCATGTCCGCGTACAGCGCCTCGCCGCCGGTGAGGGCGAGGAACACGGCGCCAAGTATCGTCATTCCGAGCCCGGGGTGCCCGGCCAGCAGCGCGATCGCCCAGCGCGGATCGAGCGCTGCGAGCACGGAGGGGTCGCGAACGATCGCTGCGAAACCGGAGATCCCGAGCGTCACGAACCACAGCAGCATCACCGGTCCGAACAGGCGCGCCACGCGTTCGGTGCCACGGCGCTGGATCGCGAAGAGCGCGATCAGGATACCGAGCGTCACCGGGATGACGGCGCGCGCGAACCCCGGGTCGAGCAGTTCCATGCCTTCCACCGCCGAGAGCACCGTGATGGCCGGCGTGATCAAGGCGTCGCAATAGAAAAGCGCGGCGCCCGCGAGCGCGAGTCCCGCGATCCAGCGCGCGCGACCGGACAGCGGGCTGACATGCTTCTGCACGAGCGCGAAGAGCGCGAGAATCCCGCCTTCGCCCTGGTTGTCCGCCCGCAACATCAGCGTCACGTACTTGAGCGTGACGACGACGAAGAGGCTCCAGGTGATCAGCGACAGCACGCCGAGCACGGCGCCGCTGTCGCCTTGCGGCGCACCGGTCGCCTCGAGCGATACCTTGAGCGCGTACAGCGGGCTCGTGCCGATGTCGCCATAAACGACACCGAGCGCGCCGACGAGCGCAGGGAGCGTTGCGCGCGATTCGCTCACGAGAGCCAGCGGCGGGTCAGCTGTTCCGAAACCGACCAGAGTCGCGCCGCGAGCACTTCATCCCGCATCCGCGGATCCGGGATTTCGGGATTGCAGTTGGCGAAGTATTGGCCGCTCACGCCCGCGAGGCGCGGGCTCGTCGCGACATAACACTGGGTCGCGGCGCCGGCGGGGATGCTCTTCATGAAGGTCCAGCCGATCAGTTCGCTCAGCACTTTTTTCCAGCGATCGAAGTGCCGGCCGAGATTCGTCTTGATGATGCCGGGGTGCACCGCGTTCGACGTCGCGCCACTCCCTGCGAGGCGCCGTGCGAGCTCGAGCGAGAACAACCCGTTGGCGAGCTTGCTCTGTCCGTAGGCACGGTTCGGCACGTACTCGCCCCGCTCACCAGAGAGGTTGTCGAACTCGATGCCGCCCGGTGGCGCCCACAGGTATCCGCGGCTCGACACGACGACGACCCGGCCCTGCGGCGCGGCGACGACCCGGTCGAGCAGGCGATTGACGAGCAGGAAGTGCCCGAGGTGGTTCGTCACGAAATGTTTTTCGAGGCCGTAGACCTGCTCGAGCCGCGGCAACGCCATGATGCCCGCGTTGCAGACGAGCATGTCGATCGCGACGCCCTGCCGGCGCACGGCCTGCTCACAGGCGACGACCGAGTCGAAATCGGTCAGCTCGAGCGCGAACGGCGTGGCGCGATCGCCCGCCGCAGCGCAGGCGGCCGCGGCCTTGTCGATCGTGCGCGCCGTTCCGAGCACGTGCGCGCCGCGCATCGTGAGCACCCGCATCGTCTCGGCACCGAGGCCCGAATTGACGCCGGTCACGAGCGCGACCTTGCCCGTGAGGTCGAGCCCCGCGGTGACCTCTTCGGCGGTCGAGTCCGCGCCGAACGGGCCCACGGGGACGCCGGACGGCCGCTCGGGACCGTTGCGACCACCGAGGGTCCGTTGCGCGATCAGCGCCCCGGTCCCCGCAACGGCGACCGCGCCTGTGATGATGATGGCTTTGCGACGATTCATGGCTATATCTGACTTTCAACGAATGGCAGCAGACCGGCGAAGCAGACCGTGAGCCGCTTCCACCAGCTCGTGTCCGGCTCGTAATCGTAACGCAGCTCGCCCGCGA
>CADEFQ010000020.1:18650-29159 GCA_902826635.1 uncultured Pseudomonadota bacterium
AGCCGCTTCCACCAGCTCGTGTCCGGCTCGTAATCGTAACGCAGCTCGCCCGCGAGGCTCGCACCAGTCCAGACGAGCGCGTCCGAACGGCCATTCCGGCCGTCGCGCAGCGCGACGTCGTAGCTGTACGTCTTCGCCGTCGCAAGGTCGAACACCGCGGCCGCCTGGCGCGCGACGCCCGGGCTGTCGATCAGGAGTCCGATCTCGGTATTGTGCTCGATCGAACGCGGGTCGAAGTTGATCGAGCCGACGAACAGCGCGCGCCGGTCAATCACGAAGTACTTGGCGTGCAGGCTCACATGCTCCGAACCGAACAGCCGCCGATCGCGGCGCCGTGACGCGACGGCCGACGTGACGCGCAGCTCGTGCAGGCGCACGCCGCCGCGCAGCAGCGGCGAGCGGTAGCGCGCATAGCCGCTGTGCACGACGCTGACGTCGTTCGCGCCGAGCGAATTGGTGAGCACCGCGACGGTCACGCCCGACTTCGCAAGCGTCGTCAACACCTCGGTTCCGCGCACGGTCGGCACGAAGTACGGCGAACTCACGAGCAATTCTTGCTCCGCGTCCTGCGCGCGCCGCTGCAGGTGCCCGATCAGGAAATCGCCGCGGTCGGCGCGGGACGCCTCGACTTTCGCCGGGCTGTCCGCCACCACTCGCGCCGGACCGAACTCGAGCCCGATCGCGCGCGATGCAAACTGCGCGGCGATCGGTGAGTCGAGGAGCGCGCGCGCATAAGCGGAATCCCGCATCCGGTCGCGATGCGCCGCGAGCGCATCACGCAGCGACGCGAGATCGCCTGCCGTCGGCGAGTAGTCGAGCAAGCCGGCGGCCGGTACCGCCCACTTGCTGTTCCAGTACTCGTCAAACGAGGCGGACGCTTCGGCGGCCACCGGCCCGACCGCCAGCACGTCGAGATCGCGGAAATTCAGCTGCGCCTGCAGGTCGAAGTACTCATCGCCGATGTTGCGCCCGCCGATGATCACCGCGAAATTGTCGGCCGCGTACAGCTTGTTGTGCATGCGGTTCAGCCGGCCTGAATTCAGCAGAAAATCGAAGACGCGCGCGAACGGCCCGCGACGCCGGGTCCATGGATTGAAGAGCCGAACTTCGATCTGCGGATGCGAATCGAGGGTCGCGATCGCGCGGTCGTTCCCGCCGGCATAGATATCGTCGAGCAGGATGCGCACGCGCACGCCACGATCGGCCGCGGCGAGCACTTCACCGGCGAGCAGGCGCCCGGTGTCGTCGGCGTTGATCATGTAGTACTGCAGGTCGAGCGAGCGCCCGGCCTTGCGCGCCAGCCAGACCCGCGCGACGAAGGCGCCCAGCCCGTCCGGCAGCAGTCGGAACCCCGATTCGCCGGCTGCGGCCTGCGCAACACCGGGGAAGAGCTCATGCACGCCGGTCAGGGCCGGAGCGGCGCCAGAAGCCATGTGAACCGCGAGGCACCGGCACCCGTCATTCCCACGGCCAGTACGCGCGCAAACTGTTGCCCTCACATGTCGTCGGCGGACACACTACCGGGGACATATTAGCCCAACCGAGGTTTTGACAGGGTGAGCCCCACTCCCGGCGATGCACAGGACCTGCTGCGCGAAGCGCAGGAAATTGCCCAGCTCGGCAATACCGAATTCTTCGTGCCCGACAGCGGCGTGAACTACTGGTCTCCCCAGGTGTACCGGATTCTCGGCATCGACCCGGCCGAGCCGCCGTCGCACGTGCGCATTTTCGCGGGCCTGCATCCCGAGGACCGCGATCGCTCCCTGATCGCCTGGTCTAGAGCGATTCGCGGCACCGGCCGACTGGAACTGAGCTATCGGTTCGTACGGGCCGACGGCGCCGTGCGGCACATCGAGGCGCGCTATCGCCTCTCGCGCGCGGAGGGAGGCAGCCTGCGAGCGGTCGGCACGTTGCACGACGTCACCGAGCGCAAGACCGCCGAGGAGGAGGCGCGGCGCGCCCAGGCGCGACTCAACGAGGTCGCGCGGCTTGCGACACTCGGCGAAATCGCCGCCGGCATCTCGCACGAGCTGAACCAGCCGCTCGCGGCGATCACGAACTACGCGCGAGCCTGCGAGCGCCTGCTCGCGGCGGCGCGTCCCGACGTCACGGAAATCACGCAGGCGCTCGAGGAAATCGCGGCGCAGGCGATGCGCGCCGGCGAGATCATCCAGCGGCTGCGCGGCATGGTCCGCCACCGGGAAACGCACCGCACGGTGGTGGCCGCCAACGATCTCGTGCGTGACGTGATGTCGCTGCTCGAGATGGACGCGAGGGCGTCGCGCAGCGCGCTGCGGTTCGATCTCGCGCCCGACCTGCCCCTCGTACTGGTAGACGGCGTGCAGATCGAGCAAGTCATCGTCAACCTCGTGCACAATGCTGCCGAGGCATTCATCAGCACGGGCGAGACCGGAGGCGAAATCGAGATCCGGACCAGGCGAGGCGACAACGGCTATGTCGAGGTCAGCGTGGCCGACAACGGCCCTGGGCTCGCGCCAGGAGTCGAGGCCAGGGTATTCGAGCCGTTTTTCACGACCAAGGCCGAGGGCACCGGCCTCGGGCTCGCGATCAGCCGCTCGATCCTCGAAGCGCACCGCAGCCAGCTTTCGTACGATGCCAACGCGCCCCGGGGCGCGCGCTTCACGTTCACCCTGCCCATTGCACCGGAACTTTCATGAAAAACGGCACCCCTACGGTTTTCGTCATCGACGACGACGATGCGGTCAGAAGCTCGCTGCGCCTGCTCTTCAAGTCGTATGGGCTCGATGCGGTCATGCACGCCTCCGCCGACGATTTCCTTGCGAACTACGACGTCGCGCGCCCCGGTTGCCTCGTACTCGACGTGCGCATGCCGGGCATGAGCGGGCTCGAGCTGCAGCAGCGCCTGAACGCACTCGGCGCCACCATTCCCATCGTGTTCATCACCGGGCACGGCGACGTGCCGATGGCGGTCGAGGCGATGCAGGCCGGCGCGTTCGACTTCCTGCAAAAGCCGTTTCGCGACGACGACCTGCTCGCCCGCGTGCAGCGCGCGCTCGGACGCGATGCCGGGCAGCGCGCCCTGATGCAGGCGCGGAACGACACCGCCGAGCGCCTCGCGACGCTGACGCCGCGGGAGCGCGACGTGCTCAACCTGGTGGTCGTCGGCAAGGCGAACAAGGTCATCGCGGCCGATCTCGGCCTGAGCCAGCGCACCGTCGAGATCCACCGCGCCCGCGTGATGGAAAAAATGGACGCGGCTTCACTGGCGCAGCTCGTCCGGATGGTGCTCGATCTCGAGCGGCCGGGCGGCTGACGGCACCCGCCGACCCGCGGCTTCAGCCCGTGCTCTGCAGTCCCTGCGCGACGCCGCTGATGCTGGCGAGCAGCGCCTCGAACAGATCGCGATCCTGCCGCTTCGTCGCACGCCAGCGCGCCAGCAGATCCACCTGCATCAGGTTCATCGGATCGACGTACGGATTGCGCAACTGGATCGAGCGCTGCAATGTCGGGTCGCCATCAAGCAGCTCGCCGCACCCCTTGATCGCGAGCACTGCGTCCCTCGCGCGCGCGTACTCGGCCGAGATTGCTGCGAAATACGGCTGCGCGGCGCCGGCGAGCGAATTGTAGGCAGCAGCGATTTCGAGGTCCGTGCGCGCGAGCATCGTTTCGACGTCGTCGACGAGATTGCGCAGGAAGAACCACCCGGCACAGGCCTCGCGCACGAACCCGATGCCCGAGGCCTCGATCAGCGACGCGAGACCGGTGCCGGCGCCGAACCACCCCGGCAACATGCAGCGTGATTGCGTCCAGGCGAACACCCACGGCACCGTGCGCAGCGCCGCGAGCGTGTGCACGTCGTCGCGCCACGCGGGCCGTGAGCCGATCTGCATGCGCTCGATCGCGTCGATCGGCGTTGCGGCGCAAAAGTATGCGAAGAAACCCGCATCTTCGTGGACGAGCGCGCGGTAGGCGCTACGACTCGTGTCGGCGAGGCGCTGCGCGGCCGCGAGGAACTCGGGGGCCGCCTGCGCCGGCGCACCACGCAATGCCGCGGCAGTGCCGAGGGCCAGCGCATTGAAGGCGCGCTCGAGGGTGCGCAGCGCAATCGGCCGCAGGCCGTAATTCTGGTTGATGACTTCGCCCTGTTCGGTCAACCGCAACACGCCGTTCAGCGTCTCGGGCGGCGCGGCGCGCACCAGTGCGTCGATGCGGCCGCCACCGCGCGCGACGCTGCCGCCGCGACCGTGGAAGATCACGTGCCGCTCGTTGGCGTTCGTGAGGGTCGCGGCGAGCGCCTGCTCCGCGCGGTACACCGCGACGCGCGAGGCGCAGAGCCCGCCATCCTTGTTGGTGTCCGAATAGCCGACCATGACGCACTGGCGGCGCCCGCGCGCCTCGAGGTGGCGGTAGTACAGCGGATCAGCGAGCAGCTGGCGCATCACATCCGCACAGTTCGCGAGCGACTCGATGCTCTCGAACATCGGCCCGAGATCGAGCGCCACCTCGCCCGTGGTCTTGTCGTAGGCCTCGGCCCAGCGGGCGATCAGGAGCGGAGCGAGCACATCGTCGGCGGTGCGCGCCGCGCCCACGATGTAGTAACCGATCGCTTCACGCCCGTAACGGTGGCGCGCCTGCACGATCGCCTCGAACACGGCGACGGTGCGCTTGCCGAGCGCATCGAGTTCGTGGCGCGGGCCGAGGTCGCGCTCGATCGCCGCCACCAGCCGGTCGTGGCGCTCGGCGCTCGATAGTTCGAGCCATCGGGGGTCATCGAGCCCCTGCGCGAGCACGCGATGATGCACGTCCGCGTGCTGGCGTACGTCGAGCGTCGCGAAATGGAAGCCGAACGTCTCGACACGCCGGATCAGGCGCCTGACCAGGTAGAGGCCCGCGTGCTGCCCCTTGTTGGTCGCAAGGCTGCCCGCGATCAGTCCGAGATCGTCGAGCAGCTGACGCGGATTCTCATAGGCGTTCGCCCGCCCGTCATAGGTCGCGCGCAGGCGTTCGCCGATCTGCCCCAGGAACACGCGATAGGGCATGCGGTCGTGGCGCGCGGGGGTCGCGATCTGCGCACCGGGCAAGAGCGCCATGTAGCGCTCGACATACTTGGCAAGCGCGGGGGTCACGCCGATGCGGCTCGCGCTCTGCGACAGGATCTGCGCGAGGTGCTGGCACTCCCCGAAGTAGGCGTTGACGATCACCTGGTGCTGGCGCGCGAGCGTCTCGCGGATCGTCTTGGCGTTGACGTCCGGATTGCCGTCCATGTCGCCGCCGACCCAGGTGCCGAAGCGGATCAGCACCGGCAGCTCGATCGTCTCCGCAGGCACGCCGTAGAGCTTCTCGAGCGCGAGCGCGATCTCGTCGTAAAACGCCGGCAGCACCCGGTAGATCACCTCCGCGACGTAGAAGATCACGTGCTCGCGTTCGTCGGCCACCGTGAGGCGATCGCGCGGATGGTCTTCCGTCTGCCAGGCGGTGGTCATTTCCGTGCGCACGCGGCCCCACAGGCTGCGTGTTTCCTGCGGCGTGAGCGTCGGGTCCAGCCGGTCGAGCAGCATCTCGGCGACGCGCTGCTGCTTGCGCAGGATGGTCCGGCGGGTCGATTCGGTCGGGTGCGCAGTGAACACCGGCTCGATGCGCAACTTCGCGAGGAGCGCGAGCACGTCCTCGAACGTCGCGCCGCCCGCCTTGAGCGCGCTCAGCGCGTCTTCGACGCCACCCGGCTGCGGCCGGGCGCTGTCGGCGAGGAAATACTCCTTGCGCCGCCGGATGCGGTGCACCTTCTCCGCGAGGTTGACCGCCTGGAACCAGGCCGAGAACGCGCGCACGAGATCGCGCGCCATCGCGGGCGGGCGACCCCGCACGCGCACTTCGAGCTCGTCACCGGCGGCGACATCGCCCGCGCGGTGCTGGATCGCGAGCACGCGGTCGCGCTCCACGAGCGCGAGCAGGGCGTCGCCGCCCTGCTCGCGCAGGATCTCGCCGACGAGGCCGCCGAGCGCGTGCACATCGTCACGCAGCGCCGCGTGACGCGGGGGGAACTGGATGTCATGGCGGTTCACGGCCGCCAAGTCTACCCGTTGAGGCTGGGCGCCTGCTCAGAAGCGGAAGTTCACGTCGACTCCGAATGCACGGCCCGGCGCGTCGTGGATGAACGCGCCGCCAAACTCGGGCGCCACGATCACTTCGGCCAGGTAGTCCTCGTCGGCGAGATTCCGCACCCAACCCGTCACACCCCAGCGATCCTGGCGCAACGTGAGACGGGCGTTGAAGATCTGGTAGGCATCGCGCTTCATCTTCGAGAACTCGCCCTGGCCGAAGCCGAACCCCGTGAAGAGGTTCGGTACGCGGTTGTCCTGCACCGGGTGGAACCAGGTTTCGCCAAGGGCGCTCATGTCCACGCGCGCGAGCAGCTCGAGGCCGTTGCCGCCCATCGGCACGGTCAATTCGACGCCCGCGTTGCCGGTGTACTTCGGCGCGTACGGCAGCGCATTGCCTTTCGTATACGGCCGGCTGTCATAGCGATCGATCTCGCCGTCGACGACGCCGACACCGCCGAACACGGTCACGTAGTCATTCAAGCGCCAGCGCGCATCGAACTCGCCGCCCTTGATCGTCACCTCGTCGATGTTCGAGACGACGCGCAGCAGGCCGAAGGGCCCGGCGAGGAAGTCGAAGAACTGCATGTCGTCGACTTTGGTGTGGAACAGCGCGCCGTTCAGCGTGAGGCGCCGGTCGAAGAGTTCGGCCTTGAAGCCGATCTCGGCGGCCTTCGATACTTCCTTGCCGTAGTCGTCCCGGATGTTCGTCACGTTGTGGACGGACGTCGGCGTGCAGACCGGCAACGAGAACGTGGGACCGAGGCACAGGCCGCCGTAGGCCTGCTGGATCGTCGCGGCGCTGCCGGTCGAATTGAAGCCACCGGAGCGAAAGCCGTAGCCGTACGAGCCGAACAGCGACCATTGGTCGGTGACGCGCCAGTTGACCGACAGCTTCGGCTGGAACTGGCTGAAGGTCTTGTCGCGATCCGGAATGCCGCTCGTCGCGAGCGCCGGGTTCGCGGTATAGGCAGGATTGATGAACGGCGCGCCACCCGGGTTGAACGCGGCGGCGAAGCCCGGCGTCTGTGCCAACGCGCCCGCGCCGGTGGGCACGTTGTTGCCGACGTCGCGCTTCTCCTGGTCGTAGCGCACGGCGAGCGACACCTCGACGCCGTCCGTGACGTCATAGGCCAGCTGGCCGAAGCCTGCGATCACCTTGCTCTTGAAGTCGTCGTCATACAGGAGATCGGTGGGGTTCGGTCCGCTCGTCGGCACGAAGGCCTGGTGCAGGAACACGCCCGCGCCGTTGTCGGAACCCTGCGAGACGACCACATGGCGATCGATGTCGGCCGCGTACACGCCGCCGCTCCAGCGCAGGCGCTGGTCTCCCGGCGAGGAAAGGCGCAGTTCGGCGCTCAGGTCTTCCTGGTCGCGCTGCTGGTACTGGTAGCCGTCGCAGGTGGTCGGGCTATAGGGCGGCAGGAAGCTCGTGACGAAGCCGCCGCTCGGGGCGTAGAAGAACGGCGCCGGCAGCGGCGTATCCGCCATGCGCGCGTTGTTCGAGGCGATGCACGAGGACGTGGTGCTGTAGAGGTTGAACGCGGCGCTCGTGCCGTCCGTGACGAAATTGTTTTCCTGCTTGTTCCAGGCGACGTAACCCGTGAGGGTATTGGCGCCGACGTCCCACTCGCCTTTCAGCGACAGGTTGATGTTGTCCTGGTCGTTCACGGGTTTCACGTTGTTCAGGTACTGGAACCGGTGCGCATTCGGATCTTCCTGGAAGATCGGCGCGTTGAGACCGGCCGCGGCGTCTGCCAGCGCGAGTGCGGCATTGAAATTGATCGCACCCGCTTCGATCGTCGAATACTTGGCCTTGAGGTCGAACTTGCCGCCGCCCACCTCGAACATGAGGCGACCCTGGAAGCCGGTCTCCTCGTAGTAGTCCACGCAGTCATCACAGCCGATGACCTTGTTGTCCCACTGCCCATCCGTCGTGCGGTAGTAGCCCGAGAGGCTGCCCTTCACGGCATCGGACAGCGCCCCGCCCGCCCAGAAATTCGCCTTGTAGCTGGCGTCGCTGCCGGCGCCCGCGCCGATGTCCAGTTCGAATTCGTCGGTGGGCTTGCGAGTCGAGAGGATGATCGCGCCGGCGACCGCGTTACGCCCGTATACGGCGCCCTGCGGGCCCTTCAGCACCTCGATCTGCGAGACCGAGTTGAGCTCCTGGTTCAGGGCGGCCGGATTGGTCTGCAGCACGCCGTCGATCACGAGCGCAAAATTCGTTTCGGTATCGCGGCCGGTGTTGATGCCGCGGATGTTGACCTGGATGTCGCCAACTTCAGCGGTCTGCACCTGCGACAGGCCGGGGGTCATCGCAATGAAATCCTGCGGACGCTCGATGCCGGCGGCCTTGATGTCCTTCGCCGTGAACGCATCGATCGTCGCCGGCACGTCGAGCAGCACTTCGGCGCGCTGGCGTGCCGTCGTGACGACGACCTCCTCGATATCCGGCTGGACCCCGGTTTCCTGGGCTTGCGCGGCGGCGGCGGCGATGACTGCGCTGACGGCAGCCGCGATCAGACCTTGCTTGGACATCGACATTCCCCCTCGTGATGCGGCGATGTTGCCCCGACGCCTCATGCGCCACGTGTATCGCCCGCGGCGCCGATCGTAGCTGCAATTTGACCGCGCAAGCAACTGGAATTGTCCGGACAACAGCGCCCTCTGCGCCCGCCGGGATTCTGTCGCGAACGTACCACGCGACTGTGCGACTGACGGTCGCCACCACCGACGCCGCGCGGCATCGCGCACGCCGCCCTGTTACGATTGTCGGCTTTCCCGATTGGAGCCCAAGGTATGAGCAAGTCCGGCGCACCGGTCAAGGCCATCGACATCGTCGCCGGAATCTGGACCCAGGAGGCGCTTTCGTTCCGCCCCGGCTGGCAGGAAGAGTTCTTCGCCGGCAAGATGAAATCGAAGGCGAGCATGCAGGGCCTCGCGCTCGACGACATGCTGGCGCAGATGGCCGAAGCCGGCATCGAGCGCGCGTTTCTCTTTGCGCCGAAGGCCGGCCGCAAGGGCCTGCCCGGATCCTTCCACCTGCCGTACGAAGTCGTCGCGCGGGCGATCGAGAAATATCCCGGCCGCTTCTACGGCCTCGCCGGCCTCGACCCGTTCGAGGGCATGAACGGCGTGCGCGCGCTCGAAGACGCCGTGAAGAACATGGGCTTCATCGGCGCGCACCTTTACCCGCACTGGTTCGACCTGCCGCCCGATCACGCGAAGTACTACCCGTTCTACGCCAAATGCTGCGAGCTTGGCGTGCCGATCCAGATGCAGGTCGGACAATCGATGGTGTACGCGAAAGACCAGCCGATGCGCAGCGTCGGGCGTCCCATCCTGCTCGACGGCATTGCCTGCGACTTCCCGGAGTTGAAGCTGGTCGGCATCCACGTCGGAATTCCCTGGACCGATGAAATGATCGCGATGGCGTGGAAACACGCGAACGTTTACATCGGCTCGGACGCGCACAGCCCGAAATTCTGGCCGCAGAACTTCATCAACTACATCAATACCTACGGCCAGGACAAAGTGCTCTTCGGGACCGACTTCCCGGTGCTTGGCTTCAAGCGCACGATGGACGAAGTGCTCGGCCTCGGCCTGCGGCCGGAACCGCTGCGCAAGTTCCTGCGCGACAACGCGCAGCGCGTCTACGGCCTTCCGGGCTAAGGCCGCGGCGCATGCGGATCATCGGGACGTCGACGAGCCCCTACACCCGCAAGGTGCGGGTCGTCGCGCTCGAAAAGGGCATCGCACACGAGTTCGTTGCGCTGAGCCCGATGATCGACAGCGCCTCCGTGCAGGCCGCAAACCCGCTCGGCAAGATCCCCGTGCTCGAGCGTGACGATGGTTCGTGCCTCATCGACTCGCCGCTGATCACCGAGTACCTCGACAGCCTCACCGAATCGCCGCGCGTCCTGCCCGGGAACCCCGCACAGCGCGCCGCGGCCCGCCAGTTCGAAGCGATCGCGGACGGCGTGCTGGATGCCGCGATCCTCGTGCGGATGGAATCGCTGCGACCGGAACCCTTGCGCAGCCAGGAATGGATTTCGTGGCAAGAGGGCAAGGTCCAGCGTGGACTCGCGCACCTGGATGCGGTGCTGAAAGGACGCCACCGCTGTGTCGGCGACGAGCTGACCGTGGCCGATATCGCCGTCGCCTGTTGCGTCGCTTATCTGGAATTCCGCTTCGCCGACGGCGACTGGCGTCGGCGCTATCCGCACGCAGGCAAGCTGCTCACTGACCTGGCCGGGCGCCCGGCGTTTGTTGCGACGCCGATGCCTTAGGCGAGCCGGCACCGCTTCCCCTCAATCCGCTCCCTTGGCCACCGTCTTCGTGGCCTGCTCCACCGTCATCGCAGCTCCGCTCGCAAGCAGCGCGTCGATCGTGGCATCGGTGAGTCCGGATTCCCGCAGCACTTCACGCG
>CADEFQ010000020.1:29259-64779 GCA_902826635.1 uncultured Pseudomonadota bacterium
AGCAGCGCGTCGATCGTGGCATCGGTGAGTCCGGATTCCCGCAGCACTTCACGCGTGTGCTCACCGAGGCGCGGCGCGTGGCGATCGATGCCCGCGGGCGTCGCACCGAAGTTCACGGGGAACGACGGCAGCTTCAGCTTGCCTTCGGTCGGGTGCTCGACCGACTGCCAGAACCCCACCGCCTCGAGGTGCGGGTCGCTGGCGAGGTCTTCGAGGCTGTTGACCACGATCGTCGGGACACTCGTCTTCGCGAAGAGGTCGAGCCACTCGCGGGTGGTACGCGTCGCCATGATCTTCGCGGTTTCGGAGTAAGTCGCGTCGATGTTGCGAACGCGGTCCGCAAGCGTGCGAAAACGCGGGTCGGCGAGCAGATCGGGCCGCTCGACCACATTGCAGAACGTGACCCAGTGCGCGTCGAGGTACGGCAGGATCGCGATGTAACTGTCTTTCGTCGGATAGGGCCGGCGCTCCTGGCTCATCAGGCGCGTGTAGCCGGGGCCGCCGATCGGCGGGTCGAAGCTCATGCCCCAGAGGTGCTCGCCCATCACGAAGTGCACCATCGTCTCGTACATCGGCACTTCGATGTCCTGGCCCTCGCCGGTGCGCTCGCGGTGAAAGAGCGCGGCAAGCACCGCGTAGACGACCGTCATCGCGGTTGCCTTGTCGGCGACTACCGTCGGCAGATAGCGCGGCTCGCCGAGCACCAGCTTGTTCAGCATCGCAATGCCGCTCGCCGCCTGGATCGAATCGTCGAGGGCGCCCTTCGTGCCGTAGGGGCCCTTCTTGGAGTAACCGTAGGCGCCGCAATAGATGATTCGCGGGTTCACCTTCTTCAGGTCCGCATAGTCGAGCCCGAGCTTGGTCATCACCTGCGGGCGATTATTGTGCACGAACACGTCGGCCGTCTCGATCAGCTTCAGGAGCGCGTCGCGAGCGCCCGGGACCTTGAGGTCGAGCACGAGGCTGCGCTTGTTGCGATTGCAGGTGAGATAGAGCGCCGCCATGCCGGGATGACGCGAGGCACCGAGCGTGCGGTTGCTGTCCCCGCGCGGCGCTTCGATCTTCACGACGTCCGCGCCCATGTCGCCGAGAAACTGGCAGGCCCAGGGGCCGAGGACGACGCTGGTCAATTCAACGACACGAATGCCGTGCAGGGGTCCCGGCATGCCGGCCTCCAGTGTGGCGACGAAGGAAACGAAAGCTTCACACCGGCCACGAGGCATGGCAAGCGTGGTTTTCCACGCGTACGCTGCGCGGATGCCCCCGAGCGAGACTGCCGTGCAACCCACCTATATCGACGAATTCACCCGCCACTTCTCCGTGAGCGCCGCGAGCAGCGCGCTCGTGATCGTCGACATGCAGAACGCCAGTGGTCATCGGGCTTACGGTCTCGGTCGCCTGCTGGCCGAGCAAGGCCGGCTCGAGGAAGCGGAATACCGTTTCGCGCGCATCGAGCGGCTGCTGATTCCCAATATCCGACGCCTGGCTGCGGCGTTTCGCGCGGCCGGCGGCCGTGTCGTCTACCTGACGTACGGTTGCACGCTGCCCGACTACTCGGACGCACCGCTGCACCTGAAGAAGTGGCTGCAGGCGACCCGCAACCGTGCGGGCGAACCCGAACACGCCATCGTGGCCGCGCTTACTCCCGAACCGGGCGAACTGGTCCTCAACAAGACGACGATCGGCGCCTTCGCCTCGACCGGCATCGATGCGGCGTTGCGCGGCATGGGTGTCAGCGAGATCGTCGTCGTCGGCGTATCGACGAACAACTGCGTCGGCATGACGGCCATGGAGGCTGCGGATCGCCAGTACGGCGTCGTGCTCGTCGACGACGCCACCGGAACCTGCAGCGACGAGATGCAAGCCGCCACGATCAAGAGCTTCCGTCGCCTGTGGGGCCGGGTCGCGACGACCGACGAAATCATCGGCGAATTGCGCGGCCGCGGCCCATCGCTCGCCGCCGGCGCACGGGCGTGACCGCAACCGGCACCGCGCGCTACCGACTCGTCGGCGCGCTATGCGCCGCGGGCGGCGCGATGCTGTTCGCAAGCAAGGGGATCGTTGCGAAGTTCGCGTATCGACACGGGGTCGGCTTCGAAGCGCTCGTGGTCGTGCGGGCCCTGCTCGCGGCCCCGCTGTTCTGGGCCTTCGCGTTTGCGCGCGAGCCCGCGCAGGTGATCCGTTCGACGCCGATCCGGGGCATCGCGACCGCGGCCTTCGCCGGCGTGATCTGCTACTACGGTGGCGCGCTCATCGATTTCTACGCGCTCACGCTGATCGATGCGAGCGTCGAGCGCGTGCTGCTCTTCAGCTACCCGGCGATGGTCGTCGCGATCGGGGCCGTGGTGCAGCGTCGCCGGCCCCCGGCGCGCGTCGTGTGCGTCGTCGCGCTGGCGTGGGTCGGCATTTTCCTCGCTGTCGGCGGATTCGACGCCGCGGTCCTCAACGCCAATCTCACCGGCGCGCTGTGCGTGCTGCTCGCGGCGCTCAGCTATGCAATCTACTTCCTGCTGGGCGAGCGCTGGACACGTGAGATCGGCAGCGGCCGCTTCACGCTCTGCGCGATGACAGGCGCCGCCGCGGCGCTGGCCGTGCACGGCGCCGTGCGTGGCGCGGCACTTGCGCTCCCCGCCATCGACACGGTCGGCTGGGCGCTGCTCGCGCTGCTGGCCGTGTTCTGCATGTTCGTACCGGCGCTGCTGCAGGCGGAAGGCGTGCGGCGCATCGGCGCGCAGCGTGGCGCACTCGTCAGCACGGCGGGACCGCCGACCACCCTCGCGCTCGCGTGGCTCTGCTTCGGCGAACGCATGTCGCCGCTGCAACTCGTCGGTGTCGCGCTGATCGTCGGTGGAATCTTCGCGCTCGGCCCCGCGCTCAGCCGCGCTTGAGCGCGAGCCGGTCGGCGAGCGCAAGAATGCGCTGTGCCCGGTATACGACCGGATAGTCGACGAACACGCCCTCGACCTGGATCGATGCGACGCCGCGCGCTTCGGCCTCGCGAAACGCGGCGACGATCGCACGCGCGCGGGCGATCTCGGCCGCGTCCGGAGTGAAGACTTCGTGGCAGGGAGCGATCTGGTCCGGGTGGATGCACAGCTTGCCCCGGAAGCCGAGGCGGCGACCGTTGAGCGCCGAGCGGCGAAACCGCGCCTGATCCCGTACTTCGATCACCACCGTATCGACGGGCGCCTCGATGCCGGCCGCGCGCGAAGCGTGCGCGAGGCGCGCGCGCCCGTACGCGAGCGCCTCTTCTTCGGCGGTCCATTCGAGATCGAGATCATTGCTGTAGTCGCCGCCACCCAGCGCGATGCGCCCGATCCGGGGGGACGCGGCCGCAATCGCATCCGCGTGCACGATGCCGCGCGCCGTCTCGACGATCAACATCAGGTCGAGCGTGCCTGGCGCCATGCCCGCGCGGAGCTCGCAGGCAGAGAGATGCGCTTCGAGCGCCTGCACCTGCGCTGCGGACTCGGCCTTCGGCAGGACCACGCCATCGAGCCAGGGACCGACGACGGCGTCGAGGTCTTTCTGCCAATACGGCGAATCGAGTCCGTTCACGCGCACGAACCCGTGCGCATCGCGCGGCCGCTGCATCGCGGCTACGACGAGGGGGCGCGCCGCTGCTTTTTCCGCGTGCGCAACCGCGTCCTCGAGATCGAGGATCACGGCGTCGGCGCCGGCCGTGAACACCTTCTCGACCCGGCGTGCATGGTTGCCGGGCGCGAACAGGTAGCTGCGCAGGCCCGCCGGCGCCTTCGCAGTCATTGTGCGGGCATCGCTATTTGGTGGTCCAGGTGTCGCTCGACTGCCAGCCGCGCAGCAGGTCGAGTGAGTACATGTAGCGATCCGACGGGTGCTCCGAAATCGAAATTTCGAAGGGGCGACCGCCGCGACCATAGTAGTGGCGCACGACGGTGAGCGAGGGAGCACCGACCTGCGCCTCGAGCGGACCCGCGAGCTCGGCGGTCACGGTCCCGGCGCGGATTCGCACCTGGATGTGCTCCACGTGTTCGCCGTGCGTCGCCTCGACCAGCTGATACACCATCAGGCCGCGCTTGCCGATCTGCGGCACGATGTCCGCGTATTCGGGCAGCAGGTAGACATCGGTCCACGCCATCGGCAGCGGGTTCGACTTGAGCCGCCGCAGCGCGCTCACCTTGAGCCAGTCCGAACCGGTTCGCACGTCGAGCAGTCGCGCGAGCTGGCGGTTGGCCTTCACCCGGGCCGTGCCGGCCACGATCAGGCGACTGTCGGCCGGATAGCGCATCAGCTCGGAGGGCGTGCGCACCGACTGCACGTAGGACGGTGACGACTGGCGCGCGCGCACGACCGTACCGACGCCCTGCTGGCGGTCGATCAGTCCGAGGTCGTCGAGCACCCGCAACGCCTCGCGCACGGTGTGGCGGCTCACCTTGAAGCGCGCGACGAGCTCGAGCTCGCCCGGGATCGTTTCCCCCACTTTCAGCCGGCCACGGCTGATGTCGCCGATCAGCACGTCAGCGAGTTGACGGTACCGCGGCGGCCCCCCGCCCTGTTCTTTTGCCATACCCTACTGTACAGCCGACCGCAGTTGACAGCCACGGGGACCGGACCTAGATTTGTCCGGACATTTGTCATTTTTGGCGAAAACCGCATGACCCAGACCCCGAAACAGGTCGCGCCGGGCCGATACCGGGAGACCTTCGGCCGCTTCTACGAGGACTTCTCGGTCGGCGACACCTACGAGCATCGCCCCGGCCGCACGATCACGCAGACGGACAACACCTGGTTCACCCTGCTCACGATGAACACGCATCCGCTGCATTTCGACGAGGAGTACGGCAAGGCGAGCGAGTTCGGCCGCTGCATCATCGCGAGCCCGCTGACCGTCGCGCTGATGGTCGGCATGAGCGTCACCGATGTCAGTCAGAAGGCGATTGCCAATCTCGGCTGGCGCGAAATCCGCATGACGGCGCCGCTGTTCGCAGGCGACACGCTCTATGCGGAATCGGAAGTGCTCGAGAAGCGTGAGTCACAATCGCGTCCCGGGGCCGGCATCGTCACCGTGCGCACCCGGGGCCTCAACCAGGACGGCGTGGTCGCGTGCACCTTCGAACGCACGATCCTCGTCGCAAAGCGCGGCCACGGCGTCGAGAGCGGCGGAAACTATTGATGTCGCCCGACGAGTCGCGCGAAATCCTCGCTTCAATCGAACGATGGGTCGAGCGCGAAGTGCGCCCGATCGCAAGACGCTACGATCACGCCGACGAATACCCGCACGAGCTTGTCGGGCAAATGCAGGCGCTCGGCCTCTTCGGGGCGACGATCGCCGAAGAGTACGGCGGGCTCGGCCTCTCTGCATCGGTCTACGCGCAAATCGTCACGGCGATCTCGGCCGCGTGGATGGCGCCGGTCGGCATCTTCAACTCGCATCTCGTGATGGCGGCCTGTGTGCAGCGCCACGGCACGCCGGCGCAAAGGGAGCGCTGGCTGCCGCGTTTCGCGAGCGGCGAAGTGCGGGGTGGCATCGGCCTCACCGAGCCCGATGCGGGCACCGACCTGCAGGCGATCCGCACGGTCGCGCGTCGGGACGGCGCGCATTACGTGATCGACGGCACCAAGACCTGGATCACGAATGGCGTCTACGGCAGCTGCTTCGCCGTGCTCGTGAAGACCGACCCCGGCGCCGAGCCGCGCCACAAGGGCATGAGTCTCCTCCTGTGTGAGAAAGGCCCGGGCTTCACGATCGGCCGCAAGCTGAAGAAGCTCGGCTACAAGTCGATCGACAGCGCCGAACTCGTGTTCGAGGGCTTGCGCGTGCCTGCCGACCAGCTGATCGGCGAAGTCGAGGGCAGTGGTTTCCAGCAGGCGATCGCCGGCCTCGAGCTCGGCCGCATCAATGTCGCGGCACGCGGCGCCGGCATCGCGCTCGGCGCGCTGCGCGAATCGCTGCGCTACGCGCAGCAGCGCAGGACGTTCGGCAAGCCGATTGCGCAGCACCAGGCGATCCAGCTGAAGCTCGCCGACATGGCGACGCGCGTCGAGGCGGCGAAGCTGCTGATCGACCAGGCCGCGGCGAAATACGACGCAGGCGAGCGCTGCGACCTCGAGGCCGGGATGGCAAAACTGTTCGCCTCCGAGGCGGGCGTCGAGAACAGCCTCGAAGCCATGCGCATCTTTGGTGGCTACAGCTACTCGACCGAGTTCGACATCGAACGCTACTACCGCGACGCGCCGCTGATGTGCATCGGCGAGGGCACCAACGAAATGCAGCGCATCATCATCGCGCGCCAGTTGCTCGAGAGGAACCCGCTGTGAGCCTGCCCCCGCCCCTCACCGGCATCCGCGTACTGACCTTCGAGAATTTCGGCGCGGGCCCGTTCGGCTCGATGTACCTCGCCGACCTCGGCGCGGAAGTGATCAAGATCGAGAACCGCGAACAGGGCGGCGATGCCACGCGGAACATGGGGCCGTTTTTCCTCGGCGAGAACGACAGCCATTTCTTCCAGACGTTCAACCTCAACAAGAAGAGCGTCACGCTGAACCTCAAGACCGCGGCCGGGCAAAGCGTGTTTCACCGGCTCGTTGCGACCTCGGATGCCGTGCTCAACAACCTGCGCGGTGACCAACCCGAAAAACTCGGCCTCACGTACGACGCGCTGCGCGGCGCCAATCCGCGCATCGTGTGTGCACACCTGTCCGCCTATGGGCGCGACAACGAGCGCAAGGCCTGGCCGGGCTACGACTATCTGATGCAGGCCGAGGCCGGCTACCTGCACCTCACCGGCGAGCCGGGCACGCCGCCCACGCGCATGGGCCTTTCGATCGTCGATTACATGACCGGCATCACGACCGCCCTCGCCCTGGTTTCCGCGCTGCTCGGCGCGCAGAAAAATGGCGCGGGGCGGGACATCGACGTGAGCCTGTTCGACGTGGCGCTGCACCAGCTCTCGTACCCGGGTACCTGGTTCATCAACGAACGCCAGCGCACCGAACGGCTGCCGCGCAGCTCGCATCCATCCGCCACGCCCGTGCAGCTGTTTCGCACGCGCGACGGCTGGATCTTCCTGATGTGCATGACCGACAAGTTCTGGCAGGCGCTGATCGGCGCCCTCGACGTTGCCGCGCTCGGCGCCGATCCGCGCTTCGCAACGATGCCGGCGCGACGTGAGCACCGCGAGGCGCTGACGGCCGCGCTCGATGCAGTCTTCGAACGCGACACGACCGGCGCATGGCTCGCACGGCTCCAGGGGCTGTTGCCCGCCGCGCCCGTGCTCGACATGGAACAGGCGCTCGACAACCCGTTTGTGGCGCGCATCGGCATGATCCAGCAGGCGCCGCATCCGGAGAAGCCGGGATTTCGCGCGCTCGCCAATCCCATCAAACTCGACGGCGAGCGGCTGCGCGGCCGGGTGGGCTCGGCCCTCGGCGCCGACACGCGCGATGTCCTGCACGACCTCGGCTACACGGACGGCCAGATCGAGCACCTCGCCGCCCAATGCGTGATCTGAAGCGCGCGCGATGAAACTCGAAGGAATCCGGGTCATCGACCTGTCGCTATTCCTCCCGGGACCGCACTTCACGATGATGATGGCGGACCACGGCGCGGAAGTGATCAAGGTGGAGCCCCCGGGGGAAGGTGAACCGAACCGTCATATCGGGGCGCGCGAAGACGGCGTCAGCATCTTCTTCAGGAACACCCATCGCGGCAAGCGCAGCGTCACGCTCAACCTCAAGGACCCCACGCAGCGCGACGCGCTGCTTGCCCTCGCCGCGACCGCCGATGTATTCGTCGAGGCATTCCGCCCCGGCGCCGTCGATCGGCTCGGCGTCGGCTATGCGCAAGTCGCGGCACGCAATCCGCGCATCGTCTACTGCTCGGTTTCGGCGTTCGGCCAGACCGGCCCCTATCGCGACCGGCCAGCGCACGACCTCGCGACCGAAGCGATGGCGGGTGTCGTGAGCCTCGGTCTCGGCGAAAACGGAGACCCGGTGATTCCGCACGTGCCGGCGGCAGATATGGCGGCGTCGATGCTCGCGCTGTCGGGCGTGCTGATGGCGCTGCTGCGGCGGGCGCAGACCGGCGTCGGCGACTACCTCGACATCTCGATGCACGATTCGATCCTCGCGTGGACGCCGAACGTCACGGGCGACGTGTTCGCGCTCAAGCGCGCGCCCATCGTCAAGCACGAACGTTCGCTCGGCGGCAGCGCCTTCTACCGCGTCTATCGCACGCGCGACGATCGCCATGTCGTGCTCGGCGGCCAGGAGCCGAAGTTCATCCGCACTCTCCTCGGCGAGCTCGGCCGGCCCGATTTAATTCCGCTGTGCGAGCGCGGCCCCGGCCCGCACCAGGCGCCCGTGATCGAGTTCCTGGGCGGACTGTTCGCATCCCGCACACAGGCCGAGTGGATCGACTGGTTCCGCGACAAGGACATCTGTTTCGCACCGGTGAAAAACCTGCGTGAGGCCTTTGACGACCCGCACGCCCAAGCCCGGGGCATGCGCCTCGTCGACCCGGACGGCCACGAACACATCGGCATCCCGATCAAGTTCGCGCGCGAGCCGGGACGGGTGGATTACACGCTGCCCGCACAAGGCGAGCACACGACGCAGTATTTCGGGGATCTATAGTTCGCCGTCGCGCGGCGCCGACAGGGCCGCGCGTGAAGCACGTCACAAATTTCCCTTCATGGAGCGCGCCCGTGCGACCGGCGGCAGCCAGTCGGCTGCGCCCCGAGGGGCCGGCCCTTACACTGCTCGGGTCCCGGGTCCGGCTACGCAGGAGGGTGTCATGGGACTGTCGGAGACGATCGTCGCGGCCGTGATCGGCGCGTCCGCCACGTTGAGCGCGGCGGGATTTCAACTGATGAAGGCGCGATCGCAGTCGACCGTGCGGCCGCGCCGCAGCGCGTTGCGGGCAGCGCTGACGCTCGTCGCGCTCGTGGTCGCGTCCGCGGTCGGCGGGTACGCTTATTCCGAGCTGCGGGCTGACGATGCGCGGCAGGACATCGCACGCCTGCGCGCCGAAATCGGCAGCCAGTTGCAGGCCCTCGCGATCGCCGACGAGAAGCGCGCCGAAACGATGCAGGCAGCACCACCCGTCGTATCGTCGGAGGCTCTGGTGCAGCTCGCGCCCT
The DNA here is from genome assembly GCA_902826635.1 of uncultured Pseudomonadota bacterium. Classification (GTDB taxonomy): domain Bacteria; phylum Pseudomonadota; class Gammaproteobacteria; order Steroidobacterales; family Steroidobacteraceae; genus CADEFQ01. Next base: position 38,379 of record CADEFQ010000020.1, read on the forward strand.
GCGTGCGCAACGGCGCTGAAGGCGATGGCCCCACGCCGCTCTGCGACCCGGCGTCGGCCACTCCCGTGACGCTCTGCACCCAGATTCCCGCGACGGCCGAACGCCTCGGTAGCGATCGCTACTCCCGGCCGCTCGATGGAGCCGGCGATTGGCAGTCGCACACCAACGAAACCGCCGACCAGACTGTCGATGTCGCGTTCGTCGATGCCTCGCCGACCTACGCGGCGGCTGCGGGCCTGGTTCCCGTGTGCGTCAACGTGTCGAATGAAGATCCCGTGCACGCCCGCATCGCGCGGATCGTCGTGCGGTATCGGGCGCAGCCTGTGCCGCCGCAGCCGGCGGTCGCCTCGCGCTGAGCTCACGGCCAGACGCAATGGCCGACGACTGACCGCCACCACGACGCCTCCAGCCCTTCGCTGTTCGCCCTTCGCCCTTCGCCCTTCGCTCTTCGCCCGTCGCCGCTATCCGGCGAGCAGGAGCGCCTCCGCGTGCTCGATCGCCTCGGGCTGGCCGTACACGACGACGATATCGCCTTCCCGCAGCACGGTGCCCTCTTCCGGTTCGCGCCCGAGAATGCCCTGCCGGCGAATGCCGGTGAACGCCACCTCGGCGCCGCGCCCGCGCACTTCCGCCAGCGTGCGCCCCACCGCCCACGACCCCGGCGGCAGCACGATCGATTTCAGCTCTTCGCGAAACGCGTGCGTCTCATCGATCGGGCGCGCATCATCGCGCCGGAAGATGCTGCGCAGCGCGGCGTAGCGGTTGCTGCGGATCTCGCCGACCGTGCGCAGCACGCGCGCCGGGGGAACCTGCAGTTGCACGAGCACGTGCGAGACGAGCATCAGGCTTGCCTCGAAGGTTTCCGGCACGACCTCGGTCGCGCCCGCCGCCTTGAGTTCCGTCAGGCGCGAATCGTCCTGCGTGCGCACGAGTACGGGCACATCACCGCGCAAGCGGCGGATCGAACGCAGGATGCCGATCGACACCGCGGGATTCGCGAATGTGATGATCACGGCGCTCGCGCTGGCGAGGCCGACTTTCGTCAGCACGTCCTCGTCCGCTGAATCACCGAACACCACCGGGTCGCCGGCCTGCCGGGCGGCGCGGATGCGCACCGGATCAAGGTCGAGTGCGATGTACTCGAAGCCCTGGGTCTCGAGCACGCGCGCGATGTTCTGGCCGACGCGCCCGAAGCCGCACAGCACGACATGCTCGCGCTTCGCGACCGCGTCGGCCGCCTCGTTTTCGCGAGTCAGCGCCGTCGTCCGCGGGCCTCGCTCGCGCAGCACGAAGCGCGCAATGGGCTTGTTGTTGCTGAGGATCAGCGGGCTCAGCACCATCGAGAGCACGATCGCGACGAGGAGCGGCTGCACGATCGCCGGGTCGGCGGCCCCGCTCTGCAGCAGGATCGTCAGGATCGCGACGCCGAATTCACCGCCGATCGAAAGCACGACTCCCGTGCGCACCGACTTGAAGGTCGATTTCTCATAGGTGCGCACGGCGAGCGACGCGCACAACCACTTGACGATCAGGAGGCTCGCGAGCACGGCGGAAATCAACAGGAATTCCTGCCACAGGAGGCCCACGTCGAGCAGCGTGCCGACCGAGATGAAGAAGAGGCCGAGCAGGATGTCGCGGAACGGACGGATCACCGACTCGATCTGGTGCCGGTATTCCGTCTCCGCGAGCATCATGCCGGCGAGGAATGCGCCGAGTGCCATCGAAAGGCCCGCGAGGTGCGAAGTCCACGCGGATGCGAGCACGACGAACAGCACCGCCAGTGTGAACAGTTCGCGCAACCTGCTGTGCGCGATCTCGTAGAAGAGCGGGCGCAACAACCAACGCCCCGCCGCCCACACGACTCCGATCGCGAGCACGCCGCCGACTACCGCGCTGACGCTCGTCGCGAGCGAGAATTCTTCGCCGCCGCGCGCCAACGCCGAGGCGAGCGCCAGCAGCGGTACGAAGGCGATGTCCTGGAACAGCAGCACGCTGAAGGCGAGTCGGCCGTGGGTGCGGTTCAGTTCGGCCTGGTCGGTGAGCTGATGCAGGATGATCGCCGTCGAGCTCATCGCGACCGCGCCACCGAGCACGATCGCGAGCACGACCGGCACGTCGAACAGCACGCCGATCAGCGCGAACGCCCCGGAGGTCAGGAACACCTGCAACGAGCCGAGCCCGAAGACCTCGCGGCGAGTGGCGATCATCCGCGGCCAGGAAAACTCGAGACCGAGCGTGAAGAGCAGGAACACCACGCCGAGCTCGGCGAGCAGGTTGGTGGTGTCGGAGGCGACGAAGATGCCGACCGCATGGGTGCCGAGCACCATGCCGACCGCAAGATAGCCGAGGATCGCCGGCAGGCCGAGGCGACGTGCAATCGTCACGACCACGACGGCGGCGGCGAGGAGGATCAGGATCTGGGTGAGAGGCGCGACGGTCACCGGGCCAAATATAGCCGATCGCGGAACGCCATCGGCTGACCGTCAGGTGTTCATCAACACCGTGGTGTCGAAGCGCTCGAATCCGTGTATGGCCCGGCGGTAGGCGTTCAGCACCAGTTTTTCCGCGACCTTGTCGGAGCGCGGCGAGAGCAGCATGCGCAGCACCACGTCGTCGGCCGGGCGGGTGCGGTCCTCGCCGAGGAGTTGCTCGAGCACGCGCGTGACCCGGTGGACGAGTTCGTTGACGAAGCGCAGGTGCGCCGTGTCGCTCACCTGGTCGTTGCCCGGCCCATACGTGCTGCGCGCCTCCTCGGCAAGCTCGTGCAGGAAGGCGTTCAGGAGCCTCGCCTTGTCGAGCACGCGCAGTTCGGTGAAGTACTGGATCTCGGACTGCAGGTTCACGCTCGCCTCGCGCGGGTCGCCCCTAGGCCGGGAAGAAATCGATGGGCTTGGTCGTGGTGATCGTCGCCACGTCGCGCGCTTCGAAACGGAAGAGGCGCACGCGCGCGACGATCTTGCGCTCGAGTTCCGGGTCCTTGATCTCGCTCGACACGACGCGGCACATCGTCACCTCGCCCGAAGGCGCTATGGTGAATTCGAGCACCATCTTACCCTGCAAATCGGGCTGCTCGCGCAGGGCGCGGCTGTAGAGCGCGTAAATGGCGCCCTTGTTGCGGTCGAACACGAGTTCGATTTCTTCGCGGCTGCGGGATGCCTTGCCACTCGCGCCCGAGCGCGTGACGCCCTCACCGCGGCCACCCACCGGTACGCCGGAGGGCAGCCCCACACGGGTCGTATTGTGGCCTTCGAGGCTGCCAGCCCCGGCCCCGAATCCGCGACTCGAACTGCTCGAGGCGATGCCGCCGCTCGCGGCGCCCACCTTCGAGGTGATCAGCGAGCGCTCGGCGCGGCTGTCGGCGCCGACTTCGCCCGTGAGGTTGCGCGTCTGCTCGACCGGCACTACCGGCAGGTTCTGGCGCAGGTCAGCGAGTTCGTCCTGGAACTGGTTGACGGCCTTCTGCGCCTTCTTGCGCGCTTCCTCGGTGCGGTCGACCGGCACCGGTTTCGGCGTGATGGCCGCGACCTTGACCTCGGGCTTCGGCTCTTCCTTCGGCTTCGGCGGCGGAGGCGGCGGCTCGGGCGGCTTGTAGTCGAGCATGACCTTCGCGAGGCGCTGCGGCACCTCTTCATGCACGGCACGCTCCGGCACGGGCAGGAACGGAATCACGACGATCGCCACGACGACCGTGACGAGCGCGGTGACGAGGAATTTGCGCAGCCGCTCGCTCTCCTCCGGGTCGATGTCCCAGGGGAGCTCGAAATGCCTGTAGTACGGTCTCAACTCCACGTGCGGCTCCTGTCGGTCACGCGGGCTTGAAGCCGGCCGGCACCGGCTTCTCCTTCTGCAGCGTCGCGAGCGAGATTCGCCCGTAGTCCGCATCCGTGCAGGTCGCCATCACCTTCTTCAGCACGTCGTACGGGATCGACTTGTCGCCGAGGATCGTGATCTCGCGGGCGGCCAGGTCCTTTTCCGTCATCGCGCGCCCGACCAGCATCGGACGCTTGAGGGCCGCGCGCAGCGGCTCGATCAGCGGCCCGTTCGACGCACGGATGGCGGCGAGCGAGGTGACGTGTTCACCCTGCACGAAAAGATCGGTGGTCGTCACCATCAGCACCACCGAATCCTTCGGTTGCGCCTGCGCGATCGACTGCGGGATCTCGATGCCCTTGGTGTTCTGGATGACCTCTACTTCCGTCGAATAGACGAGCAGGAACATCACGAGCACGGTCAGGATGTCGATCATCGGGATGAGGTTCAGTTCGAGTTCGCCCCGGTGGCGCTCGTGGCTCTTCGCCATGCGGCGTGCGCGGCCCGACATGCTCATGAGCCACCCCTCGTCGTTCCGTCCATCGCGGGCGCGTCGCCGATCGAGATGTCGGGAAAGAGTTCTGCCTGAACGGTTTGCCCGGCGTTCACGACTTCGAGCACGCGCACCTTGTCCATCACCTGCACGAGCGTGTCGTACGGCGTATCGGACTCGAGGAGGATGGTGGCGGCTGTCATTTCGGGAAACTTCGCCTTCACGCGCTGCAGATAGCTCGTCAGTCCGTCGTAGTCGTAGCCCGCCGCGCTGCTTGGCAGTGGCGCGAGCGGCCCGCTGTTGCGGTCGGCGACGATCAATTCATCCTTGCGCACGATCACCTCGAGCTGCAGGCCTTTCGGCGGCTCCCGGAACTCGGAGAGCTGCGCCGGCAGGTTGAGCTCGAGGATCACGGTCCGCGAGAACACGGCGGTCATCAGCAGGAAGGTCACGAGCACGATGAAGATGTCGATCATCGGCACGAGCAGCAGCTCGGCCGGACGACGTCCACGCCGCGCGATCTTCCGGGCCTCGAATGAGGACCTGCGCATCGCTGGCTCCTGGCGCCTAGGCCGCGGCCGGAGCGTCGGGGCGACGCTCGGTGATGGAGTTCAGGAACTTCACCGACGCCATCTCGAGGCTGTCGATCAGCGCCGTGGTGCGCGACTGCAGCCAGGCGTGGATGAACAGCAGCGGCACCGCGGTCAGGAGGCCGAAGGCCGTGCAGTTCATCGCGACCGAGATGCTCGCCGACAGCAGGTTGGCCTTCTCGGCCGGGTTCACGGTCGCGACCGCCGCAAACGCGTGGATCAGGCCGAACACGGTGCCGAGGAGACCGAGCAGCGTCGCGAGGTTGGCGAAGGTCGCGAGATAGTGGGTGCGCCGTTCGATCTTCGGCACGACTTCCATCAGGCTCTCTTCCATCGCCTTCTCGATGTCGTCACGGCGGCGGGCCGACGCGACGCGCGCGAGGCCGTAGTTCAGGATCTGGCCGATCGCCGAATCCGACTTCGACGTGAGCTGCACGGCCGAACGGAAATCACCGCGCTGCAGGTACGGCGTGATCTCCGCCCACAGCGAGCGGTTGCGGCGCCCCACGTTCCACAGATAGATGAAGCGCTCGGCCGCGATTGCGAGCCCGAGCACCAGAACGACGGCGATGGGGATCATGAACCCTCCGCCACCCTGGAAAAAACGGACCATCGAACTATAGAGTTCCATCGACTTCACTCCTCGAAAGAATCAGGCAAGCCAAGCGGCACCAAACTGAATGACATAACTTCAAAAAACTGCGACCTATTTCTCAGCTTTGTCGGTACGCGTCACGGCATCGGGCTTGAGCGCGTCGTAGTAGCGGTTTTCACGGCGAAACACGTCACGGTCCACCGGGGCGAGGACCTCGTCGAGCAGGCTGTTCGCCGGCCGGCCCATCAGGTCCCCGAGATCCGACTGCTTCCAGGGCACGATGTAGAGCACCTTCGGCAGTTCGCGGTTGCCCGTGATCTGGGTGGCATCGAGTTCAAGGCGATCCATCACCCGCTTCGAATCGCCCGGCTTCGTGGCGGGCGCGGGGGGCGACTGCGTCGGCGCGGTGGCGCGCGGCGCGGCAGCCGGGGCGGCAGCCGGGGCGGCCGGTGGCGGTGAGGTCACCACGCGCGGCTCGATCGATTCCGGCCTCGGTGGCTCCTGCGCTTCGACGAGCGACGCAGCGAGCGGCGCCATCAGTGCGAATGCGATCAGGGAAATGACTCTCATGGTCCTGCTCCCGACGGTTGCGCGTCCACGACCGGCTCCGTCTTGCCCGCGCGCTGCCGCAGTTCGGCGATCCAGCCGGTGATGGGCTTGTCTTCACCCGTGAGTTCCTTGTACCGCTCGAGCTGCGCGAGCGCGGGCGCCGGCTCGAGCAGATACAGGTCGAGCAGCACCGCGAAATTGCGGTGCGCCGCTGCCAGCGTGTCGTCGGCCGCGATGGCCTGCTCGTACGCGGTTCGGGCTTCGCCGAACTTGCCCGCCATGCGCAGCGTGAGGCCGAGTTCGGACGCGATCATCGCGTTCGACGGACTGCGCCCGAGCGCGGCGCGCAGCGCGGCCTCAGCCTCGTCGAGCCGATTTGCCTTGCGTTCCATCACGCCGAGATTGAAAAACACCGCCGCGTACTGCGGCACCGCGACCGACAACTGGCCGAACTCCAGCGCCGCGCCCGACGTATCGCCCGCGCGCGCGAGACCCACGGCGCGATCGAAATCGGCCACCGCCCGGGCAGGGGGCGGCGACGGCGCCTCGGGCGCCGCGGCCTCCGCGAGCGGCGCGGTAGCGGGTGGTGGCGGATCGAGGATCGTGAGGCTCGCGACCACATCGAGCGGCAGCTCGGTCTTGCCGTAGCGCCCCGGATTCAGCTTCGCGAGCGCGGCGTAGCTCGCCTTCACGCCGTCGTTGTAGACGCCCTCCTTCGCGCGCGCGGCATTGGCCTCGTGCACGGAGATCGCCTGTTCCTCGAACGGGTAGGCCTGCTCTTCGAGAAGGAGGTCGTACTGTTCGAGCGCATCACCGGCGATCTTCGGCCGCTCCGAGGCCATCAGGTCGGTCGCGAGCGTGCGATAGAGTTCGGCCATCTCGAAGGTCGCCATGGTCGTGACGTCGGCGACCTTGTAGTCGGCGGCTGCCTTGTAGGCGGCCAGCGCCGTCTCGAGCGACTGGCGCTTCGTCGCGAGGCTCTTCTTGAGTGGCGCGGTGAGGCGCACACCGCGAAATGCGTCGCGCGCGGGCGTGGCGAGCGCCAACTGGGCGTGGGCGGCCAGGAAGCGCGTGCGATCCGTGCGCGCTGCGCCCGCCGCGGCGTCGGCGCGGATGATCTCGCGCTGCCAATATTGCAACCTCGTCGTGTCACCGCGTTTCCCCGCAAGTTCGGCAAGGCGCTGCCGCACTTCGATCGCCTCGGGTACGGGCGCCGGATAGTCGGTGACGAACTTTTCGAGCATCGCGACCGACCGCACCGGGTCGCCGGCCTTGTCGTAGAGATCGGCGGCCTGCATCGTCGCTTCGCGGCGCACCGCCGGGTCCTCGGTCGGCGACGCGGCGATCCGCTCGAATTCGGCCGCCGCCTGGCCCGCACGCCCGGTCTCCGAGTAGGCGACCGCGAGACTGCGTGTGATCTCGGGCTGCAGCTTGTCCTGGGGGAAATCGCGGCGGAAGGATTCAAGCACCGGCACCGCGCGGTCCCAGGCCTTGAGCGTGACGAGCAACGCCGCCGCATCGTAAGTCGCCGTTGAACGGATCTTCGAATCGGGCGCGACGGTGGCGACGCGCAGGAACGCATCGACCGCGCCGAGCGAATCGCCCGCGCCGCGCTTTGCCTCGGCCTGTTTGTACACGGACGCGGCGAGGCGCTCCGTCAGGTCCGCGCGCTGCGGATCGTCAGCCGGCGTGAGCGTGCGCGCATTGACGAACGCGGCCTCCGCCTTGTCGAAGAAAAGCAGGTCGAAGTTCGCCTGGCCGATGATCGTCCAGCCGATGCGCTGCTTCGCGGGCTCCACCGGCGGCTGGCGCGCGAGCAGGGTTTCGGCCACCGTGATGGCGCGCGGCAGGTCGCCGGCCGCGAAGATGTCCTCCGCCGCGCGCGTCAGCACGCCCGCGCTGTCGGGGTGCTCGGGAAACGTGGTCGCGAACTTCACACCGGCATCCACGGCCTGCTTGTGCACGGCGGGCTTTTCAGCGGCCGGCAACCCTGCCTCATGCCGCTCGAAAGCGACGAGACCCGCGTAGCCGGCGGCGGCCGACTGGGCGCTCTTCGGATAGTCGTAGGCCGTGCGCTGGTACTCACCCGCCGCGTCGAGGTACTGGCGGCTTTCGAACAAAGTCTCGGCGAGCAGGTAGTTGGTGGCGGCCGAATCCGGGTCGTCGGGGAACGACTGCAGGTAGTCGCGATACCAGCGCGCCGCCTGCTGGTAGTCCTCGATGCGCTTCGATTTCTGCGCGGTTGCGTGGTAGTACTGCGCGACGTCCTTCAGGTTCGCCTTCAGCTCCGCGGTGACTTTCGCGTACTGGCCGCGATCGCGGCCGAGCCAGAACGGGCCGCCGAAACGATATCGCTCGACGAACTCCCGCTTGCCGTCGAGCACGAGGTCGGCGAACCCCCCCTTGCGGTAGGCCTCGATGGCCTGCATCGAAAGACCCGGTGCGTACTCGTTGTTCGGGTCGCGATTGACGAACGTGCGATAGGTCGTCGCAGCGTCCTGGTAGCGCTGCTTGTCGACGTAAAGATCGCCGAGGCGCGAATACATCAGGTGTGAATACGGCGGCGTGCCCTTTTGCGCCACGAAGGCGTCGAGCGCTTCGGCGCCATCAAGATATGAGAACGTGATCGCCATGACGCGCAGCGTGTCGTCGACGAGCTCCTTGTCGGCGCGCGACAGGTCGTCGAAGCGTTTCTCCTTCGCGCGCTGGCGGGGCTCGAGCAGCGTCGCGTCGAGCACGCCACCGAAGGAAGCGAGACTCTCCTCGTTGCGCGATTGCTTGAACAGCGACCAGCCGTGCTTGTAAAGACCCTGCTCGTAGTACGCGGACTTCGCCCCGAATTTCATGGTCTCGGCGTAAGCGGCTTCCGCCTCGGCGTAGCGCTTGGCGGAAAACAGCATCTCGCCGCGGCGAAACTGGATTTCATCGAGGTGCGGCGTCGATGGGTAGCGGCGCACCACTTCGTCGAGCGTCGCGAGCGACTTCTCGGGCTGCCCGGTGGTCTCGTACGCACGTGCGAGCTGGTACAACACCTGGTCGTTGCGCGGGTAGTTCGGGTAGGCCTTGAGCAGGGTCGTGTAGAGCGTGATCGCCTCGGCGCCGGCGAGGTCGATCGCGGTGACCTCGTTCTGCATGCGCTCGAGCTCACCCGCCTCGAGGTTCAGGTCGCCGAGGCGGCGCAGCGCCTCCGCGCGCAACAGCGGATCGGTGTTCTGCAGTTCGAGGAAGCGCCGATAATTTTCCATCGCACGCGGCGCACTGGCCGGCACCGGCGCGGTCTTCTGCACCTCGATCGGGCGCGCGCGCAGATCCTTGATGGTCGGGGGCGCGGCCGGCACGATCCCGGTCGCGAGACAGGCGAGCACGCAGAAGACGGCAAACATCCTCGGGGGGTTCACGGCAGGTCCCCACCCGACGGCGGCGGCAGCGTTGCGGCATCGGGATTAGGATCGGGATTGGGATCGGGCGCCGGTGCGGGCGCGGGCGGATTGGCCGCACGGTCGTAGATGGTGGCGAGCGCGAACCGCGCCTGCACGCGGTAGGCTGCGAGGCGCGCCTGCTGCGATTCGAGTTCGTGGATCGCGGAAGCCTCGAGGTAGTCATTCTGCTTGTTGCGCGCGGTTTCGAGCCGCGCCTGCAGCGTGCCGAGTCGCGCGGAAAGCGCGGCAATACGCGCCTCGAATTCCCCGGTATTGGTCGGCACGCTCTTGCGCGCACGCTCGACCCGCACCCAGCGCCGCTGCGCCTCGCGCAGCGCCGCATCCAGATCCCTGATTTCACGGCGCTGTTGATAAACGCGTGCGCGCATCGCTTCGTCGAGGCGCCACGACAGCACGCCCTTGACCAGCCGCAGCTTGTCCTTGAGCGCTTCGAGATCGGTGCCGGAAACGCCCGCCTCGCCGTTTGCGATGGCGTCGCTGATGCGTTGGATGCGCGCCCACTGGTCGCGCTCCTCGGCGGTACCGAGCGCCGCGGTGTCGTGGTTGCGCTCGATCGCGTCCAGCTTCGACTCGAGCTCGCCGCGCTCGCGCTCGATCCGGGCCGGCGCCTCGGTCGCGAGCAGCTCGTCGGCGCGGGGCACGCGTTCGGCGTAGGCCTTCTGTCGCGCGTCGACCATGTCGTTGAAGGCTTCCATGCTCTGCGACCACGCGCCGAGGCGATCGTGCAGGAACGCGAGATCGCGGTAGTTCTTGAGGCCCTCCTGGAAATCGTGTCCCGCGAGCACGGCGTACAGGTAGCGCGACTGCGGCGCGTCCGGCAGTTCTTTCAGCTGCCAGAACCAGCCTTGCCGGCCGTCCTTTTCCTGTGCGAGCAGATCGTCGAGCAGGCGGCTTGAACGAATTCCCTGGATCGCCTTGTCGAGCGACACGCCTTCCTTGTCGAACTCACGCATCGCCGTCTCGTAGTACTCGGCGGCCTGCGCGTTCGCGCCGAGCTTGCCGTAGGCGTACGGCACCGCGAGATACGATTCCTGCACGGCCGCATCGAGCAGGTTGCGGTCGCGCAGCTCGAGCCACGGCGCCAGCGCTCCCTTGAAGTCGCCGAGCGCCGCATTCGCCCAGCCGGCGCCGAGCAGCGCCTTGTTCGACAGCGGCCCGGAGAGGCGCACGCGTTCGAGGACCACCTTGGCGTTCGCCGGTTGGTCCGCCTGCAGGTATGCGAATCCGAGGGCGAGGTTCGCCTTGTCCTTGAGCGCGAGCAGCTCGGGCGTCGCAGCGGCCATCTCGCCCACGCTCGTGAGATAGCGATCGGCGTCGGCGAGCTGGCCCTTGCGCACGAGCGCCACGCCAAGATTGAAGCGCGCGTACGCGACCCAGTCGGAACGGCCCTGGAAGGCGTCGAGGAGCTGCACCGCCTCGTCGTAGCGCCCGCCGTGCATCAGCACGTTCGCGAGCAGATGCGTTTTTTCCGCTTCCAGCTCGGGCGGCAGCAGGCCAGTGACGCTGCGCAGCGCATGTTCGGCCTTGTCGTCATAGCCGCGCGCATACCAGACCTTGCCGAGATAAAACCACGCGCGATTGCGCACGCCCGGCGGCGTTCCCGCGGTCAGCAGGCGCGAGAAGCGTTCGCCCGCCTCGTTGTGCATCCCGAGCGAAAGGTACAGGCCGCCCGCGAGCAGATCAGCCTCGGCGAGATGGTGCGGCAGGCGGCCCCACTGGCTGTAGGACAGGAGGCGCGTCAAGGCCTCGAAGTTGTCGTCCTGGTAGAAATAGAAAAGGACATCGCCGTAGTGCAGGTCCTGCACGCGGGTGGCAGGCAGCTTGTCCGGAGCCGCAGCCGCGTGCGCGACGCCGCTACCGGCGAGCGCGCCGACGAGAGTCGCAACGAGCGCGAGGGCGAGGCGCTGCATTTACTCCCAGTCCTTGATCTCGAATTCCGGCTGCGCCTTGCGCTGCCGATCGCTGATGCGCAGCTCGAGGTATTTCGCGCCGACGCTCTTCTCGAACTTCAGGGTCGCGCCGCGACGGTAGTCGCGCGCATTGGGGCCCTTGCCCGCAAAGAACGCGACGAGTTCGTGCGGCCCGGTCTTGAGGTTCCCGACATAGATGCGCTGCACGCCGCCCTTCAGCAGGGCGTCGGCCTCGCGAGGCGTGTAGAGGTAGTTCGACACTTCCTTGTCGTCGAGCTTCAGCTGCACCGAATCGAGCGCGAAGAACTCGCCCACGTCCATCGAGACGAACACGGCGACCTGGGTGTTCGCCGGAAAGAGGAGCTCTTCCTCGAGGATGAACAGTTCCTTGTTGAGGTCGACCACGTCCTTCTTGAGATCCTGGACCTCGCTGTCGAGCGCGCGGTTCTCCGCGGGTGCGGGTGCCGGCGCGGGCGCGTCTTGCGCACGAACGACACCGCACAGCGTGCACGCCAGCAGCACGGGCAGCCACAGCCGTGACAGGAAACCAATCGGAGCGGGGGCAATGGACATGTGGAACTCGCTGGTGACGGTGGCGCTCATTCGTCGAGCAGGCGGCGCAGCTCGCGCAGGTAAACGGGCTCGCCGTGGGACTTGGGATCGCGATGCACGTAGCGGACCTTTCCGGCACGGTCGACGATCACGAGGGTCGGCAGGCGATCGATCGCGTACTCACGCCCGACCGCTTTCCCGGGATCGGCGAGCATCGGGAAACCGACTCCGACGCTCGTCGCAAACCCACGCGCGTCGTCCGCGCTGTCGTCGATGCTGACACCGTACACGACGAGCCCGGCCGGCCCGTAGGTGCGCCGCACGCCGTCGAGTTCGGCGAGCTGCGCACGGCAGGTATTGCAGCGGCTGCCGAAGAAAGCCAGCACCACGACCTGGCCGCGCGCTTCGGAGAGGCGCGTGTTGTCGCCGCCCATCGCGCGCAGCGAAAAGTCGGGCGCTTCGCGTCCGATCAGCGGCGTATCCGCCGCCCACACGGCAAAGGCCGCGCACAGCGACAGCAATGCGGGGACGGCACGGTCGATCAAAGAAATGGTCCTCATGACAGCACGCGCAGCAAGCAAATACAGGCGCGCCCTGCGCTTGCGACCGTCGCATGCGCACTTGACAATGTCAACGGAGCGCTCCGGCAATTCGCGCGGCCATCACAGGACCCACCGCACATTTCATGCGGGTGGCGCCGGGAGTCGGCAAAGCGCGACAGGCGCGTCAGAGCGGGTTCGTGATCACGGTGTCGCAGATCGGCGCGAACACGGCGAGGCTGTCGAGCTGGGCGCCCGAGCCAAGGCCGTGGTTCGGGAATGTCGTCGTGAACTGCCCGATCTGCTGATGCAGGGCGAGGTAGTTCAGCAGCACCGTGTTCACGAGCAGGTTGACCGCGTTCGCCGCCGGGTTCGAGTTGTTCGCGACCGAGCCGTCGTCGGTGTAGTAGCCGATCTGGTTGCCGGTGCGGAACGAACTGCCGCTCGCCGTGACGACCGCGCGACCGCGCGGGTTGTAGACGAGGAAGAACGACGAGGCGGTCGACTGGTTGTCGCTCACCCACATGAACTTGCCGCGGCCGTTCACCGTCGAATCGACCTGGTTGCTCGACGAGAGCGATCCGTCGCTGAACACATAGATCATGACGGGCTTGCCCGCGCGGTGCGCGAACTCGAGGCAGGCGCCGATGCACTGGCCCGCGCGGAAATTGCGCACCTCGCCGGTGGCGCGGCCCTGGCCGTGGTAATCGTAGCCGCCCATCGTGATCGTACCCGCGCCCGCGTAACCCTCGATCACCATCTTCATCACGGCCGCGGTCTTCTCGAACTCGCCGTCCGAATCGAACTCGGCGTCCGAGAAAATGCCGGCCGCGCCCTTGATGCGCGGGTCGAGCTCGGGGTTCAGGTTCGCGGGCTGACCGAACCGGTCCGCGAGATAGGCCGTCTTCGTGTAGCCGCATTCCACCATCGTCTTGATGGCGGCATCGCGGCTGACTTTCGTATCGACGTGACCCAGCTTGTCGCCCGAGAGGCGAACCATCGACTCGAGCACGGCCACGGCGTCGTTCTGCGCCATCAGCTCCGCGAGCTTGCCGGTATCCACCAGACCGGTGACGTCGCTGGTGCGATCCACCTTCGTGGGCCGATACGCGAGATCGTACGGCATCGGCGCCATCGAGTTGCCGCCCGAATCCGACGCGCGCGAGCCGATCAGCGTCAGCAGCTGCCCGTCGGCACCGGCTTTCTGGATGCCGTACATCGGGTTGTGCGGGTTGTTGGCGGTGTCGTTCTCGGAACGCGCGGCGATCACGGCGCCATTGGTCGATGCCTGCGCGAGCACACTCGCCTTCGAAAGGATGCCACGCAGCATGCCGCCGTCGGCATGCCAGGCGAGGCCGAGCGAGGTGTCGACGAAAGTCGTAGGCCCGGTCGAGTTCGGCACCATGTCGCCCGGCAGGCCGAGCTTGCCGTAGCCCGCGGTCGAGAGGAAATCGAGCTGCCCGCCCGTGCCGCCAATCAACACTTCGGAACCGGAGAGATTCGCGCCGCCCGCCAGGTCGAACGCGATGAAGGGAATCTTGCCGGCGCCGTCGGTGATGCCGCAGGCCTGCTTCAGCGCATCGATATCGGGTGACAGCGTGGCGTGTGCCGTGCGCGGCGCCAGCAGGCTCAACACCGAAGGCGCGGCGACGACCGCGGCGCCCGTGCGAAAGCCGCGCGAGATCAGCTCGCGCCGCGTCACCGGCGGACGATGGTCGGGATGCCGCAGCGGCTCGTTGAGGCCGAGTTCGCGGGGGGGCTTGTGGCGGATCAGCATGGGCGTTCTCCCTCGAACCTATTGCAGCAGCATCGCGGCGCTGCCGATGGCGGCGGCGCACGAGGCCTTGGCGATGGTGGCGGAACGGGTCGCGCTGCAGCTGCCGCCGCAGGAGCCGGCGAGCTTCGCGACGAGGCCGTTCAGCTCGGTGCGGACTTCCGCGTCGGACGGCTGCGACAGCAGGTTCGTGCCGACGGCCTTCGAAACGATGGTCGTGATCATCGCGTCGCGGCCGCCCTGCGTGTTGATGTCGGGCGTGCCTCCGAAGAACGCGTTGCGCAGCGTCGCGTCTTCGACCATCGCGTCGCAGTAGGAGATCGCGAGCTGCGCGACGCCCATCTGCTGCGAGGAACCGAAGGCGTCGATCGATTCGACCGACGGCAGCGCCTGCTTCACGAGATCGTAGGTGCCGGCGACCGATGCCGTGGTGATCGGAACGCCGGTGATGTTCGACATCGTCTGGTTGATTTCGTCGAACGTGCGCAGGCCGAGTTCGGGGTTCGAACTGTCGGCGAGCGCCGGCGGAACCGGCATCGGCGGCTCCGGATACACGCGCGTCTCGGTGCCGAGCTGCTCGAAGGTGAGGAAGAAGAGGTCGCTCTCGGGCCCCTTTTCGAGTCCGATCACGGTGCCGGTGTTCGAGAGCAGCTGGCCGCTGCCCGCGACGTAGTTCGAGCCCCCGACGGTCACGTCGAGCGGAATATAGGCCTGGCCGACGCGCGCTTCCTGGCCGTTCACGCCGATGCGCAGGCCCTTCAGCGGAATGCCGGCCGGCGCGACACTCGAGTCGAGGCTGATGAACGTCGGCTTCGTGAAGAGGTAGCTGTAGCTGTCGTACTGGCTCGCTTCCAGCATCACGTAGCTCTTCGGCAGGTTCACCAGCTGGCTCACGTTGAAGAGCATGAAGTAGCGTTCGCCGACGCCGGCCGCGAAGTTCTGCTGGATTTGCGACAGGCTGAGCGCGCGGTTGTGGACCGCCACGAGTCGCATCGTGCCCGCCCACTGGCGCTGGCCCGACGGGTCGTTGCCGAGCACGAGCGCGAAACTGTCGTCCCAGTCGGAGAGCGAGCCGCCGTTGCCGTCGGTGTCGCCCGTGTATGCGCCGTTCACGTAGAGGCGCTGGCCGTTCACCGGATCGTAGGTAAGCACGACATGCTGCAGCGAGGCCTGCGCATCTTCGTCGGCGGCGCGCGTCAGCAGCGCCGGCGCGCCGTTCGCGTCGGTGTCGCTGCTGCGGGTCGCAGCCTGGTACTGATACGCCATCTGCGACAGCGTCGCGTTGTTCGCCATCGTGCCGCCGGAGTAGCTGACGATATAGGCGTCTTCCTGCACCACGTTGCCGGGCGCGATCCACGCCTCGATCGAGTACTCGCCACTCGCCTTCACCATGTCGGCCAGCTTCTTGCTGCCGCTCGTCGTGCCCTGGGCCTTGCCGCCCGGCTTCACGTTGAGGCCCCAGCCGCCGACCCATTCGATCGATCCGGACATCGTGAGATTGGCCGCCGGCTCGACACCGCTCGTGTCGTACACGGTGGTGCCCATGCCGGTCTTGAACTCGTACAGCGCGATCTGCGCGGTCTCGTAGCGATTGCCGCCCGCGGCCACGGTGCCGTCGTACAGCGTGATCGCCTTCGAAAGCTTGAGCGTCGGATCCACGGGCGTCACCGGAATGCCGTTCGCGAAGGCGCGCACGGCGTTTTCCATGGTCGTGGCGTCGTTGGCGCAGCTCGAAGTCCAGCAGTTGTGCGACTCCTCGCGCAGGCGCACGACGAGGCGCGACAGCTCGGGCGCGTCGACATTGATCTTCGGGCGCGCCGCCGCGTAGGCCGCGTCGACATCGCTCGCCGCGAAATACGGGGACTGTGCGGTCGCGGACGCCGGCGTGTGGCAGCGCAGGCAGTTGCCCTGGCCGCGCACCAGCGGCCAGATCGTCGAGCCGTAGAGGCTCGAGCTGTCCGGGAAGGTCTTGCTCGCGCCGACATCCTTGATCGGCGGCTCCTGCAACTGGATGGTCTTGCCGCCACCGGCGACCGAGCCCGCCCAGTTGCGGATCCAGACCGTCATCGTGTCACCGCAGGCCGCGGCCGAGGCGAGCCAGCAGTTGTGGCCGCCGGCCACTTTCGTCACGAGGCGGGACTGGTCGGGCTGCGTGAGGTCGACGAGCGCCACCGCCGCCTGGTAGGCGAGATTCACGTCGTCGTTGCGCGCGAAGTTCGGCGTCTGGCCGCCCGCGTTGTGGCAGCCGCCGCAACGGTTGCTCGCCTTGACGTTCTCCCACAGATTGATGCGGAACGCCTGCACGTCGGCGTTCGCCGGCGCGGGACCGGTGTAGTCGGCGACCGGCGGCGGCGTCGTGACCGGATTGACCTCGGTCGGGGCGCCACCACCGCTGCACGCCGCGAGCGACGCGAGCGCGGCGAGCATCACGGCAGTGCGGAGGCGCGACGTCATGAACACGTTGCGGGTCATGGCTCTCACCTCACGGTTCCTGCGTGCAGTAGGCAGCGGATTCGGCGAAGACGGTCTTCAACCGATAGCCGTTGCTGCGGAATATCGACGCGATCGACGCCACTTTCGCCCGATCGGCATTGTCCTGCGGTGCGCGGAAACACACCGCCTTGAACACTTTCTGCACCTGGCAGGTCGCGAACGCTTCGCTGTTGGCGAGTTCGTCGCCGAGCGACTTCGCGCCGGTGCCGGCGCCGCTCGTCGCGGTGGTTCCCCAACCCCAGCCGAGGAGCCGGTTGTGGCCCTTGCGCCAGTAGTTGTCCCAGTGATCATCGGGCGTGATGTAGCCCGGCTTGAAGTTGTCGGCGTTCACGAAGTATTTCGCGTTCGGCGTGCCGGGCGTGTAGACGAGGCGCTGCTGCGTTTCGTCGAAATCGTAATAGGCGAACGCCTGCGCCATCGGATCCATGCCGGTGTGGCAGCCGATGCAGTTATTCAGGAACACGCGGCTGTCGCCACCGGGGCTGCGGCTCACGTCCTGGCGGACGCGATCGGGCGGCAGCGTCGTGTCCTGCACCTGCTCGAGGTCGCGGCACAGGTGGTTCATCAGCGTGAAGCGGAACATCGCCCGGTTCGTGCCGTCGATGAAGAAGGCTTCGGAGGACGCGCGCGTGGTCATGAGACCCGCGGTCGCAGCCGCCGGTATGCCGAGCAGGGCCGACTGCTGGCGCGAAACCAGCGTCGCCTTGAGGTCGACGCCGCGCGTTTCCGCCTGCGCGTAGTGATCGTTGTTGACGGCCGAATACGCCGGCAGGCCCGACGCGTTGCTGATATAGACGAGGTCGGCCGACAGCGCGGTGTTGAACGGCACGTCGTCGCGCACCATGCCGATCACGGTGGCGCTGTAGTCGTTGAGCGGCGCGAACACCGTCTGGTCGCGGTTGGTCCACGGCGTCGCGAAGTTCTTCAGCGTGACGTCATAGAAGGCGCGGTTCTGCATCGCCGTCTCGGCGGCGGCGAGCGCGTTGTTGGCGGCGATGTCCGCCGCCATGCTCGTCAGCACTGCTTCGCTCGGCGGCACACCCGCGAGACGATCGTGCATGCGCTTCGCCTGCTCGCGCGGGCCAGCCGATGCGGTCGCCGCGGCGAGGCACATCAGCAGACAGACTGCTCCGGATTTACGATCGTTCATGTCAGCTCCCTCATGGCGGCTGCGACTATACGCAGCGCCTTGAACCGCGAGGAATGTCTCATCGCACCGACGTCGCCGAGTGACGACATCCCGCTCTATTACGTCATGCAGGTATGCTTGCCGCGGTCTTTTGCGACTGTCGTCACACCGCGGGAACCCGCGCCCGCCTAATCAGGGGGCATGTCCGTCACACGCACAGGGAACCGCTTCGCGCCGCTTCGCGCTGTGATCGCCTAGGCAGATTGACGAGAGTGTGTGCGAGCATGATTACGTCACATGAGGGTTACGGCATGAGCGAGCAGCGAGAGAGTGCGGTACGTCACGCGGCGCGGTGCGCCGTGCGCGGCGCCGTCGCGGCGTTCGCGCTCGCGGTCGCGGCCTGCAGCCCCGGCGGCAACGTCGACATCGGCAGCGGCCAGGACCGCGACCCGGTCGCGGCCGACTTCCCGATGGCCTACATCAAGCGCACGCAACCGATGGCCATGTCGCAGGACAGCCTCGTCGAATTGCGCGACGTGACTCCCGATGCGGACGCCGATGTGTACGTGCGCGACCGCGCCGACCCGACCGCGCCGGAGCGCAACATCACGCAACGCGTGACCGGCACCGACCTCTACGACGTGCGCGACGTCGATGTCGCCTACGACGGCAAGGCGATCGCGTTCGCGATGCGCGGCCCGCTCGACATGAACCAGGACGAGGAAGACCCACCGACCTGGAACATCTGGGAATACACGTTCGCCACCGACACGCTGCGCCGCGTGATCGCCTCCGACATCATCGCGGAGGAAGGCCAGGACATCGCGCCGCACTACCTGCCCGACGGCCGCATCCTCTTCTCCTCGACGCGCCAGCGCGGCTCGAAGGCCGTGCTGATCGACGAGGGCAAGCCGCAGTTCGAGGCGCAGACGAGTTCGCGCAACGAGCCGGCTTTCGTGCTGCACGTGATGAACGCCGACGGCACCAACATCCGCCAGGTGTCATACAACACCGATCACGACATCGACCCGACTGTGCTTCGCAGCGGCAAGATCATGTGGAGCCGCTGGGACGATGCGCCGGGTGGGCGCGACGGCATCCACCTGTATCAATCGAATCCCGACGGCACCGGCATCGAGCTGCTGTACGGCGCGCAAAGCCACGACACCGGCACGAACAACTCGACGATCGAGTTCGTCAAGGCGCGCGAGATGCCGAACGGCAACATCCTTGCGCTCGTGCGCCCGCGCGACGACGCCGAATTCGGCGGCAACCTCTATCTGATCGACGCCGGCACCTACGTCGAGAACACGCAGCCGACGCTCGCGAACCTCGGGCTCACCGGCCCGGCGCAGCGCCCGGCCACCGGCAACGACGTGCGCACGGTGCCCGGCATATCACCGGGCGGGCGCTTCCACGACGCGTTCCCGCTGTGGGACGGCACCAACCGCATCGTCGTGAGCTGGGCGCAATGTCGCGCGACCCTGAACGGCCAGGACCGGCCGTGCACCGATGATGTCGTCAACGATCCGGCTGCCCTGCCCGCGCCACCCCAGTACAGCATCTGGATGTACGACCTCACGGCCAAGGCGTTCCTGCCGCTGATGACGCCCGAGGCCGGCCGCATGATCACGGACGTCGTGATCGCGCAGCCGCGCACGCCGCCCGCCGTGATCCTCGACAAGACCGCGGGGGTCGATGCCGACCCCGATCTCGTCGCCGAGGGCGCCGGCATCCTCGACATCAAGAGCGTGTACGACTTCGACGGGGTCGATCGCGCCGCGCCTCCGGGCGGCGGGGGCATCCGCGGCATGGCGAACCCCGCGCAGACCACCGCGGACCAGCGCCTCGCGCGTTTCATCCGCATCGAGAAAATGGTCTCGATCCCCGACGACGACGTGCTCGACATCGACAACGCCGCGTTCGGCGCGACCAATTTCATGCGCGAGATCCTGGCCTATGCGCCGATCGAGCCCGACGGCTCGGTGCGCATCAAGCTGCCGGCGAACGTCGCCTTCCAGATGGCGATCCTCGACGTGAACGGGCGTCGGCTGCCCGGCTTCCCGCGCCATAACAACTGGCTGCAATTGCGGCCGGGCGAAGTGCGCAGTTGCAGTGGCTGCCACATCCGCAACGCCCAGACGCCGACCTCGCACGGACGCGCAGGCCTCTTCGGCAGCGCCTACAGCGGCGCACTGACGACCGGCACGCCGTTCCCGAATACCGTGAACACATTCCTGCCCCAGGCGGGTGAATCGATGGCGGAGACGCGCGCGCGCGTGACGTCGGCCTGCACCACCGGCGTGAACTGCGAGTCGGTGAATCCGTCGGTCAACGTGGTCTACCAGGATGTGTGGACGGATGCGACGGCGGCGGCGCGCGCACCCGATCCGGACGTCGCGTACAACTACGGCTCACTCTTCACGCCTGCGCCGACCACCACCGAATGCCAGGCGCGGTGGGCGCCGACCTGCCGCATCGTGATCAACTACGAACAGCACATCCATCCGCTGTGGTCGCTGCCGCGCCAGACGATCGATCCCGTCACACAAGCCGTGCTGACGGACCACACCTGCTCACAGGCGGGCTGCCACAACACGACGAACGCCGCCGCGGCGCCGATGGTCCCCGCCGGTCAGCTCGACCTGCAGGACGGCGCGTCGCAGGCGGAGCCCCTGCAGTTCAACGCGTACCGCGAACTGCTGTTCGCGAGCAACCAGCAGTGTCTCGATCCGGCGACGGGTGCGGTGATCGACTGCCAGCAGCAGGTCGGCATCGATCCGGTCTCGGGGCTGCCGATCTTTGCACCGATACCGTATGCTCCACCGCTGAGCGCCGGTAATGCGCGGGGGTCCACTCGCTTTTTCAGTCGCTTTGCGGCGGGCGGTTCCCACGCGAACTACCTTTCACCGGCCGAGCTACGCCTGATCTCGGAATGGGTCGATATTGGAGCGCAGTATTACAACAATCCGTTCGATCCTGGCGTGCCGGTCAATTAATCCTGCGGTCCTCCTCGGCGGACTCCTGCTTCTATTCGTCGCGGCCCCCGCGGCGCACGCCGCGAAGGAGCTGCTGCAGGTCTTCGTGGCCGAGCCTTACCTTGAACTTCGCACGGGGCCGGGTCGCGGCTATCCCGTCACGCAGGTCGTCGGGCGCGGCGAGTCCGTCGAGGTCCTCAAACGGCGCACCGACTGGCTCAAGGTACGCACCGAGCGCGGCGTCGAAGGCTGGGCGGCGCAGCGCGACATGGTGAAGACCCTGCTCGCCGACGGCACCCTGCTCTCGATCGACATGGGCGATCGCGCGGGCTTCACTTCGCATCGCTGGGAAGCGGGCGGCATGGTTGGCGATTTCGACGGCGCGAACCTCGTCTCGGGTTACCTCGCGTTCTCGCTCAATGATCACCTGAAGATCGACCTGTCCCCGTCGCAGTTCCTCGGCGTCACGAGCAACGCGACCCCGGCCGATCGCAGCGGCTACACGCTCGACATCGGGCTCAATCACGTGTTCGTGCCCGAGTGGCGCTTTTCGCCGTTCGTCACGCTGGGCGGTGGCCTCTTCAACGTCAATCGGGACCCGCAGAACCCGCAGGCGATCGACCGGAACGACCAGTCGGCGTACTACGGCGCAGGATTTCGCTTCTACCTGACACGGCGCTTTTTCGTCCGCGGCGAATACAAGAACCGCGTGGTGTTCACGAGCCGCAACGACAACGAGGAACTCGAGGAATGGAAAGTCGGACTCGCCTTCTTCTTCTGACGCTCGCCGCGGCCACGACGGTGCTGCCGGGCTGCGCGTCCATCCGCTGGCCGTGGCAGGACGAGCCACCGCCGGTCGTCGAGCCTACGCCGGACGACGCCGACAATGCGCCGCCGCCGCGCGTCATCGAGCCGGAAGTCGAACGCCGCAAGATCAAGGTCGCGAAGATCGACCAGGAAAACATCGAAGTCGGCGGCTTCTACGGCGTGATGAGCGTCGATGATTTCGGCTCGAACCCGGTCTACGGCGCGACCATTACATATCACGTGACCGAGGATTTCTTCTTCCGCGCCGAAGGGGGCGAGACCAAGCTCGGGCTCACGAGCTTCGAGATCCTGAATCCGGGCTCCGATCCGCTCAACCTCGGGACTGATAGGCGCCTCACATACTACGGCCTGTCGCTCGGCTATAACTTCCTGCCGGGCGAGGTGTTTCTCGGTCGCAACCTCGCCATGAACAGCGCCTTTTACGTGTTGGGCGGCGTGGGCAGCACGAAGTTCGCGGACGATGAGCGTTTCACGCTGAACTTCGGTGGCGGCTACAAGATCCTCCCGACCGACTGGCTCGCGGTCAGCATCGAAGTGCAGGATCGCGTGTACGAGTCGGACATCTTCGGGAAGAACGAGCTGGTCAACAATCTCGAGGCGTATCTCGGTGTGACCATATTTTTCTGAGGAGCACACGATGCGCACTTTCCTGATTGCCCTGCTGCTCGCGATGCCCGCGGCCGCATCCAATTCGACCGGCCCCGCGCCGCAATTCCAGCTGCCCGCGCGCGGCGGCAAGCAGATCACGCTCGGTCAATTCAAGGGCCAGGTCGTGATGATCAATTTCTGGGCGACCTGGTGCGGCCCGTGCCGGCAGGAGATGCCGCTGCTCGAAGGCATCTACAAGAAATACAAGCCGATGGGTTTCACGATGATCGGCGTGAACGTCGAGCCCGATTCGAAGGCCGCCGAGGAATGGCTCGCGAAGCAGTCGCCCGTGAGCTTCCCCGTCGCGTTCGACACCGACAGCAAGGTGAGCAAGCTCTACAAGGTGAACGGCATGCCGAATAGCGTGATCATCGACCGCAAGGGCAACGTTCGCCTGCTGCATCGCGGCTACAAGCCCGGCGACGAGAACGCCTATCTCGACCAGATCCGCGCACTCGTAAGGGAATGAGCGAGATGCGAACAGC
Organism: uncultured Pseudomonadota bacterium; assembly: GCA_902826635.1. GTDB lineage: Bacteria > Pseudomonadota > Gammaproteobacteria > Steroidobacterales > Steroidobacteraceae > CADEFQ01. Next base: position 61,192 of record CADEFQ010000020.1, read on the forward strand.
TGACGGCGAACAGCTTGCGGCCAGAGGTGCAAGCCCGGCCGGCATTGACGCGCGACGCGCGGCCCGGTTCTGGCTGAAAGCCGTTCGCTGTTCGCTGTTCGCCGCGTCCGCAGGCATAGCGCTTTCCGCGTGCGCACCGATCGAGCCCTGGGTGAAGCCCTACGAGCGCGAGAACCTCGCCGATCCGATCATGGCCTTCGACCGCTACCCCGTCTCGACGGCCTACCTCGACCACGTGTACGAGGCGCGCGAGGGCGCGAGAGGAGCCACAGGGAATGCAGGCGGCGGGTGCGGGTGCAACTGATGCACGAGCTTAGAGCAAAGAGCTTAGAGCGAAGAGCCAGAGGCGTCGCTCGCTACGTGCGCGTTCTTCTCTGGCTCTCAGCTCTGAGCTCTATGCTCTTGGCTCCGGCCGCTTCGGCCGGCGTTTTGCCGGAGGACCGCGCCGACCTCCTCTACCACCGTTACGACGGCGGTGGCGTCGTCATCGACGGCCCCTCGCTGCTCGTGCGCAAGAAGTTTGCCGACAAGGTCTCGGTGTCCGCGAACTACTACGTCGACATGGTGTCGAGCGCGTCGATCGATGTCGTGTCGACCGCGAGTCCCTACAAGGAAGAGCGCACGCAGTACAGCCTCACGGCCGACTACCTGCGCGGCAAGTCGACTTACAGTGTCGGCTACATCAACAGTTCCGAAAGTGATTACGACGCGAAGACGTGGTACGCGGGCGTCAGCCAGGACATGTTCGGTGATCTGACGACGATTTCCTTCAGCTTCAAGCGCGGCGCGAACGACATCTTCCGCAACATCGGCGGCAGCAAGGACCCCACGTTCAAGCGCGCCTCCGATACGCGCAGCTACGCGGTCGGCATCACCCAGGTGCTGACCCGCAGCCTGATCGGCGTCGCCAATTTCGAAGTGATCAGCGACGAAGGCTATCTCAACAGCCCGTATCGCTCGGTGCGCTATTTCGACCCGAGCTCGCCGAACGGCTATTCCTATCAGGGCGAGCTCTATCCGAACACCCGCACCAGCAACGCCGCGTCGCTGAAGTTGAGCTATTACCTGCCGTACCGCGCGGCCCTCAACGGCTGGTACCGTTTCTACACCGATTCATGGGGCGTGAACGCCCACACGGGCGAGGTCACGTACACCCAGCCGATGTGGGACCGCTGGACGTTCGCCGGCTCGGTGCGCTATTACAAGCAGGACGCCGCCGACTTCTACGCCGACCTCTTCCCGCGGCGCGACTACGCGAACTTCCTCGCGCGCGACAAGGAGCTGTCGACGTTCACCGCCCTCACCTTCGGGCTGGGCGCGAGCTACGATTTCCGCATTGCGCGCCTGCCGTGGGTGGCCAAGGCCCAGGCGAACCTGCGCTACGATTTCATGACGATTGCCTACGACGACTTCCACGACGTGCGCGCGAACGTGGCCGTGCCGGGCACCGAACCGCTCTACAAGCTCGACGCCAACATCTACCAGGTCTTCCTCTCGATCTGGTTCTGAACGCTGCGGCGGGGCCGCGGTCCAATGCGTTAAGCTTGCGGCCGCCGCGTGGGCGGCCCCCGAGGAGGATTAAACGATGCGAGCATTCCCTATCCGCGCCTGGCCGGCATGCCTGGCCGTCGCCGCGTGTCTCACCGCGCCCACGCTGTACGCCCAGGGTCGCGAAGAGGCGAAGCTGATCACCGCGACCGAGGTGATGACCGAACTGCGAGAGAGCCGTGACCAGCAGGTCCCGCAGTGGCTGCTCGACCGGGCCTACGGCGTCGTGGTCGTACCTGATGTCGTGAAGGTCAGCTTCTGGCTCGGCGGGCGTCACGGCAAGGGCGTGATGGTCGTGCGCGACGACGCCGGGCGTTTCTCGAATCCCGTGTTCGTGAACCTGAGCGGTGGCAGCTTCGGCCCGCAGATCGGCGCACAGTCGACCGATGTCGTGCTCGTGTTCACCACGCGCAAGGGCATCGACGGCATCTCGGACGGCAAGGTGACCCTCGGCGCCGATGCGTCGGTCGCGGCCGGCCCCGTCGGCCGCCAGGCATCCGCCGCCACGGATGCCTCGTTCAACGCCGAGGTGTACTCCTATTCGCGCAGCAAGGGCCTGTTCGCCGGTGTGGCGATCGATGGCAGCGCGATCACGATCGACGACAAGTCGAACGCCGCGTTCTACGGCAGGAAGGTGAGTGCGAGCGACATCCTGAAGGGCGGCGTGAGCACCAGTTCAAACGGCGCGCAGCGCTTCCTCGCCGCGGTGTCGGCCGGCACGGCGCCCGCATCCGCGACCGCCGTGGCGCCCGCGACGCCTGCAACCACCTCGCCCGCGTCGCCGCCGGCGACGGCCTCCGGCGTGAAGACCTACCCGCTCGAAGACCCGCCGAAATGAGCCGGCGGCGGCTCGGCAACCACCAGGCTCAATAGGCCGGGCAGGTCGTCGGGCGGCCAAGGACCCGGCTTCGGGTCGTGCGCCGCCTCGTAGTAGAGGACCGTGGGCCCGAGCGGATAGCCGGCGCATGACGCGCCCGCGTAGCGCACGAACACCCGGCTGATGTCACCGGCTCCCGCCCGCGGCACGACGCTGATGCGGCCGCGGTTCCACGGCTTGCGCCCCTCGAGTGCGGCGCGGCGCGCGCTCACTTCGAGATCGAGGACGACGCCGTCGGGTCGGGCGAACTGGCGTTCCGCCTGCTCCTTCCAACCCGCGCGTGGCGCCGCCCAGGTGACCTTCGCGATGCGCTCGTCCCAGTCCGCGAGGGCCGCCGCCGAAAACTCTTCCGGCATGCGGCAAGCCGTGACGTTCGCTTCGAGCAGCCATCCACGCGTCCTCGGTTCCGGAAGGCTGAACCACAGCGTGGCGAGCGCGAGCAGGACGCAGCATGAAGCGAGGGCGCGCCATTGCGCGGACCGCGACCATCGCAAGGCCCGCGCCACGGTGCCGAGCAAGAGTCCCGCCATCACCCCGCCCGGGCCGGTGATGAGGAGGCCGAGCAACGGCCCCTGGTTGGCGTCGGGGCTGAGCGCGAGCGGCCCGAAGAACCCGAACAGGAAACCGGTAGTGCCCAGCGTGAGCATCCACGCAGGGAGGGCTACGCGGACTTGAAGGAAACTCCGCATCCACCGATCCCGCAGTATCCGTTGGGGTTCTTCGCGAGGTACTGCTGGTGGTAGTCGGTGCCGATGTGTTTTCTCATACGGAAATCAAAGTGCCAATCGGAAGTGGTATCGCGACCGGTCGACTTTCGGTAGACGTTGCCGTCGATCCTGCGGTAGACCAGACCGAAATTCTAATTGCTGCCGGTGAGCGATTGAAGGTCCACCTGCTGCAGTCGCTCCGTGATGTCCTCGACCCCAGGCAGCAGCCAAATGCTGTCGCGAAGCACGAACTTCCAGCCGTTTGTATGCTTCACGAATGCAGCGTGATCCTTGACGACGAGAAATGGGATCAAGGCGGCTCTCAATACCGAAAAATCCTCGTTGAATAGCACGCCGGCAAGGAAATCGAAATGTGCGCTTTCGAGGTCGCGGATCGCACTGGGGGTGTCAGGAATTTTGTGTGCGAGCCGGATGATGCAATCACTCGCTCAACAC
>CADEFQ010000021.1 GCA_902826635.1 uncultured Pseudomonadota bacterium
AGCGCGCCGCGCGCCGACGCATGATGTGGGCACTTTATCGTTCACGGCCGCGCTCCAGCGACTTGTTATGCGGCATGCTCGCTATTCTCCCCCGAAGCGACTACGGCTCCTTGCCACCGAGATTAAGACTCATTGTAGCGCTCAGCAATGCCGGGACTCCGAAGCTGCGGCTGCGGGGTTGCGTTGAGGTAGCGGCGCGTCACGCCATTGCCTGGCAATCGAGTGATGTCGCTTCTACGAGCGCGGGCTGCCACAGTTGGGCGCCGCGAATCGAAGCCGCCCAGTGCGATGAGCTTTCCGATTCCGATGCACTGCTGCTCTTACAGCTCATGCGGCATAACGATTGAGCTGAGCGCGCCGCGCGCTGAGCTGTTGGGTTGGCACTTTATCGTTCACGGCCGCGCTCCAGCGATTTGTTAGAGGGCATCTCTGCCGCCGTGATCCTGATACGGTTGCCGACCCACCAACCAATTACGCCGCCGATAGGAACGAACGCCACCAAGTTCCAGAGAGGTACGAATAGCATGCCGAGAGCGGCGGTTGAACTCGTCGGGTGAATGAAGACTGAGTAGAAGTTTCCCGCGTCTAGGATGGCAGGGATCAAGAGCGCTCCCGCCGCTGCATGTGGTCGTTTCAAAAGGAAGAGCACAAGCGCGCCCGCGATGTAGGGAGTGAGCGGCCAGAGCCACCAACCGACCGAAGGCGATTCGGCCACAAAGAGGTTGGTGTACGTGTGGAGAACCACTCCGAATAGGAGCAACCCGTAAGCCAATATGCGTGCGGTGCTCATGCCCTCTAACGTCGAGCTTGAGCGCCGCGCGCGCGGACGCCAGGATTGACCCCTTTATCGTTCACGCGCGCGCTCCAAGCGTTTGTTATGCCGCATGCTCGCTGCGCTCCCCGAAGCTGCTGCGGCTCCTTGCCACCGAGAGTAGGCTCCATTTCCGCGCTCGGCAATGACGGCACTCCGAAGCTGAGACAGTGGGAACTCGCTGAGGTAGCGGCGCATCGCGCGAAGGCAAGATGTGCGGACGAGTGGGTTTCTACGAGCGATGGTTGCCGCGGTCGGGCGCCGCGAATCGCAGCTGCCCAGTGCGATGAGCTTTCAGATTCCGATGCACCGCTGCTCTTACATCTCATGCGGCATAACGATGAGCTTGAGCGCCGCGCGCGCCGACACCAGGATTGCCCACTTTATCGTTCACGCGCGCGCTCCAAGCGTTTGTTATGCCGCATGCGCGCTGCGCTCCCCGAAGCTGCTGCGGCTCCTTGCCACCGAGATTAAAACTCATTGCAGCACTCGACAATGATCGCACTCCGAAGCTGAGACGGCGGGGTTGTGTCGAGGTAGCGGCGCATCGCGCGAACGCAAGACGTGCGGGCGAGTGGGTTTCTACGAGCAATGGTTGCAACGGTCGGGTGCCGCGAATCGAAGCCGCCCAGTGCGATGAGCTTTCCGATTCCGACGCACTGCCGCTCTTACAGCTCATGCGGCATAACTACCAATTGGGTGGTGGAAACAGTGGGATAAATCGTAGCGAATACGCGAGATAATCTGCTGGCGCCGCAGCCGGGTCCCTGATTTGCTTGGCGAAAGTGACATGCGGCGCGATCTAACCCCCCGTGACCGATCCTACCCCCGCCCGCGGCCTTCTCGCCACCACCCGCGACCTGATGCGGACGCGGCACATGAGCCTGCGCACGGAGAAGGCGTACCTTCACTGGATCCGCCGTTATGTCATTTTCCACGGCCGGCGCCCGCCGCAGGAACTCGGGGCATCCGCGGTCGAGGCATTCCTGACCGACCTCGCGACGCGCCTGCACGTTGCCGCCTCCACCCAGAACCAGGCGCTGGCGGCGATCCTGTTTCTCTACCGGCAGGTCCTCGCCGTCGATCTCCCGTGGCTCGAGAACATCGTGCGTGCGACGAAGCCCCGGCACCTGCCTGTCGTGCTGTCGCGCGACGAGGTGCGCCGCGTCCTCGTCGAGCTGCGCGGCACGCCGTGGCTGGTCGCCAGCCTGCTGTACGGCGGCGGGCTACGGCTCAACGAGGGGCTGGCGCTGCGCGTGAAGGACATCGATTTCGAGCGCGGCGAGTTGGTCGTGCGCGATGGCAAGGGTCGTAAGGACCGCGTCACCACGCTTCCATTGAGCTTGAAGGAAGCGCTGATGGGGCACTTCACGCGCTTGCGTGCGTGGTTCGAGAATGAGCGCCACCGCTCGCAACCGGGGGTATCGGTGCCGTTCGCGCTCGCGAGCAAATACCCGGCGGCACCGACGAGTTGGGCGTGGCAGTACGTATTTCCAGCGACAACACTCTGCAAGGATCCGTACTCGGGCAAGGTGGTACGCCACCATGCGCACCCGAGCCCGATCCAGGCCGCCGTGGCGCTCGCGGTACGCAAGGCGCGGCTATTGAAGCCGGCCAGTTGCCACACTTTCCGCCACTGCTTCGCGACCCACCTGCTCGAGTCCGGCTATGACATCCGCACGGTGCAGGAACTGCTCGGCCACAGCGACATCAAGACGACGATGATCTACACGCACGTGTTGAACCGGGGCGGCCGCGGCGTCTTGAGTCCGCTCGACCGCAACTGACCCGTCAGGGAACCAGTTCGGACAGATATTCGGCCAGTCCGTCGATGTCGTCGACGTCGAGCGACGCGAGCCGCGCGATATGGTCGCGCGGGAAGTTCGGGCGCCGGCCATCGACCGCGTCGTGGAACTGGCGGCGCAGGTACATGTACTGCTGCCCCGCGAGACGCGGCACGATCCGCAGATCGCTGCCCTCGCCGCGCGCGCCGTTGCGCATCGCTGCCGAAACGATGATCCCGCAGGAGGCCTTCCATGCGCGCATCCCAACGCTCGCCCTCGCGATAGTCGTGCAGTTGCTTGACGATCACCGCTGGATGTTGGCCCGCGAGCGCCGGCACCCGCCCGTTCGCCGTGCCCTGCGCGTTGACGCCATGGCAACCGGCGCACTCCGCAGCGTAGAGCCGCGCTCCTTGCGACGATTCGCCGGCGGCCGCGACGGCACTGCCAGACGGCGCGCTTTCCAGTACCGGATTTATTGGGCCTGCTTGGATTCGAACCAAGGACCAAGGGATTATGAGTCCCCTGCACTAACCGCTGTGCTACAGGCCCGCCGAAGGGTCGCCCATTGTAGCCGCGAGTAGGCATCAATACGGTGTCTGCGTTCGCGCCTCAGGCGCTAGCATGGGCGCTTTCGAGGAGTCATCGCATGGCCGACACGAACGCGCCCCGCCCCGCTTACCTCCTGGTGCAGGGAGTCGTCACCGATCCCGAGGGCTTCAAGGCGTACAGTGCCGCGCTGCCGCCGATCTACGAGAAATTCGGCGGCCGCCATGTGAGCCTCACTCCCGCCGTGAAGGTCGAGGTCATTGAAGGCGTCGCTGAAGGGCGCAGTGTCGTGATCTCGAGGTTTCCGTCGAAGGAGGCCGCGCTCGCGTTCTGGCATTCGCCCGAATACACCGCCGCGAAGGCGCTGCGCGCGGGCAAGGGCACGTTCTTCGTCACGGTGCTCGAGGGCCTCCCGGGAACCTGAGCGCCTGCGCACTCGGCGGCGCTTCGCCGTCGTCGAGCGTCGTCGGCCAGGTGAAAGCCGCCATCAGCATCAGCGCGGCAGCGATGCCGAGCGCGAGCCCGCCCGCTCGGCTCGCCGCGAACCAGAAGAGCATCAAGGTGCTCAGCATCGGCATGAACGCGAGCACGGCGACGATCTGGCGGGAGATCGCGCGCGGGTGCGCCGCTGCGTAGAGCAGCACTGCTGCCAGCAGCGCAAGTTGCATGCAGAATGCGATCCACATCGCGCGCGCGATGTCGCCCAGCGCTGTGGAAGCAGCGACGTACAGCACGAGAAAGTAGACGGCGACGCCGGCGATGATCAGCGCCGCGCCGGCCATGCACCACTTGAAGATGCGCCGCGAGATCATGCCTTCCTCCGTTGCACGAAGCGCGCGATCGAGACGCTCGCGCCCCAGAGCGCAAACGCCACCGCCAGCACTGCCGTCACGCTGACCGCGGCCACTTTCGCGTACTTTGCGATCACCGCGAGCCACGCGACGCCCGTGTGCAGCGGCGGGAAGCGTCCGACGACCCACGCGTTCGCGACGTTCTCGATCCAGTCGCATGCGCAGCCGACGAACAGCCATGGTACGAAACGCTGCCAGCCGCCGGCCTGATAGACGTCGGGCCGGGCGCGTCGCAGGCCCCACAGCAGCAGCGCCGCCCAGAAGAGCGCAGACACGAACGGAAACATGAAGTCGGTCGACGAGAAGGTGCTGTAGAGGCGCACTGCCTCGGGCGTGTAGTGCGTCAACTGCGATGCGATGTCTTCGACACCCAGCCTCGGTTGCATGTCGAACGCGTGATAGCCGGTGACGACCTTCAGCTTCGCGCTGACCGCCATCAGCGTTCGCGCCATCCAGACGATGACGCCGGCAAGGAGCGCGATCGCCCACCAGCGGCGCGAGAGCGCATTGACCAAACGCGAGAGTGTGCCCATCGCCGTAGCATGCCCCAACCGGTGCGGAGCGGCCACGGCCCGGGCACTTCGTCGCGCGCACGGGGCGGATCGTCGCGCCCGGCGTTCGTTTCGGCTCGCGAGGGCGCATGATCGCGGCATTCTTCAAGGGGGCCCCATGCGTACCGTCACTTTGCTGCTCGTTTCGCTCGCGATCGCCTCGGCCGCGTTCGCCGCCGACACCGCACCCGACTCGGTCTATGCCCGCGCCGTGGCCGATCCGGCGCGCTCCGAGAAGGACCGCACGCGCGACGCGCGCGAAAAACCCGCCGACGTGCTCGCGCTCGCCGGCTTCGCGCCCGGCATGAAGATTGCCGACATCTTCGCCGGTGGCGGCTACTACTCCGAGCTGGTCAGCGACGTCGTGGGCCCCGGCGGCAGCGTGCTGATGCTCAACAACACCGCGTACCAGCAGTTCGCGCGCGAAGAACTGAAAGACCGCCTGAAGGACGGGCGCCTCAAGAACGTGAAGCCGATGCTGGTCGAGAGCTGCAATCTGCGCCTCGGTGAAGGCGACCTCGACGGCGCCCTGATCGTGATGTCGTACCACGACCTCTATCATGTCGATGAGCAAGGCGGCTGGGCGCCGATCAACGCCGGCAATTTCCTCGATCAGATCCATGCCGCCCTGAAGCCGGGCGCGGTGTTCCTGATTGTCGATCACGCGGCCACGGGAGGCACCGGCAAGGACGCCGCGCAGGATCTGCATCGCATCGACGAGGCGTTCGCGAAGCGCGACATCGAGAGCCACGGCTTCAGGCTCGAGAAGACCTGGGACGGCCTGCGCAACAGTGCCGACGAGCACTCGAAGATGGTGTTCGACCCGTCGATCCGCGGCAAGACGGATCGCTTCGTGCACGTCTATCGCAGGATCTAGCGGCGCTTCACGCCGCGCGTCGGCTCGGCTTCGAGCGGATTCTCCGGCCAGTAGTGCCTCGGGTAGCGGCCGCGCAGGTCCTTGCGTACGTCCGTGTAGCCGTTGCGCCAGAAGCTCTCGAGGTCGCGCGTCACCTGCACCGGCCGGCGCGCAGGTGAGAGCAGCGTGAAGGTCACCGGCCGTTGGCCGCCGCCGACTCGCGGCGTCGTCGCGAGGCCGAACACTTCCTGCAGGCGCACCGCCACCGTAGGCGCAGCAGGGTCGGTGTAGTCCACGGGCAACTGCGATCCGGTGGGCATCGTCAGGTGCGTTGGCGCGAGCCGCGCGAGCGCCGTCCGCTGCGCGTGCGAGAGTTGCGCGGCGAGGATCTCGCTGATCGGGAGGCGCGCGAGTTGCGTGCGGCGCGTGATCCCGCCGAGCCAGGGCGCGAGCCAGTCCAGCGTGAGCGCGAGCGCGGCGTCGGAGAGGTCCGGCCACTCGGCCGCCGCGCCGGCATCGAGCGCGCGCACGAATGCGACGCGACGCTGCAAGTCGCGCGCACCATCACTCCACGGCAATGCGCCGAGGCCGAGGGCGGCGACACCTTCGAGCATTGCGGCCTCCGCGGCGCCGGCCGGCATTTCACGCAGCGGACGCTCCTCGAGGGTGAGTCCACCCAGGACGCGCGTGCGCCGCGCGATGACCGCCTCCGTGCGCGCATCCCACGCCACGTCATCGCGCAATTCGATGTCGTCGGCAAAGAGCTGCTCGAGGGTCGCGAGCGTCAACGGCGCGGCGAGCCGGATGCGCGCCTCGCGCGCGCTGTCGTCGATCGCCGCGATCGCGATGAAGGGCCCCGCCGCGGTATCGGGTCGCGCGAAAAGCGCACCCCGGCCGTTCGACAGCGCATAGCGCCCCTCCCCTTCCGCGCGCCGCCGCCCGATGCGATCGGGGTAGGCGAGCGCGAGCAGCGCACCAGGTTCGACGTCGTGCGCGTCGCCCGTGTCGCGAGGCGCGCCGCCCAGTTGCGCGCGCAGCTGCTGGGCGGCGCGACGCACGCGTTCGAGCGCGCCGCGATCGACTTCGCTCGCGCCGCTCGTTCGCCTGCGCAACACCTCGAGCCGGGTGCGTAGATCGGCATCCCGTTCGAGGCCACGCAGGATATCCCGCTCGCCGAGCAGCGCCGCGATGTCGGCCGCGAGCGCAGCGGCACCCCTGTCGCGCGCGCGAAGCAGCAGGTGGGCGAGGCGTGGATGCACCGGCAATTCCGCCATGGCGCGTCCGTGGGCCGTGATGCGGTGCTCGCGGTCGATCGCGCCGAGCCGGCGCAGCAGATCGCGCGCGCTGCCGAGTTGCGCCGCGGGCGGCGGATCGAGCCACGCGAGGCGATCGGCATCGGCCGCGCCCCACACGGCCAGTTCGAGCGCGAGTGGGGCGAGATCCGCTTCGACGATCTCGGCGGGCGTGAACGCCGCGAGGCTGCGGTGCGCGCCCTCCCCCCACAGGCGGTAACACACACCCGGTTCGGTGCGCCCGGCGCGGCCCTGGCGTTGATCGGCGGACGCGCGCGAGACGCGCCGCGTCTCGAGCCTTCCCATGCCGCTCATCGGGTCGAACGACGCGCGCCGCACGAGCCCGCTGTCGACGACCACACGTACGCCCGGAATGGTGAGACTCGTCTCGGCGATGTTGGTCGCGAGCACGACGCGTCGGCGCCCGTTCGCGGCCGGCGCGAGCGCTGCGAGCTGCGCGTCGCCCGTGAGTTCCCCGTAGAGCGCGCGCAGCTCGACGCCCCCCGGCAGGTCCGACGCTTCGAGCGTCGAGGTGACCCGGCGTATCTCTGCGGCGCCCGGCAGGAAGACGAGCACGTCGCCTGCCTCCTCGCGCAGCGCACGCAGTACGGCCACGGCGGCGAGGCGTTCGGGCGACTCCGCGTCGCCCGGCAAGACAGGGAGACCCCGGCCGAGATAGCGCGTCTCAACGGGAAACAGGCGGCCGGAGGCCGTGATGATCGGCGCGTCACCGATCAACCGCGCGACCGCCTCGCCATCGAGCGTCGCGGACATCACGATCACGCGCAGATCCGGCCGCAATGCCGCGCGCGATTCGATCGTGAGGGCGAGCCCGAGATCCGCGTGCAGGCTGCGCTCGTGAAATTCATCGAACAACACCGCCGCGCAGTCCTCGAGCGACGAGTCGTCCTGCAGGCGCCGGGTCAACACGCCCTCGGTGATCACTTCGATCCGCGTCGCACGCGAGACCCGCGTGTCGAGGCGCATCCGGTAGCCGACACGTTCACCCACCCGCTCGCCGAGCGTCACGGCCATGCGCTCGGCCACCGCGCGCGCAGCGAGCCGCCGCGGCTCGAGCACGAGGAGCTTGCGCCCGGCCACCCACGGCTCCTCGAGCAGGGCGAGAGGCACGACCGTGCTCTTGCCCGCTCCCGGCGGCGCCTGCAGCACGGCAGCGCCGTGCGAGCGCAGGGCCGACATCAGATCCGCCAGCGCGGCGTGGATGGGAAGCGTCGCAGTCATGGGCAAAGCTTACGTGAAGGGCGATGCGCAAGAGGCGCAGGCTCGCGACTTGCGCTTCTGGCCCCAAGCCCTAAGCTCCGCGCATCAGGTCCTAAGCTTTTCGGGAGCCCCCATGCGCCTTGGCGGAAGTCGTCGCAGCACCAACGTCGAGGACTACCGCAATCGCCCGGCCGGCCGCACCGGCATGAAGTTCGGCCTCGGGACGATCGTGATCCTCGTGATCGGCTATTTCCTCGGCGTCAATCCGCTCACGATGCTCGGCCTCATGAACAACATGCAGGGCGCGGCGCCCAACACGGAAGCCGCGCCCGACGGCGCTCCGACCGACGCAAGCTCCGATCTCGTGCGCGCGGTCCTCGGCGAGACCGAAGACACGTGGGGCGCGATCTTCCAGCAGGGTGGTGCGCAGTACACGCCGCCGACCCTCGCGCTGTTTCGCGACGGCATCCGCTCGGCATGCGGCAACGCCAGCTCCGCGTCCGGCCCGTTCTACTGTCCGGGCGATCAGAAGATCTACATCGACCTCGGGTTCTACGACGATCTCGCGCAGCAGTTCCAGGCGCCCGGCGATTTCGCGCAGGCCTATGTGCTCGCGCACGAGGTGGGGCACCACGTGCAGAACCTGCTCGGAACGCTCGAGAAAGTGCAGACGGCGCAGCAGCGCCTGAGCGAAGAGCAGCGCAACCAGCTGCAAGTGCGGGTCGAACTGCAGGCCGACTGCTACGCGGGTATCTGGGCCAACCACGCGGACAAGACGCGCGGCATCCTCGAACCGGGCGATATCGACGAGGGTCTGAAGGCCGCGTCGGCGGTCGGCGACGACACGATCCAGCGGCGCATGCAAGGCCATGTCGTACCCGAATCGTTCACGCACGGCTCGGCGGAGCAGCGCATGCACTGGTTCACGCGCGGCTTGCAGGGCGGCGAGCTCTCGAGCTGCGATACCTTCTCGTCAGGGTCTTGAGGCGAGGATCGTCCACGCGAAGACGGTCCAGCCCAGCATCAGGAAGAACCCGCCGAAAGGCGTCACGATGCCGACGGCCGGGGGCGCGCCGAAGCTGAGCGCGTAGATGCTGCCCGAGAAGCACGCCATGCCGATCACGATCAACGGCGCGGCGACCCGCACGCCGCGGCGTTCGCGGCTGGCGACCGCAAGCCCGATTCCGAGCAGGCCAAGCGCGTGATAGAACTGATAGCGCACCGCGGTCTCAAACACGGCGAGCCGATCGGGCGCCAGCACTTTCTGCAGGCCATGGGAGCCGAACGCACCGAGGGCCGTCGCCAGCGCGATGAGCAGCGCCGCGAGGCCGATGATCCAGCGGGCATCCTTGGTCATGCAGTTCTCCTGTGTCAGGGGCGACCGAGCACGTTGAGCGGTGTGCGCAGATAGGCGATGCCGTTCGCATCCGGCGCCGGCAGGGCGCCGGCGCAGATGTTCACCTGCAGCGCCGGAATGATCAGTGCCGGCATCGACAGCGTGCGATCCCGCGCCGTTCGCATCTCGACGTACGCTTCGCGCGTCGTGTCGTGCCGCAGGTGGATGTTCTCGCGGCATTGCACGCCGACGGTCGTCTCGTGCCGCGGCTGCTGCGCGCCGGTCGGATAGTCGTGGCACAGGTAGAGCCGAGTCGCTTCGGGCAGTGCATAGAGCTTCTGCACCGAATCGTAGAGCAGCCCCGCATCACCGCCGGGAAAATCCGTGCGCGCGCTGCCCGCATCCGGCATGAAGAGCGTGTCGCCGACGAAGACCGCGTCGCCGATGCGGTAGGCGATGCTGTCGCTCGTGTGCCCCGGCAGCGCGAGCACGCGCACTTCGATCTCCCCGAGGTCGAAAGTCTCACCGTCGAGGAACAGCCGATCGAACTGCGAACCATCGGTGGCGCACGAGCCTTCGAGGCCGAACAGCGGCACGAACACCCGCTGCACGTCGCGGATACCCTCGCCGATGCCGATGCGCCCACCCGCCCGCGCCTTCAGGTACGCGGCCGCGGAGAGATGATCGGCATGGGCGTGCGTCTCGAGGATCCATTCGAGCGTTTCGCCGCGCTCCCGTAGCGCCGCGAGCACCGCGTCGGCCGCGCGCGTCGAGGTGCGCCCGGCTTTCGCGTCGAAGTCGAGCACCGGGTCGATGATCGCCGCGCGGCGCGAGGCGGGATCGGAAACGAGGTAGGTGAAGGTGCCGGTCGCGGCGTCATGAAACGGCGTGATCGCGGCCGGCTCGCTCATTTCGGCCTCGTGTGCTGGGTACGGAACGGCCGCGCCTTCGGCTTTGGCGCCGCACGATGGCCCTCGCCACCACTGCCCACGCCCGCCGGCTGCCAAGCCGGGACGAGCTGGTGCTTGCCGTTGCCGATGAGATCCGCGCGGCCCATGCGTCGCAGCGCTTCGCGCAGCACCGGCCAGTTGTTCGCATCGTGATAGCGCAGGAACGCCTTGTGCAGCCGCCGCACCTTGAGCCCCTTCGGTATGACGACGTCTTCCGAGGCATGCGACACGCGGTGCAACGGGTTTTTGCCGCTGTGATACATCGCTGTCGCCGAGGCCATCGGTGAAGGCAGGAACGCCTGCACCTGGTCGGCGCGAAAACCGTTCTTCTTGAGCCACAGCGCGAGCTCGAGCATGTCCGCGTCGGTCGTGCCCGGGTGCGCCGCGATGAAGTACGGAATGAGGTACTGTTCTTTGCCCGCTTCCTTCGAATAGCGCTCGAACAGTTCCTTGAATCGGTCGTACGCGCCGATACCCGGCTTCATCATCTTCGACAGCGGCCCTTCGGTGATCGCCTCGGGCGCGATCTTGAGGCGCCCGCCGACATGGTGCTGGGCAAGCTCCTTCACGTACTCCGGCGACTCGATCGCCAGGTCGTAGCGCACGCCCGACGCGATCAACACTTTCTTGACGCCCGGCAGCTCGCGCGCGCGACGATAAAGACCGACGAGCGCCGAATGATCGGTGTTGAGGTTCGGGCAGACGCCGGGAAACACGCACGACGGCCGCCGGCAGGCGCTTTCGACCTCGCGGCTCTTGCACGCAATGCGGTACATGTTCGCGGTCGGCCCGCCGAGGTCGGAGATCACCCCGGTGAATCCCGGCACCGTGTCGCGCACCGTGCCGATCTCGCGGATCACGGAGTCTTCCGAGCGGTTCTGGATGATGCGGCCCTCGTGCTCGGTGATCGAACAGAAGGTGCAGCCACCAAAACAGCCTCGCTGGATCGAGATCGAGAACCGGATCATCTTGTAGGCCGGGATCTCGGCCTTGCCGTACGCCGGGTGCGGCTGGCGCTGGTAGGCGCGCTCGTACACCCAATCCATTTCCTTGGTCGTGAGCGGGATCGGCGGCGGATTCAGCCACACGTCGACATCGCCGTGACGCTGCACGAGCGCGCGCGCGTTGCCCGGATTCGACTCCGTGTGCAAGATCCGCGACGCGTGCGCGTAGAGCACGGAGTCCGCGACGACCTGCTCGTACGACGGCATGCGCACGACACTGCGTGCGCGGTCCGCATTGCGGACGACGCGCGAGCCGACAGCCGCTGTCGGCTGATCATCCACTGCCGTCGAATCGATCTCCGTCCACCCGTCCGGGGTGCGACGACGGACAAAAGCAGTGCCGCGCAGGTCGCTGACGTCTTCGATCCGCTCGCCGCCTGCAAGCCGGTGCGCCAGCTCGACGATCTGCCGCTCGGCGTTGCCGAAGATCAGCAGGTCCGCCTTGGCGTCGAGCAGGATCGAGCGGCGGATTTTCTCCGACCAGTAGTCGAAGTGCGCGATGCGGCGCAGGGACGCCTCGATGCCGCCGATCACGAGCGGAACGTCTTTCCACGCCTCGCGCACGCGCTGCGCGTAGACGATCACCGAGCGATCGGGCCGCTTGCCGCCTTCGCCGCCCGGCGTATACGCGTCGTCACTGCGCACGCGACGGTCGGAGGTGTAGCGGTTCACCATCGAATCCATGTTGCCGGCGGTGACGCCAAAGAACAGGTTCGGGCGGCCGAGCGCCTTGAACGGTTCGGGATCGCGCCAGTCGGGCTGCGCGATGATGCCGACGCGAAAACCCTGCGCCTCGAGCGTGCGCCCGACGATCGCCATGCCAAAACTGGGATGATCGACGTAGGCATCGCCCGTCACGAGGATCACGTCGCAGGAGTCCCAGCCGAGCGCTTCCATTTCGGCGCGCGACATCGGCAGATAGGGCGCCGTGCCAAAGCGCGATGCCCAGTACTTGCGATAAGCGGTGATGTCGCGTGCGGCCTCCATGATCAGCGGGCTGCCTCCTGCCTGGGCGCCGCCGGCATCGGCGCCGAATGCTGCGCGAGCGCCGCCTCGAGCCCCGGCACGAAAGCCGCGCCCGCGGGCACCTCGACGCTCGAACCGACGAAGTCATCGCCCACCGGCTCGAAGCGTCCGCCGAGGCACTTCGAGAGGAAGCCTTCCGAGATTGCATACGACGACGTGCGGTTCTCGGGCCGCGCGAAACCATGGCCCTCGTCGGGATAGATGACGTAGGTCACGGGCAGGCGCTTCGCCTTCATCGCCGCGACGATCTGATCGGACTCGGCCTGCTTGACGCGCGGATCGTTCGCCCCCTGCATGATGAGGAGCGGCTTTGAGATCGCCTCGACGCGCGTGATCGGGGAACGCTCCGCAAGCAGCTTCCT
Source organism: uncultured Pseudomonadota bacterium (assembly GCA_902826635.1). Taxonomy (GTDB): domain Bacteria; phylum Pseudomonadota; class Gammaproteobacteria; order Steroidobacterales; family Steroidobacteraceae; genus CADEFQ01. The sequence continues at coordinate 12,591 of CADEFQ010000021.1, forward strand.
GCCCGCTTCGGTGCGCGGATCACCGACCCGCTGCGCGAGTTGCTCGAAGAACGCCTTCCAGTAGGGCGGGATCGAGCCGAGCAGTGTCGCGAGATTGGAGGGCCCGACGATGTCGACACCGCACGCGAAGGCGTCCGGCGTGAAGGTGAGGCCGACGAGCGTGGCGTAGCCGCCGTAGGAACCGCCGTAGATCGCAACACTGTCCCGCGTGGTGATCTTCTCGCGCACCGCGAAATCAACGGCGTCGATCAGGTCATCGTGCATCTTCGCCGCCCACTCGAGGTTGCCGGCGTTGATGAACTTCTTGCCGAAGCCGGTCGAGCCGCGATAGTTCACCGACAGCACCGCGTAGCCGCGGTTCGCGAGCCACTGGTGTTCGGAATCGAACCCGTAGGCATCGCGCGCCCACGGACCGCCGTGCACATTGAGCACGAGCGGCAGCGGCCGGTCGGGGCGGCCGTCGTTCGCGTCGGAACCCTTCGGCAGCGTCAGATACGAAACCAGGGTGAGACCGTCGCGCGCCTTGATCTCGAGCGGGGTCATCGGCGCGAGCGGCGCACCGGTGAGCGCCGGGCGCTGATCGAAGAGCTTCGTCACGGCGCCCGAATCCCGGTCGTAGAGCCAGGTGGCGAGCGCGGTCACCGGATCGTCGACGACGACGACCCACTTGCGATCGTCGAGCGTGCGGCTCGTGACGTCGAACTGCGGGCCGAGTGCCTTCGTGAGCGCATCGATGTCCCGCTGCACTTCGGGCACGAGCGCGGTGATCGAGTTCACGAGGTAGTTGACCGAATACGCCTGAGGCCTCCGCGACAGCGGCTCGAGCCAGACGCCCGCGACGTCGGCGCGATCGCTTGCGGCGAGCACGGTCTGCACGCGCGTATCGAGATTCACGCGCACGAGCGCCGAGGTGTCGCGGCCGACCGAGGAACCGATCAGCGCGGTGTGCCCGTCGCCTTCAATGACGATCGGGCTCGTGGTCTGGGTGTCTTCCTGGCCATATTTCAGGAGACTGTCCCACCCGCCCTTGGCATTGCGCACCAGCATTTCGTCGCCATCGACGCCGGACTTGACCGCGAGGCGCGGCTTCAGCGCGCCATCCTCCAGGTAACCGGCAAATTCCTGGTCGTTCTGCTCGACCAGCTTGCGCGCACCGGTCGCGACATCGATTTCATAGAGGTCGTGCCACTCGGGCTTGCGGTCGTTCAAACCGATCAGCACGACTTCCGGGCGCCACGGGCTCACACCGACGACCTGCGCCTGCACGCCCGCGATCGGCGTGAGGTCGATGTCCTTGCCGCTCGCGACTTCGACACTGTGCACGCGCCAGTTCTCGTCGCCGCCCTGGTCCTGCAGGTACAGCACGTGCTTGCCGTCGTACGCCCAGAAATGCTGGCGGATGCCGCGCTTCACGTCCTGTGTGATCGGGCGCGCTGCGTCGAGTTTGCCGTAGGGCGCGACCCACACGTTCAGCACGCCGTCGCGCGGCGCGATATAGGAGATGAACCGGCCGTCGGGCGAAAGACGCGCCTGGGTGCGGGTCGGGTTGCCGAACAGCGCATCGCGCGGAATCAGCACGCCGGGCTCCGCGGCCACGGCAGATATCGTCGTTGTCATCATCGACAGGGCTCCTGCGAGCGCCACGGGCCAGCGTGTAGGCATAGGGCTCCCCTTGGGCAAGGGTGGAATTATAGCCTCCGCGGGCCGGGGCGGCCGGGGCGTGTACACTTCGTGGTTTGCGTCCGCGGCCGGCCTCCCTACCTATATCGACCATGGCGAAGCATCCGACCGGCGCCATCGCCGTTCGCGGCGCGCGCCAGAACAACCTGAAGAACCTCGACCTCGAGATTCCGCTCGGGGAACTCGTCGTCGTGACCGGCGTTTCGGGGTCGGGCAAGTCCTCGCTCGTCTTCGACACGCTCTACGCGGAAGGCCAGCGGCGCTACGTCGAGACCTTCTCGCCGTACGCGCGCCAGTTCCTCGACCGGATGGACAAGCCGCAGGTCGACCGGGTCGACGGCATACCGCCCGCCATCGCGATCGACCAGACGAATCCGGTGCGCAGCTCGCGCTCGACCGTCGGCACGATGACCGAGCTGAACGATCACCTGAAGCTGCTCTACGCGCGCGCCGCGACGCTCTACTGCGAACGCTGTGCGGAGCCCGTGCGACGCGACACGCCCGACACGATCTACGCCGATCTCGCGCGACGCGCGGCGGGGAGCGACGACCCACGCCTCGCGCTCACGTTTGCCGTCAGTGTCCCGAAGAACTTCAAGGAAGCGGAAGTCCGCGAGCTCCTTGCCCGCCAGGGCTACACACGCATCCTCGCGCGCACGTCCGCGGGCGCGCCGCTCGAGGTGGTCCAGGACCGCTTCCGCATGGGCCAGGCGGAGCGCGCCCGCGTCATCGACAGTCTCGAGGCGGCGCTACGCCACGGCACGGGGCGCATCACCGTGCGCAGGCAGGCGGAAGACGCGGCGCCTCCATCCGGCGAAGCGTGGCATTACTCCCGCGACCTTGCTTGCGCGCACTGCGACATCTCGTATCGCGAGCCGACGCCGAGCACGTTCTCGTTCAATTCTCCGATCGGTGCCTGCGAGACCTGCCGCGGCTTCGGCCGCGTGATCGGCGTCGACTACGGCCTCGTGATCCCGGACGAGACGAAATCGCTGCGCGCGGGCGCGATCAAGCCCTTCCAGACCGAGTCGAACCGCGAGTGCCAGGAGGATCTCGAGAAATACGCGCAGCAGCGCGGCATTCCGCTCGACACGCCATGGCACAGCCTCACGGCCGCGCAGCGCAAGTGGGTCATCGAGGGCGAGGGCAGCTGGCGCAAGAAAGTCTGGTACGGCACCCGGCGTTTCTTCGATTGGCTCGAGCGCCGCGCCTATCGCATGCACGTACGCGTGCTGCTGTCGAAGTATCGCGCGTACACGCCCTGCGAAGCCTGCGGCGGCGCGCGATTGAAAACGCCCGCGCTGCTGGCGCGCCTCGGCAGCCACGCACTCGCGACCACCGCGCTCGCCCATCGCGAGCGCTTCATGCCGCGCGGCGTGGCCTGGTCGGCGGAGCAGCTCGTTGCCCTGCCCGGCCTCTGCATCCACGACCTTGTGCTGCTGCCGCTCGAGAACACGCGGGCGTTCCTCGACGCGCTGCGGCTCCCCGCGCCGATCGATGTCGCGACCGATCAACTGCTCGGCGAGATCCGCGCGCGCCTGCGCTATCTCGTCGACGTGGGCCTCGGCTATCTCACGCTCGACCGCCAGTCGCGCACCCTGTCGGGCGGTGAAGTCCAGCGCATCAATCTCACGACGGCGCTCGGCACATCGCTCGTCAACACCCTGTTCGTGCTCGACGAACCGTCGATCGGCCTGCATCCGCGCGACATGGGGCGCGTGATAGAAGTCATGCATCGCCTGCGCGATGCCGGCAACTCGCTCGTCGTCGTCGAACACGACCCGCAGATCATGCTCGAGGCCGATCGCCTCCTCGACCTCGGGCCCGGCGCCGGCGAACGCGGCGGCGAGATTGTGTTTTACGGCACCCCCGCCGACATCCGCACGGCGCCCGGGTCGCTCACCGGCGCCTACCTGTCGGGCGCGCGCACCGTCGCCGAACCACAACGCGAGGTGCCGGCCGCGGCGGCCGTCGCGGCGAGCGGCATCGCGCACGCCGTGCGCGCGAGCAGCTCGCTCGTGCTGCGCGGGGCGCGCGAGCACAACCTGAAGGGCATCGATGTCACGATCCCGCTGCGGCGCTTCGTGTGCATCACCGGCGTCTCGGGCTCCGGCAAATCGACGCTCGTCGAGAACGTGCTGCACCCCGCGCTCGCCAAAGCCTTCGGCAAGGCAACCGATGCCCCGGGCGGCTTCACGAGCCTCGAAGGCGCGGGCGGGCTCGACGACGTCGTGCTGGTGGATCAAAGCCGCATCGGCCGCACCACCCGCTCGACGCCGGCGAGCTACGTCGGCGCACTCGACATCATCCGTGACCTGTTCGCCGCGGCACCCGAATCACTCGTGCGCCGCTACACCCCCGGCACGTTCAGCTTCAATTCCGGCACCGGCCGCTGCCCGACCTGTGGCGGCAACGGCTTCGAGCACATCGAGATGCAGTTCCTCTCCGATGTCTACCTGCGCTGCGCGGCCTGCGACGGCAAGCGCTTTCGCGACGAAGTGCTCGAGGTGCGCGTCGAGGGCGCCGGCGGGCGGCACGCCAGCATCGCCGACGTGCTCGACATGACGGTGACCGAGGCGCTCGAGTTCTTCGCCAGCGTAACCGCGGTGCGCGCCCTCGTCAGGCCGCTGCAGGAAGTGGGCCTCGAGTACGTGAAGCTCGGCCAGCCGGTGCCCACGCTGTCCGGCGGCGAGGCGCAGCGCCTGAAACTCGCCGGCCACCTCGCCGAACTCGTGGCGCCGCCGCCGAAGCGTGCCGCGGATGTGCAGACGCGCGGCAAGCTTTTCCTCTTCGACGAGCCGACGACGGGGCTGCATTTCGACGATGTCGCGAAACTGCTGCGCGCGCTGCGCGGCCTGCTGTCCGCCGGGCATTCGCTGCTCGTGATCGAGCACAATCTCGACGTGATCCGCGCGGCCGACTGGGTCATCGACCTCGGGCCCGACGGCGGTGATCGCGGCGGCGAGATCGTCTGCGCCGGCACACCGCGGCAGGTGCGCGAGCACCCTGTCTCGCATACGGGTCGCGCGCTGCGCGACTATGAAGCAGCGCTCGGCCGGCCGTCGCACGGAACGCAGATCGCTGCGGCGGGGGTCGCCGATGCGCCGGCGCGGGCGGCCGCGCCCTCACGCGCCCGCGCCACGCGCGACAACGCGATCGTCGTGCACAACGCCCGCGAGCACAATCTCAAGAACGTGCACGCGCGCATCCCGCGCGATGCGTTCACCGTGATCACGGGCGTCTCCGGCTCCGGCAAGTCGACGCTGGCTTTCGACATCCTCTTCAACGAGGGCCAGCGGCGCTACCTCGAGTCGCTCAACGCCTATGCGCGACAGTTCGTGCAGCCGGCCGCGCGACCGGATGTCGACGCGATCTACGGCATCCCGCCGACCGTCGCGATCGAGCAGCGCACGAGCCGCGGTGGAAGGAAGAGCACCGTCGCGACGCTCACCGAGATCTACCATTTCCTGCGCCTCGCGTGGGTGAAGCTCGGCACGCAGTATTGCCCCGACTGCAACGTCGCGATCGAGCCGCAGAGCCCCGACGCGGTGGCCGCGACGATCGCGCGCCGGCATCGTGGCCACCGCGTGCGGGTGCTCGCGCCGCTCGTCGTCGCCCGCAAGGGCTATTACACCGATCTCGCAAAGTGGGCGTCGAAGAAGGGCTACCGCGAACTGCGCGTCGACGGCGTCGACACGCCGACCGCCCGCTGGCCGCGCCTGTCGCGCTTTCGCGAGCACACGATCGAGCTGCCGCTCGCCGAAGTCCTGGTGAAGCCGGCGCACGAGGCCGCCCTCCGCGCCGCGCTCGGCCGCGCCTTCGAGTACGGCAAGGGGATCGTGCACCTCCTCGACATCGATGCGCGCAAGCCGGACAAGGTGCAGGTGTTCTCGACCCGCCGCGCCTGCCCAAGCTGCGGCACGAGCTTCGCAGAGCTTGATCCGCGCCTCTTTTCCTTCAACTCGCCGCACGGCTGGTGCCCGCACTGCCAGGGCACGGGCCTCGAGCCGGGCGACGAAGACGACACGGCGGACGACAGTGATCGGCCGACTTGCGCTGAATGCCAGGGCGAGCGCCTCAATCGAGTCGCCCGCCACGTGCGCTTTCGCGATCGCTCGCTCGCCGCACTGACCGCGGTGCCGGTCGATGAGGCGGCGCGCATTTTCCGCGAGCTGCGCCTGAAGGGGCGCGACGCCGCGATCGCGCGCGATCTCCTCGCCGAGATCCGCGACCGCCTCGCGTTTCTTGAGCGCGTGGGGCTCGGTTATCTCGCGCTCGACCGCGCGGCTCCCACGCTGTCGGGCGGCGAGGCGCAGCGCATCCGGCTCGCCGCGCAACTGGGTTCGAACCTGCAAGGCGTCTGTTACGTGCTCGACGAGCCGACCATCGGCCTGCACCCGCGCGACAACGGGGTGCTGCTCGCCGCACTCGACGAACTGGTCGCACACCGCAATACGCTGGTCGTCGTCGAGCACGACGAGGAGACGATCCTGCGTGCCGATCATGTGATCGACCTCGGTCCCGGCGCTGGCACGCGCGGCGGCCGCATCGTCGCCGAGGGCAAGGCGCGCGACCTCGAACGATCGAGCGAATCAGTCACCGGCCGCTATCTCGCCGCCCCGCTGCGTCACCCCGCGAAGCCGCGCCGCGCGACGACCTCGCGCGCTGCCGCGGTCGTGGTCGAGGGGGCGACCCTGCACAATCTCGACAACCTCACGGTGCGGCTGCCGCTGGCGCGCCTCGTGGCGATCACGGGGGTGTCGGGCTCGGGCAAATCGACCTTCGCGCGTGACGTGCTGCACGCGAACCTGCGCCGGCTCGTCGCCGCGCAGGCGATGCGCGGCAAGCCAGCCGCGGCGCTCGCGGGTTGCAAGGGGCTACGCGGCTCGGACGCGATCGGTCGCGTGCTTGAAGTCGATCAGACACCGATCGGCAGGACGCCGCGCTCCTGCCCCGCAACCTACATCGGCTTCTGGGACGACATCCGTCGCATCTACGCGGCGGCGCCCGAGGCGAAGCTGCGCGGCTATACGGCCAGCCGCTTTTCGTTCAACACGGCCGGCGGCCGCTGCGAGGCCTGCGAAGGACAGGGCGTGCAGACGATCGAGATGAGCTTCCTGCCCGACGTGAAAGTGCCCTGCGATGTCTGTCGCGGCCGCCGCTTCAACCCCGAGACGCTGTCGGTCACGTGGCGCGACCGGAGCATCGGTGACGTGCTCGCGATGAGCGTCGACGACGCCGTCGATTTTTTCCGCGCGCACGCGAAAGTGCATCACGCGCTGTCGTTGCTGCAGGAAGTGGGCCTCGGCTATCTCACGCTCGGCCAGCAGAGCCCGACGCTGTCGGGCGGCGAGGCGCAGCGCATCAAGCTTGTCACTGAACTCGCGAAAGCGCACACGGACGCGAGTGCGCGCCTGCGCGCAAAAGCGGTGCATACGCTCTACGTGCTCGACGAACCGACCGTCGGCCTGCACATGGCCGATGTCGAGAAGCTGATCACCGCGCTGCACCGCCTCGTCGATGCGGGCAACACCGTGGTGGTGGTCGAACACAACCTGGACGTGATCGCGGAATCCGACTGGATCATTGATCTCGGCCCCGAAGCCGGTGCCGACGGTGGCCGCATCGTCGCGCAGGGCGCCCCTGCGGTGATCGCCGCGGCCCGCGCCCGATCGCACACCGGCGCCGCGCTGGCGCCCTTCCTCGCGGCGCGGACCCTCTAGCGCGGGCCGCGTCGCACGCAACGCCGCGCGCTGTCCGTTCTAGCCTCGCCATTGGCGACTGCGCACGTTCTGCCACTGCCACGGCAGGTCGACGTCGAGGCGTTCCTGTGGCTGCCAGCCGCGGCCTTCGAGTTCGAGCACCGAAAGCATCGCGTCGTCGCAAGGGTGATACACGAACATCACGGTCGGGCGGTACGTGCATTTGCCGCCGACGCGCAACGAAAAATAGTCGCCGATCGAAAACACCTCGTCGTGCGACATCATGAGGCCCTGGAAACCCCCGCCGGACGGCGTTCAGCTGCGCGCGAAAGTCGCCGCACCGGGCCGGTCGAGGAACAACGTGCCGGAATCGCGACGATGGAACTGCGATCCCTTCGGCCGATGCCTCTCGGCGGTGCCGTACGAGATCTCCGACGGCTGCACCGATTCGTCGAGGATGCCGTCGATCGACCAGGTATTGACGAACTCTCCGGGTCGCTTCGGCCGGTCACTCGCCTGGGTGTCGCGCTCGGAAACCTGGACCGTCGTGACGCCGAGGTCGTGCGCGAGGGTCGCCCATTCCTCGCGCGATGCGGGCGGGTCGCCATCCGCACGCAGCGCGCGCATGACGAAATGCGACCCGAGGCCGGGATTCGCGCCGTGATCCACGACGGCGGTCGGTGCGTCGGGACCCAGCTCACGCGCGAGCGCGAGTGCGCGCGAGCGCGCCATGAAGTTCGTGCGCTGACGCACGTCGAGCATCGGATTGTCGAACACGCCCGGCCACGGCTCGATTGACGTATCGACATACCGCGCGCCACGCTCGGACGCGAAACGGATCAGGTCGAGGCTCGACACGTCGACGGACAGATTGAGCAGCATGTCGCCCTCGCGCACGTGCCGGCGCAGCAGCGGCAGGATCGCCTGGCCGATGCTCCCGCAGCCGACCATGACGACGCGTCCGGGAAACGCGACCGCGGTTTGAAGCGGGCGAACCATCGGTCGATGGTAGCGCCGGAGCACGCGGCGGGCGACCTTGGTACAGTGCGACGATGGCCCACAACCTCGTGTGCTGGAAATGCGGCGCCACGCTCGCCGCGCTTTCGCTGCCGCTGTTGCGGCTCGACGAATGCCCCGCGTGCCGCGCGCAGCTGCACGTGTGCAAACTATGTGTCGAGTACGACACCCGCATCGCGAAGCATTGTCGTGAACCGACTGCGGAAGAGGTGCGCGACAAGGAGCACGCGAACTTCTGCGATCATTTCAAGCCGCGTGAAGGGGCGTGGGTGGCGGGAAATGCGGCCGAGGTGGAGAAGTCGAGGGACGCGCTCGACGCGCTGTTCAGGAAAGGCTGACGCCCAGCGGCGTCAGCTCTTGCCCACCCGGTCCGAGAGTCGGTCGAGCAACTTCGAGAAGGTCGAGGTGCGTTTGTCGACCTTGATCGACAAGTGCCGCACGCCGCTGTCGTTCAGCAGCTCGCCGCGTCCCTTGTCGATTTCGAGATCGCCTGCGCCCAGGATTTCGAGCGTCTGCTCGAGCGACTCTTCCAGTGATCGCGCTTTCTTGCGCGGCGCGGCCTTGGCCCGGCCACCGCCTGAGGCGGCGCCGGCCCGCTTGCCGGCCTTGGCCGCATCCGCGAGCTTCGCCCGCACGGCCTCGGCGGGCGGCGCGGGCTTGGCCGGCGGCTGATCGGCATCGAACAGTTTGAATTCCTCGGTGGGCTTGGCGAGCGCCCGCTTGGGCGCCACGAGCGACTGACGGTGCGCGCCCGCGACCGCGTTCTCTTTCTCCACGGTCGTGACCGGCACGACGGCGACGGTCGCGAAATCCGATCGCACGTAGTACGCGACCTGCTTTGCCGACAGCGCATCGCTGAAGAACCCGAGTCGCAGGCCGTACCACCTGCGCCCGTCACGATTCGATTCCACCGTGTAGAGCGTGTACGCACCGAAGATCGCGAGCGGCGGCACCTTTGATACATCGATCGCGGTCACGGACCAGTCGAGCTGCACGGCAAAGTGCATCGGCGCGTTCTGCTGCACTTCCTCCTTGAGCGCGCGCATCGTGCGCGTATCTTCCGGGCGCAGCATTTCGATCGCGCTGTCGGCGGCGCGCTCCGTGGGCGTCGGCTCCGCCGCGGTCGACGCGCCTTGCGCGCGCCGGTCTTCGAGTACGCGCAGGACCTGCGTGTCGGAGAGCGGCGCGGGAGCCGCGGCCGGCGCCACTTTCGAAACCGGTGCAACGACCGGAACCAGCGCCCTTGCGATCACCGGCGGCGTCGCAACCGGTTTCGGTGCAACCGGCTTGGATGCCACGGGCTTGGATGCCACGGGCTTGGGTGCAACCGGCGCTTTCACCACGACGGGTATGGCGGGTGCCGGCTTCATCGGTGCGGGCGTCAGCGCCTGCACGGTCGGGATGTGTTCGGGCAGCACGGGCGGCGGCGGCACGTAGAGCGTGTGCGCCGGCGTGCTGTCGGTCGAATCAAGCTGCGCCAGCACTTCCCGCACGTTCGAGAGCGCCGACACGGCGGCGGGCACGGACGGCGCAGCGGGTGACACAGGGACCGGCGCAACGACCGGGGGCGGCGCGGCCAGGATGGGCACTGGGGGCGCGGCATGGCGGGGCAGCGCCGGGACGATCGGCGTGATCGGCGCGCGCGCCGTCGGCGACGCAATCGCAGGTGCTGGCGCGGGTGCGCGCACGGGCGCGGGTACGGTTGCGGGCACGGGCGCGACGAGCGCATCGATGAGCGCCGGCGATGCGACGGGCTTCGATGCCGCCGCAGTCCGACTCGCGGCGGCCGCGCGAGCCGCGGCCCGCAGCTTCTTGCCCGGCGCCTCACCCACCCACGCAGCCGGATACAACTCGCGCACGATCGCGAGCCATTCCTCCGCCTCCGCGGGGTTCGTGAAATAGCCCATGTGCAGGCGGAAGCGCTCGCGGCCGTCTTCGCGGCGGCGGCTGACAAAGAAAGTGAAGCGCTTGAGCGCCTCGGATTTCGGCTGCTCGAGCGCCATCGGCGTCGTCGACGCGCACAGATTGATCACGTACTGCTCGGGCACCTCGCCCAGGTCAGCCGCGGCGTCAGCCGTTCCTTGCATTCGATTTTTCCCCGGACCCTTGCGCGCGGGAACGCCTCGCCTCGGGATGCTCGGGGGGCAAGGGGAACTTGCCGCCTCGAGGCAACCCCGCTGTCTTCGAGCCTGCGCCCAAGACCGGTGGCTTTGCGTCCCCGCCTCGCGACGGGTTTGCCCTGATCACACATAAAGTCTGGGATTGTCGCCGGGCAGCGTCAAGCGATTCGTGCCGCCGGATACGTAATCCGTGCGGCCGTTCGCAGACTGCCGCTGGCTCCCGCTTGCGGCGCGACATAACGCGCCGGGCGGCTACCAGGGCAACTCGCCGCCCTGATAGTCCCAGAAGCGCCCGGTGTGCTCCGGCGTCACGCGATCGATGATGCCGATGACCTTCTCCACGGCATCGGCGGGCGGCTGCAGCGCAATGCGCGCGCCCTTCATCATGTCGGTATCGACCGGGCCGGGATTGACGAGCGCGACGGTGACGCCGCGCGCCTGCACGTCGAACGCGAGATTGCGCATCAGCATGTTCACCGCGGCCTTGCTCGAGCGGTACGCATAACCGCGCGGCGAATCGACCCGGGAGATCGACCCTTCGCTCGACGAGATCGTCACGATTTTCTTCTGCGTGCTCGCGACGACATTCGGCAACAGCGCCTCGGTGACGCGCATCGGTGCGATCGTGTTGGTCTCGAGCACGACGCGATAGTCGTCGTAGTCGAGGCTGCCGAGTGCCTGGCCCCGCCGGCCGCTGATGCCGGCGTTGTTGATCAGGACATCGATCGGCCGATCCTTGTACTTCGCCGCGATCGCCGCGATCGCCGCGCCATCGGTCACGTCGAGTGCTTCGATCACGACCGACGGATGCGCCGCCGCGAGTTCCGCGAGCGCCGCCGCCTCCGCGGGCTTGCGTGCCGTCGCGATCACGCGCCAGCCGCGCGCGGCGTACTGGCGCGCGAGTTCGAGGCCGATGCCGCGATTGGCGCCGGTGATGAGGACGGTGGGGGGCGTCTCGGCGTACGCGGGTGTCATCGAGGCAACCAGTGCGGTGGCAAACAGGGTCTTGATGAGGCTCATGGCGCCGAACTTATCACGGAGTCGCGCGGTCGGGCCCCTTCCTCGCATCACTTGACCAGAACCGACCCGCACCACGGAAACGAGCCGCGTACCAGGGATCGCCGAGGTCGCCGAACGACACGACGCGCCCGCTCGAAGGGGCGTGCACGAAGCGCCCGTCGCCGGCATAGACACCCACGTGATCGACGCCGGTGCGACCGGTCGCGAAAAACACGAGATCGCCGGGACGCAGCGCGTCGCGCGGTATCGATTGCGCGGCCCGCTGCTGGGCGGCGGCGGTACGAGGAATCGCGATGCCGACCGACCGGTACGCGTACTGGGTGAGGCCGCTGCAGTCGAAGCCCTGCGGAGTGGCGCCGCCGTAAAGATAGGGCGTGCCGATGAGCGATTCCGCAGCGCGCAGGATCGCGTCAGTGACGGGCACCGCGGGGACGGGCGGCGCAGTAACGGGCGGTGCCGCGACGGGCGGCCCACTCGCGCAAGCTGCGAGCAGCATCGTGGCGAGGACCGCCGTCGCACCCTGCAGGCGGACCACGGCGACTACCCGACGAGCCGCTCGCTCGCAGGCGTACTGACGACCGCACGACCCGCAAGCAGTTCGGAGATGCCGGAGACAGGCAACGGGCGGGCGAGATAGTAGCCTTGCGCGACGTCGCATCCGCGTTCACGAAGGAAATCGAGCTGTTCGATCGTCTCCACGCCCTCCGCCACCACGGTCTTGCCGAGTGCGTGGGCCATCGCGATCACGGTCGCACCGAGGGTCGCGGCGGTCGCATCGTGCGGATCCTCGATCAGCGAGCGGTCGATCTTCACGACGCTGATCGGATGCTGGCGCAGGTGCGCGAGCGAAGTGTCGCCCGCGCCGAAATCATCGAGCGCGAGTCGCACGCCCGAGTCCGCCAACGCACGCAACGCCGGGCCGACGTCGGGATCGGCGAGCACCGCTTCGGTGATCTCGAGCTCGATCAGATCCGTGGTGATCCCGTGACGACGCAGCACACCACGCAGGTCCTCGCCGAAGTTTGCGGCCCGCAGTTGCTGCGCCGAGACGTTCACCGCGAGCCGGGGTGGCGCCAGGCCCTGATCACGCCACTGCGCGAACTGCGCGCACGCGGCGTCGAGGACCCAGGCGCCGATATCGACGATCAAGCCGGTTTCCTCGGCCGCCGGTACGAACTCGCCCGGATACCTGAGCCCGTTCCTGGGTGTCTGCCAGCGTAGCAGCGCCTCGAGTCCGGCGAGTCGCCCGTCGGACACCCGGAACTGGGGCTGATAGAAGAGAGAGAACTCACGATGGCGCAGCGCGCGATAGAGACCGCTGCCGGTCGCCGACACCTGGCGCGCAACGAGGGCGCGATCGTAGAACACCGCGCGGCCCCGCCCCGTGTCCTTCGCGCGGTACATGGCGGCGTCGGCGCTGCGCATCAGTTCGTCGATGTGGGTGGCGTCATCGGGGAACAGCGTGATGCCGATGCTTGCGCGCACGAAGTGATCGCGGCCCGCGACGTTCACCGGCGCTTCGAGCGCGGCGATGATGCGTTCGGCGACCGCGCGCACGGCGTCCGGATCGGTGACCTGCCGCAGCACGATCGTGAACTCGTCGCCGCCGAGGCGCGCAACCGTGTCGCCGTCCTTCACGCAGGCGCGCAGGCGCTGCGCAACGATCGTGAGCAGCTGATCGCCGGCCGCATGGCCGACCGTGTCATTCACCCGCTTGAACTGGTCGAGGTCGATATAGAGCAGTGCGCCGCGTGTTCCGCCCGCCGAGGCGCTCGCGAGTTCCTGCGCGAGGCGGTCCCGGAAGAGAAGGCGATTCGGCAAGCCCGTGAGGGCGTCGAAATGCGCCTGGCGATACAGGCGCTCATCGCGCGCGCTGTTCGATAGCGCCACCGAGAGCCGAGCCGCGAACTCCGCTCCATAACGCGCGAGCGCGGGGTCCGCCGCCGGCGCATCGCGATAGCCGAGCGACAGCACGGCGACCAGGCGATCGCCCGATACCACCGGCCACACCCAGAAAAATTCGGCACCCAGCTCCGCGAGCGGCCGCAGCAGGCTGTGGCGCCCCGGCTCGCAGCGCGCGATCGTGACGCCCTGGTGAGCCTCGGCGAGAGTCGCGAGCATGTCCGGGTCGAGCGCCACGCGAATCACGGGCAGGTCCGTCATCTGCGGCGCGGTGAAGTACACCCGGCCGTAGGCCGCCGCGTCCGCGTCGATCAAGGTGATCGCGACGCCGTCGCAACGCGTGACGGACTGCACCCGCGTCAGGATCGTGTCGAACATCTGCTCGAGCTCGGCCGAACCGAGCAGCAGCCGGTCGATCTCCCCCAGCGTCTCGAGCGCGGCGAGGCGCTCGGTAAGTCGGCCGGCCGCAAGGTTGTAGGCATCGACGGCATCGCCGAGTTCATCGGCGTCCGCGCGGCGCACGCGCGGCGCCCCGATCTCGCCATCGTCGCGCAAGAACGCGGTTGCGAAGCGTGCGACGAGCGGGACGTAGCGGCGGGTCAGGAGGAGCGTGCCGAGCACGGTGCCGACGAGCGCCAGCCCGAAAATAGCCGCGAGTTCCGCCGCGACGGGACGCGCGGCCTGGCTCCATGCCGGGCGCGGCTTGAACACGACCACGGACCAGTCGGTGCCCTCCGAGCCGCGCTCGAGATGTGCGAGCCCACCCTGCCACTCGACACCCGCCGCCTGCCAGGCAAGCGGCAGCGGCGCATTCCTGCTTTCCCGGGTCGCACCGTAGCGCGCGAGCATGTCGACGACTTCCTCGGGCAACGGCGCGGTACTGAAGAGCAGGCGCCCGGCATCGTCGAGCAGCGCAATGCGCCGCGCGGCGTGCACGGACGCCGTGCCTTCCAACTCCGGAAGACGCGCGGCGTTCTGGGCCGCGAAACCGACTGCATCGGCTCCCCGCGTGCCGCCCCGTCGCGCGGACAGGCGCGTCGCGAACTCCCCGGCGAAGGCCTGGGCATCAAGCGTGAGCGCGCGCGCGGCGCCGGCGTCCACCGTGCGTGCGGACTGTTGCACGAGCATCAAGGCAGCGATCGACGCCGGCACGAGCGCGACGAGCGCGAGCGTGGTGGCGATCCGCCGCCCCATGCGGGTACCGAGGCTCGCACGAACAGGATCCATGGCGGCCAATTTAACGAAAGTTGACGCCGGAACGACGTGGCGCGAGTCACGAATCAGAGAGATGTGAATTGCATCACGCTATGCTTGGGGCGATGCCCTACGACGCCTTCCATCGCGCCCAGTCGAGACGCCGTGCCGCGGGGCTGCTGGCGCTCGCGATCGCCGTCATTCTCTATGCGTCGTTCTTTCCGTTCCGCTTCGATCCGTCGCGACTCGCGGCCGCCTGGAAAGCGGGGCCCTCTGAGCTGCTGCCCTGGGGCTACTCCGCGCGCGCCGATCGCGCGGGAAACCTGCTCTCTTACCTGCCCATCGGTGCCCTGCTCGCCTGGCTCGCACCGCTACGCTGGCGCGGCTTCGCGGCCTTCATCGGCGCGATCGCGCTCGCCACGGCGCTGTCGCTCACGGTTGAACTGCTGCAGCACCTGACCCGCACGCGCGTGCCGAATCTCGTCGATGTCGCGATGAACGCGACGGGCAGTGCGTTCGGTGCGCTGGCCGGTGCGCTGCTGCGCACACGCCCCTGGCCGCTCGGGCCGATTGCGCTGCGCCACGCGCGACCCGAGCCGATCGCGCTCGTGCTGATCGCACTGTGGTTCGCGATGCACGCCGTGCCCTTCATGCCGCGCCTCAACCAGGGCCATGCCTGGGCCGGCATGCAGCCGCTGCGCGACCTCGATTACGACGGCATCGCCATTTTCGCGTACTGCGCCGGTTACCTCGTGGTCGCCTCGGCCGTGCGTCGACTGGTCGTACCGGAGAGCTTTGCGCGCGTGCTGCTGACGATCGCCGCGCTGTCGCTCGCCCTGCGCGTGATGTTCGTGGGCCAGTGGCTCACCCTCGATGAATGCGCGGGTCTCGCGATCGCACTGCCGCTTGCGGCCTGGCTACGCGGCGTCACGCGGGCGCGCGCGTTTCGCATCACGGTCGCGATCGTCGCACTCGCGTTTGCGCTCGAACTGGCCCGGCCACCGCTGCAACCGTGGTCCGCGGCGGTCATCTTCCTCGAGCGCGCGTTCATGATCGTCGGCGCCCTGTGGCTCGCGGCGACGGCCGGCGTATCGCTGCTGACGACGACCCTCGTGTTCGCGATCGGCGTGGCACTGCTCGCCGGACCGACCGCGGGACTGCTCGCGATCGTCGCCGGTTTTCTCGTGCACGCCGGACGCGTGCTGCACTATTCCCCGGTGCCGCGCGTCGTCGGGCGTTAGCGTTCCGCTGCGGCTTGCGCCGCGAGTGTCCGGATGGCGGGCCAGGTGAAGCGCATTACGCCGCGCCGGCCGGAGCGGGCCGCGCCGAGCATCGCGAGCGCGAGCGTCTCCGCGCTCACGGGCCGGTACGGCTGCAGCGGGCCGAACATCAACGGGCTGACGGCCGGCAGGGTCCACTGCGCCGCGAGTTCGAGCGGGCGCAGGTCCCGGCGCGAGCCGAGCAGCAGGCCGGGCTGCATGATGTCGAGCGCGGGGAACCCGAGGGTCATCACCGCCGCCTCCGTCTCGGCCTTCACGCGCAGGTAGAACGCACGGCTGCCTGGATCCGCGCCCGCCGACGACACGAGCACGAAGCGCTGGGCCTGCGCCGCGCGTGCCACGCGTGCGAACGCGAGCACGAGGTCGTGGTCGACCTGACGGAACGCCGCCTCCGACCCGGCGTCCTTCAGCGTCGTGCCGAGGCAGCAGAACGCTTCCGTGCAGGTGACGCCGCGCAACTGCGCTTCGATCTCGCCGAATCGCACGACGCGATTGGCGAGCTTCACGTGGTTGCGCGTCAGCGGGCGTCGCGTCAGGGCGTAGACGCGCCCGTACTCCCGCGCGTCGCAAAGCACCGTGACGAGACGCTGTCCGACGAGCCCCGTGGCTCCCGCCACCAGGGCGACCTTCTGGGTGTCGTTCATTCGCCGCTCCCCCACGGGGATGATATCGTGCGAACGACACTTGGAGCCAAATCCATGCGAGCGAATCGGGTGCCGGCGGCGTTGCTTGCCGCCCTCGTCGGCGTGGCGGCGACCGTTGCGGCAGCGGCCGTCACGGACGAGGAGCGCGTTGCCCTTTACCAGCAGTTTCGCGGCCTGTTCGACTCCGGCCAGTTCCAGGAAGCGCTGCCGGTCGCCGAACGGCTCGTCGCAGCCACGGAAGAACAGTACGGGGACAAGGATCGCGCGCTCACGAACCCGCTCGCGAATGTAGGCACCACGCAGCTGCGCCTCGGCAACTTCACCGCGGCGGAGGCGGCGTACAAGCGTGCGATCTCGATCCTCGACGCCGTCGCGACCACCGCCGACCGCGGCCGGCTGCGGCCCCTGCAAGGCCTCGGACTCACCTATTCCCGCTCCGACCAGCCGGCTCCGGCCGTCGAAACGCTGAAGCGCGCCGTCGATCTGTCGCGCAATCTCGATGGCCTCTACAACCTCGAGCAGCTCGATTTCGTCCATGCGCTGATAGAGATGTACGTGACGGAAAACCGGCTGGACGATGCCGAGCGCGAGCACCAGTACGCCTTCCGCATCGCCGAGACCGCCTACGGCAAGGGCGATCCGCGCATCCTTCCGGCCTACGACTATCTCGCTCGCTGGTACGAATACGTCGGCCGCTACTCCACCGCCCGCGTGGAGCACATGCGGGCCTTGCGCCTCGCCGAGGCGACGACGGGCCGCGGCAGCGTGCCGACCATCGAGCCGCTGCGCGGCGTGGCGCGCGCGTATCGGCTCGAGTATCTCTACGGGCCGGAGATCACGCAGGAATCCACCGCCGACGATCCCTTGCTCTTCAGCACCAACCCGGGCGCGGGCCAGACCGCGACGCGGCTGAACCCCGAAGGCGAGCGCGCGTTGCAGCTCGCGCTGAACGCCGCGCGAAAGGCCAATCCACCCACGCCCGGGCTGCTCGGCGCCACGCTGGTCGATCTGGGCGACTGGCAACTCACGGCGGGCGATGGCACGCACGCTCGCGAAGCTTATCGATCCGCGTGGAAGGCGCTCGAAGCGACCGGCGATACCAAATTGGTCGAAGCCCCGCGCCAGTTGCGGTACAAGCCGCCGATCACGTCGATCGCGCGCTTCGCCGGCGGCAACATCGCGGATTACGACGAGTTCAACGCCCAGGCGACCTTCACGGTCCGGGCCGACGGTCGCGTCGGCGAGGTCGTGATCTCATCGTCCGCGGCGCCGAAGGGCCATCTGGATGGCCTCGAGTCTGCCGTGCGCAAGGCACTCTATGCACCGCGCCTCGAGAACGGCGAACCGGTGGAAACCACCGGTGTCACGCTGACCGAACGCCTGCTCGTGCGCAGGCCGGAAGCGAAGAAGTCCGCCGGGTAGGCCGCGCTACGAGATGAACGCGTCGATCTCGCGCGCGAGTACCACCATCGGCACGCCGCCGGTTCCGACCACGGCGTCGTTGAACCGGCGCAGGTCGAATTTTTCGCCCAGGGCCTCTCGCGCCTTCGTGCGCAGGCGATTGATCTCGCTGTGGCCGATCTTGTAGCCGCAGGCCTGCCCCGGCCAGGCGCAATAGCGATCCACTTCACTGGTCACTTCGTCGAGCCCCGAGCCGTTGGTCGTCGCAAACCACTGGATCGCCTCGCCGCGCGTCCAGCGCCTGGAATGCAGGCCAGTGTCGACCACCAGCCGGCAAGCGCGGAACGCGATCGACTGCAGGTACCCGAGGCGGCCGATCGGGTCGCCGTCGTACACGCCGAGTTCCGCGGCGAGCTGCTCGGCGTAGAGCGCCCAGCCTTCCGAATAGGCATTGAAGGCGAGCAGTGAGCGGATCAGCGGCAGCTTGAGCGCGTACTCGCCCTGCCAGACATGACCCGGGATCGACTCGTGGTAGCAGAGTGTCGGCAGGTTGAAGGTGTTCCAGATGCGGGTCGTGCGCAGGTTGATCCAGAACGTGCCCGGCACCGTGCCGTCGATACTGCCGGCCCCGCCGTAGGCGCCCGGCGCCCCCGGCTCGACCTCGGGCGCCATGCGCTTGACCTCGAAATTCCCCGGCACGAGCGTCGCGAACGCGCGCGGCAGGCGCGCGCGGATGTCGCGGATGCGGCCGGCGATGAAATCGAGCACGCGAGCGCGGCCGGCGGCGTCATCCGTGAACTGGAAGCGCGCCTCCTTGCCGAGCGCCGTCATGCGCTCGCCCACGGTGCCCTGGGTCATGCCCTCCCGCTTCAGGATCGCGTCCATCTCGGACTGCAGCGCCGCGAGTTCTTCCCGGCCCCGGTCGTGGATTTCCTGCGGGCTCATCGTCGTGGTGGTCGCGGCACGCAGCGTCCATGCGTAGTACGCATCGCCCTGCGGGAGTTTCCAGACGCCCGCATCACTATTGGCACGCTTGCGGTGCGCTTCGAGCTCGACTTGCTGGCGCTCGAGCGCGGGGGCGATCACGCCTGCGGCGATCTTCGCCGCCTGCGCGCCGAAATTGCCGCGCAGGTTCCTGGCCCGCTTTGCAATCGACGCCACGCTTGACCAGTCGGCAACGTTGCCGCCGCGCGCCGTCGCGAGCTGCGCCAGCGTCTTGTCGAGCAGGAAATCCGGCGCGATCACACCCTGTGCCGCCGCGGCGTGCAGGCGCCCGGTTTCGCCGTCGAGCTGGCCGGCGTATGCCTCGAGCCGTGCGAGGTAGCCTTCCGCGTCCTCGCGCGTGGCGACCTTGTGCAGCTCGACGAGGAGACTCGGGATCTCGAGGAAGGCGCCGGTGTTCTGCGCAACCACGTACGGCGCATTGCGGTACGACCAGTTCTGGTTGAGGAGCGCGACGTCCCCGTAGGGAAAGGCGAACCCCTCGGCCGCGGTCTCGTGCGCCGTGCGCACCACATCGAGGTCGATCCGCGCGCGCTCGTCGAGCGTGGCAGCGTCGATCGTCCGCAGTCGTTCGAGCCGCGCCGTGACCCGCCGCGCGATCGCCGCCTGTCCCGCCGCCGAGCGGTCGCTCAGCCGCGCTTTCAGCGCTGCGCGCACGCCGTTGTCGATGCCGAGGCTGGTCGCGGTCTCGGGATAATCGGCGAGGAGGTCCTCGGCGATCCCGGCGAGCAGCTTTTCGACCGGGGTGCCGGCCCCTTCGGCGGCGCGCGCCCGAAGCTGCGTCAGCGCTGCCATCAGCGCGCCTGTTCCGGCAATGAATTCGCGGCGATTGGTGGTCATCAGCAGTCATCACCCGGGCGCGGGTGCTCCATGGCTGGGCGAAAACGTGTCAGGACCTTCGCGCGGCTCGCAGCGGCGTTTCGACCGGCGGCGGCGCGGGTGCCGGTGCCGTCGCGGGCTTCGCGGTCGAAGATTCAATGACGGGCACCGCTTCGATGACGCGCGCCGCGTCCGATTTGTTCACGTCACCATCGGCGAGCGTCACCGCAGGCGCGACGAGCGCCTCGCCGCGCGCGAGCTGTTGCCCGATCGGCTGCTGCGGGAACTGCACGAGGAACTTCGCCGCCGCGTCGCGCATCGCGGCTCGCGTCGCGCCCTCGAGCGGCTTGCTGCTCGACATCGTCTGGTCGCGGCTGTTGCCGTAGCCGGTGATCGTGTAGGAGTCGACGAGCTTGAGACCCTGCGCGTACACGTTGATGCGGTAGCGGATCGTCACCGCGTAGTAATCGCCGCCGGTCTCTTTCGCGGTCGCGAACGAGTATTGCTCCATGCGCGGCTCGAAGATCACCGCGAGATCGGTGGCGGTGCGCGCCGCCTCGGCGTCGTCGATGTAGCGCACGTCGGTGAACAGCGCGCCGAACACTTCCTTCGCAAGATGCTGATGACCCTCGCCCAGCCGCACCTGCCACTCGACCCCGCTGCGCGTTTCCGTGTGGCGGAAGGCGCGTTGATCGCCGGTCAGGAGCACCGCCGCCTTGACGGGCAGCGGGCGCACGAGCGGCTTCGGAATGATCGGATCGGGCGCGATCTCGACGCTGCCGCAACCGGCGAGCAGGAGCAGTGCAGCCGCCGAAATGCCGGCGGCCATGGCAGGGCGCATCGACCGGACGAGTGGCGACATGACGGCTCAGCCTCCGCCGATGCACTGCCGCGTGCCGAATACCTCGATGTAGCCCGCACAGGCTTTCTCGGTGGTAATCGCCACGAAGGTGCCTCCATTGCGATCGGACATCGCCCGCATTAAGGCAGCAAAGCGGATGCTTGTAAACGGCGGCATCCCCGGCCCTTCGGGGAAGCCGATCGCATGGATGCGCACGCGCCGGCGGCCGTTGGCATCCGCCGGATTCGCCTTGTCGACCGCGTCGAGCGCTTTCTGGATCGAATCGCCGGTGAATTCGTCACCGATCACGTAGACGCTGATGCGCTTGTCGATCGCCCAGTATTTCGCGACCGCCTCCTCGATGCCCTGCACGGGGTCCGAATCGCTGAACGCGCGCCAATTGCGCATCGCGGTCATCACACGCGCGCGCTGCTGCGGATTGTCCTGCAGCCACTGGCCACGTGTGCCCGGAAACATCGGCTTGCCCTCGTCGTCGAGCACCTGCAGGCCCCGCACTTTCGGATAGATGTCGAGGATTTCCTTCAGCACGTCCTGGGCGCCGTCCCAGTGCGCCGACAGCATGCTCCCCGAGGTGTCGATCACGAAGATGACCCACTCGCTGTCGATCGGGATGCCGCCCACGGCTTCGGTGGGCGGGCGCCGCCGCGACTGCTTCTGCAGCTTCTTCAGGTCTTCTGTGAGCGATTCGTAGGCCGCGACCAGTTCCCCCTCGACGATGTTCGCGACGGCGGCGTCCTTGCGGCTCGCTTGGTACTGGCCCTTGATCGCCGAGATCTCGCCGCTGACCCGCGCGAGATTGAGCTTCTCCTGCCGCAGCCTGTCGACCCGCCCCTGCATCTCGCGCTCGAGCACATCCGTCTCGCCGCGGATCTCGTTGAGTTCCTTCTGCAGCGCGAGCACCTGGCCGTCGAGCTGCACGCGGCTCTTCTCGATCACGACCGGCTGTCCGAACTCCGACAGCACGAGCAGCAGGATGATCGCGCCAAAGCCGCAGCAGATGCAGTCGAGGAACGAGAGGCTGAAGACCTCGGTGTCGCGCCGCTGCAGCTTCACGGCCTCACGCTCACGGCCAGTCCTTCGAGGGCATCAGGTACGCGCCGCCGGTCCGGCGCGCGAGGGTCCAGAAGGCATGCGCCGCCGGGTTGTCGCCCCGCATCGGCAGCAGCACCACGTCGATCTGCGTACGTGTCGGCAGCGCCTTCACCGCTTCGTCAAAGAGACGCAGGCGCGCACCCGCATCGATGTAGCGACGAATCGCGGGCGGCGCGGCGCCCTGCGTCGGCAGGCCGTCGGTGATCAGGATGACCTGATCGGGCGCCGGTGAGAGCTGGCGGATCGCGCCGAACGCATTGACGAGACTCGTGCCGTTCTGCGGCACGACGCTGTCCATCGCCTCGAGCACGCGGTCGATCACCGCCTGATCGCCGCCGCTCAACCAGGTGCCCGCCGTATCGGCGAGCAGCGGCGCGGGCTTCGTGTCGAATCGGTAGACCTGGAACTTGCTGGTCGCAGGCACCTGCGCGGCGAGCCAGCCCACCGTCTTGACCCCCCGCCGCCACTTCGCGGCCGCGCGGCGCGACTCGTCGCTCGTGTTGCGGAGGCGAATGATGTTGACGATATCGTCGTCGAGCATGCTTGCGGAAGCATCGACGAGCACCAGCACGCGCTTGCCTTGCATGCGCAGGCCGGTGATGTAGCGGCGGTCCGCGCCGCCCTTGGCGATCTTGACGGCGTCACCGGGCGGCCCGGCTTCCTTGCTCGCCGCCTCGAGCCGGCGCGTGCTTTCATCGAGCGCGCGCAGGTCGGCCTTCAGTTTTTCGATGTGCGCGCGCCGCGCGACGGTGGTGTCGTCGTAGATCGAGCCCTGGTCGCGCTCGGTCTTCAGCTGCTCGACCAGGCGCGTTGCGCGCGAGGAGGCAGACACGGTCTCGCTGGTCGTTTTCGCGAGCGTGTTGCGCAGGACCACGAGGTTCTTCGTGCCTTCGAGCACCTGCTCTTCGAGCAGGCGTACCTGCGAGGCGAGATCATTCGTCTTGCGGATGCGCTCGACGCCGCTCTGGGCGCTGATGATCATGTAAAAGAGGATCACCGCGCCGAAACCGCAGCAGATGCAGTCGAGGAACGAGAGGCTGAAGACCTCAGTCTGGCGTCGCTTGCGCACGGCCGCCCCCCACGGCAATCAGTGCGAGCTCGATGCCGGGCTCGCCGATCCGCACCTGGTCGCCCGCGTGCAGCAGCGTGCGGCCCGCGACGCGCTCGTCGTTGACCCAGGTGCCGTAGCGGCTGTGGTCGACGAGCACGACACCGTCCTCGCCGCGCAGGATCGTGCAGTGGCGCCGCGACACACCCGCGGCACCCGCGGACACCGTGATGTCGGCGCCATGGCTGTCGCGGCCGATGGTGAGTCCGCGCGAGGTGAGCGCGAGCGCCCGGCCGGCGTGCAGCAAGTGCGTCGGGTCGATCCCTTCGCGTCGGCGCTCGGCGAGCCCGCGCTGTGGCACATCGGTGCACGGCTGCGTGTTCGTGGCCGTGAGCCGGCGCAGCAGGCGCACCGGCGCAGCCGCGGCTTCGTCAACCGGGAGCTGCGAGGCGACGGCCGCTGCCCAGCCCTCCGGCACCACGATCAACTCGCAGTCCGAAAGCGTCTCGAGCCGCTCGCTCAACCCGGCGAGCGCGAGGAGCGCCGCGGGCACGATCACCGCGACCGGGGCGCCGGCGCGCCGCAACTCGTGCAGGCAGCGTTCGAGTTCGCGATAGCGGGCCGCGGCCGCGGCACCGAACTGGTCTCGCGCGATCTCGACCTCGTGGCGCTCGCCCGCGGGGCCTTCGAGCGTGACCGTGGCGGCGCCGGTGGCGACCGCCTGTGCGCTGAGCGCCGGTAATTCGCCGAAGAGGCGCTGCTCGACGCCCGCATCGTGCAGCGGATCGAAGCGCGTGCGCAGCACCATCGCCGCGCTCACGACATCGAGCCACGACTGATAGATGTCGTGCAAGCCGCCGTTTCTCGCCACGATCGAGCGGCGGCGGCGCACGGTCGCGCCGCATTCCACGGCGGTCGCGGCGACGTGGAACAACCCCATTTCGAGCACGATCGCCGGCTTTGCGAGGCCGAGCGGCGCCGCAGTCGCGACGGCCGCATCGACGAAGCCGCGCACCGGCAGCGACGCTGTCTGCGCCACGGCGAGCACGTCCGACAGCGCCCGCGCAGTAAACGCCGCGCTCACGGCCACCCACGCCGCCCCGGGCACGGTCTCGCCCGCCGCGTGGAGCCGCTGTCGCAGTTCGGCCGCGGCGACCTGCAGCGCCGCCGAACTCGTCGCGCTCTCGCCCGCAATGTCGTTCCAGTGCCGGGCCGACGCTTCGGCGGGGCGGCTGCGCAGGATATCGACGGCGGCCGTGCCAAGCAGAGCCCCGTCGCCCGTGCGCCGCACGATCGACGGCGCGACGGACAGCACGCGGCCTTCCGTCGCCATCGCGAGCGCGCGATCGTCGATCGAGAGGCCGAGCACCGAAGCCATCGAGCGCCTACCTCGTCTGCATGTTGCGTATGAGCCGCGTGTCGAGATACGTCTCGGCGTCGAGCACCAGGCGCTCCTGCGCGAGCTGCAACTGGTGCAGCAGGAACATCAGGAAGATCGACAGCAGCAGCGCGATCAGCGTGGAATTGAACGCGACGCCGAGGCCCTCGGTGACGCCGGAGATGTCACCGCCGACCGCCTTGTGCGCCTGGCCCAGCGCATCCCCGATGCCGCGCACGGTGCCGATGAAGCCGATCGCCGGGATCGCCCACGCGATGTAACGCAGCATCGACATCTCGGAGTCGAGCCGTTCGGCTTCCGACTGGCACATGCCGTGCGCGACCGTGGACGCGTCCTGCACGTTGCGGGTCGCGCCGAAGCGGGCGAGCGCGGCGAGCAGCGCGCGCGGCAGCAGCATGCCGCGCCGTTCGCGGTCGAGTCCGTCGAGCTGGCGCGTGTACTCGCGTGAATCCTCGGGAAGGATCTTCATGCCCTCGGGAAGATTCAGCAGCTCCCCCTCGAGGGTCGTGCGCTCGCGCGACTGCCGCTTCGACTTGTAGCCGATGATGGCGAGCGCCCAGATGAAGAGGATGATTTCGCTTTCCTGCTCGTAATCCTTCACGAGCACGTAGAACGAACGCTCCGCGATGTAATTCGGGTCGTTCAACATCCCGATGCGTTGCTGCGCGAGGATCGCCTGCGCTTTCGGGCGCACGTCGAGCACGTAGATCGCGTGCACGACCACGACGATGAGGGCGAGTGCGAACAGGCTGAAGACGAACTCACTCGGATAGCGGCGCTGGCTGGGCATGCGTGTCTTTCGGGATCAGATGTCGACGGGGAAACTGACGTTGTTGTCGGCCGATTGGCGCAGGTCGGGCGGCAGTTCCTCCTGCGGCTTGACCGGTGCGCCGATCGGCTCCTCGTCGTCGGCCGCCTCGCCCGCGGGCGGCGCCGCCTTCGGCTCGCCGGTCGACTGCGCCAGAGCCGGTGGAACGGTGCGCACGATGACGAGCGCTGCGACCCACACGGTGAGCGACGCAAAAGTCATGATCCAGATCGGGCGCCAGGGATTTTTCATGGGTGTCACGGTTCCAGGGGCTTCAGGGGTCGGCGTAGCGTACGACGCGAAATCCGATTGTCTGGCTCGAACCGTCGGCGCCGTCGCGCCAGGCGAGCCGCAGGTCTGCAACGGTCGCCGTTCTCCAGTTCGAACCACGAACCGTATGCCGGGTTCCTTGTGCGGGGCCAAACGGATCAGTCTGCGGCGCACTGTCCGGCAACGACACGTAGTAGTCGTTCGTCCACTCCGACACGTTGCCGGAGAGATCGTACAGGCCGAGCGGGTTGGCGCGGAACTTCGCGACCGGCGCCACGCTCGGGAAGTCGTCGCGGTAGGACTCGAGGATCGGCGACATGGTGCCCTGCGCCTCGTTGCCCCCGTAGTTACCGCTCCCTGCCGCAATCGGCAGCGCATCGCCCCATTCGTAGCGGCGCATCGCGCCCGCGCCGCTCGCGCGCGCCGCGTACTCCCATTCCGCCTCGCTCGGCAGGCGATAGCCGTTCGCGATCGGCGCCTTGAGCACCCACTTGCCGTCCTTCTGTTCGTAGGCCGCGGGCAGGCCTTCCTGCGCCGAGAGCCAGTTGCAGAACGCGGCCGCATCGTCCCAGCTCACCTGCGCCACGGGCTGCGCGTCGAGGTCGATGCTCTTCTTGTCGACATGGCCCGAGATGTGGTCCGGCTTGAAACGCCGGAACAGGGCGTTGGTCACTTCGGTCGTCCCGATGTAGTACGCACGGGTCAGCGTGACGCGCCGGCGCGTTTCGTTCGGGCGCCGGCCCTGCTCACGCCGCTCGGAACCCATTTCGAAGGTTGCCGGCTTCACCAGCCGCAGCGCGTAACCGGATTTCGTCGTGACGCTCGCCCCGGCCGCGAGCGCGTTCGACGGGCGGCCCGCTTCGATCAACTGATACTCGACGCTGCGCGCCAGCCCCGGCGCCAGCACCAGCTTCGCGCTGTAAGCCGTGAGCGGCGGCTTGCGCACCTCGATCGCGTGTTCGCCCGCGAGCAGTTCGAGCTTCAGCGGCGTGCGCCCCTTGGCGGCGCCATCGATCCACACTTCCGCATCGGCGGGCTCGCCGCTCACCGCGAGCGCGACATACACGGGCTCGAGGCGCGCATCGAGCACCGTGCGCTCGCCGGAGGTCGCGCCGAACGCGCGTGACCACGGCGCGTAGCCGGTGCGCGCAACGAGCAGGTCGTGCCGGCCACCCGGCGACATCGCGATATCGAGCGGTGTGCGACCGCGGTACACGCCGTCGACCGACACATCCGCGCCGGCGGGCGTCGAACGCACGACCAGCCGCGCGTCCGGCGCGCCGAGATCGATCGGACCGATCGCCGTCGTCTCGCCCGCCTTCACGACGAGCGCGCTGTCCCAGGGTTTGGCGTTCGGCGCCGATATCTGCACGCGATGGGCACCCGCCGGCAGCTCGATCGTCGGCGGCACGGCGACTGGCGCCGCGCCGTCGATCGACACCAGCGCGCCGGGCGTGCGCACCGTGAGCGCGAGCGTGCCCCACGACGGCTTGAGTTGCACTTTGAGGTCCTGGCGCGCACCGAGCCCTTCGACGTCGACTTCGACGATCGCATCGAGATGGCGATCAGCGCGGAACGTCAGCGTGCGCTGCCCGGCGGCCACGCGCACGTCGCCGGGCGCGCGACCGATTTGCGCACCGTCAACCGCGACGCTCGCCGCGACACCGCCCGTATCGATGGCGAGTACACCCGGCTCCTTCTCGAGCCGCACGCGCACCGGCGCGATCCCGTCGCGCGTCACGGCCACGGGACGTTCGAGCGCCACATACCCCGGTGCGCTCGCGCGCAATCGGTGTTCGCCCGGCAGCACGAACAGCGTCGCGCCGGCATGCCATGACAGCAACGTGTCGGTCGCGCGCACGTTCGCGTTGCCCGGCTCGAGCACGAGGGGCACGCGCTGCACGCTCGACAGCAGCGCAAACACCGCGGCGACCGCCACGAGTGCCGCGACGATGACGACGCGCCGCGCCGTGTGGCCGGGCGGGCGCACGCGCGGCCGATCCGCCGCGGCCAGCAAATCGCGCGGCACGGCGCTGATCTCGACGTCCTCGTCGTCGAGCGCGCCCTCGCGCTCGACGGCCGGCGCGAGCGGCGCGATCGTATCGTTGCCCGCGAGGTGCAGCACGTCGATCACGCACGGCGACGTGGCGCGCACGACGACCTGTGTGTCCGCGAGGGCGATCACGTCGCCCGCGCGCAGATCGCGTGGCTCCCGCAGACGCTCACCGTTCAGGCGCGCGCTTGCGCCTTCGGCCGGTGTGACGCGCCACAGTCCGTCGTCGATGCCGATCGAGAGCGCAGCGGGCCCGCCAACGCCCGGCACCACGACATCCGCACCCGGTGCGCCGATCGTGATCGGCGCCGCGAGCTCACGCCGCCCGAGCGGCTCGTGCACGGTGGCGCGCGCTTCGGAATACGGCGACAGGTCGGGTTGGATGGCCACAGATACCCCGCGTCAGATCGGCTCGACGCAGCTCACGGAAATCGACTGCACGGCCGCGCCCGGCGCGATCGTGATTTCACGGCGAATGTCACGAAAACCTTCGCGCGTGCCGATGACGGTGTAGCGGCCCGGCTTCAGCTCGATCTCGCGGTGCAGGAACGCGCCGAGCGCACCGACGCGCTGGATCGACACGGCGGTCGAGTTGTCGGATTCGAGCGCGACGCGCACCACCTGGTCGTAGGCGGGCAGCAGCAGTTCGATGCGCGCCATCTGCGAGCGGATCACGGGGCCGGCGGGCGTCACCGCGCGCGCAGATTCGAGCAGTTGCTGCGCCTCCTCGCGCACGGCCACCGTGGCGAGCCGGTCCGGGCGGTCGATGATCAACTGCAGGCGTCGCGCGAGTTCCGCCCGTGGCGCGGTACGCTCGCGACCGGCCTGCGCGAACTGCAGCGACGGATCGCCTGCGAGGACTTCCTCGTAGATCGCGAGCGCGTCGGCCCAGCGCTCCGATGCCTCGAGCGCGGCAGCGCGCTCACGCGCCGCATCGCCCGCGCGCGACTGCTCCGCGGACGCGACCTGTTCGAGCCCTTCGCCGGGCGCACTCGCGCCGGGCTGCATCGAGCGCGCGCGCGCGAAGTCGTTTCGTGCGCTCGCGAGGTCGCCGGCGCGCAGCGCGCTGAAACCGTTGGCGAGCACGCGCGCGTACTCGGACGCGCCCGCCGCACTGCGCGCATCGGCAAGCCCGTCGCGCGCTTCACGATTGGCACTGTCCGCAGCGAGCGCCTTTTCATACAGCTCGATGGCTTCGGACGAGCGGCCGGCCGCCGCCGCATTGGCCGCCTGCGCGACGAGCGGCATCGCGACTTCGAGCGCGCGCGCGCGGGCGAGTCCCGCGGCCGCCACGGCGTTCTGCGGATCGATACGCTTCGCGAGCTCGAAGGCGCTGCGCGCCCGCGCCGGCTCGCCTGCGCTGAGCGCGGCGGCGCCAAGCTTCAGCTGCTCGGCGAGCGCCGCCGGTGCGCGCGCCTCGACGGCCGCCAGTCGCTTGCCGATCGCACGATAGTCGGGGATCGCCGCCGCCACGTCACCGTCGGCCGCACGCAACGACGCCGCCTCGGCCGCCTGCTTCGTCGCCGCGAATTCACCGCCACCCCAGACGGCGGCCGCGCGCGTCTCGATGGCCGCAAGCCGCTTCGTGATGCCCGCCTGCAGCGCCGCGAGCGTCTCCGCGGGATCGGCGGCGACGTCTCCCTTGTCCGCCACGTTCGCGGGCGCCGCCGCGTCGTTTACAGGCCCCGGCGCGGACAGCTCGGGCGCAAAGCGCGGCAACGCAACGAACACGACGCCGATTGCCACCGCGGCGAGGGCGACTGCCAGCCAGATGCTCTTGTGTCCGCGACGCTCGTCGTGCGCAGGCAGCAACGGCGCGGCGGCAGGCGCGACGACCACTTCGTCCGCAGGCCCGGCGACCGGTTCTACGCGAATCGGCTCCGGCAGCTCGATGGCGATCGTGCCCTCGTCGGCCATCGTGCTCGTATCGGCCATCGCGCCGGCATCGGCAATCGGGACGATCGGCGCCGTACTCGAGGACACTACCGCCTCGGGCGCGAGCGCAGCACCCTCGCTCAGCACTTCTGATTCGAGGGTCACGGTGTCGTGCAGCGAGGCGTGCAGTTCATCGATCACCGCCCGCATGGTCCCCGGACGCGACTCGCGGCTCTTGCCGAGCAGGCGCATCACGAGTGCGAGCAGCCGCGGCGGCGCGGGACGGGTCGGCTTCAGCTCGGCCACCGGCTCTTCGAGCACGCGGCGCACTTCGAAATGCGGGTAGAACGGTGGATAGCCGGACAGCAGTTCGTAGGCGAGCGTGCCGAGCCCGTAGATATCGTCGGACGGCGCCGGCGGCTCGCCGCGCAGCGCCTGCGGACTCGCGCTGAAGGGCGAACCGTGGTCCGCGTAGGGACTGCGGCCTGCGAACGAGGCGACGCCGAAATCCGCGATCAGCGTGTGGCCGGCATCGTCGAGCAGCACGTTGCCGGGCTTCAGGTCGCGATGCACGACGCCACGGCCGTGCGCATGCTCGAGCGCCTGCGCAATTTCGATCAGCGCCGGGACGATGCGCGTGTAGACCTCGCCGCGCAGCGCGCCGAGGTCGCCGCCCGGCGCGAACGCCATCGGCAGTACGAGCGCGCCGTCGCAGTTCTGCGGTTCATGCAGCTTGAGGATGCCCGGATGCCCCAGCTCCCGCGCGACTGCGTACTCGTGCTCGAGCACGGCCCAGGCTTCGGACGGTGCGGCCGGATCACGCTTCAGGACCTTGAGGGCGACGTCTTCGCGCCGCACGATGTCACGCGCCCGCCAGACCTCCGAATGGCCGCCCACACCCACTTTCGCCATCAGCGTGAAGCGACCGCAAAGGCGGTCGCCGCGTACCAGGTTCGGCATGGGCTGGCACGTACTCACTCGGTACGGGACACCGGCGGCGGCGCCTGTGCCGGAGCGGTCGCAACAGGCCCGGCGGCCACGGCGCCGCCCGTTTCCTCGACATGGATCTGGCGCAGCAGCTCGCGCCACTCGCGATACTGCTCCTCGGCGGTTCCGGTGAGCTTGAGGGTGCGCCCCTCAACCTCGACGACCTGCGGCGTGACCTCGGCGCGGAAGGTGTCCGCGAGTTCCTTGAGTGCCTCGGCGTGCACTTTCGCCTCGGAATATTTCTTGATGCCCGACATCACGCCCGCAACGCCCCCGACGGCGCCGGCCGTGCGCGCCGCGCTCTGGATGTTGCGACAGGTGTAGTCGCCCGGCGCGCATTGGTTCGCGACCAGCACGCTCGCGAGCACCGCGGCGGCGCCGAGCACCGTGCGGGTGCGCGCCGAGGCCAGTGCGCGATCTTCCTTTTCGATTTCCTCCTGGCTGACGCGCCGGAAGTTGCCGTAGGGACTCTCCATCTTGTCCGCGAAGTTCGCGTAGTAGCTGTCGACCGTGTCGATCACCGCGAGATCGCGCTCACGGATGCGCGCGATGCGTTCCATCACCGGATCGCCCTCGGCGGGCAGGCGAGCGACGCGCGTGACGCCCTGCGCGTCGGTCGCGAAATAGCCCTTGACGGCTTCCGGCGCGAAATCGTTCGCAAAACGCAAACGCGTCACGCGATGAATGTCGCGCCGATCGGTGGACGCGAGCGCTTCGCGCACCGCGAGCATGTCGTTCGCGATTTCCGAGTAGACGTTCTGGAACGGATCGCGGACGCGCAGCGCGGCTTCGGTCTTGTACGAGCCGAGATCGGCGACGCCCGCGTATTCCTTGTCCTTGATCCAGACGCGGCCGGTGGAATCGGTGACATTCACGCGCAGCGCCAGCCGCGCGCCGGTGGAACTTTCGATCGTGCCGGCGACGAGCACATCGACGATCGCCTTCTCGGGCACCACGCGCACGGCGCCCCACTGGCCCGACGACTCGAGCGTCGCGCGCAGCAGGCCCGGCAGGTAGCTCGCCTCGGCGGCGCGCACCTCGGGGTAGATGCGCTTCTTCGCGAGCGCCTCCTCGTCGTCCTTGATCGACGCCGGAATGTTGGTGTCGAAGATGCGCACGCCGACGTCCAGCAGTTCCGCCTCGGGAATCTGCACCGTCGCCTGGATCGGGTTCACTTTCGGCAGCGGCCGCGTCTCGCTCGTGACGCACGCGGCGAGCGCGGCGACGAGCGGCAGCGCGAGCGCACTGCGACGGAATGACGGGCCATGGCGCATCGGGTTGATCATCCGCCCCGCACGCTCTTCTTGTATTCCGCGTATTCCTTCCAGAGCTTTTCCTTCAGTTCCGGGTCGGTCTCCTGCTCGGCGGCGCGACGCAGGCGGCGCGCGACAATGTCGTCGTCGCTGCCGTCCGGTCGCTCGACGGCCCCCTTGCCGGTGCCGCCGGTACCCGCGCTGGTGCGCGCCGGGCCGTTGTCACCCTTCTCGCTGCCGTCGCCCGATTTCGGCGAGCCTGCGCGATCCGACTTCAGGTCCCCCGGGCGCCCGCCCGATTCCGCGCTGCCGCTTGCACCACCCGCCGCTTCGCTGCCGGAAGACGCGTCCGCGCCGGCGCCGGTCCCGTCCCCTGCTCGGCGGTCACGTTCACCGGCCACGCCTTCCTGTTCCTTGCGGATCCGGTCGTCGAACGTGCCCATTGATTCATCCAGGCGACGATCGACGGCCGCACGCCGCTCTTCGGGCGTCTGGGCGCTACCCGTCGGGACTTCCGCCCCGCGCCCGGCTGCGCCGCCGCCAGTCGTGCTTCCACCGGGCGTGCTTCCACCAGCCGCACCGCCGTCCGGCGAAGTACCGCCGGGCTTCGAGCCGCCCGGAGAGGCTTCGCCCGAGGCGCCGCCAGGCGAGCCACCACTCGGGGTCGGCACTCCAGTGCCCGCGGTCGATGGCGAAGGGCTCGGCAAACCTGACCCCGAGCCCGACGACGAACCGGATGAGCCGGGCGAGCCGGGCGAGCCGGGCGAGGGATCGG
This sequence comes from uncultured Pseudomonadota bacterium, assembly GCA_902826635.1. Classification (GTDB taxonomy): domain Bacteria; phylum Pseudomonadota; class Gammaproteobacteria; order Steroidobacterales; family Steroidobacteraceae; genus CADEFQ01. The sequence goes on from CADEFQ010000021.1 coordinate 44,794, forward strand.
ACGGCATGCCGCCGCCGCCACCGCCGCTCGATTGCGTGGCGCATCCCGCGGCCAGCAGCGCCGCGATCAGACCGGGCAGGTATCCAGCGTGTAGTTTGCGCATGGGCTCACCTCACGCCTTCGGTGGGCGTGGCGTTCGTCGCCGTGATGTCTTCGCCGACGAAGAAACGGTGCAGCTGATCCGCGAGGCGATCGCAAGCCGTGCCCTGCACGCGCGCGATGAACGGGATCGGAATCACCGCGCCGATGATCGCCGACGTACCGGTCACGTTCGTGCCGACGCTGCCCGCGGATTTCGCTTCGCGCAGGTCCCAGATCGTGGCTTCGTAATCGGATTCTTTTTCCCACCAGCCAAATCCGATGCAGCCCGCGGCGCCCGGCGCGGCGCCGCACGCGATGCTGCCGCCACCATCGGTGCGACGGGTGGCGCCATCGAGCCAGACGACGTATCGCACGCCGCTCGCGGCGACGCGCTCGCTCACGCCAGGGTGGGCCAGCAATGCAGCGACCGCTTCGGGCCGCGACGGCGCAGTGCCCGGCTCGAACCACGGAAACATGGCATCGACGAAGGCGTCATTGCCGTGCACGCGCAGTCCACCCTTGCCGCCGGCGAGGTGGTCGCCCACGCAATCCATGAACCCGTCTTCGGTGCCGGCGCCTTCGAGCTGTGGTTTGGCGAGCACGACGACGCCTTCCTCGCCCGTGATGCGGGTCGGGAGTTCGCGGGATGCCTCGATGCGCGCCTGCATGCAACCGCCGAGGCTCAGCAGCCCCGCGATGGCGATCGGTGTTACGGCCCTGGACATCATGCGCACCTTGAGTATGCCACGGGGTCGATATGGCATTGAGACCCTCTGGGCGCGAAGGGGTTCCCGTTCGTCGCGTTGCTGCGTGGCTACAGTTCGAGGCTGAGTTGTGGGCCCCTGGCGCGCGGCGGCGGTGCGAACTTCGAGGTGTCGAGCTTGTGCCCCATGCGGATGTCGAGACCGAGGCGACGCGTCGCGACTTCGAAGCGCCGCGCAAGGAGCGCCGCATCGACGCCGCTGCCCTTCATCCGGCTGCCGAAGTTCGGGTCGTTGTCGCGCCCCTCCCGGATCGAGTGCACACGCGACATCACGTGCTGCGCCCGCTCCGGGTAATGCGTGGCGAGCCAGTCGCGAAAGAGCGCCTTCAATTCGTGTGGCAGCCGCAGCACGACGTAACCCGCGCAGCCGGCGCCGGCGTTCGCCGCCGCCTCCAGCAGCCGTTCCAGTTCGTGATCGGTGAGTCCGGGTATCACCGGCGCGATCAGTGTGCCGACGGGGACGCCCGCTTCGTGCAGGCGGCGAATGACGGCGAGCCGGGCGAGCGGCGACGCGGCGCGCGGCTCGAGCCGGCGCTTCAAGTCGGCATCGAGTGAGGTGAGGCTCACCATGACGCCCACGAGATGGTCTTGTGCCATCGAAGCCAGAATATCCAGATCACGCTCAATGAGCGCGCCTTTAGTGACGATCGACACAGGATGCCGACATTTTGCCAGCACTTCCAGGATCGAACGGGTCACGCGCAGCCGCTTCTCGAGCGGCTGGTACGGGTCGGTGTTGGCGCCCAGCATGATCGGCGTGGGCACGTAGCGCGGCTTCGACAGCTCCTCGATCAGGCGCTCCGCCGCGTGCGCCTTGTAGAAAAGCTTCGTCTCGAAATCGAGGCCGGGGGACAAGCCCAGGTAGGCGTGGCTCGGGCGGGCGTAGCAGTAACTGCAACCATGCTCGCAGCCGCGATAGGGGTTGATCGACTGCGAGAAGCCGATGTCGGGCGAGGCGTTGCGCGTGATGACGGTGCGCGCGGGCTCGGGCAGCACCGTGGTCGCGACGCTATCGGGTGGCGGCTCGGCATACCAGCCGTCATCGACCTGCGTGCTGTGGTGCTGGTCGAACCTCGGCGGGGGGCTCGACACCGCACCGCGTCCCTTGAGCGGCCCGGCCATGACGTGACTGTACGAATATACAGTTGCGCCGTCTACCCCCGGTTTGGCGACGGAAAGCGATCGAGCCTGCGCAGCGTCGGGAAAAGCGCAGCGGCCGCAAAGACGACGCCGATGCACGCGACGCCGCCCCAGACGACCGCCGGCACGAGACCGAACAAACGTGCGCTCACGCCGGCGCGGAATTCGCCGAGCTCGTTCGACGCGCCGATGAACATCGAGTTGACCGCACTGACGCGCCCGCGGATCGCATCGGGGGTTTCGAGTTGCACGAGGATGTGGCGGATGTAGACGCTCACCATGTCGCCCGCGCCGAGTGCGACCAGCGCGACCAGGGACAGCCAGAAAGTGGTGGAGACCCCGAACACGACCGTCGCGACGGCAAACACGCCGGTGCCGAAGAACATCCAGCGCCCCACGTGCTGCTGCAGCGGCGACACCGCCAGCAGCGCCGCCGTGACCGCCGCGCCGACACCGGGCGCGGTGCGCAGGAGCCCGAGACCCGCCGGCCCGACGTGCAGCACATCGCTGGCATAGACAGGCAGCAGTGCCGTCGCACCGCCGAGCAGCACCGCGAATAGATCGAGGGAGATCGCACCGAGCACGGGCTTGCGCCGCCACACGAAACGCAGGCCTTCGAGCGCATCGCGAAAGCGGAACGGCTCGCCGTCACTCACAGCCTTCACGGGGCGGATGGAGAGCATCGAGCCGACGACGACGATCATCAGCAGCAACACCGCCCCATACACGACATCGGCGCCGGCGAGGAACAGCAACCCACCCAGCGCGGGGCCGACCACGACGGCGATCTCGAACAGCGCGGAATTGAGCGCCACGGCCGCGCTGAAATCCTCCGGCGGCACGAGATTCGGCGTCATCGCCTGTCCGGCGGGCATCCAGAACGCGCGCCCCGCGCCGAAGAACACCATCGCCACGAATATCGGCCACACGATCTCGAGCCCCGCGAGCGTGAGCACAAAGAGCGCAGCGATGCAGCACGCCTCGATGCCATAGGCCAGGACGAGCAGTAGGCGGCGATCGGTGCGATCGGCAATCTGCCCGGCCGGCAGCACGAGTGCGAGGAAAGGCAGGAACTGCGCGAGGCCGATCAAACCGAGCGCGAGCGGATCGCGCGTGAACTCGTACACCTGCCAGCCCACCGCGACGCTGAGCATCTGCCACGCGAGCGTCGCGCAGAATCGACCGACCGCGAAACGCGCAAAATCGCGGTGGCGAAGTGCCGCGAAGGCGGCGGGGCGGCGCAGGCTCATGCGCGCGGGCGGGTGGCGAAACGGAAGGCCATGGATTGACGTCGAGCATACGTCGTCCCGCACCGCCCCGCACAAAACGTCGCGGCTCGCGGATAATCAACGCCTTTCCGGGAGAGGTCAGGGCCATGACGCGCATCACCCGCCATTTCGCGACGATCCACGACGGTCGATGGGGACATCGGCAGGTGCACTACCGGCGCACGGGAAAAGGTCCGGTCCTGATCCTGCTGCACCAGTCGCCGTTGTCCTCGCGCGACATGATCGCGACGATGCAGCGCTGGCAGCGTCACTACACCTGCATCGCGCCCGACACGCCCGGTTACGGCCTCTCCGATCCGCTCGGCGTCGCGCACGCCGAAATGGAAGATTTCGCGACATCGGTCGTCGAATTCCTCGATGCCATCGGCGTCGCGAAGGCCGCGTTCTACGGCTTCCACACCGGCGCGATGATGGCGGTCGCCGTCGCAGCCCGTTATCCGCAACGCGTCCACACGGTCGCGGCGAACGGGTATGTGATTCCGGACGCGGCGGAGCGCGCCGAGCTCGTCGCCGAGTACCTGCCACGGTTCGCGCCGAGCTGGGATGGCGCGCACCTTGCGTGGCTGTGGAGCCGGATGCGCGAACAGACGATCTTCTTCCCGTGGTATCGCAAGGCTGGCGCCGACCGCCTCGAAGTGAACCTGCCGCCGCCCGAGGCGTTGCAGGCAGGGCTCGTCGATTTCCTGCGCGCGGGTGATCACTATCGCGTGGCCTATCGCGCCGCGTTCACGATGCCGAGCGGCGAGACGCTGCGGAAAATGACCGTGCCGGCGCTGATCACGGCGTCACGCACCGACCCGACCTCGCGCTATCTTGCGCGCGCGGTCGATCCGGCGCCGAGTGTCACGGTGCGCGAGTGCGCAACGCCTGCCGAAGCACTCGACCTCGCCCTTGCGCACCTGCGCCGCGCACGCACGAGTGCGGCGCCGAAGCTCGCCGCGACGCGCCCGATTGCGGGACGCCTCTGGCAGCAGATGCTCGACGTACCTGGCGGTCAGCTGCGCATCCGTCGCAATGCCGATGCGCCCGGGCGCACGGTCGTCGTCGTACACGACGCGGCGGGCTCCTCTGACACAGTGGCAGCGCTCGCGGCCTCGTTCATCGGCCGGCGGCCCGTTGTCGCGATCGACCTCCCGGGGCACGGCGAGTCGGACCCCGCGCTGCCGCGCGGCCCGGTCACGGTGGCGGCGTACGCGAAGGCGCTGCGCGCTGCGCTCGACGCGCTCCGCGTCCGCGAGTGCGACATCGTCGGTGTCTGGGGCGGCGGCCTCGTGGGCCTCGAGCTCGCGCATCTCGCGCCGAAGCGCGTGCGGCGCCTCGTCCTCACCGGCCTGCCGTACTTCGATCGGGCCCTGCAGGCCGAACTGCGGCGGCGCTATGCGCCCGCGATCCGCATCGACGGGCACGGCGGCCATCTGCTGCAGGCATGGCATTTCGTGCGCGACCAGGGCCTTTTCTGGCCGTGGTACAACGCGACGCGCGAAGGCAATCTCCGCGCGGCGACCCGGGTCGACGCGGCGCTCGTGCACCAGCGCGTGCTCGAAATTTTCCGCGCACCCGACCAGTGGCGCCGCGCGTATCTCGCGCACTTTGCGTATCCGGTGAAGGCGCGCCTGCGCACCGTGAAGGTCGCGACATTGCTGGCGGCCTCGAACGACGACCCGCTGCGCGTTTACACGCTCGCGGCCGCGAAGGCGCGGCCGCATCCGTTCTGCGCGCTCATAGGCGATCCGGCGGAGTGGGGGCGGGAGTTGTCGCCGTTTCTTGACGCGTAGTCGCGCCGCGCACGCGTACGGGCCGGCTCAGCCCGCAGCCCGGTCTGCAATCCACTCCCTCCACACCGCCATCAACACCGCGAGAATCACGGGGCCGACGAACAGGCCCACGAGGCCGAAGGCCGCGACGCCGCCCAGCACGCCGAACAGCACGAGCAGGAACGGAATGCGGGTCGCGTTGCTGATCACGAGCGGCCGCACGATGTTGTCGATCCAGCTGATGGCGAGCAGGCCCCAGAGAAACAGGCCCGCGCCCGCGACCGAGTGACCCTTGACCACGAGCCAGACGCTCGCGCTGACCCACACCACCGGCGTCATGAACGGAACGAGCGCGGCGATCATCGTGAGTGCGCCGAGGGCGATCGGCGCCTTGAGCCCGGCGACCCAGTAGCCGAGACCGGCAATCGTGCCCTGGGCGACCGCCGCGGCGAGCAGCCCGTACACGACCGCTCGCACGGTCTGGCTGATCGCGAGCATGTAGCCGTGCACGCGCCCGCCGAGCGATTGCTCGAGCACGCGCACGACCTGCGAAGCGAAGGTCTCGCCGTCCCGATACATGAAAAAGAGACTCAGCATCGCAATGAAGAGCTTGGCGATGTTGCGGCCGACGCCGCCGATGACACCGCCCAGTTCGCCCGCCGAGCGCTGGAACCAGCCGCGCAACTCCGCATTGAGCGCCCCGGGATCGTGCGAAATGCGCGCGAGCAGTGCCTCGAGCCACGGCCCGACCCACGGCAGCTCGAACACGAAATGCGGCAGGTCGACGCCGCGCGCGAGCTGCGTGGCAAATGCGCCGTACGCCGAGACGATCTCGGTGCGGATCACGGCGACGAGCCAGGCGGCCGGCAGCACGATCGCGAGCGTCACCGCCATCGTCATCGCGAGGGCCGCCACCGACCTGCGCCCCTTCAGCATCGCGACCAACCGGCGGTAGAGCGGCCAGGTGACATGCGCAAGGATCACCGCCCAGATCACGGGCACGATGAACGGCTTCAGCACTTCGAATGCGAGCACGACCAGCCCCGCGAGCAGCGTCGCGACGAGCAGGCGCCGTAACCACGGTGCGGAGGCGAGGTCGTCCATCCGTGACATTGTCGCAGGAGTGCGGTCGTCCGACCTAGAATCGGGGCACAGGTTGCCAGGGGAACCCGCCATGCCGAACGTCTCGAAGATCGTCATCGCACTGCTTGCCGGGATCGTGCCGCTCGCGCTGCCGGCCGCCACGGGCGCCCCGCTCGTCGTCAGCACTCCCGATCAGTTGGCGCTCGCCCCTGACGTGGCGGTGGGTCCAAAGGGCGAAGTTGCCGTGCTGTGGCTCGCAAAGGGCGATCCGGATTCCGCGACGGAAAAGGCGGCGGCAGCCGAGCGCGCCCAAAGCGGGCATTCGCACCTGTCGTCGATGAACCTGTACGTCGCCGTATCGGACGACGGTGGCACGAGCTTCGGCCCGCCGGTGCGGGTGAATCCCGAGAGCGATGCCGTGTGGGGCTTCGCGGTGAGCCGACCGCGCGTGGCATTCGGGCCGAAAGGCACGCTGCACGTCGCGTATCCGGCGAACGAGCACAACCAGAACATCGACAAGCCGGTGCTGACCGCGCACTACACGCGCTCGACCGACGGCGGCAAGACCTTCGAGGCGGCGCGACGCCTGAGCACGCTGACCGACTCCGACATGAGCCAGGTCATCCACGGTGGCTTCGCGAGTGTCGCCGCCTTCGGCACGCTCGGCGTCGCACCGAACGGCGATGTGTATCTCGCGTGGATCGACACGCGCCTGATGAAAGCGCCGACCGACAACGCCACGGTGTTCGGGATCGTGTCGCGCGACGATGGCCGCACGTTCACACAGGACGCCGTCGAGACGGACAGCAATGTGTGCCCGTGCTGCCAGGTCACGCTCGCGTTCGACAGCAAGTCGCGCCCCTACCTCGGCTCGCGCATCGTCACTGCGGACAACGTGCGCATGAGCAGTGTCGCGCACGCCGATGGCCGCGGCGGCAAGTTCGGCACGCGCGTCTCGACCGGCGGCACGCCCTGGCACATCAACGGCTGCCCGCTGAAGCCCACGGTGCTCGCGGTGCGCGGCTCGACGGTCTACACGGCCGCGCACAACGGTGCCGAGACGCCGCCCGGAGTGATGCTCGCGACCTCGCGTGACGGCGGTGCCAGCTTCAGCACGCCGCTGGCGGCGCATCCCGGTGCGCAGGTTTCGGACGCTCCGGCCCTCTCGCTGGTCGCCGGTGATCGCGCGATGATCGCGTGGCACGCGAAGACCGACGGCCCGCGCAGGATCTACTACCGCACGCTCGACGCCGCAGGCGCGCCGATCGGCGCGCCGGTCGCCCTCGCGAGCGGCGAAGGCACGGCGCAGAACCCGGCGCTCGCCACCCGGCCGGACGGCCGTGCACAGCTCGCCTGGCAGCAGGACGACCGCATCTACACGCTCGCCATTGATCCTGCGAAGCCATGAAACGTCGCGCGTTCCTCGCTGCCATCGCGGCAAGCACCGGGTCGGCTGCCCTCGGGACCCTCACCGTCGCGCGCGCGCAGGCAACGACGGCGCCGTCGACGATTCCGCCCGTCAACGCGAGCGGACTGCGCACGGCCCTCGCCGCCGAGCGCGGCAAGGTCGTCGTGCTGAACCTGTGGGCGAGCTGGTGCGTGCCGTGCCTGCGCGAGATTCCGGATCTCGTGCGCATCGAGCGTGAACTCGCGCCGCGCGGCGCGGTGCTGATCGGCGTGTCGATGGACGAACCGGGCGATGCCGCGCGCGTGGCCACCTTCCACGCGAAGTACTTCCCGGAATTCCGCAGCTACCTGCGGACCGAGCGCGAGATCGATGCGATCGCGAGCGTCGTCGACCCGGCGTGGAATGAAGTGCTGCCGACCACCTATCTGCTGGGTCGCGACGGCAAGGTCGTGAGGCGCGTCCAGGGCGCGAAGACGCTCGAGCAGTTTCGGGCGCTGATCGAAAGCGCGCTTTAGCGCAGTTTCGCCCTGGCGGCGGCGACGATCATCGAGCCCCGCTTCCTGAGGGCGCGCAGCGTGTGGCGCGCCCATGCGAACTCGAGGCCGAGGATCGCGAGGCCCGCGGGAATCACGATGAAGGCCGGCCCGGGCAGCACTGTCAACGCGATTCCGACGAGCAACACCGTGAACCCGGTGATCGTGATCACGATGCGCCGCGCCCATTTGTAGGGCACGTGCAGCGGGTGGTCGCGGTGCAGGTCAGGCCATTTCATGGCGAAGCTGTGACACGTTGCGCGACGAATTGTTCAATGCACCGCGCCACCACGCCCGGCTCCTCGTGGTGCATCATGTGCCCGACTCCGGGTATCGTCTGCAGCGTCAGTCGCGGGAAGACGGACTGGAAATATTCGTCGGTACCGCTCTCCCCGAGGCGTGTGCGAAACGCCGAATGCTCGCCGAGCAGCAACAGCATCGGCGCGACACCGCGACGCCAGCACGCCTCCGCTTCCTCGCGCCGGTACAACACCGGGTTCACGAGCCGATGCCGTGGATCAGAGGCAAGCCGATAGCGTTGACCCACCGGCCGTGTCCAGGCCCTCGCGAGAAATTCCGCGCGGGGTGGCGTGAGCCGCGGATTGCGCGAGCACAGGTATTTCGCCAGGTCGCCCGGCGAGGCGTAGCCCGTTTGCCGCGACCGCTGCGACTGCTCGTCGAGCCAGCGCGCGAGCCGATCCGGCGCCTCCTCGGGCGACGTGGCCGGCAGCCCGAAGCCCTCGAGGTTCACCGTCCACGCAATGCGACCGGGGCGGATGCCGCCGTAGAGCGCGGCGATGTTGCCGCCCATGCTGTGTCCGATGAGCCGCGCCGGCCCGCCCGTCGCGACGAGATCGAGCAGCGCCTCGAGGTCCGCCAGGTAATCGGAAAACCAGTAGCCCCCCGGCTGCCAGTCGCTGCCGCCGAAGCCCCGCCAGTCGAGGCCGACGAACGACCAGTCGGCGGGCAGCTCATCGACGAGGAACTGCCAGCTGTCGGCGGCATCGAGGAAGCCGTGCAGCAGGATGATCGGCTGCGCCGACGGCGGCCCCCATCTCGTGATGCGATGGCGCAGGCCGCGCAGCACGAGGTCCTCGTGCACCGGCGCGCGCTTCGGCGCATAGCACTCGTCGTCCGTGGCACTCACGCGCCGAGGAACATCCGGTACGCGGGGTTGTGCGTCTCATCGGCGTATTCGTAGTGCAGCTCCCCGAGGTGCAGCACGAAATCCTCGCGCTCCGCCGGGGGCACCTGGATGCCGGCCAGCACCCGGCCGTAGTCGGAGCCATGGTTGCGGTAGTGAAAGAGACTGATGTTCCAGCGCGTGCCGATCGCTTGCAGGAAGCGCACCAGCGCGCCGGGGCGCTCGGGGAACTCGAATCGAAACAGCAGCTCGTGCTCGATGCCGCGCGCGTGGCCCCCGACCATGTAGCGCGCGTGCAGCTTCGCGACCTCGTTCTCCGACATGTCCTCCACTGCATAGCCCGCGCCGCGCAGCGCGCCGATCACGGAATCCTTCTCCGCCCGTCCCTGCGAGAGCGCAAAGCCGACGAAAATCTGCGCGGCGTGCGCGCTTTCGTAGCGGTAGTTGAACTCGGTGACGCTGCGCGCGCCGAGCGCCTGGCAGAACGCGAGGAAGCTGCCGGGCCGCTCTGGGATTTCGACGGCGAGCAGCGCTTCACGCTGCGCTCCGAGGTCGGCACGCTCGGCGACATGCCGCAGTCGGTCGAAGTTCATGTTGGCGCCACTCGTCAGCGCCACGATCCGCTTGCCGCGCCAGCCGGCGCGCGCCGCGTACTTCTTGATGCCCGCGACCGCGAGCGCCCCGGCCGGTTCCGCGATCGAGCGCGTGTCCTCGAAGATGTCCTGGATCGCGGCGCACGTCTCGTCGGTGTCGACCAGCACGATCTCATCGACGTGCTGGCGCACGAGCTGGAAAGTTTCCTCGCCGACGCGCCGCACCGCGACACCATCGGCGAACATGCCGACGCGCTCGAGGGTCACGCGCTTTCCCTGTCGCAACGACTCATGCATCGCCGCCGCATCGGCCGGTTCGACACCGATGATCTTCACGCGCGGATAGAGATATTTTGCATAGACCGCGATGCCGGCAATCAGGCCACCGCCACCCACCGGCACGAAGATCGCGTCGATCGCCCCGCCCGTCTGCCGCAGGACCTCGACGGCGATCGTGCCCTGGCCCGCGATCACGTCCGGGTCGTCGAAGGGGTGCACGAACACGAGTTCGCGCTCGCGTGCGAGCGCGAGCGCGTGTTCATAGGCGGCGTCGTAGTCGTCACCGTGCAGCACCGCCTCGCCCCCGAGGTCGATGACCGCCTGCACCTTGATCTGCGGAGTCGTCACCGGCATCACGATCACCGACTGGATGCCCCGCCGTTTCGCCGCGAGCGCGACGCCCTGCGCATGGTTGCCCGCGGACGCGCAGATCACGCCGCGGTTCGCGGCCGCCTGCGACAGGTTCGCAATCTTGTTGTAGGCGCCGCGCAGCTTGAACGAGAACACCGGCTGCAGGTCCTCGCGCTTGAGCATGACCTCGTTGCCGATGCGGCGCGAGAGGCGCGGCGCGGCGTCGAGTGGGGATTCGATCGCCACGTCATAGACGCGCGCCTTCAGGATGCGCTCGATGTAAGGACTCGCCAAGGGATCCGCCGGGGGTAGTGAGGCGAAGAGCTTACCGAAAATCCCTGCGGCAGGGAGCCCCGTTGCTAAGCCCGCTCCCCCACCGGCTTCACGCCGTACCGAAATTTCGCCTTGCCGATCGTCACCTGATCGCCATCGGCGAGCGCCTCGCGCGTCACGCGCCGGCCGTTCACGTACACCCCGTTGGTGCTGTTCAGGTCCTCGACGATCGTCAGTGTCGGTCCGGCAAGGATCACCGCATGGTGACGGCTGATGTACTTGGCGTTGATCTGCAGGTCGTTGTCGGGCGTGCGGCCGATCGTCGTCTTGCGACCGAGCACGTGCACGACCTCGCCGGGTCCGTCGATCCGCGCAAGGAGGCGCGCAAGGCCGTCGTGCGCCATCTCGTTGCCGGTCGTCGCAAGCGGGTCGATGCGCTGCATGCTTTCACGAATGCTGCCGAGCACCGCCGCGCTGCTCGCGGCCTCGGCGCCGATGCGCCCGATCAGCGCGTCACGTTCCTCGAGGGCTCGACGCGTTGTCGCGAGCTGCCCGCGAGCCTCGGCTGCGGCCGCCGCGAGTTCGTCGATCCGCAACTGCCGGGCGCGCATTTCCGCTTCGAGCCGGTTCAGCTGATCTTCAGCGGCCTGCAGGTTCTCCTGCAACTCGCCCTCCCTCGTGGCCGCCTCCTGCAGGTCGGCGCGCACCGTGTCGAGCGCGCGGTCGCGCTCCGCAACCTGCGCCGCGAGTTCTCCCTCGCGCCGTTCGAGACCCTGCGAGCGCTCGCTGTGCGATCGCAGCGCCTCGTTCGCGCCCGCCGCGTGCACTTCGCGCTCCGCGAGGGCGGCGCGGGCGGCGTCCAGCTCGGTTGCGAGTGTCTCGGCGCGCGCCTTCTGCGCCGCGAGCAAGCCTTCGAGTTCGTCATGGAGCGCGGTCGCAGCGCGCATCGTCGCGTCGTGATCGGCGTCCCGTGCTTCCGCGGCCCGCACCAACCGGTCGAGGTCCGCAAGACGCTGGTCCTGCCGGCTCACGCTGTCGCGCTGTGAGCTGTAGGTGGAGCGCGCGCCCTGCAGTTCCTGCGTGAGCTCGACGACCACGCCGCCAAGGCGCGCCACATCCGCCTCGAGCGCTTCGATCTGTTCCTTCCTCTTCGCGAGCGTGCCTTCGAGCGATTCGACCGCGGCGCGCAGCGCATCGCGCTCGATCACGCCGCTCGCGATCTCGCGGGCGCGCTCTGCGAGTGCCTCGACCTGACGGTCGCGCGCGGCGCCGAGGGTTGCCAGCGCCGCGTCGCGCTCCGCGACTCTTGCGAGCAACGCTTCAGCGTCACGCTCGGTCGCCGTCAGTGCGCGCGCCCGGGCCGCGATGGCGGTCTCGGACTCGCGCAGCTTCGCCTGCACGGCATCGCGCTCGGCGGCGAGAGCGGTGATGCGAGTCCCCGCCGCGGCGAGTTCCGTCTCGATGGCACCGGCGCGCTCACGCTCCCGCGCGGCTTCCGCCTGCAACAAGGCTGCGCGGGACGCCCCCGCATCAACCTCGTGTTCGAAACCGCGCAGCAGTCCCTCGTAGACACCGCGTAGGCCTTCGCGCGAGCTCGCCTCCTCCCGATGCAGCGCGACGACGCTGCGCAGGTCCGCAAGCTCGGCGCTGCGCTGTGCTTCGAGCCGGCCGCGCGCGTCTTGTTGAAGGGCGGCCGCAGCGATTTCATCCGTGCGGGTCCTGAGCGCCTCCTCGGTGGTCGCGAGCGCAGCCCGCAAGCGGCTCACTTCGCCTTCGACCGCCGCGAGGGCGCCACGCGCCTCGTTCGCGCTCTGGTCGCCGGAGGCGAGTTCGCTGCGCAAGCTCGCCAGGGCCGCGTCACGATCGGCCAGTGCCGCCGAACGTTCCTCGAGTTCCGCGGCAAGCTGCGCCGCGCGCGCCTCGAGCGCCCGATGTTCGCGCTCGAGCTCGGCGAGTCGCAGCGCACGCTGGGCGCCCTGCGGTTCGAGTTCGGCAAGACGACGCTCGCGCGCCGCGAGGGAATTCGAACGGTCCGCCAGCGCAATGTCGCGCTCGGCCAGCGTCTCGCGCAGCGCACGCGCCTCGCTTCGCAGGCGATCGGCTTCGCCCGCGAGCTCGGCGCCGCGCGCTTCGAGCGCGCCATGGGCGAGTGAGCGGGAATCGAGTTGTTGCGCAGCGTCGTCGGCGCGCCGCCGTTCGCCTGCGAGCGCGGCATTCGCGGCCGCGAGCGCTGCCGTCGCCTCGTCCGCGCGCGCCGTGGCAGTGTCGCGTTCAAGGCGTGCCCGGTCGAGTTCACTCTCGATGGAAATGAGGCGCTCGCCTTTGCGCCGGAGGCGCTCCTCCACGTCGCGCAGGTTCTCGGACAACGACCCCAGGTCGCTCGCGAGATCGGATCGCAACGCTCCGATCTCTGGCTCGTTTGCGTGAGGGGAATCGGCGGGCGCCGGCAGCACGCCGACCGCCCAGGTGTCGGTGGACGAGAGCGGATCGTCGAGCGTCGGCAGTTCGGCCGTACTGTCGGGGTCGGCGTCCGGGAGGTGGGGCTTCGCGGGTTTCTTGTGAGCGCCCATTGCCGCGCAAGTTTAGCGCGCCTTTGGCGCACCCCGCGACTCGCGGCGCCGCAGCATCGGACATAAAATGTCCCGCATGCGCAATGTCTGGATTCTGACGCTGGCCCAGGCGCTGGCGGGCTGCGGCACGCTGGTCCTGATCGCCTTCGGCGGCATCATTGGCGCCCGGATCGCGCCGGACCCGACGCTTGCGACCCTGCCGCTGTCCCTCGGCGTCGTGGGGGTCGCGGCCGCGTCGATTCCGGCGGCGCTCTCCATGCAGCGCTTCGGGCGGCGTCGCATGTTCATCCTGAGCGCCCTCGCCGCCGCGGTCGCGGCGCTCGGCTGCGCCTGGGCGGTTGCGCACGGGCAGTTCGCCGGGTTCTGCATCGGGGCGACTTTTCTCGGCGCGAACATGGCGTTCGTGCAGCAATACCGCTTTGCCGCGACCGAATATGTCGAACTGGAAGAGGTCCCGCGCGCGGTCGCCACCGTAATGCTGGGCACCCTCGCGGCTGCGTTCATCGGACCCGAGACCGGAGAGCGCGTGCGCCTCCTCGGCGGGTGGCCGGAGTTCAGCGGCTCATTCGTCGCCGTCGCGGCCTTCCTCGTGCTGTCAGCGATCGTTCTGCTCGCGCTCGGATCGCCGCACCCGCACCGCCACGCGGCGGGCGGCGAGGCGCGCCCGCTCCGCGTGATCGTGGGTCAGCCGACCTATCTCGTCGCGTTGTTCGCCGGCCTCACGTCGTACGCGGTGATGAGTTTCATCATGACCGCGACGCCGATCAGCATGCACGTGATCGACGGCCAGAGCGTCACCGCGACGAAACAGGTCATCACGTCGCATCTCGTCGCGATGTACCTGCCGTCGCTCGTGAGCGGTTGGCTGATCGCGCGGCTCGGGATCGCGCGCATGATGCTCGTGGGTGTCGGCTGCATGGCGGCCTGCGTGGCCGTGGCCGCGGTGCTGGGCCATGCGTTCACGCACTATCTCGCCGGGCTCGTGCTCCTCGGCCTCGGCTGGAACCTGCTGTTCGTCGCGGGCACGACGCTGCTGACGCGCACCTACTCTCCGCGCGAGCGCTTTCGCGCGCAGGGCTTCAACGATTTCGCGACGTTCACCTCGCAGGCCCTCGCATCGCTCGCAGCCGGCGCCGCCATCCTCGCGATCGGCTGGCGCAACGTGAATCTCGTCGGTATTCCGGTGCTGCTCGCGATGTTCGTCGCGGTGCTGGCGTGGCATCGCATCGCGACGCGCGCAGCGGTCGCTACGCGCTGAGGAAAGTGCGCAGCTCGAGCGCGATCGCGTTCATTGGTTCGGGTCCGTCGCCGGCCTGCAGCAGCAGGGTGGGCTGCGTGAGCAGCGGCAGCTTTTCGCGGATGCGCTGATCCGCGGCCGGATCCGGCAGGTCGAGGAACGCAACACGTCGCACTTCCTCGACACGCGTCAGCGCCAGTTCCGTCGCGACGAATGCGCCGGTGCCGGCCGCCAATACATCGACGCGACGCAAGCGCAAGTCGCGCAGGAAATCGCCAAGCGCTGCAGCCAGGTCGGCGAAGCCGGCGTCGGGTGACGGGCCATCGGATTCACCACTGCCGGGCAAGTCCGGCGCATACACCGAGCGATCGCGGCCGATCGTTCGCATGAGCCCTGCAAACATGCGCCCGGTGGCGCCGTTGCGATGGATGCAGAGCACCGGCGTCGCTTCGTCGAAGCCGCCGCCGGCCGGCATCGCATTGTGGACATGCAGCTGGCCGTAGCGGCATTCGAAATACGCCCGCCGTACGCTGGGCTCGAGGTCGCGCCCGACTTCCGTTGCCGCCCGTCTTGCCATGTGATGCCCACTCCTCGCACGGCAGGTGGTGCCGTGAACGCGAACTATAGCGATAATCGGGGTACCGACTTGTGACCCCTGCCCCAATCAAGGTACCCGCATGAAACTCTACGGCTTCCTCGCCTCGCCTTATGTCGCGCGCACGCTCCTCGTCTCACGCTGGAAAGGCTGCGGCCTCGAGCTGACGCCGCCCCATGGCGGCAACATCAAGTCGCCGGAGTATCTCGCGGTCAATCCGCTCGGCAAGATGCCGGCGCTCGAAGACAAGGGCCGTTGTCTCGCCGAATCGACGGTCATCTGCGAGTACATCGACGACGTGCAGCCGGGCCGCAAGCTGATGCCCGAGGGCGCGATGGACCGCGCGCAGGCGCGGCTGGTCGCGCGGCTCGTTGACGTCTATGTCGTGCCGAACGCAGGCGTGCTCTTTCGCAACGCCAATCCCGCCAAACGCAATGATGCTGAAGTCGCGGCCGGCGTCGCGACGCTGCGCAAGTCGCTCGCCGATCTCGAGAAATTCATCGGCGCCGGACCGTGGGCGAACGGCGCGTCCCCCGGCTTCGCCGATGCCGTGATGGCGCCGACGTTCTGGATGCTGTTCCTGCTGCTGTCGACGCTCGGCATCGACGACCTGTTCGCGGGCCTGCCGAAGCTCGCCCGCTGGTGGCAGGCGGCGGAAGCCGATCCGGTCTCGGGACC
>CADEFQ010000022.1:0-19402 GCA_902826635.1 uncultured Pseudomonadota bacterium
AGCGCCAGATCGGACAGCGTGAGGCGGATCTTGTTGAAGGTGCCGATCGGCACCGACGTGTTCACGGTGAACACGTCGGTGAAGTTGCGCAGCGCGAGCACGTCCACGGTCTCCGGACCCGTGAACACGTTCGCGTGCCCGCCGTCGCCGAGCAGGTCGATGCTCTGGACCGTCGCAAGGATCTTGCAGAACTGGTCGGTCGGGCCGTCGGTGAGCAAAACGCTCACAGTGCCGGTACTCGGCGCCTGCGCGGCGGCAGTCGGCGCGTCGCCCCCGCCGCCACACGAGGCAAGTAAAACGAATGTGCTGGCGACGATCGCGGTCCGGTGGAAAGCGTTCATGACGG
This sequence comes from uncultured Pseudomonadota bacterium, assembly GCA_902826635.1. Taxonomy (GTDB): domain Bacteria; phylum Pseudomonadota; class Gammaproteobacteria; order Steroidobacterales; family Steroidobacteraceae; genus CADEFQ01. Next base: position 347 of record CADEFQ010000022.1, read on the forward strand.
GAGCCTCGAATTCAAAGGGTTTGCGGCCGCCATTCTCTTACTCCCGGTTTCGTGAACCAAGGCTGAACGCTGTAGGACAACGCTGATTCCGCGGACGCACTTTCCATAATTCCGTCGCCGGAACGCGACAGAATGTGGCGAATCTTCAGGCTGCGTCGGCTTTGCCGCACTTGCCGTGCGGGCAAAGCTCTTCCATGTATTCCGTATCGAAGCCCAGGCGCTCGACGAGGAAGTCGATGAATGCGCGCACCTTGGGCGACTTGCCCTGCCCGCGCGGGAACACCGCGTTCAGTTCGATCGATGGGCCTTCCCAGCCCGCGAGCACGCGGCGTACGCGGCCCTGCGCGGCATCCTGCTTGATCATCAGGTCGGCGCTGAGCATCAGCCCTTCGCCGGACAGCAGCGCGCCGCGCAGCGCCGCCGGGTCGTTTGCGACCAGCACCGGATCGATCCGGTAATCGATCGCGCCGCTGCCGTCATTGAGCGGCCACACGAAGTTGTTGCCGTTGTGGTTGTACTTGCGCATCGCGAAGGTGCGGTGGCGCGAGAGTTCGTCCGGATGCTGCGGTTCGCCGTGCTGCGCGAGATAGATCGGGCTCGCATAGACCTGGGTGCGAAACGACGTGAGGTGGCGGGCCACGAGGCTCTGGTCGGTGAGCACGCCAATACGCAGTGCGACGTCGATCTCCTTGTCGATGAGATCCACCGTGTCGTTGTTGAGTTCGAGGTCGATGCGCACCTCGGGGTGGCGAAGGTAGAACTCGCCGAGGAGCGGCGAGATCCAGGTCACGCTGAATGAATAGGGTGCGGTGATCCGCAGCCAGCCGCGCGGTCCGCTCTGCAATTGCCCGACCGCGCTCTCGGCTTCATCGAGCACGCGCGCGATGTGCTGGCTGTGCTCGTAATAGATGTTGCCCGCTTCGGTGAGCCCGAGCTTGCGCGTCGTCCGGTGCATCAACTGCGCGCCGAGACGCTCCTCGAGCTCCTGCACCTTGCGGCTGACTGTCGTCTTCGGCAGGCGCAGCGCGCGGGCCGCGCCGACGAAACTGCCGTGTTCCACGACCTTCACGAAGACCATGGTGTCGTTGAGATCGTGTGACATGTGACTCCCGCCGACTTCATTAGCCCGTTGTTGGGACAATTATTTCCAAAAATCCCGGCTTATCAAGTCGGCCCTGAGCCCCTATCCTTCGTCCTTGCGATATCCGAGGTGAGGACCATGGACGACCATACACAACAGGTGCAGAGTAATCAGGTAGTTGGGAGCGCTGGGCCCCCGACGTCCGTGGACTATCCCGCCCGCGGGAGAAATCGCGCCATATTTGGGACAATCGTGGCGTTCGTCGCACTGGGAGCACTGGTGGGCGCATGGGTCGCCTTCGGCTCGAACGGCGACGACCCGGGCCATGGGGCGCAGGCCGCACCGCCGCCGCCCGAAGTCAGCGTCGCCAGGGTCCTCGAACGCCCGGTCAAGCCGTGGGATGACTTCACCGGCCATGTCGCCGCCGTCGAAACCGTCGACCTGCGGCCGCGAGTCAGCGGCTATGTCGAGCGGGTGGCGTTCGCCGAAGGCCAGGCGGTGCGCAAGGGCGATCTCCTCTTCGTGATCGACCCGCGTAGCTACCGCGCCGAGTACGAGCGCGCGACCGCGGAGCTCGCGCGGGCCCGCAGCGAAGCCGAGCTCGCACGCAGCCAGGACGAGCGCACGCGAGCGCTCCTCGAGGCAAAGGCCGCGTCGCGCGAGGAATCGGACGCGCGCCACGCAGCGGTGGCGCAGACGCTCGCGGCGGTGCGGGCCGCGCAGGCGGCGGTGGCACGCGCGGGCCTCGACCTCGAGTTCACGCAAGTACGCTCGCCGATCAGCGGTCGGGCGGGACGCGCGATGCTGACCGCGGGCAACCTCGCGCAGGCCGACACGACGCTCCTCACCACCGTCGTCTCGATCGATCCGATGTATGTGTACTTCGAGGGCGACGAGCAGGTCTACCTGCGCTATCTCGAGCTTGCACGGCGCGGCGCACGCGCCGCGTCGCGCAATCCGGTGCGCGTCGGCCTCGCGAATGAGACGGGCTTCCCGCACGAGGGCGTGCTCGACTTCATCGACAACCAGATCGATGCGCGCACCGGTACGATCCGCGCGCGCGCGATCGTGCCGAATCCGGATCACTCGCTGACGCCCGGCCTCTTCGCGCGCGTGCAGATGGAAGGCAGCGCGGAGTTCAGTGCGTTCCTGATCGACGACAAGGCAGTCCTCACCGACCAGGACCGCAAGTACGTTTATGTACTCGGCCCGGGCAACACCGCCGTGCGCAAGGACGTCGTGCTCGGCCGCAGCGTCGATGGCCTGCGCATCGTCACGAGCGGGCTCGCCGCGGGCGACCAGGTAATCGTCAACGGTGTGCAGAAGGTGTTCTTCGCCGGCATGCCCGTGGCGCCGCAGTCCGTCGTGATGGACGCACGGGCCCCGGCGACGAAGCGGGTTGCGACGAACGCAACGGGCGCCGCCGGCTCGCAATAGGGAATCGCCATGGATTTCTCCAAATTCTTCATCGACCGGCCGATCTTCGCGGCCGTGCTGTCGATCGTCATTTTCGCCGCGGGCCTGATCTCGATTCCGCTGTTGCCCGTGACCGAATACCCGGATGTTGTCCCGCCCACGGTGATCGTGCGCGCGGTCTATCCCGGCGCGAACCCGAAAGTGATCGCGGAAACGGTGGCGACGCCGCTCGAGGAAGCGGTGAACGGCGTCGAGAACATGATGTACATGAAGTCGGTCGCGGGCAGCGACGGCGTGCTCGTCACGACCGTGACCTTCCGCCCCGGCACCGACCCCGATGACGCGCAGGTCGCCGTGCAGAACCGCGTGAGCCAGGCGCTTGCGCGCCTGCCCGAGGACGTACGCCGCCAGGGCGTGGTCACGCAGAAACAGTCGCCGACCCTCACGATGGTCGTACACCTCACTTCGCCCGATCGCAGCCACGACTCCCTGTATCTGCGCAATTACGCGACGCTGCGGGTCAAGGACGAGCTTGCACGCCTGCCGGGCGTCGGGCACGCGCAGATGTGGGGCTCGGGCGACTATGCAATGCGCATCTGGCTCGACCCCGGCAAGGGCGCCGCGCGAGGGCTCACCGCGGGCGACGTCGTGCGCGCCGTGCGCGAGCAGAACGTGCAGGTGTCAGCCGGCCAGCTGGGCGCCGAGCCCACGCCCGAACACAGCGATTTCCTCGTGTCGATCAATGCGCAAGGTCGCCTGCAGACCGAGGAGGAATTCGGCCAGATCGTCGTCAAGAGCGGCGAGCGCGGCGAGATCGTGCGGCTTGCCGATGTGGCACGCGTCGAACTGGGCGCCGGCGATTACACGCTGCGCTCACAGCTCGACAACGACGATGCCATCGCAATCGGCATCTTCGAGTCCCCGGGCGCGAACGCGATCGCCGTGTCGGATGCGGTCCGCGCGCGCATGGCGGAGCTCGCCGTGCGCTTTCCGAAGGGCGTGAGCTACAGCCTCGTCTACGATCCCACGGTTTTCGTGCGTGATTCGATCAAGGCGGTGATCGTCACGCTGTTCGAGGCGATCGTGCTCGTCGTGCTGGTCGTGATCCTCTTTCTGCAGACCTGGCGCGCATCGATCATCCCGCTGCTCGCCGTGCCCGTGTCGATCGTCGGCACGTTCGCCGCGCTGCACCTGCTCGGTTTTTCGGTGAACACGCTGACGCTTTTCGGCCTCGTGCTCGCGATCGGCATCGTCGTCGACGACGCGATCGTCGTGGTCGAGAACGTCGAACGCAACATCCAGGAGGGCAAGGCGCCGCTCGCCGCGGCTCACCAGGCGATGCGTGAAGTGTCCGGACCCATCATCGCGATCGCGCTGGTGCTCTGCGCGGTGTTTGTGCCGATGTCGTTTCTCAGCGGCGTCACCGGCCAGTTCTACCGTCAGTTTGCCGTCACGATCGCGATCTCGACCGTGATCTCCGCCGTGAACTCGTTGACGCTCTCGCCCGCGCTCGCGGCGCTGCTGCTGCGCCCGCACGACGCGCCGAAGGATGCGCCGACGCGACTGATCGACCGCTTGCTCGGCGGCGTGTTCCGGCCGTTCAACCGTTTCTTCGGCGCGAGCGCCACGCGCTACCAGGGCGCGGTCGCCCGCAGCCTGCACCAGCGGGGCGCCGTGTTCGCCGTCTATGGCGTGCTGCTCGTCGCGGCCTGGGGTGTGCTGCAGCTCGTGCCGGGCGGCTTCATCCCGACGCAGGACAAGCTCTACCTGATCGCCGGCGTGAAGTTGCCCGAAGGCGCGTCGCTCGAGCGCACCGACGCGGTGATCCGGCGCGTCAGCGAGATCGCGCTCTCCACCGAAGGGGTCGCGCACGCGGTGGCGTTCCCCGGGCTCAACGCGCTGCAATTCACCAATACGCCGAACACGGGTGTCGTGTTCTTCCCGCTGAAGGCGTTCGGGGAGCGCACGCGCAGCGCGGCCGAGATCAACGCCGAGATCAATGCGAAGCTCGGGAGTATCCAGGAGGCGTTTGCGTTCTCGCTGATGCCTCCGCCGATCCTCGGCATTGGTACCGGATCGGGCTACTCGCTCTTCATCCAGGACCGGGCCGGCCTCGGCTACGGTGCATTGCAGAATGCCGTGGGCGGTTTCTCCGGCGCCATTGCGCAGACGCCAGGGATGGGGTTCCCGATCAGCACCTACCAGGCGAACGTGCCACAGCTCGACGCGCAGGTCGATCGCGTGAAGGCGAAGGCGCAGGGCGTCCCGCTCACCGAGCTCTTCGACACGATGCAGACCTACCTCGGCTCGACCTACATCAACGACTTCAACCGCTTCGGGCGCACCTGGCAAGTGATCGCACAGGCCGATGCCCCGTTCCGCGACAGCGCGGAGGACATCGCGAACCTGCGCACCCGCAATCTCGCGGGCGAGATGGTGCCGATCGGCAGCGTCGTGACGCTGCGCGATTCCTTCGGCCCGGACCCGGTGATGCGCTACAACGGTTATCCCGCCGCGGACCTCCTCGGTGAGGCCGATCCGCGCCTCATGTCCTCGAGCGAGGCGATGGCAGCCATCGAGCAACTCGCGGCGAAGGCACTGCCGCAGGGCATGAATCTCGAGTGGACGGATCTTTCTTACCAGCAGGCGACGCAGGGCAATGCGGCGCTCGTGGTGTTTCCGCTCGCCGTGCTGCTCGCGTTCCTCGTGCTCGCGGCGCTCTACGAGAGCTGGACCCTGCCGCTCGCCGTGATCCTGATCGTGCCGATGACCCTGCTCTCCGCGCTCGTCGGCGTGTGGCTCACGGGCGGCGACTTCAATGTCTTCGTGCAGGTGGGTCTCGTCGTGCTGATGGGCCTCGCGTGCAAGAACGCGATCCTGATCGTGGAGTTCGCGCGCGAGCTCGAGCTGCAGGGCAGGGCCACGGTCGAGGCGGCCCTCGAGGCGTGCCGCTTGCGACTGCGGCCGATCGTGATGACATCGATCGCGTTCATTGCGGGCACCGTGCCGCTCGTGCTGGCGCACGGGGCGGGCAGCGAAGTGCGCACCGTCACGGGCATCACCGTGTTTGCCGGCATGCTCGGCGTGACGCTGTTCGGCCTCTTCCTCACCCCCGTGTTCTACGTCGCGCTGCGCAAGCTCGTGACGCGAAAGATGGAGACCCTTCATGCGTGAGTTTGCACTGTTACTGCTCGCCGCCCTGGCGGCGGCCCTGGCGGGATGCGCAGTGGGCCCCGACTACGTGCGCCCCGATCTCGCGGTGCCCGAAAAGTTTGCGGGCGCGGCGGCGACGCCCCCGGCCGATGTGACCCCCGACACGGCTTCTGTCGCCACCGCGCCCGCCCCGGGCGCAGACCCCACGTTCTGGCGGTCGCTCGGCGATCCCACGCTCACGCGGCTCGTCGACGGGGCGCTCGCCGCGAACCACGACCTGCGCATCGCACTCGCGAACTACGATCGCGCAAACGCCCTGTTGCGGGGGGCGCGATTCGATCGCTATCCCACCGTGACTGCGAGCGGTACTGCGAGCACAAGCCGCCTGAGCGCCGGCCAGGCGCCCGGGCTCTCGCGCGCGGAACGCGACGCGGACAGCTTCAGCGGCGAAATCCGCGCCGCGTGGGAGCTCGACGCCTTCGGGCGCGTCCGCCGCAGCATCGAAGCACAGCGCGCCGAATTTACCGCGAGCACCGCCGACGTCGGCGCGGTGCAGGTCGCAATCGTGGGCGATGTCGCGCAGGGCTACCTGGAGTTGCGTGGCCTGCAGGAGCGGTTGCGCGTGGCGCAGGCGAACGCGGCGAATCAGCGCGAAACACTGCAGCTGCTCGAGGCGCGTGTGTCGGTGGGCCGCGGCACGGAATTCGACACCTCGCGCGCCCGGGCGCAGCTCGAGACGACACTCGCGCGCGTGCCGGCACTGCAAGCCTCAGTGGCCGTCACGATGCATCGGCTGGCCGTGCTCACGGGTCAGGCGCCGGATGCGCTCACCGCGACTCTCGAGCGCGCCGCCGCACTTCCGGCCGTGCCGGCGCGGATCGATCCAGGTACGCCAGGCGAGCTGCTGCGCCGCCGACCCGACGTGATCGCGGCCGAGAACCGCCTGCACGCGGCCACGGCGCGCGTCGGCATTGCGACGGCTGATCTGTTCCCGCGTTTCACGCTTGCGGGCCTCATCGGTACACAGGCCATCGACACGAGCGGGCTCTTTGCGCGTGATGCCGAGACCCGCTTTGCCGCGCTCGGTGTCGACTGGTCCTTCCTCGATGTGGGTCGCGTGCGCGCGCGCATCGCCGCAGCCGATGCGGATGCGTCGGCGGCGCTCGCCGGCTACGAGAAGACCGTGCTGATCGCGCTCGAAGACACGGAAAACGCCCTCGTGCGGCTCGCCAAGGCGCGAGTCGAGGATGGGCATCTGGAGCACGCCGCGCAAGACAGCACGACCGCCGCTTCGCTCGCGCGCCTGCGTTTCGATGCGGGCGCCGTAGATCTCCTCGATGTGCTCGATGCGGAGCGCACTCGATTGGCGGCCCAGGACGCCTTCGCCGACGCGCGTACGCGCAGCGCGGTCGCGGCAGTGGCGCTCTATCGGGCGCTCGCGGGTGGCTACGGCAGCTGAACGGCGGCGCCGTGGAGATGGTGTGTCATGGGCGTATTCCGGTGGGCACCCACCGAGCGCTACTTGCCGGGCGGGAACAACTGGTCCAACGCGCGATTGATGATGTCCTCGTGCGTCTGGCCCATGGCCTTCAGCGAGCCTTGCATCGACTGACCATACCCGAGGATCGACTGGTCGCGGGCGTCGCGTAGATCGATGCGCAGGTCGTACAGGTACACACGCATGTCCCACATCCACTTGTCGACGTAGGTCACGACGTAGGTCGTTTCGGTCGGGTGTTGCGCGACCGTCCCCGCGGTTGCCTGGAGGCCTCGCGCCTGCATCGCCTTTGCGATCGTCGAGGCGAGGTCGCGGTCATCCTTGTCATGCCGTTGCACGAAGTAGCTGCCGGCCTGCACCTGCTCCTTCGGCAGCGTCAGCTCTCCTGACGTATTGCTGACGCAGCCGACGAGCATCAGGGCCAGCGGCCCGAGGCTGATTCGGTGCAGCCCGGAAACGAACGATTTCATCGCGATACTCCCGGAATCACGGGGCCCGCGCCGAGAGCGCGCTGCGAACGGCTTCGTCGCGCACGAGTTCGGTGAACCGCAGCTCGAAGGTCCGGGCGGCGTTCGTCGCGTTGCCCGATTCAAAGCCGCCACTGCCGACGTCTTCCCCCTTCGCCGTGCTTCGGGCCAGGAGCGCGCCGCTGCCGTCGAAGATGCTGAGCTGCAGGTCGTACAGCGTCTTCATCCTCATCATGACGTCGGTCTTCCATTCGAAGACGCGCAGTTCCAGTTTGCGTGGCGCCGTCTCGGTGCCGCCCACGACCGCAAAGCCCTGCTGCTGGAGCGCCTTGGCGATCGCGTCGCGCATTTCCGTCGCGAGCGGCTGGCCGCTCCCGGTGCGAACGTCGAAGGGGTTGCCGAAGCCACCCCGCTGCACGCCGACGAAATCCGGCTTCTTGTCACCGCTCAGCACGTATGGACGGACGTCGACAACGTCGACGGCCAGCTTGCCGGTGCCGGACACCGGCAACCCGCTGATCGCGTTGCCGTAGTCGTACCGATTTCCGACCGCACAACCGCCGAGGATCAGTAATGTCGTAGCAAACACCGCGAACGTACCCGCTCGAACGAACATAGACATCATGACACTCCCAATTATTGATGCCGAAAGGCGCTCTCTACCCGCTAAAACCCAAGCTATGTGCGAATCATTCGCCGCTACTGGAACCAATCCACAGCGGCAACAGTACACCAGGGCGTCCAGTTCACTCCAGGAAGGGCATCGAGCCCATGTCGATCAATAAGCCACGGAAAAGGAAGGTATCCAGGTGCGCGCCGAAGTTTCGTCGCCAAATGGTCGAGCTGCATCGAGGCGCACGCAGTAATGGGGAGCTCGCAAAGGAGTTTGGCTGCACGAACTGGTCGATGCGCATGTGGCCCACGCAGGCGGACCGGGATCGGGGTGCCGAACAGGGCAGGTCAACGATTTGCTGGCCCCGTGGAACCTGCATAGAATCTCCGCCGGCCCGCGGGTGTAGTTCAATGGTAGAACTGCAGCTTCCCAAGCTGCTAACGTGGGTTCGATTCCCATCACCCGCTCCACGTTCCAGGCAACGGATCAGCGAACCCAGTGGATCTCGCCGCGCAGCGCCGGCGTCCAGCCCTCGCAATGTTGCTCGAAGCGCAGGTCGATCGAGGCGAGCGCGCCCCCGGCGTAAGTGATGCTGTCGATAACGAACCAACCGGTCAACGTGTTGCAGCCGCGGCTCTCGCCACTCCAGCTCAGGCCGCCCGTGACCGGATTATTGAAGGGATAGCGTTGGAGGTTGCCGTAGTAGCCCGGCCCGAGCTGCTCCAGTGCGTTCATGCCGAGGAACTCGCCGCTCCAGTTCTCATCGCCTCTCACTGACACCGACAGAAGCCGATCCGAACTCGTTGCGTTGAGCACCGCATTGAGTCCCGTATACGTGTGGGTGAGCCCTTGTCCGATGTAGTCACCAGCATCGCTGACCAGATAGACGTAATTGCCGCTCGCTGGCGTCGTTCCAGGTGCGGGTGCCCACAAGCCCGGCGGCGGCGGATTTTGCGGTCCCGGGGGCTGCGTCGTATCGCCAGCTTCCCAGTGGATCTTGCCGCGCAGCGCCGGGGCAACGCCCTCGCAGTGTTGCTCGAAGCGCAGGTCGATCGAGGCGAGCGCGCCCCCGGCATAAGTGATGCTGTCGATGGCGAACCAGCCGGTCAGCGTGTTGCAGCCGCGGCCCTCGCCGCCCCAGCTCAAACCACCCAACACCGGATTGTGGAATGGGAAGCGCTGCAGGTTCCCGTAATAACCGGGCTGCAACTGCGAAAGTGTGTTCATTCCCTGGAAGTCGCCGGACCAGCCCTCGTCACCATTGACGCCGACGTTGAGCCGCGCGCCGATTGCAGTCACGTTCAGCAGCGTGTTCGCCTGGGTGTAGGTGTACGTGGCGCCGGCTCCGATGTAATCGCCGGGCTGGCTCTGCAGATAGACGTAGTTCCCGCTGGCCGGAGTGGTGCCGGGCGCGGGCGCCCACAGATTGTCCGGCGGCGGTACCTGGGGCCCTGTCGGCTGCGTCGTGTCGCCCGAGATCCAGTGGATCTCGCCGCGCAACGCCGGCGTACCGCCTTCGCAGTGTTGTTCGAAGCGCAAATCGATGGACGCGATCACGCCGGCCGAGTACGTGATGCTGTCGATGGCGAACCAGCCGGTCAGCGTGTTGCAGCCACGGCCCTCGCCGCTCCAGTTCAGACCACCCGTCACCGGATTGTGGAACGGGAAACGCTGCAGGTTCGCGTAGTAGCCGGGCTCGAGCGTCGTCAGGATGTTCATCGCCTTGAACTGGCCACCCCAGTTCTGGTTGCCGTTCACCCCGACAGACAGTTGATTGCCATTCGCGGTGAGCGACAGCACTGCATTCGCCTGCGTGTAGGTGTAAGTGCGGCCCTGACCGATGAAGTCGCCTCCATCACTCTGCAGGTAGATGTAGTTACCCGTCGCGGGCGTCGCGCCCGGAGCCGGCGACCACAGGCCCGCAGGGGGAGGATTCACAGGGCCCGGTGGACGCAGGTCGTCGTCGACGACCCAGTGGATCTGACCACGCAACGCGGGAGCCATCCCCTCGCAATGCTGCTCGAAGCGCAGGTCGATCGCCGCGAGGGAACCGGCCATGTAGGTCACCGAGTCGATCGTCAATGTGCCGGTCAGCGTGTTGCAGCCGCGGCCCTCGCCGCTCCAGTCCAACCCGCCTACCGCAGCGTCGTGGAACGGAAAGCGCCGCAGGTTCGAATAGGTGCCAGGTGACAGCTGTGTCTGCGAGCTTGGCAGCACAAAATTTCCAGTCCATTGCTGATCACCGTGGATCCGCACGGTCAGCTTGCCGCCATCGGCGGTGACGTCGATCAACGCACTTGCGCGGTTGTACTCGTACGATTGTCCCGCGCCAATGTAGTCGCCTGCGTCACTGCGCAGCGACACGAACGACGCCGATTGCGGCGAGGTCGGAATACGTGCGGTCGCAGAGGCGGTCGCGACGTTGTTGCTGCTCACCGGGTCGCCCTCGACACTGACGTGCAGCGTGCTGCTGATTGGGCCGACGGTGCTCGGCGCGATGCTCGCGCTCACAGTAAACGTCAGCGATCCGCCGTTCGGCACGGTGGGAATCGTCATGGCGGGGGTCGGTGCGTCCGGGCACGTTGCCGCGCCGGAGGCCGTACAGGTGATCGAGCTCAATGCCTGGCCGGGTCCCACCGCGGCCTGAACGAAGAGATTGCGGGCAGTGTCGGGGCCTGAGTTCGACAGCGTCATCGAATACGTGGCAATCGAGCCGCCGAAAAATTCTCCTCCGGTCGCGCTGGTGACACGCACGTCCGCGGAGTACGCAGTGACAGCCACCGGCGCGCTATTATTCGTGGTGACGGCGTCCCCGGCCGCGGTGACGGACGCTGTACTCGCAATCGAGCCGCTTGCGCCCGGCGCGACGAGAGCGGTCATCGTGAATTGCAGGCTCCCACCAGCCGGCAGGCTCGGAATCCGGAGATCGGCGGGGGTCGCGGGGCACACCGCGCCACTCCGCGCGATGCAGCTGACTGCGCCTTTCGTGAGACCACTGCCAAGCGCCATCGACGCTGCGATGTCGGTCGTAGTCGTCGCGCCAGGGTTCGTGATGACCATTTCGATCTGGACCGTGCTGCCGCCCGGAACCGGCACCGTCGGCGCGGACGCGGTGATCGATACACGGTCAGTACCCGTTGGCGATTCGCCGCCTTCGCCGGAGTCGCCGCCCCCTCCGCCGCAAGCAGCCAGCACGGCGATGACGCCACAAAGCGGGAGCAACCGGGTTTGCATTGGAGTCCCCTCCGCGAGGGGGTTGTTCTTTGCTGCCAAGGATAGATTGAAGTTTGGGGAGACGCATCAACCAGCGCCTGGGTCCGGTTTGAGTTCGGATCAGGGTTCGATCTGACTCCCGGGCGCGTCAACTCGGTTGTCATGTCGAATCATCGTTTCTGCCAAGGTACGTGCGCGGTTCGCCGCTACGACACATACGGCGTGACGGGAGCTTGCCGCAGCCTGTTGTGTTTGGCCGCGGCTGCATACGCCTCGATGCGTCCAAGGTCGGGAAGCCGCGAGCCGCCGCGAAACATCGGGCCCTACGGATTTACACAGAGGATGCAGATACCAACACCCGTATTCATTTACGCACTATCTGCAAATATGAATAGGGCATGGCACACGGGCGAAAACGGCATCTGACGGCACCGCTGGAAGCCATCAGCCAGCACTACGTTACCTTCGATGATGAACAGACCCTCGCAGCGGCGCGCCTGAATCCAACGGCATTTCTTGGCGCATTGCGCTCATTGGGGACTGCGCCGGATGAGTGCCAGTTGCCGTCAGGACGCCGGACGCGGCGGTGGCTTTCATCCCCGTCAAAGGGGCGACCCCGCCCCGCACGGCGCTGGCTGCTGCCCACAGCTTCCAGCGGGCCTACGCAAACGGCAAAGTCGTGCTGGTGACCGACTCCCACGAGACCAGGGTGCTCGACGACCGCACGCTGTCGATCCCGGCCTCGCAATTGCTGTTTCCCTGACGTCGGGCCTGCGGCCAGATGACGGCTGTGAGTATGAGAGCTGACAAGTTGCTGGAAATCCCGCGATTCAGGCCATTTTGGGCGCGCCTTGAATGCGGGGCACGAATCAGCAAACTAACGTTGGTTTACTTTGGATCAGGCCATGCGCAGCACGATCAACATTCACGAAGCGAAGACGCATCTCTCGCGCATCGTCGATGACGTCGCTGCGGGGGCCGAGGTGATCATCGCGAAGGCGGGCAAGCCGATGGCGCGCCTGTCGCCGATTGCGCCCGCGGTACGCCCCAAGAAATTCGGGCTCATGAAGAGGCGGATTGATGTCCCCGACGATTTCAACGAGCCGCTGAGCGATGAGGAAGTGGCTGCATTCGAGGGCCGTTGACGATTTGCTCATCCGCGCTACGGGTCCGAAGTGACCACCGGCGACGGCGTCGCATCGAGCCCCCACGGCTGCTCGCGCGCGAATCGGTCGGCCAGGAAGTCGACGAAGCTGCGCACTTTCGCGGAGAGGTGCCGGCGACTCGGATAGACCGCTGAGATGGGGAAGCGCGGCAGCGCGTATTCCTGCAATACACGCACGAGCGCGCCCGATCGCACCTCGGGCGCCACGATGAAATCCGGTTCGATCACGATGCCGGTGCCCGCGGTGGCGAGCGCCGTCAGCATGCGGCCGCTGTTCGCGCGGTGGCGCGCGGCGACGCGCAATTCGAAGTGCTCGCCTTGCGCCGTTTCGAAGCGCCACGCGTTCGGCAACGGCATCAGCGTGTAGGAGAGGCACTCGTGCGCGGCGAGTTCCGCGGGCGTGCGTGGCGTGCCGTGTTTCGCGAGATAGCCGGGGGAGGCGCAGCACACGAACTGCGTCCAGCCGATGCGGCGCGAAACGAGCGCCTGCGGTCCGATCGCGCCGATGCGGATCGCGAGGTCGAAGCCTTCCTCGACGAGGTCCACCGCGCGATCCGAGAGATCGAGGTCGAAGACGAGTTCGCGGTGCCGCGCCGCGAATTCGCTGATCGCGGGCGCGAGGAAGCGCTCGCCGAAGTTCACGCCGCTCGTGAGGCGCAGGGTTCCTTTCGGCGACAAGCCCGCGGCGCGCACCGAGCCTTCCGCTTCCTCGAGATCGTTGAGCAGCTGCACGCCGCGTTCATAGAAGGACTGGCCGGCCTCGGTGAGAGAGAGGCGCCGCGTCGTGCGATGGATCAGGCGCGCATCGAGGTGCGATTCGAGATCGGAGACCAGTCGCGACACGGCCGACGTCGAGGCGCCGAGCCTCTCGGCGGCGCGGGCGAAGCTGCCGAGCTCCACGACCTTCGCGAACGCCTGCACGGCCTTGAAGCGGTCCATGCGGATGATTATTGCATAAATCGCAATAGTCTGTTCTCAGTGGCCCTATTTATCCCTGCTTTAATGCAGTGGATCATGGTTGCCAGTGAAAACGACGGAGTCCTTGCCCATGAAGCTGTACTACACCCCCGGCGCCTGCTCCCAGGCCCCCCACATCGCGGCTCTCGAACTTGGCCTGCCGCTCGAGGCGGTGAAGGTCGATCTCGCGAAGCACACGCTTCCCGACGGTTCGGACTTCTACAAAGTGAACCCGAAGGGTTACGTGCCCCTGCTCGTGCTCAACGATGGCACGCCGATCTCCGAGGCGAGCGTGATCCTGCAGTACCTCGCGGACCAGAAGCCGGGCACGCTCGCGCCTGCGTTCGGCTCGCTCGCACGCTGGAAAATGATGGAGCTGCTCACCTTCCTCGCGACGGAAGTGCACAAGGGTTTCGGCCCGCTGTGGAATCCACAGACGCCGGCCGAGGTGCGGGCTGCCGCGATCGACCGGCTCGGCACGCGCTTTGATCTCCTCGCGAAGATGCTCGCGAAGCAGCCGTACCTGACGGGTGACGCGTTCACGATCGCCGATGCCTATCTCTTCGTGCTGCTCAACTGGACGAAGCTCCACAAGGTCGACCTCGGCCGCTGGCCCGCGCTCACGGAATACCAGGCGCGCGTGGCCGCACGCCCGGCCGTGCAGGCGACGTTCAAGGCCGAAGGTCTTTTGAAGTAGTCGGGCTGCGCCAATGGAACGCCTGCCGACCTTGTTTCTTTCGCACGGCTCGCCGATGCACGCCGTCGAGGCAGGCGGCGCGGGCCCGGCCTGGGAGGCGCTCGCGGCCTCCCTTCCGCGCCCGCGCGCGATCCTGATCGCCTCGGCGCACTGGGAGACGCAGTTGCCGATGCTGACGGGCAACGAGCGTCTCGAGACGATCCACGACTTCGGCGGCTTTCCGGCCGAGCTCTATCGTCTTCGCTACGACGCGGCCGGTTCACCCGCGCTCGCGGCGCGAGCGGCGGCGCTCCTGAAGGCGGCCGACATCACCGTCGCCGTGAACGGATGCCGCGGCATCGATCACGGCGCGTGGGTGCCGCTGCGCTGGATGTACCCGGCGGTCGATGTGCCCGTCGTGCAGCTCTCCGTGCAGACGGCGCTCGGTGCCGCGCATCACCTGCGCGTGGGCGAGGCCCTCGCCGCGCTTCGCGACGAGGGCGTGCTCGTGATCGGTTCGGGCCACATGACGCACAATCTGCGCGACTGGGCGCAGCATCGCGGCGATCCACATCCGGCCGAATACGCGGTGCAGTTTTCGGCATGGGTCCAGGAGCGCCTCGCGCGCGGCGATCGGGAAGCGTTGCTGGCGTGGCGCGATCAGGCGCCTTCGGCGGCGCGCGCGCACCCGACGGAAGAGCATTTTCTGCCGCTTTTCTTCGCGCTCGGCGCGGCGGGCCAGGCTGCGGCGGCGCGCGCCACGCGCTTCTACTCCGCGATCGACGCGGGAGTGCTCTCGATGGATGCCTACCGCTTCGACTGAGCGCGCCGCGCGCTCACCGCTGCAGTCCGCCCGTCAGCACGATGCGCATCGCGGCCTCGACGGTGAGGTCGGTGGGCTCGATATGGCGCTTCGGCAAATAGACCGTGTAGCCGCCGATCTGGTAGCTCATCGGCAGGTACACCGCGACGAGATCCTCGTCCGCGCCGACGCCCGGTAGCGTCGCATGCTCCTGGGTCACGAAGCCCATCACGCGCCCCGGTCCGAACTCCACCATCACGACGCGTTCGAGTTCGCTCTTCTTGCCGCTCGTATTGACGAGCTTCGTCACGTCGCGCAGCGCGCCGTACACCGTCTTCACGACGGGCACGCGCATCACGAGGCTTTCAACCACGTGCATGCTGCGGCGGACGACGTACGCGTTGACGAGCAGGCCGACGATGAATAGCACAATGAAGCCGGCCACGAGCCCCATGCCGGGCACGTACTGGTCGTCCGGGACGAACCAGCGGATCGGGCCGGAGAGCAGCGACTCCGTCGTGACGCCGAGCCAGTAGATGAGATAGACGGTCAGGCCGATCGGCAGGATCGTGACGAGGCCCTTCAGCAGGATGCGGCCGAGCTGGCTCAACGGAAGACTCCCAGGAGATCGGGAGCGGGATTCTATTCCATTGGCGCGGCAGCGCTCAGCGGGATCGCAAAAACGCTGAAGAATCGGGCGCCGTCGATTTCCATCGATACGATGAGCGGCAGCTTCACCGGCGCGTTCGCCGCACGCGTCAACGCGAACGCATAACGATACACGCCGGCCGCGTTCGCCTTGCCCACCGTCAACGGCGCGGACGATGCCCCGACTGCAACGCCCGGTGTCGCCGCCAGCTCGATCCGCAGGTTCTCGCCCTGGACGCGCGGAACGACGGCGAGCTGCAGGCTCACGGGGCGACCCGCGGCCATCACGCCGCTGAATTGATAGCGCACATCGACCGGCGCGCCGATCTTCTCGCTGCCCCGCTCCGCCGGGATCATCGCCGAAAGGGCTGGCGCCGGTTCGGCCGCAGGGGGCGCCGCCGGCGGGGCCGCCGCGCAACTCGACGCTGCGGCGGCGAGAACCAGGATCGCGGCCATGTTTGGATGCGTGCTCATCAGTTGCTCGTAATGGTGACGTTGATGTCAATGCGCGTCGGCGCCGTCGGGGCCGAGGTGCAACCCGTATTCACACAGTCGTAGACGTCGAGCACGTAGGCGCCCGCCTCCGGCAATGCGACCGTGAAGTCTTCGTCGCCGGCGACCTCGCCGCGATCGATCTCCACCCCTCGCCGATAGACGATGACATCGGCGCCGCGCGGCGAGGGCGCGGTGGCGACGATGCGCACCGTACGCGGAGTCGCCACATCGAGGCGCAGGAAGCGATGATTGGACAGCTTGTTCGGGCTGCCGAAAGCCGGCAGGCCCCCGCCGATGCTGCGAACGAGCACCGTGCCGCCATCCACTGTGATCGGAGTGAAGATCGGCAGCACATCCGGCGATCCCGCTGAATTGGTCTCGGTACTCCCGAAATCATTGATGGTGGAAGACTGGATCTGCTGCCCGGCGACGAGCACGTCGATGGCGGGCGCGTCCGCCGGTCGCAGGAGTTTCAGCGCGGTGATGAACGGGAAGATGCTGGTGACGGCTTCGGTCGAGCGTTGCGGTCCGGTGAGGACTTGCCACAGTGGCGCAAATCCGAGCGCCATGTCGTCGCCGGCTGTGTCGCGCGTACTGTCGAACAGGTCCCAGAGGATCGCCCAGACGGACGATTCGCTGTACCAGCCCCGGACCGATTCGTCGCGATCGACGTCGAACACGCCCGCGAGCGCCTGGAATTGGCCGAACGAGTCCGTGATGATCGAATCCCCGGTCACCATCGCGGCGAACGCGTAGCCGTAGCCCTCGCCGAACGCGACCCGCGGATCCAGGCGGTCGCCGACGCTGTGTGGGCCGCCGATGCTGTCGGATCGCGAGAACGTGTCCTCGACGTAGTGGCCGAATTCATGCGCGATGATGTCGGGATCGTATTCGTCCGTGTCGATATGAGCTTCGCCGGCGAGCGTGATGCGCGGCCCGTTCACGCCGTTCGAGTAGTGGGTGCCGTCCACGGCGGTGTTGGCGGGACTCCAGTCGATTGTGAGCGGCGCAAAGTTCAGCGTCGGCGCGGTGCTGAGCAGGAACTGCGTCGCTTGATACACCGTGTCGAGCACGGCGAACGGCGCCGCGTCGCGGGGGCCATTCACGACGCGGGTGGCGGGATCCCATCCGGAGGGAATCGCGACATCGAGCACGGCACCCGAGCCGCCGCTGTTCGCCGCGGCGCTGCTATAGGTGTAGGTGGCCGCCGCGGCGCTCGCATCTTTCACTTCGAATCGCCAGGTCGGCGCGGCCGCACTGCGGACCATTTCGGCGATCGCCCGGATCACGAGGCTCGTCGACGGCGGCACCGCGAGCGTGTACTCGCCGCTTGCGCCGGTCTGCCCGCGCGCGATCTCGGTCAGCGATCCGGCGTTCAATGCAATGATCGTGATGCCCCTCGCCGGATCCTGGCGCATTTGCGTGTACGCAAGACCCTGCTGGGTCGACGGGATGCGCGCGAACGTGACGAGACCGGCGAGCGGTACGGTTCCTTGCGGGGCCGGGCGCACCAGTACGGCGACGGTATCGGGCGCGCTTGCCGCGCCCGCGTCATCCGTGACGATCAGCCTGAACGTGAGCGTCGTGTCGGTCGCGACGTTCGGCGCGACGAATGAGGCCGTCGCGGAGTTCGCTCCGCCGAGGCTGACTGAAGGACCGCCGGTCTGCGTCCAGGCATACGCCGCGATGAATCCGCCTGCATCGCTGCTGCGCGCACCCGAGAGCCGTACCGTCGCTCCCGACAGCGTGGCCTGATCCGCACCCGCGTCCGCGACCGGGACATTGTTCGCGCCGGTGACGTCGACAAACACGCCCCCTGCGCCGGTGCCGCCCGGACCCGTGCAGGAAAGATCGAAGGTGGTCCTCGTGTTGATCGGGCCACTGACCTCGGTACCGGACGTGGGGCGGCTGCCGGACCAGCCGCCGGACGCCGTGCACGACGTCGCATCGGTCGCAGTCCACGTCAGGGTCGAGCGACTCCCGGCTGTGAGCGACCGCGGCTGCGCCTGGACGCTGACGACAGGCGGGAAAGCTGCGACGACATTGACAGTCGTCGACGCCTGCGCGGACGCGATCGGATTCGTGCAGGTGAGCGTGTAGGGCGTGGTCGAGTTGAGTGGGCCGGTGCTCTCGGTGCGATTCGAGCCAGCGGCCCGCGACCCGGACCAGCCACCCGAGGCCTGGCAAGCACTCGTGTTTCGTGTCGTCCACTCGAGGGTGCTGGACTGGCCCACGAGTACCGGCGACCGCTGTGCGTTCAGCGAAACCGTCGGCGGTGTGGGTGGCGCAACGGTCACGGTGAGGGATGCGCTGCCCGTTCCCGCAAGCCCGGTGCACGCCAACGTGAAGGTCGTCGCGACAACGAGCGGCGCGGAATCCTCGGATCCCGAGACGCTGCGATTGCCGCTCCAGCCGCCCGAAGCGATGCAGGAATTCGACGAAGTGGAATTCCACGTGAGCCGAACGGGCGTGCTGTATTCGTTTGGACTCGAGCCACCCGACGCAGCCGTCAGCGTGACCACGGGGATCGTCGCCACGGTGACACTCGTGACGGTGCTCGCGGACCCGCCGGCCCCCGTGCACTGCAATCCATAACTCGTGATCGGGCCGGCCGGTGTGACGGTTTCACTGCCGGCGGCCGTGCGGGTCCCGGACCAGCCACCATTGGCGGTGCAGCCGGTCGCGTTGGTGCTCGACCAGGTGAGCGACACGGTCGCGCCGTTCACGACTTGCGAGGACGATGCGGTCAGTGTGACGGTCGGGGCAGGCGGCGGCGTTGGCGGGCCGGAGTCGCCACCGCCACCTCCGCCGCAGGCTGACAGGCCGAACGGCAACAGCGCAAACAGGGCAACTCTCATGCACTGACGGCGCC
>CADEFQ010000022.1:19502-56780 GCA_902826635.1 uncultured Pseudomonadota bacterium
GACAGGCCGAACGGCAACAGCGCAAACAGGGCAACTCTCATGCACTGACGGCGCCGCCCGTGGGCTTTGGCACCGGAACCCGGCGCTGCGCGACGCGTACCCCCGCGGCGCAGTATGGCGCAATACCCGCCGGGATTACAAAGGTATCAACTTGAAGGTTTGTCGAGAACGACCTTGCCGTCCTCAACCGGCAGGCGCGCGCCGGGGTTGTGGTCCATCGTCACGGCATGCTCGGCGTCGCCCAGCCGGTAGCGGACCTTGAACTTCCCGGTCGGGACATCTTTCGAATCGAACACGGTCTCGCAGCGCGATTGCGTGACCTGCTCGGTGTTGCCCTCCTGGATGCGCTCCTGCACCTTGTTGCCGGCGTAGCCGCCGGCCGCGGCGCCGGCCACCGTCGCGACGTCGCGCCCCGAGCCGCTGCCGATCTGGCTGCCGAGCACGCCGCCGATCACGGCGCCGACCACGCTGCCCGCAACCTGATGCTTGTCTTTCACCGGCTTCTGGACAGTGACGAGTTCGTCGTGGCAGACCTCGCGCGGCGTCCTGACCGTACGCGTGATCTCGTCTGCCGAGACCACCTCGGCGTACGAGCCCGACATCGCGCGGTATCCCGCGAGCGACGCCACGCCCGTCACCAGAACCGCCCCTGCAACCGCACCGATCAAGGTTTGTCTGTTCATGCCGCGATGCTCGCTGTCGAGCGCGGCGAACGGCAGCGCCCGGCGGCGCATTGCCGTGTGCGAATCGTCCTACACGCTAGGTCGGCTTCTGCAGCGCGGCGGCGCTTTCGGGGACGAGTCGCAACCAGATGCGCTCGCTCTCGCGATCCGGCGTGCCTGCGGCGCGCAGCGTGGCGAGAGCCGCCTCATCGGTGATTCCGCCGGCGCCGCGCACGACGGCGAGCGCGCCCGTGAGGCGGCCCAATGCAACACTGCGGCCGAGCGGCGATCGCGCATCGGTCGTGGCGACACGCTGCTCGTCGATCGCCGCGAGCACGCCCGCCGAAAGGTCCCAGCTCTCGGCGACGGCGTGCGCGGCGCGCGGCGCGTGCGTGTCGATCAGCAAGGCGATCAGGTCGGGCGACGGCGTGAGCCCGCCGCGTTCGACGTACCTGTCCATCGCCATGCGGAACACGATGATCGCGCCGAGCCCGAGCAGCAGCGCGAGCAGTTGCGCGGCGAACGGATCGCTGTCGTCGACGATCGCGGCAAATGTCTCGGCCGCGACGCCGGAGCGGAAAGCATGGTCCCACGTCGTGTCGGGAAACTTCGCGAAATGCCCCGTGCGCACCCGGAAGACCGGCTGCAGGACGGCGGCCGCGACGAGCTTGCGGATGCCTTCGGTGCCGAGCACCGCCACCGCCCGATCGATGCTTTCGATCGGTTTCTCGGTGATCCGATAGTAGGGGCTGTTGGCGAGCCGCAGCAGGTCGGCGGCGAGCGCCGGATCGCGCGCGATGATGCCGGCGAGTTCGCGACGCGACGTGTCGGCATCGTTCACCGCGCGCAGCAGCTGCGGTAGCAGCAGCGGCCGCCGTGGCATGTACTTCGCCTGCGTGGCGGCGGTGGCCACGTCGTTGGCAACCTGTTTCGCGACGCCCTCGTGATCGGGCGGAACCTGCGGCTCCGCAAGTGGCGACGACAACGCGAGGCGGTGCAGCGCCGTCCACGCATCGCGTGTGCCACTGCCGCTCGCATCCGGCGCGATGCCCGGCGTGGCGCCCGACGTGTCACCCGGCGTGGCGGAGGGTGTGCGCGGCGCGGGCGAATCAGCGCGGGCACGGCCGCGCAGCGCGACGACGATCGCAGCGACCGCGGCGAGTGTCGCGACGGCCATCGAAACGGCGACGGGTGTGTCCATCGTGCCGTAGCTTAACCGCGGCAGCGCCGCGCGATCAGATATCGTTCGCGCGCGCGAAGCGTCCGATATGTTCCCCGGCCCGGAACGCGAGGGCCTGGATCGTCATCGTCGGCTGGCCCCGGCCGGAAGTCACGAAGCTCGAACCGTCACAGATAAAGAGATTGCGCACGTCGTGCGCGCGGTGCCAGCGATCGACGACGGCGGCGCCCGGATCGTTGCCCATGCGGCAGGTGCCGAGGAGGTGCGGAGAGTTGATGCTCTCGGTTACAGGGTAGCGCCAGGTACGCAGCGCGCCTGCCGCCTGCAGGATCTCTTCGCCGCGAGCCTGCAGGAAGCGCACGTTCGCGAGGTCGTCGGGGTGGTCCCGGTAGGTGACACGGATGCAGGGCTGGCCCCAGGCGTCCTTCAGCTTCGGGTCGAGGCTCACGCTGTTCGACTCGAGCGGCAGCGAGGTGGCGTGCTGCGTCGACAGCGCGGTGCGTGGAAACGCCCGCAGTTGCTGCTTGAAACCGCGGCCCCAGCGCGGCTCGCCCGGCGGTCGATCGAGTGCCCAGACCATCGGCGCCGCGCCGATGCGCGCATCGATTCCACCGCCGCCATAGTGGCCGCGCTTCGGGTCGCTGTCGTAGAAGTCATGGGAGATGCGCGTGACCTGCACGCTCTTGTACTCGTTCAGCTCGTGCTCGAACTCGGCCTCGACCTGCGCATAGGTGTTGAACATGAGGTTCTTGCCGACGAGGCCGCTCGAATTCGCGAGCCCGTGCGGGAAGCGGGCGCTTTCGGACGCGAGCAGCAGGCGCGTCGTCTCGGCGCCGTTCGCCGACAGCACCACGGCGCGCGCTTTCTGGAAGCGCTCGCGCCGCTGTGCGTCGAAGTAGTGCACGCCCGTGACGCGCCCTTTGTCGTCGGTGGGTACGCGAAAGACATAGCTCAGCGGGCGCACTTCGCAGCGGCCGGTCGCTTCGGCCTCGGGGATCACCGTGTAGAGCGTCGACGATTTCGCCATGGCCTCGCAGCCGAAGCCGATGCAGAAGCCGCAGTGGATGCAGGCCGGCCGTCCGCGAAAGGGCACCGACGCAATCGCCATCGGCGCCGGAAACGGGTGCAGGCCGAGCTTGCGCGCGCCGCGCTCGAACAGCACGCCCGACGACTTCACCGGCAGTGGCGGCATCGGATAGGGTTTCGAACGCGGCGGATCGTTGGGGCAGGCGCCCGCGAGGCCCGAGACGCCGATCTCCCATTCGACTTTCGTGTAGTAGGGCTCGAGTTCGGCGTAGCTGATCGGCCAGTCGGCGAAAGTCGTGCCGGCGATATGACCGAGCACGCTGCGTTCCTGGAAGTCGATTTCATGGAAGCGCCAGAAATTGGCGGTGAAATGCGTCGTGCTGCCGCCGACGGTCTGTGCGTACCATGCGGGCAGCAGGCCGCTCTCGACCGGTTGCGCCTCGACCGCCGGGTCGTTGCGGAAGGACTGCGGTGTCGTGCGCGCACTGTTCGTGAGGCCGTCGAGGAAGAAGTTCGCGAGTTCGTCGTGCTTGAACGACGCCGCCGTATGGCGCGGGCCGCGCTCGAACACCACCACGGAAAATCCCGCCTGCGACAGCTCGCGTGCGATCACGCCGCCCGCGGCGCCCGAGCCGACGATCGCGAAGTCGACGGTCTCGTTGTCCCGGTACTGCTTCGCGCTCATGGGCTGAACCCCGGGTAGTCGCGGTCATACCAGCCGAAGGGCGGCGCGTAGGCGTGGGTGTCCTCGAAGCCGACCAGCTGCCAGCCGAGCCCACCGCGATTGCCGCCGTAGGCGGGCGAAGCGAAGAGGCCGAGGACGGTGAGGAAGCGCAGCTGCTCAAAAAGCGGCTGGCCTTCGAGCGACGCGAAATCGGGGAACGGACGCGGCAGCGCGGCGAGGTCGCGCAGTACGCCCGCGCGCTGTCCGGCGTAGAAGCTGCCGAACGCGCGATCGATGAAATATACGACGCCCGCCTCGTGCGCGCCGGGGCCGTCGTCGCCCGAGGGCACG
This sequence comes from uncultured Pseudomonadota bacterium, assembly GCA_902826635.1. GTDB lineage: Bacteria > Pseudomonadota > Gammaproteobacteria > Steroidobacterales > Steroidobacteraceae > CADEFQ01. Next base: position 23,386 of record CADEFQ010000022.1, read on the forward strand.
ATGCGCGCGGTGAATGCGTCGATGTCGCGCGCTTCGTCCGCGCTCAAGTTCTCGAGTTTCGGCGGTGCGCCCCCTGATTCGGCGGCGGCGACGCTGGCGTGCGCGTGTTCCGACGCCGCGGCGATCGCCCGCGCATTCGCGGCAAACCATGTCGCGCCGAGGCTCGCCGCGCCGAGCCCTTCAAGAAACCCGCGTCGAGTGTGCATCCGTGCCCCCACGTTCTTGTTTGAACGCCGAATGCTACAGCGGCGACCCCGGCTTGGCGATGCCGAGGAAGGCAGCGAGCGCAAGACCCACCCAGATCGCGAGCACGAACGGCCGGCACGACTTGAGCCCCTGTGCCATGTCGCGGTCGCTCTCTTCCGTGGCACCGTTCGTGAGCAGCTGGCGATAGCCGCTCATGAACCGCGGCAGCTTGATGCGGATCACGAGGCCGCAGAAGATCAGCGCCGCGAAAATGAGCAGCTTCGCCGCGAGCCACGGATACGGCCGCAGCCGTCCGTCGCCGTAGGCATAGCCCACCGACGCGATCAGCGCGACGATCATGAAGCACCGGAAGAAGAAGTCGAATTTCGTGAGCTTCTGGCCAAACGGCTGGCCCTGGTAATGGTGCACAGCCCAGACGAGCAGCACCCAGAGCGGCCCGAGCAGGATGATCAGCGGAAGCTGGCCGGGCAGGTGCGGCACACCGATGTAGTACGCGAGGAGCCCGCCAATCGTCAGCATCAGCGCGAGGCAGTAGCGCGGCAACTGGTCGAGTTCGACGAAGATCTTGAACGCCGTGAGCCGCGCATCGCGCGACAGCTTCGGGTTCACGACAAAGCCGCTCGAGTAGAAGACGCCGACGTCGCCGCCCAGCCAGTACACGAACAGCAGGATGTGGGCGAATTTGACGATCGAGTACATGAACGGCGCGTCGACCATGGGCATTACCTCCGGTGCGGCCGTGATCTTACCCGGCTTCGCGCCCGACGATGAGCCGCGCGCCGCGGCCATAGGTGAAGAACGACCAACCCCAGTGCAGCATCACCGACGCGCGGCTGCGAAAGCCCGTGAGGCCCATGATGTGCACCAGCAGCCACAGCCACCACGCGATGCGCCCGCCGAGTACGAGCGCGCCGATCTCGCAGATCGCACGCTGGCGCCCGATGGTCGCCATCTGGCCCTTGTCCCGGTAGCGAAAGGTCGCGCGCGCCGCGCCGCGCTGATCGGCAAGGATGCAGGCGGCCGCATGCCGGCCCTGCTGAATCGCGACCTGCGCGACGCCCGGCAGCGGGCGTTGCGACCCGGGATCGGTGGCCGCCGCCAGGTCGCCGAGGACAAAGACCCGATCGTTGCCCGCGATCGTGATGCCAGAAGTCACCGGCACCCGGCCGGCAGGGTCGAGCGGCACGCCGAGCGATTGCGCGAGCGGGGAAGCGCGCACGCCGGCGGCCCACACGACGGTGCGGGTCGCAATGCGCTCCGCGCCGATCGTCACCGCGCTCGCCGCAACCTCGGTGACGGCGCAGCCGAGGCGTACGTCGACGCCGAGCGTCGCGAGATCGCGCTGCGCACGCGCTGAAGAGCGTTCGGTGAACGCCGGCAGCAGCCTCGGGCCGGCTTCGACCAGCAACACGCGCGCCTTGCGCGGATCGATGCGGCGAAAATCGCGCGCGAGCGTGTAGCGGCTCATTTCGGCGATGGCACCCGCCATCTCGACTCCGGTCGGGCCGCCACCAACGACGACGAAGTTGAGCCACGCCCGCTGTTCCGTCCGGTCGCTGCAGCGCTCGGCTTGTTCGAACGCGCGGAGAATCCGCGCACGCATCGCCGTTGCCTGCGGCAGCGTCTTGAGTCCGGGTGCAAACGGCTCCCACGCGTCGTGGCCGAAGTACGCGTGCGTCGCGCCGGCGCCGATCAGCAGGTAGTCGCCGGTGAACGCGCCCGCGTCCGTCTCGACGCAGCGCGAGGCGGGATCGATGCGTTGCGCGTCGGCCATCAGCACCTGCACGTTGCGCGCGCGTCGCAGGACGCTGCGCACCGGCGCCGAAATATCGGCCGGACTCAGCGCGGCGGTCGCGACCTGATAGAGGAGCGGCTGGAACAGGTGATGGTTGGCGCGATCGAGGAGCGTGACTTCGATCCCCGGCCGGTTGGCGAGCGCTTTCGCGGCGTTGAGCCCGGCGAAACCCGCCCCGATGATGACGACCCGCGTCACGGCCACGTCGTCAGGGTGCGGCGAGTTTGCGCGCCGAGGCGGTCAGGATTCCGGAGTAGCCGTACACGGCGTTGGCGGGGCAGGGAATGATCTGCACGTCGAGGCTCGCGCGCGCCATGCCGTTTTCAAGCAGCGATTCAGCCATCGCGTCGACGGTGACGCCGGCGCCCGGGAACATCCGCTCACCGACCTTGTACGCGGTGCAGTTGTGCAGCGCGTGGATCACGATCGTGCCGCCCGGCGCGAGCATCGACAACATGTTCTGCATGCACGCGCGCCACACGCCCCGATCACTCGACACGGCGTCGAGACAGAAGCCGGAGACGATGAGATCGTAGAAGCCTTGGCGTTCCGCGCCGAGCGGGTCGTGCCAGCGCGCGTCGCTGACATAGAGGCCGCGCACCGACTTGCGAGTCTGCGCTTCGCGCCGCAGGACGCGGGCCCGATCGGCGTCCGGCGCTCCTTCGCACGCCAGAATAAAGCTCGTGAAGCGGTTCCAGTCGCTTTCTTCCGTCGCCGCATGCAGCCACTCACGCACGAACGCGAGGTTGTCCGCGAGCCAGTCGGCCATGTCGATGCGAAATGCGTAGGCCGAGGCCGCGATGGCGCGATGGAGCGTGGGTCCGCAGCCGTATTCGAGCGCCCGGCCGTACCGATGGTCCGCGCCGCCCATGACTTCGAGCTGATAGGCGAGTACGGCCTGTTCGTCCGGGAGCACCACCTCGCTGTAATAAGTCTCGAAGTAGTCGCGTGCCCGCCACGCGGAATAGTCCGCCAGCCCCCCCGGCGATCTGGAATCGGTCACAGGCAATCCCCGCATCTCATTGGCTTGTGAGGGTATTTGTAACGGAAATGGGCACCGGAAAGCCAGAGTGCGACGTGGCTCACGGGGTGCGGGCAATAGGCCAACCGATAATTCCGTCAAATCGGGACCCCGGGTCTTAGGCGACAATCCATGGCCATGAATTCCGCCCTGCGCGCCACGACCCCCGGAGAGCTAGCGCCCGAACTCTTCCGGGACATGGCCGAACAATGGCCGGGGGCCGTCGTGATGGTCAATCGCGACGGGGTAATTCGCTGGCTGAACGCGGCCGCGCGGGACTGGGTGCCGGGCGCCGCCGGCGCGCACGTCGGCGCGACGCTCGCCGATCTCGCCTTGCCGTGGCTGCACGAGAGCACCGATCTCTCCGCCGTCGTCGAGGGCGGTGCGCGCCAGTTCCCGCCCTGTGCGCTCGTCGATCGACGCGGGCGCGAACGCCATTGCGGTGCGCGGCTCGTGCCGCTGCGCCGGGGCAACGCGATCTGCGGCGCACTGCTTTGCATCGATGAGGTCCCGGCTGCGGACGGTTCGACCGTCGTACAGGCGCCTTCTGTGTCCGACACCGCGCGCGCGGTGGCACTGAGCGCGGCGCAGGTCGGTGCCTGGCATCGCAACCTGCAGACCGGCGAGGGGGGTGTCGATTTGCTGTGGTGCCGGGCACTGCGGCTCGACCCGTGCGTCGGCCCGGATCACCAGGCCCGCTGGGACAAACTGCTCCATCCCGACGACGCGGTGGCGTACCGCGCCAGCCGCGACGAACTCGAGCAGGGTGAGGCGACTTCCTTCGAAGTGGAATTCCGCGTGCTCACCGAGGACTCGCGCTGGCTGTGGCTCCTGCAGCGCGGCCAGGTGATCGAGCACGACGATACGGGCCGGCCGCTGCGGGCGGCGGGCATCTGCATCGAAATCGATGCGCGCAAGCGCGCCGAAGTGGCGCTGCAGGAAAAGGAATCGCGCCTCGCGACCGCGCTGTGGGGGGCGCGCGCCGCCTTCTGGCACTGGAGCATCACGAGCGATGTCTCGGTGCGCAGCGCCATGTGGTTCGCGATGACCGGCTACCAGCGCGAGGAGTGGGAGCGCGAGGCCCGGCCGTGGCATTCGAGGCTGCATCCCGACGACATTGAAAATGTCGAGCGCGCCATCCGTGAGCACCTCGAGGGGCGCAGCCAGTCACTCGAGTTCGAGTACCGCATCCGGGTCGCCTCGGGCGAATACCGCTGGATCCAGGACCGCGGCCGTGTCAACGAATGGGATTTCCAGGGCAATCCGACGGTCGCGATCGGCGTGTCGCTCGACATCGAAGCGCAGAAGCAGGCCGAGCTCGAACTGCGCAGCAGTGAGGCCCGTCTCGAGACCGCCGTGTGGGGCGCGAAGATCGGGCTCTGGGAGCTCGACTTCGCGAACGGGCAGACCCGCTGGCACAACGACTGGTGTGAACGGCTCGACCTCGAATCCTGCGAGGGCGAGGACCACGTCGCCCGCTGGGACGACAACATCCATCCGGACGACGTCGGCAAGGCACAGCGCAATTTCGCCGCGCATGTCGCCGGCCGCTCGGACCACTACGACGCGGAATACCGCATCCGCACTCGCGGCGGGGAGTGGCGCTGGATCTTCGAACGCGGCCGCGTGGTCGAACGCGCGCCCGACGGCGCGGCGGTGCACATGGTCGGCGTTTGCATGGACATCGCGGAACACACGCTCGCCGAGCGTGACGCGCGCGAGACGCAGCAGCGGCTCGAGCACGCGATCGACGTCGCTCGCATCGGCATCTGGGCCTGGGATATCGCCGACGGGCGCTTTCACTGCAACGATCTCTACGCGCAGTACTCTTTCGGTGGCGACTGCCCCGCGACGCCGGAGGCCCGGCGCGACGCGCGCTTCGCGCGCGTGCATCCCGACGACATCGCCGCAGCCCGCATGCTCGATCAGGAAATCCGGGACGGTGTGCGCGACGAGTTTGAAACCGAGTATCGCCTGCGCGACGCGCAGGGGCAGTGGTGCTGGGTCCTGCAGCGCGGCCGCGTCACCGCGCGCACCGCCGACGGCGGGCCTGCACGCATGGCGGGCTTCCTCGTCGACGTCTCATACCGGCACGCGGCGATCGAGGACCGCGCGCGCGCCGTGGCGACGCTCGACGCCGTCACCGCGCACGCGCCCGATCACTTGCTGCTGCTCGACCGCGAACTCGTCGTGCGGTTCGCGAATCGCGGCTGGCCACCATTTGCGAGTGAATCGATGATCGGCCGGCGGCTCGAGGAATTCCTGCCCGACGGCAACAAGGCCGGGCTGATCGGGCTGTGCGAGAGCGTGTTCGCGAGCGGCCAGCCGGGCGAAATCGAAGTCGCCGACACCTGCAATGGGCGGGCGACGCATTACCTCACGCATCGCGCGTCGCCGGTGTTCGAAGGCGAGGTCGTTACGGGACTCAGCATTGCCATCACCGACACCACGGCCAGGCGCCGCGCCGAGGAACGTTCGCGCGCCTCCGGATCGGTGCTGCGCACGATCGCGGAAGTGACGACGGACTGGCTCGTCATGCTCGACAGCGAACTGCGTTTCGGCTTCATCAACCGGGGCTTCGGCGGTCATGCGCCCGGCGAGATCATTGGTCGTTCGCTGCGCGAATTCGCGCCGAGGCAGAAGACCGGCAGCGTGCTCGCGCTCGCCGAAAGCGTGCTTCGCAGCGGCAAGGCGTGCACCGAAGAGCATGAATTCATTGCGCCGGATGGAGCGCTGCATCGCATGGAGCTGCGTGTCCGGCCGGTGCACCCGGTGGACGGTAGCAACGGCCGGGGCATCGTGATCAATGCGACCGACATCACCGCACGCAAGGCGCTCGAGCGCGAATTGCTCGAAATCGCGAACCGTGAACAGCAGCGCATGGGCAGCGACCTGCACGATGGGCTCTCGCAGGACCTCACCGGCATCGCCCTGATGCTCCGTGGCGCGGCCGGACAGCTGCGCAAGGAGCGCTCCGAAGCCCGCGCCGACGTCGAGGAAGTAATCGGCCTCGTCAACGCCGCGATCGAGAGCACGAGGATGCTCGCGAGCGGACTGTCGCCGGTGGGCGGGGAACGTGGCGGCCTGATCGCGGCGCTCGAAGCGCTTGCAACGCGCATGCAGGACAGGCATGGTGTAACGGTATCTATTGCGACGCAACTCGAGACACCCTTGGTGCTCGCGGACGCGGCGCTCAATCACCTCTACAGGATCGCGCAGGAAGCGGTGATCAATGCGGTGCGGCACGGATATCCGAACCACGTGGAGATCCAGGTCTCGCTTGCGGACGGCCGCATTCGCCTGCGCGTCACGGATGACGGGCGCGGGTTCGGCCCCGCGGCGGCGGCCTCCACCGGCCTCGGCCTCAAGATCATGCGCTATCGCGCCCAGATGCTGGATGGCACCCTCGATATCGCACCAGCCGGCGCGGCGGGCGTGCGCGTGGAGTGCGTATGTCCCGTAGCGAGCAACCAGCGCGCCAGCGCGTCCTGATCGTCGACGACCATCCGATCGTGCGGCATGGGCTTGCCCGCATGATCGAGGCCGCACCAGACCTGTCGGTGTGCGGCGAAGTCGAAACGGTGGCGGATGCGAAACGCGCGATCCGCGAACTGCAACCCGATGTCGTGATCGTCGACCTGACGCTCGGCCAGGGTGACGGCCTCGAGCTCGTCCGTGACGCGCGTGCGCAGCATCCCCGCCTGCCCATGCTGGTGCTGTCGATGCACGAGGAATCGATCTACGCCGAACGCATGCTCGCAGCGGGCGCGCGCGGGTACATCATGAAAGAAGCCGCGTCCGATCAGCTGCTGATCGCGCTGCGCCGGGTGCTGTCCGGGAAGCGGTACCTCAGCGAGGCGCTGGAGGCCCGCCTGCGCTCGCGTGGTGCGCAGCCTGCGGGCGAAGTGGCCGAAGACCCGCTCAAGCGGTTGAGCAACCGCGAAATCCAGGTGCTCGCGAAACTGGGGCGTGGCCTCTCCTCGCGCGCGATCGCCGCCGACCTCACGCTCTCGGTCAAGACGGTCGAGTCCCACCGCCAGAGCATCAAGCGCAAGCTCAATCTTTCGAACAACGCCCAGCTCCTGCAGTACGCGCTGACTTTCGATCGGGCGTCGCGCGGCGGCCCCTGACGGCGCTGCCCGCGGCGGCCCCGTTTCAAACCAATCCATCGCCGAACGCTTCCAACCGATGCAGGAGGTTCCCTTGGCTGACGGTGGGGCGGTGGCGGGCATCGACGAGGCGCTGGTGGCGCGCGCCAGCGGCGGCGACACGAGGGCGTTCGAACGCCTGTATCGCGAACATGTCGGGCGGGTCCATGGGCTGTGCCTGCGCATGGCGCGCGACGCGCAGCTCGCCGAGGATTACACGCAGGAAACCTTCATCCGCGCGTGGCGCGCGCTCGATCGCTTCGAGGCGCGGAGCCAAGTGTCGACCTGGCTCCACCGGATCGCGGTGAACGTGGTGCTCGAGCGGCGTCGCCGTCGGGAATTGCCGGTGGAGTACGTCGAGGATGCCGCGGAATACGACCGCGACAACGATACGTTCGACACGCCAGTCGAGGAGGCGGAACTCGAGGCGACGATCGCCTCGCTGCCGCCGGGCGCCCGGGATGTGCTGACGCTGTGCGGGATCTACGGCTACGCGCACGGCGAAGCGGCGGCGATGCTCGGTATCGCCGAGGGCACCTGCAAGGCCCAGTTGCATCGCGCCCGCGCTCTCGTGCGCGCGCGACTTGAAAGCGGAGTGGGACGATGAGCGACCACGTCGGAAAATTGAGCGCGATCGGCGACCTGCGGCGGAACATCGCGCCCGCCCGGGATCTCTGGCCCGGGATCGCATCGGCGATCGGCGCCGCGACGCCGACGGTGACGACGACGGACGCGCAGCCGCGACCCGTCGCGCGGCCGCGTTGGTCGCTTGCCGCGATCCACCCTGCGTGGGCGATGGCGGCTGCCGTGGCCTGTGTCGCCGTCGGCGTGTGGATCGGTCGGGAAACGCTGCCGCAGGCGCCGGCCGCGACTTCTTCCGGGATTGCGCAGGCGGTGAGCTATGTGCCCGACGCGCGCTTCGAGCGTACCCGCGAGCGCCTGCTGCGCGACGTGAGCGCGCGCCTGGCGGAGTTGCGACCCGACACGCGCGCCAGGGTCGAGGCAAGCCTCACGACGGTGCAGCGCGCCCGCGCCGACATCGAGGCGGCGCTGGGGCGCGACCCGGCCAACGCGCTGCTGCAGGAAATGTTGGTGAACAGCTACCAGGACGAGATGCGCCTCCTCACGACCGTTCGGGAGTCGTGGGTGGGCGGACAGGAGATCGGAACATGAGCACGAAGGTGATGAGAGGGTGGTTGGGTGTGGCGCTCGCGGCGTTCGTACTCGCGGCGCCCGCCCGGGCCGGCGAAGATCGGGACGTCGAACAGCGTGTCGCGGCGGAAGCCGGCGGCCAGGTGAACGTCAACAACGTCACCGGCTCGGTGAACGTCGAGGCGTGGGACAAGGCGGAAGTCGAAGTCACGGGCTCGCTGGGTGCGGGCGTCGAGCGTCTCGATATCCTGCGGGACGGCAAGCGCGTCACGGTGAAGGTCGTCCTGCCGAGGTCGTCGCGCGACGCGGAGGCGGACCTCCTGGTCAGGGTGCCGAGGGGTTCTTCGCTCGAAGTGACGACCGTGAGTGCCGACATCACGACGCGCGATGTCGCGGGCACGCAGCGCCTGAAGTCCGTGAGCGGCGAGATCAGCTCGCACGGCGCGGCGCAGGACAGCGAGTTCAAGTCCGTGAGCGGCGACATCCGCATCGCCGCCGCGGCGCAGCCTGCGAAGGTGATCGCGTACACCGTGAGCGGCAACATCACCGTCGATGACCTGTCGGGCGCTCTCGACGCGACGAGCGTCAGCGGCGACATGCTGCTCGACCTCGGCAACATCGCGGATGCGCGCCTGCGCAGCACGTCCGGTGACGTCCGCCTCGGCGGCCGGCTCGCGAAGGACGCGCGGGTCGAGTTCGAGTCGGTGAGCGGCAATCTCTCGATGAAGGTGGCGGCCGATGCCGGCTTCGCCGCCGAGGTGGACACGTTCAGCGGCACGCTTTCGAACTGTTTCGGCGTCAAACCCGAGGCGGTCAGCAAGTACGGCCCGGGCGAGCGCATGGCGCTCACGCGGGGCGCGGCCGGCGCGCATGTGCGCGCGAAGACCATGAGTGGCGACGTGCGGATTTGTGATCGCTAAAATGCCCGGGTGCACATTGCGAAATGGGTCGGCGCCGGTGTCGGCGGGTTGCTCGCGCTTTTCGCGCTGGCCGCGCTCGTCCTGACGCAATTCGTCGATCCAAACCGCTACAAGGGTCCGATCGAGCGCCAGGTCGCGGCAGCCACCGGGCGCGAGTTCAAGCTCGAGGGTGAGATAGAGCTGTCGTTCTTTCCGTGGCTCGCGCTGACCACCGGCGCAGCCGAGCTGCCGGCCCCGGCAGGTTTTCCGGACCGCCATTTCCTGCGCTGGCGCGAGGCGCACGTCGGCGTGCGGCTGCTGCCGTTGCTGCGTGGCGAGTTCGTCGTCGATCGCGTGCGGCTCGTCGGTCTCGAGGCGCGCCTCTCGAAAGCCGCCGACGGGCGAGTCAACTGGTCGTTCGACACCGGGGCGGCGCGCCCGCCAACGGGTCGCGATGCGGCCGCGTCCCTGCCCGACATTGCAGGAATCGAATTGCGCGACTCGCGCCTCGTGTATTCGGATGCGACGAGCGGCACGCGGCTGCAGCTCAACGCGCTCGGGGCGGATGTGGAGCCGATCCGGTCGGGTGTGCCGATGCGCGTGCGGGCCGAGGCCACGGTGTCGCGGCCGGGCTGGCCCGAGCGGATAGCCGTGAACCTGTCATCGCTCGTCGCGCTCGGGCCGCCGATGAAGCTCTCGGACACCGAACTCTCCGGCAAGCTGCTCGGAGGCCGCTTCGCCGCGCGGGGCGTGCCCTGGCGTTTCAGCGCGCCGCGTCTCAGCTACGACGCCGCGAGCGGGGCCGTCGCTGCGCCCGAATGGCAGCTCGGCTTCAATGATGCACGGCTGGCGGGCACGCTCGCGGCAAAGCTCGGTGGAGACGCCTCCGCCGAGGGCGAGATGACACTGGCGCCGGTGTCGTTGCGCGAAACGCTGGCGGCAGCGGGCGTGGACCTGCCCCCGACAAGGGCCCGGGATGCGTGGTCGCGCTTCGGGTTCGGTGCCGGGTTTCGGTATGCGGGCGATTCGTTCACGATCGACCCACTGACCGTGCGCCTCGACGGCACGAACCTGACCGGCCGCGTGGTGCGCGGCGAAGCGGGCGGCGGCGTGATCCATTTTTCCCTGCACGCGGACCGCATGGATCTCGGGCGCTATCTCAAGCCTGAAGGCACGCCGAGCGAGCCGTTCGTCTTCCCCGCCGCGATGCTGAAGGCGCTTCGCGCCGAGGGCGCACTCGACATCGACGAGGCCACGCTCGACGGCGTGCGGATGAAAGGCGTGCGCCTCGGCGCCGAGCCATGACCACGCTCGCCGATGCGCTCGTTTCCTGGCACAGCAAGCACGGCCGCCACGACCTGCCGTGGCAGCACGATCGCACGCCGTGGCGCGTATGGGTGTCGGAGATCATGCTGCAGCAGACGCAAGTGGCGACCGTGATCCCTTACTACGAGCGCTTCATGCGGCGTTTTCCGGATGTGTGCGCGCTGGCGGACGCACCGCTCGATGAAGTGCTGCATCTCTGGTCCGGCCTCGGCTACTACGCGCGCGCGCGCAACCTGCATCGCGCGGCGCAGCGAGTGCGCGACGATTTTGGCGGAGTGTTCCCCACTGATTTCGCGGCCGTCGAGAGCCTGCCCGGGATCGGCCGATCGACCGCGGGCGCCATCCTCGCGCTGTCGCGCGAAGCCCGCTTTCCCATCCTCGACGGCAACGTCAAGCGCGTCATGGCGCGTCGCTTCGGAATCACGGGATCGCCCGGCGAGCGCGCTGTCGAGCAGCGGCTCTGGGCGCTCGCGGAAGAGCACACGCCACACGTGGCGGTCGGCGCGTACACACAGGCCATCATGGATCTCGGCGCAACCGTGTGCGTGCGCACGCGGCCGCTGTGCGCGCTGTGCCCGCTACGCGAGGAATGCCACGCGTACCGCACCCACCGCCAGCACCTGATACCTGCGCCGCGGGCGCGATCGCGGACCGCCCGCCGAGTCCGCGAGGTCGTGATGCTGATCGCGCAGCGCGAAGACGGCGCGGTGTTGCTGGAGCGGCGGCCACCGCAGGGCATCTGGGGCGGACTGTGGTGCCTGCCGGAATTTGCGAGCGAGAGCGCGGCGCGCGGTTATGCGGCGGCGGAGCTCCGGGCCGAAATCGAGGCACGACCGCTCGCGCAGGTGCCGCACGCCTTCACGCATTTCGATCTCGTGATCACGCCCCTGCTGGCTCAGTGCCGCGAAGCGCGAGCGGGCGCCGGGACTCGCGACGCCGATCAATTGCTCTGGTATGACATGCGCGCGCCCGCCCGGGTAGGATTGCCGGCTCCCATCCAGCAGATCCTCGCGAGCCTGACATGAGCCGAACCGTCCAGTGTGTGTTGTTGAAGAAAGAGTTGCCCGGGCTCGATCGCTCTCCGTATCCGGGTGCACTGGGCCAACGGATCTTCGACGGCGTGTCGAAGGAGGCCTGGGCCCGCTGGCTCGGCCATCAGACGATGCTGATCAACGAATATCGCCTGACCCCGATCGACCCGAAGGCGCGGAAATTCCTCGAGCAGGAGATGGAGAAGTTTTTCTTCGGCGCAGGGTCGGAACGGCCGGAGGACTTTCGTCCCCAGGGGTAAGGGTCGGTACGCCATGTCGCTCTACGAGAACTCGATTGCGTTCGAGTATCGGGAGCTTGCCGTCGGTGATGAGCGCGTTGCGGCGGAGTTTGCCGCGTTGTGGCCGATTCAGCGGATGCCGGTGCTCGTCGATCGCGGGCGCGCGGTGATGGAATCGAGCATCATCATCGAGCACCTCGCGCTCCACTACCCGGGCCCGGTGCCGCTGATCCCCGCCGATCCGCGCGCTGCGCTCGAAGTGCGGCTGATGGACCGCTTCTTCGACCACTACATCATGAGCCCGATGCAGAAGATCGTTTTCGACTGCCTCCGCGCCGCCGACCAGCGCGATGCGCGGGGCGTCGCCGAAGCCCGCGCGCTGCTCGACACGGCCTACGGCTGGCTCGACAACGCGCTGAAGGGGCGTGAATGGGCCGCGGGGAGCAGCTTCAGCCTCGCGGACTGCGCCGCAGCGCCGTCACTTTTCTACGCCGACTGGGTTCATCCGATCCCCGCGGAGCGCACCAACGCGCGCGCCTTGCGCACGCGCCTGCTCGCGCGCCCGTCATTCGCAAGGGCGGTGAATGAAGGGAGGCCCTATCGGCATTACTTCCCACCCGGCGCGCCGGATCGGGATTGAAGGTCGGCTCGCTGCCCGCCGCTTCTAGACTCCCATCGGTCGTCGCTTGTTCCGGAACGTCCGAATCCGGAATCCGGCCAGAATGAGCGCAATGCCTATGGCTATCGCGAACGCGCCGATCAGCGTCGCCATGGCGAGCGCGCCCGCCGCGGGGTTTCGGAGCACGAGCGCGCCGAACACGATGCTGACGGCGCCCGACAGTGCGAGCCACCACTCGAAGTCGATTTCGCGGTGGAACTTGATCGCCGCGTAGATGTCGAGCAGGCCGCGGGCGATTGCCCAGACGGCCACCACGATCAGGATCGAAATCGTCGCGATGCCGGGCGCCGCAATGGCGGCGATTCCCGCGAGCACGCTCACGATGCCGCCCCAGAAGGGCCAGCCCCAGCCTTGCGCTTTTGAAGCGTAATAGATGGAGAACGCACCATCGACGATCCAGTAGGCGGCGATGATCGCGAGAAAGGCGAGGATGCTGATTCCGGGCCAGACGATGACGAGCCCGCCGAACAGGATCGCGACGATGCCGCGAACGAGCGGCACCCACCAGTAATCGAGCAGGGTCTTCTGCATGAGGCTGCGCTCCCGTTCGCGGTTCCCTTCACGCTAGCATGGACCGGCGGGGTCGCTTTCGGCAATTGACCTTCGAAGTATCAAGGACTTGGCAGGTCCCGCGCTTGACGCCCCGCCGCCGCGCGGCTCTAATACGCGGCCCTTCCCGACGGCGGCCAGGTAGCTCAGTTGGTAGAGCAGCGGATTGAAAATCCGCGTGTCGTTGGTTCGATTCCGACCCTGGCCACCATTTTCTCCGGTCTATTCCCGCGACTTGGGTAGCGTTACGCTCGGGGAGCCCACATGAAGAGAAGGGAATTCTGCACTTCGTCGCTTGCGGCGCTCGCGGTCACGGGCTTCTCCTCGCGCGCACGCGCTGCCGTCCCGGACGAATTGCCGGTATTGTCCCGGACCGGTCGGAAACTTCTGCTCACGCGCGCCGAAGTCGGCGAGTTGAAAGCCGGCCTGCGCGGCAGCTTGCTGTTGCGCGGCGATCAGGGCTACGAGCAGGCGCGCCACATCTGGAATGGCGCTTTCGATCGGCATCCCGCTGCGATCGTGCGCTGCGCGAACGCTTCGGACGTGGCCCACGCGGTGCAGTTCGTCGCGACCCACGATCTGCTCGTGGCGGTGCGCGGGGGTGGACACAGCCTGCCCGGCCATTCGGTTTGCGACGACGGGGTCATGATCGACCTCGCACCGATGAAGGGCGTGCAAGCCGATCCCGCATCGAAAGTCGCGCGCGTCGAACCGGGTGTATTGCTCGGCGCCATGGATCGCGCTGCGCAGGCGCACGGGATGATCGTGCCGGCCGGTACCGTGTCGCATACCGGCGTGGCGGGCCTCACGTTGGGCGGTGGCTTCGGGCGCCTGGCGCGCAGGTTCGGTCTCAGCATCGACAGCCTGATCGGCGCCGACGTGGTCACGGCCGACGGTCGCCTCGTTCGTGCCGACAGTGAGGAAAACGCCGACCTCTACTGGGCGCTGCGCGGCGGCGGTGGAAATTTCGGTGTCGTGATTTCCTTCGAGTTCCGCATGCACCCGCTCGCGTGGGAGCCGGTCGGCGGCGACCTCGTCTATCCCTTCGCGCAGGCACGTTCGGTGCTGGATGCCGTGGCGGGGTATTCGGAGGGAGCCTCCGATGACCTGTGGCTCGATCCGGTGCTCGAATGCGACGCACGCGGCACGAGGCAACTGCGTCTGACGCTCTGCCACTGCGGAGAAGCGCCGGGCGTCGCGCGCGATCTCGCGGCGATTCGCAAGTTCGGCAAGCCGACCCTCGACACCACGGGCGCACGGCCGTACGTGACCCTGCAATCCGAACACGACGACGACTCGCCACACGGTCGCGGCTATTACATGACCGGCGGGCTGGTGCAGTCGATGTCGCCGGCGCTGATCGCGAATGCGATCGACTGCATCCAGCGGCCCGGTGCCGAGCTGGCCAAGATCAGCATCACGCAGCATGGCGGCGCGATTGCACGCGTGCCGTCGCAGGCCACGGCGTTTGCGAATCGCGGCGCCTCCCACAATGTGGTGGTGCGCGCAGCCTGGGACGATCCCGCCGACGCAGAATCACGCAAGGCCTGGCAGAAGGAAACCTGGAAGGGCTTCGCACCGCTCTCGCAGGCGATATACGCCAACCTGAATCTTGGCGATGCCGATCCGCGGACCCTGAGCGCCTACGGTCCCAATCTCCCGCGGCTGATGGAACTCAAGGCGCGCTACGACGCGAAGAACCTGTTCCATCTCAATCCGAACATCAAGCCACACGCGCTACCTGTTACAGGCCCGCCTTCCCCAATGCGTCCATGAGTTCGCGCACGGTCTGCGCCAGCGCCGGATGTTCCACCTCGAACTTCACTTCGAGTTCTCGCAGCCGCGGCCGGTGCGACGGGCTGTCCTGAGACGGCGGCTCGCCTACCAGGCGATCGATGTCGACCGACAGGCGACGCAGCGACTCGCGCGATTCCGCGTCGACGCTCGCGGTGCGGCCGAGTTCGGCGCGGAGTCTCTCGAGCGATTTGCGCAGGTCGTCGGAATCCATGCGGGTTTTCCTCGTTTCACTACGAGGGTACGACACCGGCGGTGCGATCGCTACTGCCCACGAACGCGTTCCGTCGGGAACTGTGGGGCGTTGCACGCGTCCATCTCCACATGCTTCAGATTGATCTATCGGGCCGACGCGCGCTCGTCACCGGCGCGAATTCCGGCCTCGGCCGTGCCATCGCGCGCAATCTCGCGGCCGCAGGCGCGCGCGTCGCCGTGCACGCGCTGAGCGATCCGGTCAGCGCCGGGGCCGTGGTCAAGGAGATTGAGCAGGCGGGCGCCGAAGCCGTGGCGGTCTTCGGCGATATCAGCCGGCCCTCGCAGGTCGAGCAGGTCTTTGCCGGTGTCGACGCCGCCTTCGGCGGGCTCGACATTCTGGTCAACAACGCCGGCATCGACGGCGCGCGCGCAATGTGCGCCGATAGCGACCCGAAACAGTGGGAAACCGTCATCGCGATCGACCTGCACGGCCCGTACTACTGCACGCGGCAGGCGCTGCAGCGCATGCTGCCGCAGCGGCGCGGCGTGATCCTGCAGATCACTTCGGTGCACGAGTTCATTCCGTGGGCGGGCTACAGCGCATACACGAGCGCGAAGGCGGCGCTGTCGATGTTCACGAAGACCGTCGCGCAGGAAGTGGCGACACAGGGCGTGCGCGTGCTGGCGATCGCTCCGGGCGCGATTCGCACGCCGATCAACGCGGACGTGTGGGGCAGTCCCGCGGGCCTGCGCGACCTCGACCAGAAGATCGCGATGGGTCGGCCGGGTGAACCGGACGAAATCGGGCGCGTTGCTGCGTTTCTCGCGAGTGATCTCGCCAGCTACATCACCGGCACCACACTTGCGGTCGACGGCGGAATGCTGATCTATCCCGATTTCAGTCACGGTGGATGATACGGCCGCCCGTGAGTCAACGCCGCCTGCAGATCACGTGCATATTCCTCGCGGGCATCCTGCAGGGCAGCGCGTTCGTCTTGATTCCGGCGCTGGGCAACGCCCTGACCTCGGCGCCCTACAATCTTGGCAGTGAAGCCTACGCGCTGCTGTTTCTTCCCCAGATCGCGGGCGCGGTCGTGGGCGCGGCGGTCGCCGGCCGGGTGCAAGGTCGATTCGGCATGGGGCGCCTCTTTCGCTGGGGGCTCACGGCCAACTTGCTGGCGCTGTTGCTGTTGTCGAGCGCGGCGCGCACGGCCGGCGGACCGCTGACCTACGCGCTGATCCTGGCGGATGGCCTGCTGCTGGGCTTGGGCTTCGGATGGACACTCGCGGCGATCAACCACTACTCCGCATTTTTCTTCAGTGGATCGGCGAGCACCGCGATCACTTTGCTCAATGCCGCGATCGGCGGCGCGACGGCGCTCTCTCCGCTCGCGCTCTCCGTCGCGCAGGCGCACGGGTCCTGGGCATCATGGCCGATGGCGCTCGCGGCGGGCTTCGCCGTCGCGTTGCCGCTGCGACTGCCGGAGACCGATGACGAGGCAGGCACCGTCTTCTGGCCGCGCGGCTTGTTGCCGTTCGTCGCCGTGGTATTGGTGTATGCCATCTGCGAAGGCAGTTTCGGCAGCTGGGCGAGCGTGTACGTCAGCGTCGACAGGCAATTCGGGAATCACGCCGGTACGCTCGCGCTGTCGGCGTTCTGGGCCAGCATGACGCTGGCTCGCGTGGTTCTCGCCCCGTTGCCGCAACGCTGGATTTCGCGGCGCAGCCTGCTCCTCACGTCGGCTGCGGGCATCGCCGGTTGTTTCGCCTTGCTGCCGTGGCTATCCGGCCCGTGGGTTCTGGTGAGCGCGTTCGCGCTCGCCGGGGCGGCGTGCAGCATTTTCTATCCGTTCGTGATGAGCGCGGCCCTCGCGCGCTTCCCTCGCCATGAAACCCAGGTTGCAGGGCTCATCGTGGCGGCGCTGATGGTCGGCGAAGGGCTCGGGTCCTACGGGCCGGGGCTGTTGCAGCCGGGCTTGCGCCTCGACGATATCTACCTGCTCTCGGCACTGTGGGGCGCGCCTCTCGTGATCGGCGCGTGGCTCGCCAGTCGATCGTAGTACATTGCCGGCCCATGCTCACCCGGCCCGAGGCGAAGCGAATCTGGCTGCGCGCCCAGCGGCTCGATGAGCCTGCGCCCTTCGGTGCCGGACCAGCGGCGACGCGCGCGGCGATCGAGCATCTTGGCTACGTGCAGATCGACACGATCCATGTGATCGAACGCTGTCACCACCAGATTCTCTACACACGCATCCCGGATTATCGACGCGAGCACTTGCGCGAGGCGCAGACGGTCGACAAGTCGGTGTTCGAATACTGGACGCATGCGCTCGCTTACGTGCCGACGCGTGACCTGCGCTTTTTCCGGCGCGCGATGCGCCGCGACTGGCGGTGTCACAGCGGCGGGTTCGGGGCCGTGAAGCGTGAGGACTTGCGCCGCGTGCTCGCGCGCATCCGGCGGCAGGGCGCACTCACGATCCGCGACATCGACGATGACGTGCTCGTCGACAAGGACCACGAGTGGGCGAGCCGCAAGCCTTCGAAGCGCGCATTGCAGCTCGCGTTCTTCCAGGGGCGCCTCGTCGTGAGCGAGCGCAGCGGCATGCTGAAGACCTACGAACTCGCCGAGCGCCATTTCGGCTGGGAGCAGCCCCCGCCCGCCGCCACCGAGCGCGAGGTAGAGGGCTATCTGCTCGATCGCGCGTTGCGGGCGCAGGGCATCGTGAGCCTGGATTCAATTTGCCACCTCGACGCGGCGCGAAAGCCGGCGGTGCGACGGTTGATCGAAGCGAGGGTGCGGCGCAAGGAATTGTTGCCGGTTGCGCTCGAGGGGGCGGGGAAGATCGAGCATTGGGTGTGCCCGGATACACTCGATGCCGCGCGGGACGCGCCGCCGGAAGCCGTGCACATCCTCTCGCCCTTTGATCCGCTCGTGATCCAGCGCAAGCGGCTGCAGCTCTTCTTCGGCTATCAGCACTGCTTCGAGGCGTACGTGCCGAAGGCAAAGCGGCAGTTCGGCTATTTCACCCAGCCGGTGCTCGTCGGCGAGGAAATCGTCGCGGCGATCGACCTCAAGACGGATCGGGAGCGCGGCACGCTCCTCGTTCAACAGTGGAACTGGATCGGCAAACGCCCGCGCCGCGCGCTGAAGCAGCGGATCGAAGAGTCCCTGCACCGCTTCGAGCGCTTTCAGCTGGCGTAGGGCGTCGGTGCCAACTCACCTCATCTCGGTCTCGACGAGGATTCCCGCCTGCAGCAGCCGTTCGAGGTCCGCGCGTAACGCCTGCTCATCGACACCGGTCTGGCGCGTGATCGCGTCTTGCAGCGCGAACATGCGTTGCGACAGCATCCACTCGACCGCGGGATACGTTGCGCCGAGCGGGATCTCGCCCGCGTCGTGCACGACCGCGAAGCCGCTGTCCCGTCGCACCACGCGCGCGCGCTTCGCGGGCGAATACCACGCCGGCGGCAACTGTGCCGGCAGGCGATAGTCGGCGGCGACGCCGGCGAGATCGCGCTGGCTGTTCAGCACGTCGATCGCGAACGCAGCCGAGGTCATCATGTCCTTGACCCGGCCGCCCAGGCCTTCGAGCCGCGCCTGCAGCGCCGCCGGATCGCGTGCGTCGGGCAGGTATGCCCGAAACCCGCTCTCGGCCGCCAGCGCTTTTTCGAGCAACTTGAACAGCGAGAGCCCGGATGTGGGCGCTACGCCAAAGGTGACGTGGAGCGAGGCCTGCGCGCCAGTGAGCGCGTCGTGATACTGGCCGCGCGGCAGGTAGAGCAAGTCGCCGGGGCGCATCACGACTTCGAAGATCATCCGGCCGCGCGTCGAATTCAGGAACTGCTCGCCCTCGTCGCCGGGCGGCACCGGTGCGATCGGCGCGTCGGCGCGCGCCTCGTAGATGCGCCAGGTCTTCTCGCCTTCGGCTTGCACGGCAAAGACGTCGTGCAGGTCGAAGTGCGTCTGGAAAGCCTGAACGCCCTGGAAGGAGCAATAGACGTTCGCGAACGAGCGCGCGGCGAACTCCTGCGCCAGCATGCGCGCCACCGCGCCCACCGGCGGGCAGACGCGATGCAGTTGATTGGCGACGAGGCTCGCGCCGAGGCCCATGAGCGCCGACACCTTGGACGGATTGACCGGGGCGGGACTGCCGACGCGCAGGTCCGCGGTGTCGCAATAGTTTTCACGCAGTGCGGCGCGACTCTTGAAATAGACCTTGAGCGTGTCCTCGTTCCAGTAAGGCGTGAGCGCCAGCACTTCGTTGAAGCGCGACCACGGCAGCAGGTCCGCTCGCGCCCCCTCGCTGCGGATGTGCAGGGGCTGCTTGCCGAAGTACTGGCTGCGAAACGCCCCGGGATCGAACGGCGCGATGAACTGCGCGAAATCCATGGCGCGAGACGTTAGCATGGCGCATGCACAACGGGCAGGGGGACTGGCTGCCGGCGCGCGCGGCACTGCATTCGACCGGGCTTTATTTCGCGCTTCGCCGGATCGGCCGCGAGGAACTGCACGATCCTTTCATGCAGGAGACGATCGCACGCAGCGACGCCGCGGAAGAGTTCGTGCAGGTCCTGCCACAGGATCTCGGACGCGTGTCTCCCGGAAGCGCGCCGGCGGGGCTCATATTTCATGTGGCGCGTTGTGGTTCGACGCTCGTATCGCAGTTGCTGAAGCAACAGGGCGGGCTCGTCGTGTACGCCGAGCCGCCGCCGGTCAACGAAATCCTGCGCCCCCCGCAAGCCTGGCCGCGGCACGAGCTGATCGGCGCGTTGCGTTCGCTTGGCAATGCGTTTGCGGAGCACGCACGCCGGCCCTATGTCCTCAAGTGCACGAGCTGGAACACGCTCTATTGCGACCTCATCGCCGAAGCGTTTCCCGACTCTCCGTGGGTGCTGTGCCTGCGTGAGCCCGTCGAAGTCTGCGTCTCGCTGCTGCAGCGACCACCCGGCTGGCTGCTCGGCGCCGACGAGATGTCGCGCCGCTTCGCGGCGATCATTGACCCGCAGGCGCGCGCCGAATCGCAGGAGCAACTCGTGGCGCGCACCTACGGCGCCTTTTGCGAGGCCGCCGCGCGCCTCGATCCCCGCCGCGGCCGATTGGTGGACTACGAGACGTTGCCGGGCGCCGTGTGGGAGCAGGTCGTACCGGCTTTCTCCGCCCCCGTCGATGACGCCACGCGCGAGCGCATGGCGCAGGCCGCGACGCGCCCCGCGAAGGCGCCCGCGACCGATGCGACGCGCTTCACCGGCGATGTCGCCGCAAAACAGGCGGCCGCGACCGCCACGCTGCGCGAGGCGATCGACGCATTCGCCCGGCCCGCGCTCGCGAAGCTACGGGCGATGCGCCGCGCCTAGCGGGCGTTTCGCCCCGTGGCGAGGTGCGTGGCGAGGGCCAGGAGCGCCATTGTCCATACGATCATCGCGCCCGATGGCAGGTCGGTGACGACGGACAAGGCGAGACCCACGAGATAGCTGCCGAACGCCACCGCGTAGCCGATTGCGAGCTGGCGCTTCGCCGCGAGCCGATAAGTTGCGACTGCCGGTACGATCAAGGTCGTGAAGACGAGATACACGCCGACGAGCTGCACCGAGGCCGTGACGACGAGCGCGAAGAGCACGTAGAATCCGATGCGCCCGATCTGCTCTCGCCAGCGGAACCATACGAACGCGAAGATCGCGGTGACGATCGCGGTGCGGATGAGCTGGGCGTTCGACACCCAGAGGATCTGTCCCGCAAGCAGGTCCTTCAGGTCGTCGCCGCCGTGCGGGTCGTTCGCGAGCATCAGGATCTGCGCCGTCGATGCCAGCACGAAAAGGATTCCGATCAGGGCCTCCTGCGCCTCCGGCCGCTTGCGCTCGGTCCAGGTGAGCAGCAGCGCGCCCGCGAGCGCCGCAGCGCCCGCGGCGACTTGCGCGCCCCAGCCCGTCGTCGGCAGGCCGAAGCCGTGCGCCGCAATGACACCGAGTCCCGCGACCTGCGCGATCGCAAGGTCGATGAACACGATGCCGCGCGCAAGCACCTGCTGGCCGAGCGGCACGTGCGAGACGGCGACGAGGAAGCCCGCAACGAGTGCAGGCCAGAGGATCATCAGGTCGATGTGGAAGAGGTTCATTGTTTCACCGCCAGCAGCCGATCGATGGTGTCGTCGAATAAGCCGAAGAGATCCCTTGCGGCCGGCGTGCCACCGACCGAAAACGGCAGCAGCACAACCGGCACGTGGACGCGCGCCGCGAGCCAGTCCGCCGCCTTCGGGTTGTTGTAGGCGTTGAGCAGGATCATCCGCGGCGGCGAGGCGGAGAGCTTTGCGACGAGCTCACCGAGATAGCCGGCGCTCGGCGGCACGCCCGGCTTCGGCTCGATGGCGGCTTCCTCGACGAGGCCCAACCAATGGCACAGGTAAACCTGGTCCTTGTGCATCACGACGACCGACACGCCCTTGAGGGGTGCCGCGCGCGCCTCCCATTTCGCGATCGCCGTGCGCCAGCGTGTGTCGAAATCGCGGCCGCGCTGCGCGTAGTATTCGGCGTTCGCCGGATCGATCGCCGCGAGGCGCGCCGCGAGCGCCTTCGCGACAATCGCGATGTTGCGCGGATCGAGTTGTACGTGCGGATTGCCTTGCGGATGGATGTCGCCCATCGCGCGATCGACACGTGTCGGCACATCGAGAAGCCGCAGGGTCGGCGCCGCCTCGAAGTAGCCCGGCGCGCCGGGCTGGATGCGCGGATTACCCGATTCGCGCACGAGCACCGGCAGCCAGCCGATCTCGAGTGAGGCGCCGGTCGCGACGACGAGGTCCGCCGAGCGTGCGCGCGCAACCAGGCTCGGCCTCGCTTCGATATGGTGTATGTCCTGCATCGCGGTTGTCGCGACGTACACGTTGACCTTGTCACCACCGATCTCATGGGTGAGAGCGCCCCAGTCGCTCGTCGTCGCGAGCACCTTGACGTCGGCTTGGGCGGGCGCGCTGAGGCCAAATGCGAGGCAGGCGAGCAGCGGCATGACACTACGCTGGATGTTCTTCATGGATGCGGCTCCTAGTATTTGTGCGCGGCGTGCGCGCCGATGCCGAAGAGGTATTGCAGACGGAACTGCCGGTCGCGCGCGCCGTCGGCGCGCGCATCGTCCCAGGCGTACTGCGCCCGCAGTCGCGTGAACTCGCTCGGATTCCAGTCGAGCATCAGTGTCAGGCGATCGGGGTTCGCCGCGCGCAACAGCGGGAAGGCGTCGGTGGGCAGCGTGCCGTCATCGACGAGCGCGATGCGCGACGAGCCCGAGTCGAGCGCATCGTAGCGCGCGCCGATGCGCCAGCGCGGGAGGAACTTGTAGACCGTCTGCAAATACCAACCCGACTGCGTACTGCGGTATCCGCCCCCGAGATCGAGCCCGTTCACGTCGTACGCGAGCGCGCCGTCCTCGCGGCGCTGCATGTATTCACCCTGGATCTTCAGTTGCCGGCGTGTGACGTTGCCGTTCGGCGCCCATTTGAGTACCGCATCGACGACCCAGGTCTGCGCCTTTCCGGTGAAGGCGTTGACGACGGGATCGCCGATATCGTTCACGTTTTCATACGCGCGATCCTCCGCGCGCTGATCGAGCCACGACGCCCCGGCGCGCCAGCTCGTCGAGTCGCCGATGTCGCCGCCGACGTGCGCGAAGAGCGTCGTCGCGGAGAGGCCGTTGCGGTTGCGGCGCGTGCCGGGGAAGGCGTCACCGTTGCCCGTCTCGCCGCCGAATTCCAGGAAGAGATCCGTGGGTGCGAGCCATTTCACCTGCAGGCCGTCCTGCGCCATCTGACCGCCGAAAAACGCCTGGTAGATGAGCGGCTGATCCACGAAGTCCCATGCGTGCGAGTGCACCTCGTTCAGATAGCCGAACCCGGAGAAGAAACGACCGCCCTTCGCGGTGAAGCCCGCGGGCAGAGCCAGTGTGCGGAAAAACGCTTCCTCGACTTCGATTTCGTTCTCGCCCGTGATGGAGGCAGTCAACGTTGCCGAGAAAAAAGGATCGACGTTTGCGGAAAGCGTCAGCTCGGATTCGCCGAGGTTGAAACTGCGCTCGCCGGGGCCGATCTCGTCGCCGCCTGGAAAGAAGCCGGCGATATGCCAGTCGCCGGGATCGCGCGACGTATCGGTGTAACTGCCGCCGAGGATCATCGCGATCGCAGGATTGAAGGCTGTATCGCTACTTTGCGCATCGCGCGGCGGCGGGGGCGGCGACTCTGGCGGCTCCGGCAGGGGCTGCGGGTTGGCGGCGGCGGTCTCGAGTTGGGCGATGCGCGCGGCGAGCGCATCGACGCGCGCAGCGTAGTCCGCTTTGAGGCTTGCGAGTTCCGCACGCAGAGCCGCGGCGTCGTCCGCGGTGGCCGCATAGACGGGGGAAACGAAGAGCCCGAGCGCACAGAGCGCCGCAATGGGCTGATGATGAGTCATGGAGTTCTCCTCACGTGTCAAAGGATCACGACCGCGCCTGGCGCGGACGAACGATCAGTGGTCGCGGAGGAGTGAGGGCGGTGCCCGGGAGCGGAAGGCGGGAGCGGGTGGTTGATAGGGCAGCGCGACCGAATCGGCCGGCACCGCGAATTCGGCCGTGCGCAGATCCGTCGGCAGCACGAGGAGCGTGGGACCGACCGAGCCCTGCAGCGGCGCGATCGAGAGACAAGCGCCGCACAACTGTGCGGCCGGCGCGCCGTGAGTGTCGTTCGCGAGGTGCGTGTAGGCGTGCGCCTCCGCGCCCAACTGGGCGAAGAGCAGCGCGAGCGAGAGCACGCGCGCGATCACGTTGACACGACGTCTGGTCAGGGCATCGCCTCCGGCCGATGCCCCCAGTATCTACCGCGGAGCGCCTGCCGCGCCAGCCCCGGTCCTGATCGGGCCTACTCTTTGATCGCCGATTCGAGCTTCCTGATCAGCGGGGCGATGACGTCCATCGGAAACGGAAAAATGACCGTGGAGTTCTTGTCGGCGCCGATCACGGTCAGGGTCTCGAGGTAGCGCAATTGCAGCGCTTGCGGCTCGCGCGCCAGAATCTGCGCGGCCTGCAGCAGTTTCTCCGCCGCCTGCTGCTCGCCTTCGGCATGAATGATCTTCGCGCGGCGCTCCCGCTCCGCTTCCGCCTGGCGCGCAATGGCCCGGATCATCGATTCATTGATGTCGACGTGCTTGATCTCGACGATCGAGACCTTGATGCCCCAGGCGTCGGTCTGGCTGTCGAGAATCTTCTGGATGTCGAGATTGAGGCGTTCGCGTTCGGCGAGCAGCGCATCGAGCTCGTGCTTGCCGAGCACCGCGCGCAGCGTCGTCTGCGCGAGCTGGCTCGTGGCCACGAGGAACTGCTCGACCTGGATCACGGCCTTCTGCGGGTCCACGACGCGGAAATAGACGACCGCGTTGACCTTGACCGACACGTTGTCCCGGGTAATGACGTCCTGCGCCGGCACGTCGAGCGTGATGAGACGCAGGTCGATGCGCACCATCTGCATGATTCCGGGGATGACCAGCGCAATGCCCGGTCCCTTCACTTTCCAGAAGCGGCCCAGCAGGAATACGACGCCGCGCTGGTATTCACGGAAGATCCTGAGACTGCGCAGGATGAAGCCGATGATGAACACCACGCCGGCGAGCAGCAGCAGATTGTCGATCTGGGGCATGTCAGTCTCCTTTCGACCGATCGACGGGCGGCGGTGCGCCGGGCTGCACGCGCGCGACCAGGCCGTCTATGGCGATCACGCGCACCTGCGTGTTCCGTGACAGCGGCACATCGCTCGCGACCCGCCACCGCTCACCCATGATTTCGGCGTATCCCTGCAGTCCGTCCGCTTCGATGAGTTCACCCACGGCGCCGATCAGGGTCTCCCGGCCGCTGACAATCGGGCGCCCCCGGGCGCGCGCGGCCATGCCGACGAGGCCGAGCACGACGGCGGCGCTCGTCAGGGCCAGCGCGACGACGAGCCCCAGCGAGACGCCGGCCCCGGGGGTCTGCCGATCGAACAGCAGCACGCCACCCAGCACGAACGCCACGATGCCCCCGACGCCGATCACACCGAAGCTCGGCAGGAAGGCTTCCGCGCCGATGAGTGCAATGCCGAGGATGAGCAGCGCGAGGCCCGCGTAGTTGACGGGCAGGTACTGAAAGCCGAAGAAGGCGAGAATCAGGCAGATCGCGCCGATGACGCCCGGCACGGCGGTGCCCGGGTACATGAGTTCGAAGAGGAGCCCGTAGGTGCCGAGCATCATGAGGATCAGGGCAACGGCTGGATTGGCGATGATCGACAGCACGCGCGTCCGCCAGTTCGGCTCGATCGACCCGATGCGCGCACCCGCTGTCGTGACGCGCGCTTCCGTCACTCCGATGCGAACGACGCGCCCATCCATCTTGCGAAGCAGATCCGCGACGTCATCGGCGACGAGGTCGACGACCTTGGCGTCCAGTGCCTCGCTGGCCGACAGACTCGCCCCCTCGCGCACGGCGCGCTCCGCCCACTCGACGTTGCGATGGCGCAGCTGCGCGAGGCCGCGGATATACGCCGCCGCGTCATTGACCTGCTTGGCCGCGAGCGAATCTTCCGTGGTGCGTGCGGGCTTTTTGCCCCCTTCCGGCGCCGGAGAAGGCCCCGGCGGCGCGATGCCGATTTGAACCGGCGTCGCCGCACCGAGCGTCGTGCCCGGCGACATGGCCGCGACGTGACTCGCGTACAGAATGTAGGTGCCGGCGCTCGCGGCGCGCGCTCCGTGCGGCGCAACAAACGTGACGACCGGTAGGCGGGACGCAAGAATGTCGCGGATGATGTCGCGCATGGCCGTGTCGAGACCACCAGGCGTATCGATGCGCAGCACGACGAGGGTGGCCTGCGCTTCCGGCGCACGGCGGAGTGCGTCGTGGACGAACGATGCCGTCGCCGGCGTGATCGCGCCATCCAGTTCGACGACCCAGACGAGAGGGGTGTCGGAGGCCGGAGCCCGGCCTGCGGGCGCGAGCGCCGCGACGGCCCACATGAAAACGCCGATCCACGTGCGACCGATGGATCGTTCGCCACCGCAGGACCGAACACGGGCGTGCTGCACAAGGGCCTCGGCGCAGGCGCCGGACCCTGCGCCGGGCTCGGCCTGCACCGCGGGTCATTGTAGTCCTCGGCATCCGTGCCGGCCATTCCCGGCGAGTCTACCGCGCAGCGCTCTCCGCCATCGCTCGCCCCCAGGAGGGGTCGAAGGGGACATAGTGTTCGCGGCCGAGGTTCAGCGACGACACGTCCATCACGTAGGTACGGATGCCCTGCATGCCCGGGCCACGGGCGCGCGCCCAGTTCATCTTCTTCCCATCCGGGGAGACCTGCGGCAACAGATCGATGTTGTCGTAGTAAGTGAGCCGCCGGGGCTCGCCGCCGGCGAGGTCGCCGAGGTAGATCTCCCAGTTCTTTTCGTCGAGCGCCTTCACGTAGACGTAGTGACGGCCGTCCGGTGCCGGCACCGGGTGCCAGTTCATGCCGTTGTCGAAAGTGTGGCGGCGCCAGTCGGTGCCGTCACGCTTCACCGTGAAGATCGTCATCGGCGTCGGTTTCACCACCTTGTAGTCTGCGCGACGCCAGGCGCGAAAGATGATGTGTTCGCTGTCCGGCATGAAAAACGGTGCGCCCTCCTGCCAGTCGTCGGTGCGCGTGACCTGGAATTCACCGGTGCCGTCCGAGCGCATCACCCAGATGTCCATCTTGCCGTCGATCTGGCGGCCGAAGGTGATCCATTGGCCGTCGGGTGAGACCGAAACTTCGGCCTCGTACCACTTGTTGTTCGTGAGGCGCTTCAGCGCGCCGCCATGCAGGTCGGAGCTATAGAGTTCCGCGCCTTGCGGGTAGTCGTCGGAGTCCGACCAGTTGCCGACCGGCATCGTCATGTTGTCACGGGTGGAAGTCCATACGACGCGCTTGCCGTCGGGAAAGAAGAACGAGCAGCCATCCTGGCCGTGATCGTTGACGTTCCACATCTCCTTGCCGTCGTCGGTGAAGATCCAGGTGAGCGCGCCGAGGCCGCCGTGCGCCGAGGGGATCGCGCGCTTGTCGCGCGTCTGGGCGATCAGGTGGCGGGAATCCGGCGCCCAGTACGCCTCGGCCGCGTCCGGTATGTTCGGGATCATGTGGTACGGCAGTTCGCGCGGATCGGGCGGCGGACTCGCGGGCTGCCCGGTAGCGGTCAGCGCGCTGCCGGCGGGCAGCAGCGTGGCGAAGGCCGCGAGGATCAGGAACGAGCGGGGTTTCTGCGTCATTGCGTTCACCTTGGGTCTCGACGATCTGTGGCGCATCATCCGCCCGCCTTGACGGGGCGGCCAAGGGGAAGGCGTTCGCCTGACCACTGCGAGGCCGAGGTGCGGTCGACGGGCCAGCCGGCGGTCGGCCCGCGACGCCCCGGCGTAGAATCCGCGCCGTACGCATTCCGTATCACCCAGGGAGAATTCTGATGAAGCGTCTGTTCGCACCCACGCTGCTGCTGATGTTGACCTCGGTTGCCGCCATCGCGTCCGATGCGACTCCGGATTTCAGCGGCAGCTGGAAGCTCGACACCACGCGCGGGGAGAACCTCGGCATGATGTCAGCGATGCAGCAGTCGGCCGTGATTTCGCAATCGAAGTCTGCGCTCACGATCAAGGAGACGTCGGATTTCCAGGGCCAGAAGAGTGCGCGCGAAGTTCGCTACGACCTGACCGGCGCGCCCGCGAAGAATTCCGGCGCCATGGGAGGAGAGGCCGAGACCGTCGCGAAGTGGGACGACGGCAAGCTGGTCGTGACCTGGACCACGGAAGGCGCCGTTGCCGGCACGAAGAACGTGCGCACCGAGACGCGTTCGCTGAGCGCCGACGGCAAGACGATGACCGTCGTGAGCGCGCGCGGCACGGGCAAGTCGGTCGTCCTGGTGTACGGGAAGAACGAGTGAAGCGAGGCGCCGCGATCGCCGCTGCGGCTGCGGTGGTCGCGGTCGCCGCGGGTCTGTGGTGGTGGCAGGCGCGCCCGGGCGGCGCAACCGCCGCGCCGGGCCCGTCGCGCATCGTGACGCCCGAACGGCGCACCGTCGCCTCGTCGGTGCTCGCGACCGGCGTGGTGCGGTTGCGGGTCGGCGCGGAGGTACGCGTCGGTTCGCAGGTCTCGGGCATCGTGCAGGAACTCAATGTCACCGTGGGCTCGCATATTGATCGCGGCGCGGTGATCGCCCGCATCGATTCCCGCGGCATCGAGGCGCGCCTCGCGCAGGCACGCGCCCAGGGCAAGGTCATCGAGCAGGACGTGGCGCGCGCCCGTATCGAGCTCGCGCGCGTGCAACGGCTCGAGGCGCAGAAGCTCGTTGCGCAAAGCGAAGTCGAGGATCGCACGCTTGCGCTCGCCGAAGCTGCTGCGCGACTCGAGAAGGCGCGGCGCGACGTCGCCGTCGTCGAGACGGACCTCGGTTACACCGTGATTCGCGCCCCGATCGCCGGGACGGTTGCTTCCGTGACGACGCAGAAGGGCGAGACGGTCGCCGCGTCGTTCACGACGCCGACTTTCGTCACGATCATCGAGGACAATGCGTTGCAGCTCGTCGCGATGGTCGATGAAACCGACATCGGTGGGGTTGCCGCCGGCAATCCGGTCAGGTTTTCCGTCGAAGCGTTTCCCGCCGACGAGTTCGCCGGTCGCGTCGAACGGATCGCGCCGAAGGGGGCGATCATCTCGGGCGTCGTGAACTACGAGGTGATGATCGGCATCGACGGCCCGGCCGAGCGGCTGAAGCCGGACATGACCGCGAACGTGACGATCGAGACCGCGCAGCGCGAAGCGCTGGTCGTGCCGAACGAAGCCATCTTGCGCGACGACGGCGCGCGCTATGTCATGGTCGATTCGGACGGCAAGCCCGAGCGGCGCGACGTGAACGTCGGCGCGCGCGAGGGTGGCTTTACCGAAGTCCGGCGCGGCCTCGCGGCGGACGATCGCGTGCGGATCGGCGCTGTCGCGCCAACGGAGTGAGCATGATCGAAGCGAACCATCTTTCCCGGACTTACCAGCGCGGCGACGGCACGCCCGTCACCGCGCTGCGTGACGTGACGTTCACGATCGCCGCGGGCGAGTTCGTGGTGATCCGTGGCGCATCGGGTTCAGGCAAATCGTCGCTGCTCAACATCCTCGGCTGTCTCGACACGCCGAGCTCGGGCCGCTACCGGCTCGCCGGTGAAGACGTTTCGGTGCTGCCCGACGACGAACGCTCGCACGTGCGCTCGAGGCGCATCGGCTTCGTGTTCCAGAGCTTCAACCTGCTGCCGCGCGCGACCGCCGTCGAGAACGTCGAGCTGCCGGCGTTGTACACCGGCGCCGCGCCGGATCGCGCGCGGGCACGAAAGCTGCTCGAGCGCGTCGGGCTCGCAGAGCGCGCCGAGCATTTCGCGACCGAGTTGTCGGGTGGCGAGCAGCAGCGGGTGGCGATCGCGCGGGCGCTGATGAACGATCCACCCGTGTTGCTCGCCGACGAGCCGACGGGCAACCTCGATTCCGCGGCCGGCGAAAGCGTGATGCAGTTGTTCACGAGCCTGCACGAAGGCGGCCGCACGATCGTGCTCGTTACCCACGACGAACAGGTCGCGTCCTTTGCCGACCGCGAGATCCTGATCCGCGACGGCGTCGTCGCTTCGGACACGGTGCGGCGCGAACGGAGCCCGGCATGAGCGCGCAACGCGTGGTCGCAAGCGCGTGGCGCTCGCTCGCGCGCAGCAAGGCGCGCAGTTTCTTCATGATGCTCGGCGTGATCGTCGGCATCGCTGCGCTCACGGCGCTCGCGTCGGTGGGTGAAGCGACGCGGCAGGAAACCCTGCGCCAGTTCAAGCGCATGCTCGGCACCTTCGATACGCTCACCATCCGCCCCGGCGCCGGCAGCACGCGCGGCATGCCGTCACTCGGCTCGGTCGAGCCCTCACTCAAGTTCCCCGATGGCCCCGCGATTGCCGCGGGTGTGCCGGGCGTGAAGCGCGTCGCCCTCGTGCAGCAGGCCTTCGACCTCGACGTCAGCTATCGCGACGCGACGACGGTGCCGCTCGTGCTCGGCGTGTCGCCCAACTGGGCGGATGTCCGCGGCGAGAGCGTCGCGAGCGGCGCGCACCTCTCCGAGGAGGACGACCGCTCGCTCGCGCGCGTGACGGTGATCGGCGCCGATGTCGCGCGCGTGCTCTTTCAGGGCGAGGACCCGCTCGGCAAGGTGATCCGCATCGCCGACGTGCCGTTCCAGGTGAAGGGCGTCATGGCGTCGCGCGGCGCGGGTCCGGGCGGCGCGAGTCTCGACAACATGCTCGTCGTCCCGGTGTCGACGGCGTCGAAGCGTTTGTTCAACCGTGATTACCTGACGACGCTGGTCGTGCAGTTGAATGATGCGAACGCGAGTGACCGCGTCGCCGAGGACGTGCGGGCGCTGCTGCGCGAGCGGCACCGGATCATCCCGCCGGCGCAGGACGACTTCACGGTCGGCAGCCCGCGCGCGACGCTCGCGCAGATTTCGAAAGTGGGCACCACGCTGTCGAAGGTCGTGACCGGCGTCGCCGTGATCGCAACCCTGATCGGCGGCGCGGTGATCATGAGCCTGATGCTGATCGGCGTATCGGAGCGGCGGCGGGAAATCGGTGTGCGCCGCGCGGTGGGCGCGACGCGTGCCGACGTGATGCGACAGTTCCTCGTCGAAGCGACGCTGATTTCGGCACTCGGCGGCGCAATCGGGATCCTGATCGGCGCCGGCGGCGCCACGGTGGGCGCGTTGCTGCAGAAACTGCCGCCCGCCTACATGTGGAGCATGATCGGCGGCGCCGTCGCGCTGTCGGTCGCGGTCGGCATCGTTTTCGGCCTGTACCCCGCCTGGAAAGCCGCCAACGTCGACCCGATCGAGGCGCTGCGCAGCTGAGCCGCTATCGGCATCTCACCGCCGCGTCGTGGCGCCAGTTGTGGCGCTACCGCGCCCGCTCGCTGCTCGTGATCGCCTGCGCGGCGCTCGGCGTCACGGGCTCGATCGCCGCAGTGAGCTACGCGTCGGGCGGGCGCCAGCAGGTGATCGACCAGGTGGCGCGGCTCGGCACGAATGTCGTCGTCGTCTCGGCGCTGCAGGATCGCAGCACCGGTGGGCGCGCCCGCAGCGGCACGATCGCGACGACGCTGCGCGAAGCGGACTATCGCGCGCTGCGCCGCGAGCTGCCGGCCATTGTGCGTTCGTCCGCGCTCGTCTCTTCGGGCCTGCGATTGAAGGCCGCAGGACTTTCGAAGGTATCGCCGGTGGTCGGCTGCGAGCCCGACTTTTTCCGCATCAAACACTGGGCCGTCGAAGCAGGGGAAGGCTTTGACGACGCACAGCTGCGGCGCGCCGCGCGCGTCGCCCTACTCGGCGCGACCGTCGCCAGGGATCTCTACGGCGAGGCGTCGCCGCTCGGTGAACGCCTGTTCATCAACCGCGTACCGTTTGAGGTGATCGGTGTGCTCGCCGAGCGGGGCCAGGGGCTCGATGCAACCAACGAGGATGCCCAGGTCTACGTGCCGCTGTCCGCCGCGATGCGGCGCCTGCTGAACGTCGACTACTACAACTCGCTGGTGCTCGAAATCGGCGATTTCGGCGCGATGCCGGCCGCCGTGCGCGACATCACCGAACTGCTCCGCGACCGGCATCGCACCGGGGCGTTCAAGCCCGACGATTTTTCGGTGCTGAACCAGCAGGAGCTCGGCAATACCCGTCTTGCCGCATCGAACCGCCTCGGGTTTTTCGTGCGCTGGATCGGGCTGTCGGCGCTGCTGGTCGCGGGCGTGGGCGTGCTCGCGATGGCCTGGATCACGGTGCGCGACCGCACGCGCGAGATCGGCACGCGTCGTGCGCTCGGCGCCACCGCGGCGGACGTGTTCTACCAGTTCGCTTTCGAGGCAATGGTGCTCGCGGTCACGGGCGCGGCGCTCGGGCTCGCGCTCGGCTGGCTCGCCGCAAAGGTGATCGCGGCGCGTGCCGCGCTGCCGTTCGTGTTCGACGCCGGCAACGCGGCGCTCGCGTTCGTGACGGCGATCGTGGTCAACCTCGCCTTCGTGAGCTGGCCCGCGCGGCGCGCGGCGCGGCTTGACCCGATCGTTGCGCTCAGGGATCAGTAAGCGGCTCGCGCGGGAATCGGGCGTCCGCTTCGCGAAAGGTTCGCAGCGCATTCCCGAGATCGAACGGCCTCTGCTTCAGGGTCGCGGCGTCCCATTCGCTGCGACCGGGGGCGAAGAAGTCTCCGCCGTAGATGTGTATTGCGCCGGTCAGTCGCTCGATCGGATTGATGACGGAATGAATGACGTCGTTCGGCAGTGACAGGACGTCCCGCGTGGACAATGCGGCGGCGCCCGTTGCCTCGATGACGGAACCGGCGCGGCGCCACGTGATGTTGTCTTCACGTCCCGTGTAGATGCCGATCGTTGCCCACATGTTGTGGTCGTGGGGCAGGAGGACCATCAGCGGCGCCCAGATGACATTCAGGATCGTCAGGCCCGAGTCCTTGTAGAGGACATGGATCCCCGCGGTCGCCGGCTCACCCAGTGTCGCGAGCACGGCGGCGGGCGTGGCGATGGCGCGCTTCAGCACTTCTGCGACGGCCGCCTGCGCATCGCTTTCCCGATTCGCTCCACGGACTTCCGCGACGAATCGATCCTTCTCGAAATCTGCCGATGCGCTCGCTCGACCACCCAGAGCGCCGGCCGTCAAGGCTGCGACCCCGACCATTGCGTTCCTGCGCGTCACCTGGCCGATCGTCATGGCGCGGACGCTACGGTGTTTCCTGCGTCGACGCCAGATGGCAAGATCGGGATTCAGTCTCCCATGTTTCGGAAGGGCCATGGACCGGCTCGGCGCGATGCTCGTGTTTGCAACGGCGGTGGAAGCCGGCAGCCTCTCGGCAGCCGGCCGCAAGCTGGGGATGCCGCTCGCGACAGTCAGCCGCAAAGTTTCAGATCTCGAGCTGTACATCGGGGCGCCGTTGCTCGCTCGTACCACGCGCAAGCTGAGCCTGACGGATGCAGGGCGATCCTATTACGCCGCCTGCAAGCGCGTTCTCGAAGACGTGGGCGAGGCCGAACGCATCGCGTCGGGCGAGTACCGTGCACCGTGCGGCGAGCTGGTCGTGACAGCCCCGATCGTGCTCGGCCGCCTGCACCTCGTGCCGGTCGTCGCGGAGTTCCTCGCGGTCTGGCGAGACGTCAGGGTCCGCGCGGTGCTCGACGATCGGATACTCGGCATGCCCGAAGCACATATCGACGTTGCCGTCCGCATCGGGGAGCTTCCGGACAGCGGCCTGGTCGCGACACGGCTGGGCCAGGTTCGACAAGTCGTCTGTGCAAGCCCCGCCTACCTCGCGCAGCGCGG
>CADEFQ010000023.1:0-29959 GCA_902826635.1 uncultured Pseudomonadota bacterium
AGTGCATCCTTGTTCTGCGCCTTGTACCGCGCTTCTTCCTTGCTTACGACTCCCTTTTGCACGAGCTCGGTCAGGCATTGATCGAGCGTCTGCATGCCTTGCGCCTGGCCGGTCTGGATCGAGGAGTACATCTGCGCGATCTTGCCCTCGCGAATGAGGTTACGGATCGCGGGCGTGCCGATCATGATTTCGTGCGCGGCCACGCGGCCGCCGCCGATGCGCTTCATCAGCGTCTGCGAGATCACGGCGCGCAGCGACTCCGAGAGCATCGAGCGCACCATTTCCTTTTCGGCCGCCGGGAACACGTCGACCACGCGGTCGATGGTCTTCGCCGCCGAGCTCGTGTGCAGGGTGCCGAACACGAGGTGGCCGGTTTCGGCCGCGGTGAGCGCGAGGCGGATCGTCTCGAGGTCACGCATTTCGCCGACGAGGATCACGTCGGGGTCTTCGCGCAGCGCCGAACGCAGCGCTTCGCTGAAGCCGAGCGTGTCGCGGTGCACTTCGCGCTGGTTCACCAGCGAGCGCTTGGATTCGTGGACGAACTCGATCGGGTCCTCGATCGTGAGGATGTGGTCCGGCCGGTTGTCGTTGCAGTGGTTGACCATGCCGGCGAGCGTGGTCGACTTGCCCGAGCCGGTCGGGCCGGTGACGAGCACGAGGCCGCGCGGCAGCATGCACAGGTCGCGGAAGATCTTCGGCGCGGCGAGGTCGTCGAGCGACAGGATGGTCGAGGGAATATTGCGGAACACCGCACCGGCGCCGCGGTTCTGGTTGAAGGCGTTGACGCGAAAGCGCGCGAGCTTCGGAATCTCGAACGAAAAGTCCGTCTCGAAGAATTCTTCGTACGACTTGCGCTGCTTGTCGTTCATGATGTCATACACCATGCTGTGCACTTCCTTGTGGGACAGTGACGGCATGTTGATGCGCTTCATGTCGCCGTCGACACGGATCATCGGCGGCACACCCGATGAAAGGTGCAGGTCCGAGGCGTTGTTCTTGACGGCAAACGCAAGCAGTTGCGCGATATCGACGGCCATGCAAAATCCTCGCAAGAAGCGGTCGCAGTATAGCGGAGGGGGTCTGCGTCCAATATGTTAATCGGTCCGCAGAATTTGGCTGCGAACGTGCGAAAGGTGCGCGCCGCCATCGCCGCCGCGGCGGGTCAGTGCGGCCGGAATGTCGACTCCGTCACGCTGCTTGCCGTCGCGAAGGGACACCCGGCCGAAAGTGTGCGCGCGGTGGCGGCCGTCGGCGTCGAGCACTTCGGGGAGAACTACCTGCAGGAGGCGTTACCCAAGATCGCCTCGCTCGCGGGTCTCGAGCTCACCTGGCATTTCATCGGTCGCCTGCAGGCGAACAAGACACGCGCCGTCGCCGAGCATTTCGCCTGGGCGCATGGCGTTGATCGGGTGAAGCTCGCCGAGCGCCTGGCGGCGCACCGCCCCTATCACGCGCCGCCGCTCAACGTGTGCATCCAGGTGAACGTCGCCGGCGAGAGCGGCAAGGCCGGCGTCGCGCCCACCGAGGTGCCGGCGCTCGCGGCCGCGATCCACGCACTCCCCCGCCTCGCCCTGCGCGGCCTCATGTGCCTGCCGCCCGAGGAAACGGACCCCGCGCGCCAGCGTCACTGGTTCGCGCTGCTGCGCGGCGCTTTCGAGGCGCTGCGCGCGGAGGGCCACCACGTCGACACGCTCTCGATGGGCATGAGCGGCGACTTCGGCGCCGCGATCGCCGAAGGCGCGACGCTCGTTCGCATCGGCACCGCCGTCTTCGGTCCGCGGTAACATTCGCGCATGTCCGGACAGCACATCGCATTCATCGGCGGCGGCAACATGGGCCGTGCGCTCATCGCAGGTTTGATCGCGCGCGGCGCCCTGCCCTCCCATCTCGCCGTCGCGGACCCCTTCGAGGCCACGCGCAGCGCGCTGCATGCCGACTTCGGCCTTCGCACCGCGGCGGACAACACCGAGATTGCGGCCGGCGCCGACATCCTCGTCCTGGCGGTGAAACCGCAGGTCATGGGCGAGGTGCTGGCGCCTCTTGGGCCGCTGCTCGCGAAGCGCCGACCCCTCGTCATCTCGATCGCCGCCGGCGTGCGCGTCGCGTCCCTCGCCGGCTGGTGTGGCGCAGGCGGGCCAATCGTGCGCGCGATGCCGAACCGCCCCGCGCTCTGTGGCGCCGGGGTCACGGGCCTCTATGCCCCGCCGGACACGCCCGCCGAAGCGCGGCAGCGCGCGCAAGCGGTGCTCGCGGCGGTCGGCGAGACGGTGTGGGTGGCGAGCGAGGACGATCTCGACGTCGTGACCGCGGTGTCCGGCAGCGGCCCGGCCTACTTCTTCCTGCTGGCGGAACATCTCGCGCAAAGCGGCGCGCGCCTCGGGCTCGACCCGGGAACCGCGCGCCGGCTGGCGGTCGCCACGCTCCACGGCGCCGGTCGCCTCGCGCATGAGAGTGACGGCGACCTCGCGCGCTTGCGCGCGGAGGTCACTTCGAAGGGCGGGACCACGGAGGCGGCCCTGCGCGCGTTCGCCGTGGCGCAATTTGGCGACATCGTGGCGGCAGCGGTCGATGCGGCGGTGAAGCGGGGTCGTGAACTGGCGGAGGTTTCGTGAGCGCATTGTTCTATGTCGTCGAGACGCTGCTGTCGCTCGTCTTTTTCGTCTTCCTGTTGCGTCTGCTGTTGCAGCTCGTGCGGGCGGACTTCCGCAATCCGATCGCCGAGGCGGTCGTGCGGCTGACGAATCCGCTGGTGCTGCCGCTGCGCCGCATCCTGCCGCCTGCCGGTAAATTCGACACCGCCTCGATTGTCGCGGTGCTGCTGATCGCGCTCGCGGAAGTCGGAATCCTCTACGCGCTGCGCATCGGCGAGCTGCCGCCCGCGCTCACTTGGCTCCGCCTCACCGCCGTCGGCTTGCTGACCAAGCTGCTGTGGGTCTATTTCTACGCGATCGTCCTTTACGCGCTCATCTCGCTGATCGCACCCGGGCAGTACTCGCCGGTGTCCGCGCTCCTCACCTCGCTGTGCGAGCCGGTCCTGCGGCCTTTCCGGCGCCTTCCGTCGGTCGCTGGACTCGATCTTTCGCCGCTCTGGGCGTGCATCGCGCTGCAGGCGTTGCTGATCCTGTTGCGAGGATGAGCGAGAACATCATGGGCTTACCTCGTGTCATTCATCGAGAATCGAGCACGACACGAGCGCCACGGCCGGCGCGGGTGCGCGCGTAGTACTGGAAAACAAGTGGTTTGACGACCACCCGGTGACGAAAAAAACGTTTGCGCGCGCTTACCCATGTGCTATGTTGCCGCCCGATTCGCGATCGCGCGGCTTGCGCGCCGCGTAAGCAACCAAATAATTTCAGGAGAACAGGCAATGGCGAAAAAAGGTGGCGCACCGACGAAGTCCGAAATCCTTGCGACGATCTGCAAGGACACCGATCTGTCGCGCAAGCAGGTCTCGGCCGTGTTCGACTCGCTGTCGGGCGTGATCCGCAAGAGCCTGCGCGGCAACGGGCTGTTCACGCTGCCCGGCCTGCTGAAGCTCAAGGTCGTGAAGAAGCCCGCCACCAAGGCGCGCGAGGGTGTAAACCCGTTCACGGGCGAGAAGATGACCTTCAAGGCGAAGCCGGCCTCGAAGAAGGTCCGCGCGATGCCGCTGAAGAGCCTCAAGGCCTTCGTGAACTAAGGCCGAACGCCTTTGCTTCGCCAGAAAGCCCGGCGGGGGTCACCCGGCCGGGCTTTTTGCGTTTCAGGTTGTGCTTCAGGCGCCGGCGCGCGCGCCTTGCGCGAACGCGACCACGCGATCGCGCAGCTCGTTGAGCCTACCGTGGAAAAAATGCCCGACGCCGGGGAACACGGCGATCTCGGGCGCGGGTGCCTGCTGGCTCGCCCATTCGAGCACCGCGTCGGGCGCCAGCACTTCGTCGGCATCGCCCTGTATCAGGAGCCAGGGACAGGGCGGCCCCTCCACTTTGAACGTCGAGAGCCGGCCCACGGCGGGCGCCACGGCCACCACGCGCTCGGCCGCGCGCTGGTGCGCGGCGTTGATCGCGACGAAGCCGCCGAACGAGAAGCCTGCGAACCAGACCGGCAGGCCGGGCCAGCGAGCCTCGCCATGGGCCGCGACGGCGAGCGCATCGAGCGTCTCGCCCCGCCCTTCGTCGTACACCCCCTCGCTCTGGCCGACGCCGCGATAGTTGAAGCGCAGCGTAGGCAGCCCGACGTCCTGCAGCGCGCGTGCGAGGCTGTAGACGACCTTGTTGTCGAGGGTGCCACCCTGTAGCGGGTGCGGGTGGCACACGACGCCGAAGGCGCGAGCGGCGCCCGCTGCGGGCTCCTCCAGCAGGACCTCGAGCTGTCCGGCGGGGCCCGCAATCAGGCTGCGGCTGCGCGCCATCACGGCGCCTTGTAGACGACGCCCTCTTTCATCACGAAGCTGACGCGCTGCATCGCTGTGATGTCCGCGAGCGGATCGCCCCGCACCGCGACGAGATCGGCCTGCTTGCCGACCGCGACGCTGCCGACGTGATCGTCGATACCGAGGAACTTCGCCGGCACGCTGGTCGCCGACTTGATCGCCGCCATCGCGGGCATGCCCGCCTCGACCATCAGCGCGAACTCGCGCGCGTTCTGGCCGTGCGCGGAGACCCCGGTGTCGGTGCCGAACATGATCGGGACGCCCGCTTTCCACGCCTTCGCAAAGGTCTTCTGGATCTGGGGGCCCACCGCGAGCGCCTTCGGCCGCACGAGCTCGGGCAGGAAGCCCGGCTCCTGCGCGCGCTCGTACACGTACTGCCCCGCGCTGATCGTCGGGACATAGAACGTGCCGCGCTCTTTCATCAGGCGCATCGCTTCGTCGTCGAGGAAGGTGCCGTGCTCGATCGAATTGACGCCGCCGCGGATGGCGCGCTTGATGCCTTCGGTGCCGTGGGCGTGCGCGGCCACCGTGAAGCCGTAGTCGTGCGCCGTCGCGACGATCGCGCGGATTTCCTCTTCGGTGAATTGCGGGTTCATGCCGTTCTTCGCGATCGAGAGCACGCCACCCGTGGCGGTGATCTTGATGACGTCCGCGCCGTCCTTGTAGCGCTGGCGCACGGCCTGCATCGCATCCGCGACGCCATCCGCCACGCCCTCGGTCGGCCCGTTGTCGTCCTGCCCGAGGTAGTCGGCCATGCCGTTCGAGGGGTCGCCATGACCGCCGGTTGAGGCAATCGCCTTGCCGGCCGCGAAGATGCGCGGCCCCGGCACCTTGCCGGCATTGATCGCGTTGCGAAGCGCGATATCGGTGTTGAACGACGACCCGAGGTCGCGCACGGTCGTGAAGCCGGCGAGCAGCGTGCGCCCGGCGTACACGACGCCGTCGAGCGCGATGTCCGCCGCGTCTTGTTTGAAGCGGTTCAGCTCGCTCGCGCGGCTGTTCTCGCTCGTGATGTGCACGTGCATGTCCATCAGGCCCGGCAGCACCGTGCCCGAGCTCAGGTCGATCACCTGATCGCCCGTGGCTGCCGCACGAAAGCCCGGCTCGATCGCGACGATCCTGCCGGCATCGACCACGATCGTCTGGCGCTCCGCCACCCGATCAGTGACGCCGTCGATCACGCGACCGGCGTGGATCAGGGTCGCCGCGCCCGCAGGCAGCGCAAGCCAGACCCCGAGGGCACCCGCCGCGGCCGCGCGCACCGTGCGGGCGG
Organism: uncultured Pseudomonadota bacterium; assembly: GCA_902826635.1. Lineage (GTDB taxonomy): Bacteria > Pseudomonadota > Gammaproteobacteria > Steroidobacterales > Steroidobacteraceae > CADEFQ01. Next base: position 5,685 of record CADEFQ010000023.1, read on the forward strand.
CGATCACTGGATTCCTACGAGTTCGACGTCGAACACGAGCGTCGCGCCGGGCGGGATCACGCCGCCCGCACCGCGCGCGCCGTAGCCGAGCTCGGGCGGAATCACGAGGCGGCGTTGACCGCCGACCTTCATGCCCGCGACGCCCTGGTCCCAACCCGCAATCACTTCACCTGCGCCGATATGGAACGTGAACGGCTGGCCGTGATCGCGCGAACTGTCGAACTTCTTGCCCTTGTTCTCGGGCGCGGCGGCGTCGTACAGCCAGCCGGTGTAATGCACCACGGCCCCCTGGCCGGCCCCGACAGCCGCGCCGCTGCCTTCCTTCAGATCGGTGATGGCGACGGACACAGCGGTGGACTCCTTCTTGTCGGCGGGTGTGGGCTCTTCGGCGGCGCTGCACGCGGCGAGCGGCAGCAAGGCGAGCAACAGGGCACAGCAACGGGTCGTGGACATTCAGCGCGGCTCCCCGGTGGGTTTGAAATCGAGCGAAACGGAATTGATGCAGAAACGCTGCCCGGTCGGCTGCGGGCCGTCGTCGAAGACATGGCCGAGGTGCGCGCCGCACTTCGCGCAATCGACGGCCACGCGCAGCATGCCGTGGCTCGTGTCGCGCGTGGTGGTGACGCGATCGCCCGCGAGCGGCAGCCAGAAGCTCGGCCAGCCCGAACCCGAGTCGTATTTCGTGTCGGAGCTGAAGAGCGCGGTGTCGCACACGACGCAGCGGTAGGTGCCTGGCGCCTTGTTGGCGTTGTATTCGCCGCTGAACGCGCGCTCGGTGCCCTTTTCCTGCGTCACCTGGAACGCGAGCGGTGACAGCTTCGCGCGCAATGCTTCGAGTCGCTTGGTATCGGTCATGGCGGGCCTCCCGCAGTCAGGCGGGCATTATCGCAGGGCGGCGAGCTGCAACAACACCCGGTTGAGGCGCCGCACGAAATCGCCGGGATTGGCGACTTCGCCGGCCTCGGCGAGCGCCGCCTGATCGTGCAGCAGCAGCGCGAGCTCATCGAAGGCCTCGCCCGCTTCGAGCTGCTCGAGCCGCTGCACGAGCGGGTGCTCCACGTTCACCTCGAGCACGGGCTTGAGCGCCGGCACGTCCTGGCCCGCGTTCGCGAGCAGGCGGCGCATCTGTGCGCCCGGGTCGTGTTCACCGAGCACGAGACAGGCCGGCGTGTCCGCAAGGCGCCGGCTCACGCGCACTTCGGTGACGCGATCACCGAGCGCGTCCTTGATGCGCTTCAGCAGCGGCTTGCTTTCCTTCACCGCAGCGTCGTGGCGCGCGCCCTCGGCCGCATCGATCTGGCCGAGATCCAGATCGCCGCGCGTCACGTTCTGGAAGCGCTTGCCCTCGAAGCTCGTGAGGCGCGACATCACCCACTCGTCGATCCGGTCCGCGAGCAGCAGGACCTCGACGCCCTTTGCCGCGAGCCGCTCGATGTACGGGCTGGTGCGCGCCGCGGCGACGCTGTCGGCGATCAGGTAATAGATCTGCTCCTGTCCCGGCCGCAGCCGCGCAAGGTAGTCCGCGAGCTTGACGCTCGCCGTATCGCCCTCGCCCTGCGTGCTCGCGAAACGCAGCAGCGGCAGCAGCTTGTCGCGCGTCGCCTCGTCTTCCGCGACGCCTTCCTTCAGGACCGCGCCGAATTCCCGCCAGAAGCCCGCGTACTTCCCGGCATCGTCATCGGCGGCGAGCTTGCCGATGAGATCGAGCGCGCGCTTCGCCAGCGCGCCCCGCATCGCCTCGACATCCGCGTTCTGCTGCAGCAGCTCACGCGAGACGTTGAGCGGCAGGTCGTTCGAATCGACGAGCCCACGCACGAAGCGCAGGAACGGCGGCAGGAACTCCGCGTCGTCCATGATGAAGACGCGGCGCACATAGAGCTTGAGGCCCCGCGGAGTCTCGCGCTGCCACAGGTCGAACGGCGCGCGCGCGGGGAGGTACAGCAGGCTCGTGTACTCGCGCCGGCCCTCGACCTTGTTGTGGCTCCACGCGAGCGGCGGCTCGAAGTCGTGCGCCACGTGCTGGTAGAAATCGCGATACTCCTCGTCCGTGATTTCGGTACGCGGGCGGCTCCACAGCGCCTTCGCCTGGTTCACCGCCTCGTAATCGAGCGACGCGGCGCCTTCCTCTCGCATCCGGACGGGGAAGGCGATGTGATCCGAATAGCGGCGCACGAGCGAGCGCAGGCGAAAGGCGTCGAGGAACTCGCGCGCCTCGTCCTTCAGGTGCAGTACGACGCTGGTGCCGCGCTCGGCGCGCTCGATCGTCCCGACCGTGAACTCGCCGTCCGCCTTCGAGGCCCAGCGCACGCCCTCGCCGATCGCCGCGCCCGCCCTTCGGGTGAGCACCTCGACTTCGTCCGCCACGATGAACGACGAATAGAACCCGACGCCGAACTGGCCGATCAGCTGCGAATCCTTCTGCTCATCGCCCGTGAGCCGCCGGAAGAACTCCGCCGTGCCTGATTTCGCGATGGTGCCGAGGTGCTCGATCGCCTCCTCGCGCGTCATGCCGATGCCGTTGTCGCGCACGGTCAGCGTGCCGGCCTTCTCGTCGGCTTCAATCCAGATCGCGAGTTCAGTTTCGCCGGCGAGCAGGGCCGGTTCGGCGAGCGATGCGAAGCGCAGTTTGTCGTTCGCATCGGACGCGTTCGAGATCAGTTCGCGGAGAAAGATTTCCCTGTGGCTGTACAGGGAATGGATCATGAGCTTCAGCAGCTCACGGACTTCGGCCTGGAAGCCGCGCGTTTCGGTGGCAGTAACGGTCATGGCGCGGGGAATGTAGGGCCCCGCGCGGGAAAATCAAGGGGTGGGTCCGCTCAGCGCGTGATTATCGGCGGCCGCGCAGCCAGCCGAGCGGTCCGGCGAATGCCGTGACGACCACATGGCGCCCCGCGCCGAACCAGTCGTCGAACTCGTCCCACAGCAACAGCATGCGCTCCATGAGGCGAAAGCGTAGTCGGCGTCGGCCCGGCTCGCCGTGCGCGGTCTCACAGTGTAGGCTTCCCGAAGGATGCAAGGCCCGCAACGCATCGTCGTGCTGAACCCGAAAGGCGGATCGGGTAAAACGACCATTGCAATTAATCTGGCGAGCTACTTCGCGACGCGCGGGCTCGTGCCGCTGCTGATGGATTTCGACCCGCAGGGCTCGGCGATGCGCTGGATCAGGAAGCGCCCGCCCACCCTGCCCGAGATCCGCGCGGTTGCGGCCTTCGAGCGTGACACGCGTCTCACCCGCAGCTTTCAGCTGCGCGCGCCGGAAGGCACCGGGCGCGTGGTGGTCGATACGCCGGCCGCCGTGCCTTCGCACGGCTTCCCCGATATCACGCGCGACGCGCACAAGATCATCGTGCCGGTGCTGCCTTCCGACATCGACATCCACGCGGCGTCGAAGTGCATCGCGGACTTGCTGCTCGTTGCGAAGATCCGCCGCGGCGACAACCGCATCGGCGTGATCGCGAACCGGGTGCGTCGCAACACCCTGATCTACCAGGCGCTGATGCGCTTCCTCGAGACGCTCGGCATCCCGATCGTCGCGACATTCCGCGATTCGCAGAGCTATGTGCGCAGCGCCGAGCTCGGCATCGGCATCCACGAGATGAAGAGCTACACGGTGCGTGAGGACCTCGAGCAGTGGGGCCCGCTGATACGCTGGCTCGAAGCCGAGCCGCCGCGGATTGCAGAGGAAGTCGCGCCCGTGGTCGCGGGTGCGGTGTCGGCGAGCTGAGCGCGCCCGGGCCTATTTCTCTTCGCCGCTGTCCCAGTCGGTCTTCACGCGTTCGGCCCAGTTCTTGTAGCTCGACCACGTGTAGAGATTGCGGGTGATGGCGGCGTGACGGCCCCGCGCGCGCTGCATGCGCTCGGACCAGTTGGCGAAATCGCTGCCGGTCGGCGCGGGCGTCGCGCCTGCGGCCACCGGGACTTCGCTGTTCTTTCCACCTGAGATTTTCATGACGTACATCCGCAGCTGCGAGCTGCGACGCTGAGCGTAGGGAACGCGCGCGCGCGCCGACAGGAACTGCGTCACGACCAGGCGCGCCGCGCGCCCACGCGGCGTTATGTCATGCAACGAGACGGTAGCAGGGCTTGTATTCGGAGCCCGGCAATTTCATGCGCCCCTGCGCGACGAAGGCGCGCAGCAAGTCGTCGAGCAGGCGCATCACTTCCGGATCACCGCTCAGCTCGTAGGGCCCGCGCGCTTCGATCGCCTTGATGCCGTGGTCCTTGACGTTGCCGGTCACGATCCCCGAGAACGCGCGGCGCAGGTTCGCCGCGAGCTGGTACGGCGGCAGGTTGCGGTGCAGATCGAGCGCGCGCATCGACTCGTGCGTGACCGCGAACGGCAGCAGGAAATCCGGGCGGATGCGCAGCAGCCAGTTGAAGTTGTAGGAATCGTTGACGCTGCGGCGGTGCTCGCGCACGTCCTCGAGGGCACGCGCCATCTGCCGCGCGGCCTCGGCCGGGTCGCCCGGGACGATCCTGAGGCGCGAGAGCGCAGCCTTGCCCACCGTGCCTTCGAGGAACTGTGCGATGCGCTCGAAATACGCGCCGCTGTCCTTCGGGCCCGTGAGGATCACCGGCATCGGCTGCTGCGCGTTCTCCGGATCGAGGAGGATGCCGAGCAGGTAGAGAATTTCCTCCGCCGTGCCCGCGCCGCCCGGAAAAACCATCACGCCGTGGCCGAGGCGCACGAACGCCTCGAGGCGCTTCTCGATGTCCGGCATGATCACGAGCTGGTTCACGATCGGGTTCGGCGGCTCGGCGGCGATGATGCCGGGCTCGGTGATGCCGATGTAGCGCCCGCCGCGGATGCGCTGCTTCGCGTGACCGATGTTGGCGCCCTTCATCGGGCCTTTCATCGCGCCCGGACCGCAGCCCGTGCACACATCGAGGCCGCGCAGGCCGAGCTCGTAGCCCACCTTTTTCGTGTAGTCGTATTCCTCGCGGCTGATCGAATGGCCGCCCCAGCACACGACGAGGTTGGGCTGCGCCTTGTGATCGAGCGCATGGGCGTTGCGCAGGATGTGGAACACCGCGTTGGTGATCGACTTCGGGTCCGTGAGGTCGAAGCGGGTGCTGTCGTGGATCTCGTTCGAGATGAAGACCACGTCGCGCAGCACCGAGAACACGTGCTCCTTGATGCCGCGGATCATCTCGCCGTCGACGAAAGACATCGCCGGCGCGTTGCGGATCGCGAGCTTGATGCCCCAGGGGTGGCGCACGATCTCGATCCCGAAATCGCGGTAACGTTCGAAGATTTCGCGCGCGTTGTCGGTCTCGCTGCCGGAATTGAGCACGGCGAGCACGCATTGGCGAAAGAGCGGGTAGAGGCCGCGCTGGCTCGAATCGAGCAGCTGGTCGATCTCTTCCTGGGAGAGGGTCTCGAGACTGCCGCGCGGCCCGATGCGGGCGTCGACGAACTCGGGGATGACGATGCTGGTTTCCATCCCCGCCACGCTAACGCGTGTCAGGGGCGGATGTCGATCGGCACGTTGTCGGGCGTGAGGAGCCAGATCTCGAGCATGTCCGCGTTCGAGACGGCGATGCAGCCGTCGGTCCAGTCGGTGCGCTCGTAGTATTCAGGCGTGCGCTTCAGCTCGTTCGGCAGGCCGTGGATCATGATCGAGCCGCCGGCTTGCCAGCCGTTTCGGCGCGCGTTGCGCGCATCGGCCGCGTTCGGATAGGAAACCTGGATCGAGAGGAAGAAGTCGCTGCGCGCGTTGCGCCGCGTGAGGTAATAGCTGCCCTCGGGCGTGCGGAAATCGCCGGAGCGCTCCTTGTGGCCCACCGGGTTCAGGCCGAGCGCGATCTTGTAATCGCGCAACACCTGGCCATGGCGCAGCAACTGCAGGCGGCGCTCGCCCTTCAGCACGACGACCCTGTCCGCGACCGGCAGGCTTTCCGCCGCCGGCTGCACGACCGCAACGCGCTGCGCCCCCGGCAAGCCATCCGCTGCACCGGGCACGGCGACGAGCGCACCCGCGAGCAGCGCGACCATCGACATCAAGCGGACCGTTCGCCTCATGGTGGGGATTATAGGTACGGGGCGGCCCGGAGGCGACCGTGCGGCTGTCACGCCGTGGCGACAACGGCCGCGGATTGCGCCGGAGCGTGCGCCACGTCACGATTGACCCTCATGAGCCGCCGGGTCCTGTTGCCCCTGTGCGCCGCCGCGATCGGGCTCGCGGCCTGCGCGACGCCCGCCGTCGAGGCCGTGCAGGAGCGACTCGATCGGGACACGGGCACGACGGTGATCCGGCTCGCCTCGCCCGCCCTGTTGCTCGCGACGGCCCCTCGCGCGCGCAACGCCGATCCCTTCGTCTATCTCGCACCGTTCGCGACGAATCGCATGGGCGCGCGCGCGGCGTACCTCTGGGTCGCGACGCCGAGCGGCGAAGGCGCGGCGCCAGCCGTCACCTGTGGAACGCTTTCGGCTGCATTGCAGGAGCTCGCGCCCCCGGCGGACTCCCTTGGCTTGACACGCCTGCCGTATCGCTCGCCCGCCGAGTGGAGCGTGGTGTACGTGATGCCGATCGATTCAGCGTGGATCGAATGCCTCGGCAGCGACGTTGCGTTCGAGGTGATCCTCGGCGAGGATCATTTCGCGACCGACGGCGCGCGCAAGGCCGATCTGGCGCAATTTGCGGCGAGGATCAGGGAGTGAGATGAGAAAGCTGGGCGGCGCATTGTTCCTGATCCCGGGTCTGATCAACCTCTACCCGATCGTGGGCGTCGCCGGCACCGAACCGTTGCAGTCGCTCTATGGGCTCGCCATTGCGGGCCCGGACCTCGCGCTGCTGTTGCGCCATCGCGCCGTATTGCTCGGGCTGGTCGGCGCCCTCCTGATCGCCGCGGCACTCCGGCCGGCGCTGCGTCCGCTCGCGACGGTCGCGGGCCTCATCAGCATGCTGTCTTTCATCGCGCTCGCCCTGCCACTCACCGCGCACAACGCAGCGATCACGCGCATCGTGTGGGCCGACGCGATCGCCTGCCTGCTCCTCGCCGGCGCCGCGATGCTCTCGTACAGGCGCAGCGCCTCTGGCCCGACGCGCTGAGCCTTCTCAGCTCGTGGCGTCCGCCACGCCCTCCACCCTCGGCACCACGATCTGCGCGCCGGGCCGCAGATCGCCGAGGTCCGCGTCGAGGTTGTATTGCTGCAGCAGCCAGGTGGGCACGGCGGCGTAGCGCTGCGAGATGCTCCACAGTGAATCGCCGCGGCGTACCACATAGATCTCGGTGCCGAGGATGCGGTGCGCGTCGAAGAAGTTCGCCTGCAGCGCGTAATGGTAGTCGCGGCGCTTCTGTTCGAATTCAGCCGTCGCCACTTTGCCGAAATCGAGCTTCAGCTTGCGCCCGAGCAGCACCGGCTGGCCGCCGCTCAAGCCATTCAGCCGCCGTAGCTGCGACGCGCTCATCCCGAGCCAATCGGCATAGTGGCCCAGCGTTTCGGCGGCGAGCACCCGGATCGTGTGGTCCTTCGCCACGGTGTAGTCCACCGCGTCGGTCGACGACGGCGCGGACTCGGACCCCGTGACGAGCGCCGGCCCCAGATCTTCCGCCTCGCCCGCCGATACGGGCTCGGCCCGGCTCGCGCGGCGCACGCTCGCGACGACGGCCGCCTCGTCTTCCTGGCTTTCGCGCACGGCGGCCGTCTGCACCTCGGCCGGCGGCGCCGTGGCGCTCGCCGCGAGTTGCAGGCGCTGGCCCTCGAAAATGTAGTTGGGATTGCGCAGGCCGTTGATACGCATCAGCTCCGCCTCGGTGACGCCGCTGCGCGTGGCGATCGCAGAGAGCGAATCCCCTCGCCTGACCACGTGCACGCGTGACGCAGGCGCCGCCGATTCATCCGTGGCCGCGGCACTGGGCGCAGCGGCGGTTGGCGCAGCGCCGCCGGACGCGGCGGCACCCGGCCTCGTCACGGCGGCAACACTCACCGACGGCGCAGCGACCGACGGCGTGACCGCCACCGGCGCGCCCGCCGCGCGGGCGAGTGCGGCCGAGGCGAGCGTCGGCATCCGCTCCGGCAACCGCAACGTACGTCCGCGCCGAAGTGCGGCGTCCACGGACAGCCCGTTCATCGCTGCGAGCTCGCGCGTCGAAAGCCGGAACTGCTTTGCGACACTGGCGAGCGTTTCGCCCTTCTTCACGCGGTGCGAGCGCGACTCGATCTGCCCGGCATACAGTTCCGTCGCCGGCAGTTTCTGCGCCAGCTGCTCACTCGTGTAGCCCGGACCATTGCCCGGCAAGCGCAGCCGATAGCCGCGCGGCACGAGCCGCTCGCCGTTCCAGACCGTGGGCAGCAGCGCCGGGTTGAGCGCCCGCAAGGTCGCGCGCTCGACCGGGAGACTGCGTTCGAGCACCTTCACCGGCACATACGCGGGCATCGTCACTTCACTGAACCTCGCCTCGGGCGCGCGTTCGATCGGACCAAAGTATTTTTCCGGGTTCTGGTCGATCGCGAGCGCCGCGAGGAACGACGGATAGAAATTGCGCGAGGCGAAGCCGAACGACGCGCTCTTGTAGGTGCGGTTGATGCGCACGTAGTCGGTGCTGCCGGTCGCTGTCGCGGCGCGGCGCATGCCCGCCGCGCCGTGATTGTAGGCGGTGAGCGCCAGGGGCCAGCTGCCGAGCAGTCGATAATTGTAGGACAGCAGCTGCGCGGCGCCTTCGGTCGCGCGGAACGGATCCATGCGCTCATCGACCGCGCTGTCGATGCGCATGTAGCGTCGGCCCGTCGAGCGCATGAACTGCCACAGGCCCGCGGCCCCCACTTTCGAATACGCACCCGGATTGAACGAGGACTCGACGTGCGGCAGCGCTGCGATCTCCGGCGGCAGGCCGAGGTTGGCGAGCGTCTGGGCAATATGCGCCTCCCATGCACCGGCGCGCACGAGACCCGCATGGAATCGATCGGCCTGCCCGAGCTGGAAGCGGATCGTGTCTCGCGCCGATCGCAACCGCTCGGCGCCGGAGTTGCCCCACAGCTTGCGAACCCGAGCCTCTTCCGTGGTCAGGGACCCGGCGTCGGCTCCCGTCGCAAGGCGGTCGAGAATGGCCTGATAACGTTTGCGCGCCTCATCGACGACTTCCGATCGCTGCTTCGGCGGACTGTTCGGCGCGAAGCGCAGCGTCTCGTAGATCACGCCCAGGTCGCGCTCATCGTGCAGGAAACCCTCGTTGGTCGTGATCTGCGAGTACACGCGGATCCAGAAGTCGACGTCGGCCTGCAACTCGGGCGGGCGCGGGATGATGTCCTGCGCCGACTGCGAGCTCGCAGGGCTCGCCACGCCGAGCAACGCGATCGCGATCAACGCCGACGCCAATTTCCTCAGATCCATGTCCACCTCATCCAAAGAGTCACAGCCCCGCGACTGTCGAGATTCTTGACAGTGCGACCGCCTCGCATCGACGAGGCCGCTGCACCACGCAATCAAACAGCCTGCCAAATGCGGCGTGGCTCACATATTGGCACCGGATTGCGCACCGTGAGCCGACATAATCTCCAAATCGTGAAGCATGGCACAAGCCTTGCTCCTCTCTGCCTCGAGCGGCCACCGCGCCGCACCGACGCAGAAAGGTTTTTCACGATGACGATCATGCGAACACTTCCCCTCGCCTGCCTCTCGCTCGCGCTGGCCGCGACCGCGCAAGCGACGCCCGTCAACGTTTCGGGCGCAAACGGCGAGCTGAACCTGCAGCAGATCCTCGACGGCATCACCGTCGGCGGGCCGAGCAGCGTGAATGTCGCCACCGACCAGTACGCGAACGACACGCAGTGGTCGCTCGGCGGTTCGGGCGGCGCGTTCTCGCAGATCGTCATCGAACTCGCGGGCTACGCCGCGATCAACAGCTTCGGCATCTATGACGCGACCGACCCGACGAAGTTCGTCGAGATCTTCTCGGGCCCCGCCACCGCGGGCACTTCCTCGGCGCGCGCGACATTCTCGATCCTCGAGGACGGCCAGGTGGTGCGCAATCTCTTCGACGAAACGGGCGTGTACTTCGCCGGCAATCTCTTCGGCTTCTATCTGTCGACCCCGAACCACACCTGGTACTCGGACGCCGCGCGCAACGGCGACGGTGCCGACCACATGGTCGCGTACCAGGGCACGGGTGACACGGTGAAGATCGGCAACTCGATTGCGGGCCCCTGGGCGAACAACGAGTTCGTGATGGCCTGGGAAGACCAGGCGCGCAACCAGTGGGACTACGACTACAACGACTTCGTGGTGATGGTCGAATCGGTGAGCGGCGTCGCGGTTCCGGAACCGGGCACCCTCGCACTGTTCGCCTTCGGCCTCGCGGGCCTCGGGCTCGTGCGCCGTCGCGCCACCGCCGGATAACTACAAGAAGAAGCACTCCTCAGCAAGCAAGCGACCATGGCCCCGTTGTGAGCGGGGCCGTTTTTTTGGGTACGCCACAGCCGTCACCACCGGCGAACTTTCCTTGCGTAGTCCGCGTAGGCGTCGCCGAACATGGCCGACAGGGCGCGCTCCTCGGGCACGATCTGGAAGCGCGTGAGGTACGCAACGAACACTGGCAGGACGAGGAACGACCACACGTTCGCGAGCCAAATGGCCCACGCGGTGAGGCACAACAGCAAGCCGAGGTACATCGGATTGCGCGTGAGGCGGTAGATGCCCGTGCGCACGAGGGCCGTCGCCGCGCCCGGTGTCGTCGGATTGACCGTGGTCCGCGCCTGCCGGAATGTCAGGACGCCGGCGATCGCGAAGGCGACGCCCAGTGACGCGAGGACGAGGGCCATCGACGTGCGGACGATCGGGGGAATGGGCATCGGCGCGAGCGAGCGCGAGACGAGCCACATCAGGAGGCCGGCGAGCAGCGTCACGACCGGTGGCGGGATTTTCGTGTCGAGTGCGCTCATGCGGCGTCAGCCCTCATCGATCAGCCCTCATCGATCAGCCGTCCCTCGATCGCTTGCCGATACAGCCGCTCGAAGCCGCGCAGGTCGACCGGCCGCGGATTCGACGGTGTGCTCGGATCGGCGAGCGCCGCCGGGGCGAACGCCGCCGCGTGTTCCTCGCGCAGCCCGATCCCGGCGAGCGTGTGCGGAATGCCGATCGCCTCGCGTAACCCGAGCACCCAGTCGAGCACCGCGGTGGACGAGGCGCTCTTGAGTCCGAGGTACGCGGCGAGGCGCGCGAGTTTCTCCTCGATCATCGGCGCGTTGTACGCGAGCACATAGGGCATCACGACGCCGTTCGTGAGGCCATGGTGCGTGTTGAGATTCGCCGAGCACGGGTGGCTCAGGCTGTGCATTGCGCCGAGCCCCTTCTGGAAGGCGGTCGCGCCCATGGTCGAGGCGATCAGCATGTGGGCGCGCGCTTCGAGGTCGGTACCGTCGCGCACCGCGGCCGGCAGCCATTGCTTGACGAGGCGCATGCCCTCGATCGCGATGCCGTCGGCGAGCGGATGAAACGCTGGCGCGCAATACGCCTCGAGATTATGGGACAGCGCATCCATGCCGACTGCCGCGGTGATGTTCGCGGGCAGGCCGGCACCGAGCGCCGGGTCCTCGATCACGATCGCCGGCAGGATGCGCGGATGGAAAATGAGTTTCTTGGTGTGATCACGCAGGTCAGTGAGCACCGAGCAGCGTCCCACTTCGGAACCGGTACCCGCGGTCGTGGGCACGGCCACCACCGGCGCCATGCCCGCGACATTGACGCGCGTGTACCAGTCCTCGCGATCCTCGAAATCCCAGATCGGCCGCGACTGGCCCACCATGAGGCCGATCGCCTTGCCGGTGTCGAGCGCGCTGCCGCCGCCGAAGGCGATCACGCCGTCGTGTTCGCCGGCCTGGAAGGCGGCAACGCCCGCCACCACGTTCGCCTCGACGGGATTTGGCTGCACGTCGGAGAACACCGCGCAGGAGAGGCCTTCCGCGCGGCAAATTCCGACCGATTCGGCAACGATCGGCCTCGGCGCGAGGCCGGCGTCGGTCACGAGCAGCGGCGCGCGCATGCCGAGTTCGCGGCAGGCCGCCGCCAGCTCGCGGATGCGACCCACGCCGAAGCGGATGGTGGTCGGGTAGTTCCATTTGCCCGCGAGTGCCGCCAGCCGTTCGCTCATGATCGCGTCACCGTGCGCAGATGAAAGGACTTCGGCCGCGTCAAATGCTCGAAGCCGATGACCGAGAGCGTACACCCGCGACCCGAGTCCTTCACGCCGACCCACGCGAGCGCCGGATCGAGGTAGTCGCAGCGGTTCATGAACACGGTGCCGGTCGCGAGCCGGTCGCCGAGCGCGAGCGCCGTGGCCTCGTCGGCGGTCCACAGCGAGGCGGTGAGGCCGTAGCGGCTGTCGTTCATGCGCGCGATCGCCTCGTCGTCGGTTCGCACCGGCGCGATCACGGCGAGCGGGCCGAAGGTCTCTTCCTGCATGATCGGCGCATCCTGGCGCGCATCGACGAGCACCTGCGGCGCGAGGTACGGCGTGCCGCGCTCGCTCGCCGCGAAGCGACGCTCCTCGATCAGCGCGCGTGCGCCGAGCGCCACGGCCGCCGCGACCGCGGTGCGCACCTCATCGGCTGCCTTCGCACGCACGAGGGGTCCGAGGTTCGTGGCGGGATCCGTGGGGTTCCCGAGTCGATACCGCTCGGTGAGCGCAACGAAGGCATCGACGAAGCGCGGATAGAGGGAATCGTGCACGTAGATGCGCCCGATGCCACAGCACGACTGGCCGGAATTGAAATAGGCGCCATCGACGAGGTTCTCGACCGCGTGGTCGAAATCGGCGTCGGCGCGCACATAGGCAGGATCGTTGCCGCCAAGCTCGAGCCCCGTGCCGGCAAAGCGATGAACCGCCGCGCGCTGCACCGCGTGACCACCCCCCACCGAGCCGGTGAAGGCGACGAACCCGACGCGCGCATCTGCGATCACGCGCTCGGTGTCGGCGTGCGTCACGTGCAGCACCTGGAAGACGCCGGGCGGCAGCCCTGCCGCCGCAAAACACTCGGCGAAGCGCTCCGCCGCGAGCGGCGTCTGTGCGGAGTGCTTCAGGATCACCGCATTGCCGGCGAGGATCGCCGGCACGACGCTGTTCACCGCGATCAGGAACGGATAGTTCCAGGCGGCGATCGTGAGCACCACGCCGAGCGGCTCGCGGCGCACGAAGCGCGTGAATCCGGCCTTCGCGCCGGCGTCGATGTCGGCGAGCGCGCCCTCGGCCGCGTCGATCATGTGGCGCGCGCGCTCGAGCGTGCCGCGCACCTCGCCGGGTGCGGCCGCGATCGGGCGGCCCATCTGCCAGGTGATCTCCGTGGCAATCGCGGTGGCGCGCGCGGCCAACGCATCACAAAAGGCGTGCAGCACACGGCGGCGTTCGGCGAGCGGCACGGCGCGCCAAGCAGCCTGTGCGAGGACGGCGCGATCGAGCGCGGCTTCGATCTCCGCCCGGGCGGCCCAGGCGCGTTCGACGTACAGGCTCCCGTCGACCGGGGAGACGGTTTTCTGCGTGGCGCTCAAATGATCTCGAAGTAGCGGGCCAGTTCCCAATCGGTGATGTGCTTGCGGAACTCGCGTTCCTCCCATTCCCGGGTCGCCGCGAAGTGCTCGACGAAGGCGTCGCCGAGCGCCGCGCGCATCGCCTTCGACGCCTTGAGCCGCTGCGCGGCATCCCACAGGGTCGCCGGGAGCTGGAACTTCGCCGGGAATTTCTGCGCGTAGGCGTTGCCCGTGACCGGCGCCGACGGCGACAGTTTCTTCTCGATGCCCAGCAGGCCCGCGGATAGCGCCGCAGCGAGCGCGAGGTAGGGGTTCGAGTCGGCGGCGGCGATGCGAAACTCCACGCGTTGCGACTTGTCCGAGCCCGAGATCACGCGCAGCGCGCAGGTGCGGTTGTCGACACCCCAGGTCGCTTCGGTCGGCGCCCAGAAACCCGGGACCAGGCGCGTATAGGAATTCACCGTGGGCGCGATCATCGCGAGGATCTCGGGCAGCAACTGCTGCTGACCCGCGACGAAATGACGCATGGTCGCGCTCATGTCGTGCGCCTTGCCGGCCTCGTAGAACGCCGACTTGTCCGCGTTGCCGCGCTTGCCCGCGTGGCGCAGCGACAGGTGGATATGCCCGCTCTGGCCCGGCCAGTCGCGCGACCATTTCGCCATGAAAGTCGCCATCTTGCCGTGGCGCTGCGCGAGGACCTTCGCGAACGTCTTGAACAGCGCCGCCTTGTCGGCCGCGGCCTCGCCCGTATCGACCGCGATCGCGGCTTCCATGACCCCGGGACCGGTTTCCTCGTGCAGCCCTTCGATGGAAAGATCCATCGTCTCGCAGGTGTCGAGCAACAGGCGATAGAAGTCGCTGTGCACGCTGTTGCGCAGCACCGAGTAGCCGTAGAACCCCGGCGCCATCGGCTTCAGGTCCCGATAGTTCTTCGCGCGCACGCTGTCGGGCGTCTCATCGAACACGAAAAATTCGTATTCGAAGCCGGCGTACACCTCGAAGCCCATGTCGCGAGCCCGCGCGAGCACGCGACGCAGGATTGCGCGCGGACAGATCGTTTCGGCCGGCGGCGCGAACTCGCACAGGAAAAAGAGGCCGTCACCCTCCCAAGGCAACGGCCGACAGCTTTCCGGCACGATCCGCACCGGCGCATCGGGATAGCCCGTGTGCCAGCCGGTGTACGCCACGTTGTCGTACAGCTGGTCGTTCGAATCCCAGCCGAGCACCACGTCGCAGAATCCGAAGCCCTTCTCGAGCGCGGAGAGGAACTTCTTCGTCGAGAGATACTTGCCGCGCAGCACGCCGTCGACGTCGAAGACGCCGACCTTGACGTGCGCGAGCTTGCGCTCCGCGACGATCGCACGCGCGTCGCGCGCGCTTTTCACCTGCCGTGGTTGCATGCGCCGCGCGCCTCAGCCGTGCTGCGTCGTGTCGTGCTTTCCGCCCGAAAGTGCAAATTCCTCCTCGGGCGACAGCACGAGCTTGTGACGCCCCGCAACCGCGAAGTACAGGATGCCGACCGCGTACCAGATCGCCGCGCCGTACACGCCGTTGCGGTACACGGGATCCTTCAACTGGAACCACAAGGTCACGAGCGCGATCACGATGGTCACGAACGCACCGGGCACACCCACCGGGCTGCGGTAGGGGCGCGCGATGTTCGGCATGCGCTTTCGCAGCAGGATGAACGACAGGCCCTGCATCGCGTAGGAAATCATCGCGCCGAACACCGCCATGTTGAGCAGCGTGCCGCCGATGAACGCGCCGCCCTTCTCGGCGCCCGCCGCGAACCAGACGACCATCATCACGCAGAAGCCGAGGATCGTGCCGACGTAGAGCGCACGATTCGGCGTCTTGTGCGCGCCGTGCGTCACCGAGAACGCGCTCGGGAAGTAACCCGCGCGCGACAGCGAATAGATCTGCCGGCCGTAGGCGAAGATGATCGTGTGGAAACTCGCGATCAGGCCGATCACCGCAAAGAGCGCGAGCAGCCTCGCGATATCCCCGCCGAGCGTGACGCGAAAGCCGTCGAGCAGCGGCTCGGCCGACGTGCCGAGCGAGAACGCGCCCTGCATCCGGCCTGCCTCGGCACTGCCGACGCCCGCATTCAGGAACATGATCATGAAGGCGGAGACGACGAGCGTCGACATGCCGAAGATCAGCCCCTTCGGCATGTCCTGCCGCGGGTCGTGCGATTCTTCGGCGGCGAGCGGCAACTGCTCGATCGCGAGGAAGAGCCACACGGCGAAGGGCATCGCCGCGAGCACGCCGTGCCAGCCGAACGGCAGCCAGCTGCCGCCGCCTTCGGGGAGCGCCATCGCGGCGCCGTCCGGGCCGACACCGATGTTGAGCGCCCAGCGATTGAAATCGAAATGCGGGATCGCCGTGATCCAGTACACGACGAGCACCGCGAGCGCGCCGAGCGTCACGGCGACCGAGACCTTGAAGGACAGCTCGACGCCGCGCAGGTTCAGGAACAGGAACACGAGATAGCCACCGAGCCACCAGAGTGGCTGGTACTGCGGCCCCGTGCCGAAAATCGCGGTCATGTACGAGCCGATGAAGAACACGATCACGGCGGGCGTCAGCACGTACTCGATGTTCTCGGCGAGCCCGGTGACGAAGCCGCCCCACGGTCCCATCGCGCTTCTCGCGAAGGAATAGGCGGCGCCCGTGTGCGGCAGCGCGGGCGACATCTCGGCGAGGCTGAAGATCAACCCCCAGTACATGATCATGATCAGGAGGCCGGCGACGAACATGCCGCCGAAGCCGCCCACCCCGATGCCGAAGTTCCAGCCGGAATAATGGCCCGAGATCACCGCGCCCACCCCGAGTGCCCACAGCGACCACACGCGCGCGTAGCGGCGCAAGCCGCGCTGGGCGAAATAGTCCGCGCCGGCCGACGTATAGGTAACGCCGCCCACCTGTTTTGTGTCAGACATTGTTCGATCCCCGTGCTTGCCGCGTAATATTTGTATTGCGGCTTCGGCCGAGTATAGCGACGACCCTAGCCTCGCTGGCAAGCGCGGCGTACGCCCGGGCGCAGGCGCCGATACGGCAGGTCGGCGGTATCGGCTGGACTCGGTCCAGGGGCCGCGACCACCAGCACCTCGCTCGCGAGCGGCCCGAAATCCGCCCTGAAATGCACTGAACTCTTGAGGACGAGCACCCGCGCGCCGGCCGGCTCGACTCCGACGTGCCGAAACATCGCCTGGTCGGCGGCCTGCTGCTTGCGGCTCGCAACGACGATCCGCAGCCCGCCGCCGGTGCGCAGGCAGGCCATGGGGCCGAGCGCCATGCGCGCGCCCCGATAGAACGGCCCGGTCCCCGTGAAGCGGCCGTCCCCCAACCCCTCGACGACAAATTCGTCTTCGATCGGGGATTCCTCCGCAAACCGCGATCCGGCGCCGACACGCAGCACGACGCGCGCGCCGGCTCCGGCAGCATGCGCCGCCGCCGCCGCGGCGGGATCGCACCACACGCCCGCCACGACATCCGGCACCTGCGCGGCGAGCAGCGCTTTGACGAGTGAGGTCGTGTCGCCGTTGCCGCCGGCACCCGGGTTGTCCTGCGTATCGGCGAGGATCATGAGCCCGCGTGCCGCGCCGTCGGCCACGTGCACCACTGCCGCGCCGATGTCCCACAAGCGACCCGCAAACGCGGGCTCCGCCGCCGCCACTTCCGCGGCGAACGCCGCGGCCCGCCGCGCCATCGTCGCGTCGCCATAGCCGTAGACGCACGGCCCCGCCTCGGCGACGTCGGCGAGCGCGAAACCGGGCGCAAACTCGACACCGTCGGGGAGGCGCGCCATCAACGTGCGCATCGGCTCGACGAGCGTCGATTGCCAGACGAGCGGAATCAGGAAATCGAGCGGCTCATGCGCGCAATTCAGGGCAGGCGCGCCCGAGGCACGCTGCGCAGCGCCGCGAGCAAGCTGCAGGGCGGCACGCGCTCCGGTCTCGGCCATGTCGACGTGCGGATAGCTGCGATAGTTCACCAGCACATCGGCCTGCGCGAGCATTTGCGCCGACACGTTCGCGTGAAAATCGAGGCTCGCGGCCACCGGCACGCGCTCGCCGACGAGCGAACGCACCCGGCGCAGCAGCTCGCCATCGCCGTCCAGGGCGTGCTCGGCCACCATCGCGCCGTGCAGGTCGAGATAGACCGCATCGAGCGGCGCGTGCGCACGCAGATCGTCAAGCAGCAACGCCGAGATGCGCTCGTAGGCGTCGCGCGTCACGGGCCCCGAAGGCTGCGCCGCGCACCATGAGAGCGGGACGAGTTCGTGGCGATCGCTGCGCGCGGCGTCGATGAACCCGGCAATCGGCAGGTTGATGCCGCGCACCGCGTCGAAGATCGCTGGCCCGCGCGTGAGCCCGGGCCAGGCGTCGGCGGCGACGAAATCGTCCCAGCCGGCCTGCGTCGCCGCGAAAGTGTTGGTTTCGTGCTGAACGCCGCCGACCGCGATGCGCATGACGGGCGCGACCTAGGCCGCGATCGGCTCGGCCACCTGCACGCGATTGCGCCCGGAGCGTTTGGCGGCATACACCGCGGCGTCGGCCTGCGCGATCAGATGCTCGCCCCAGACGCCGAGCCTGTCGCTGGTCGCGACTCCGATGCTGCAGGTGAGCTGGATCGGCTCGCCGAACCCTTCGACACGCACCGCCGCAACGCGCTCGCGGATGCGCTGCGCGATCGGGTGGGCCGCTGCGACATCGGCGCTGCTCAGGATCACGACGAACTCTTCGCCGCCGTAGCGACCGATCACGTCCGACTGGCGCAACTCGGCCTGGATCGGCGCGATGATCGCCGCGAGACAGGCGTCGCCCGCGGGATGGCCCCAGGTGTCGTTGATGGCCTTGAAATGATCGAGGTCGATGAAAAGGAGCGCGATCGGCAGCCCGCGCGCCTGCGCGCGGGCACAGGCCGCGTCGAGCCGGATAAGCAGCGAGCGGCGATTCAGTACGCCCGTGAGCGCATCGGTTTGCGCGTGGCGTTCCGCCTCGGTCAGCGCGACGCGTTGTTCGCGCAGCCGATCCGCCACACCGAGCGCAATCAGGATCGAAGCGGCGACCATCGAGAGCGGCAAACCGTAGTAGAGCAGGAATTCCGCGTTCTCGGCT
This sequence comes from uncultured Pseudomonadota bacterium, assembly GCA_902826635.1. Lineage (GTDB taxonomy): Bacteria > Pseudomonadota > Gammaproteobacteria > Steroidobacterales > Steroidobacteraceae > CADEFQ01. The sequence continues at coordinate 24,271 of CADEFQ010000023.1, forward strand.
CGGGTGACCAGCAGTCGCAGCGCCGTGGCGATCGTGGCCGCCTCGAGCAGCGCCCACGCGAGCAGGAACCAGCCGGCTGGGCGGCTGCCGCGTCGCCAGGCGAGGAAGGCGACGACCAGTGTGAAAATCGCCGCGGCAAGGAACACGAGATTGCCGATCGCGGCGAGGATCCCGCCGAAGCCGTCGCGCGAGAGGAAATTTGAGAACGCGAGCGCGGTGAACGCGACCGCGAACCCGCCGAACGCGTGGTAGACGCGTCGCGAAAAACGCCTGAGATCGGCGATCTCACGCACGAAAAGGCAGGCCGCCGCGCCGCTCAATGCCGCGGGCACGTTCCAGGCGTGCGACGTGAGCGGCGCCGCCACCGACAGCCCTGGCCAGTCGAATCCCTGCCCCGAGAGATAGGCGATGTAGAGCGCGTGCAATGCAAAGAGGCTGCCGTAGAGCAGGAAAATGCGCTCTTTCAGCACGAACCAGGTGAGCAGAGCCGCGATCGCCACCGCCATCAGCGCGCCGAAGACGAGCGCGATCATGCGCGCGTGCGCAGCGCCGCGCGCCAGCACCGCATCGAGCGCCCCGAGGCTGAACCGCAACGCCTCCGAGCCGCGCGTCGGAGCCGCGACCACGCGTGCGTACAGCGCACCACCCACCGCGGGAGCGCGCGGCAAGGCGTACACCGCTTCGTGAAGGCCGCTGAAGCCGGGCAGTTCCACGGCGACGCCGAGCGCGTGCGCGTTATCGCCGTCACCGGCGCGCGGCTCGAAGACCTGCACCTGCAGGTGACGTCCTTTCTCGATCACGAGCGCCGGTGCGCTGCCTGCCGTGAGCGCTTCGCGCGCCGTCAGCTTCAGCCAGAAAGGGCTGCCGCGCTTGCGCGCCTCGCGGTAATCGTAGGGGCCGAAGTTCGAATCGAAGGCGCCGCTCGCAACCGCGCGAGGCGCCGGGTCAACCGAGGCCGCGTCGAGGATCCCGATGTCGAAGGCGGGTGTTTTCGCGTTCGCGACGGGCGCGGCGACGCAAACGGAAACGGCCATGCATGCCAGCGTCGCTGCAACGAACGTACCTCGCACCCTGCGCCTCCGACAAATGCTGGTCCGGGAGGCCAGTATCGGTGATCCCGCCGCGGGCGCAAGTCACTCCGCGCGAAGCAATTCGTTCGCGTCGAGAACCCGCAAGCCCGGCACAGCGCCGAGACACTGGCGCAGCAGGTACGCATGACCGCTGCCGTAGAGCACCAGCAGGCGATCGCCGGCGCGGGCCAGCTGTACGATACGCGCGCAGATCCCGAGATTGCGCGCCGTCCAGCCCGCGACGAGCGCCACGCCCGGCTGCTCGTCGCGGGCCCCATACTGAAGCAGGTCGAGATAGAAGGCGTGATCGGAAGCGAGGCGCTGCGGGTCATTGAAGCGACGCAGCATGTACGCGACCGTGTGCGTCGCCAGCTGCGCGGACATTTCAGCCGCATCCCGCTGCACGCCTGCAATGCGCGCCTCGAGCTGCGCGCCGCGCCCATGGCGCCCTGCCCAGGCCATCACGGCCTCGAAGGGAAATTCACCGTCGACGTCGACGGCATAAACCTCGTCGTGATGCAGGCGCTGCGCGAGCTTGAAGCCGATTTGCGTGACTTCGTTGCGATCGGCCGCCATCTCCCCGCGCAGGAACTGGCGATAGCGGGCCGAAAACGCGGTGCCCGGAACACGGTTACGCGACTCGACGAGCACGCGCGTCGGCGCGTAGCGCGCGAGATCGTCGAGCACGGCGCCGATCTCGGCCTGGCGCTTCGGTGCAAGCACGTCATCGACCCGCAGGTTTGCGACATCGAGACCCGGATTGCCGAAGTGAAACGTGCCGAGGACGACCACCTGGGCCGGCGCGGCCACAGACATCGACGCAGGATCGGATGGCGCCCCGGGCGACGCCGCGACCGTCACTTTCAGGGTCGTGATCGCAATGAGCGTCGCAATCAGAAAATCGAACAGCCGCATACGCACCCCCGAACGCTTGGATGCGCAAGGGCCGCGGGAGGTTGCAACGGCCGATGGGGCCGCCCCGCCTCTACTCCGGCTGGCGGCCGGCGGCGATCAGCCGCACTTGGAATCCCCGCAATTGAGGCAAGTCATGCACCCATCCATCAGCACGACCGCGGCGGTGCTGCACTTCGCGCACAGCTGTGCACCCTCGGGGAAATGCGACTTCGAAAAGGCATCGGCCTGCTTCTGCCGCTCTTCGAACTCGGCGCGCTTTTCCGCAATGAACTTCTGCTGGTGCGCGTCGAGCTCGGGCGTGCGCAGGAGGCCGATCGTCTGCAGGTGCTTCTCGATTACGTAGCCGAGCTCGGCGATGATCGAGGGCATGAACTTGCCGCCCGGCTGCCAGTAGCCGCCGCGCGGATCGAACACGGCCTTCAGCTCGTCGACCAGGAAGGTGACGTCGCCGCCTTTCCTGAACACCGCCGAGATGATGCGCGTGAGCGCCACGATCCACTGGTAATGGTCGAGGTTCTTCGAGTTGACGAATATCTCGAACGGGCGGCGCTGCTCGTACTCGGTGCCCTCGTTCAGCACGATGTCGTTGATGGTCACGTACATCGCGTGATCCGACACCGGCGTCTTGATCTTGTAGGTCGAGCCGACCAGCATCTCCGGACGCTGGATTTCCTCGTGCATGCGGATGACCTTGGCGGAAGCCGGCGGGGCCTTGGCTTCGGGCGTCTTGTCTTCCGGCTTCTTCACGCGGTACTTCGTGATTTTCTTGTCGAACTTCATGTGGCTCATGCTCAGAACTTTCCGTAGTAGCCCTCTTTGAGGGCGTCGAACAGGTTGGCGGCGGAGTGCGTCTCGCCGTCATACTCGATTTCCTCGTCGCCGCGCACTTCGACTTCGCTGCCGTCGTCGAGCGTGAACACATAGGTCGTGTTCTTGAGGTCTTCCTCCTTCACGAGCACGCCCTGAAACGCCTCGGGGTTGAAGCGGAAGGTGGTGCAGCCCTTCAGGTCCTTCTCGTGGGCGTACAGGTAGATGTCCTTGAAATCCTCGTACTTGTAGTCGGTCGGCACGTTCGCGGTCTTCGAAATCGACGAATCGACCCATTTCTGGGCCGCCGCCTGGATATCGACGTGCTCGCGCGGGGAAACCTCGTCGGCCGCGGTGAAGTATTCCGGCAGCTTCCCGGCCTCGTTCTTCGCGCCGGGCATCGCGTCCGGATTGACGAGTTCGCGGTAGGCGAGCAGCTCGAACGAGAACACGTCGATCTTTTCCTTCGTCTTGCGCCCCGGGCGGATCACGTTCCTGAAATAGTGGTGCGCGAACGACGGCTCGATGCCGTTCGACGCGTTGTTCGCGAGGGACAGCGAGATCGTGCCGGTGGGCGCGATCGAGCTGTGGTGCGTGAAGCGCGCACCGACTTCGGCCAGCTGTTCGACGAGCCGGGGCGCCACCTCGGCGACGCGCTGCATGTAGCGGCTGTATTTCGCGTGCAGCAGCCGACCGGGAATGCGCGCGCCCGGCTTCCAGCCGTCGGCGACCATTTCGGGCCGCTTGCGCAGCATCGCCTTCGTGACCACGAATTCCTCTTTCATGATCGGCGCCGCGCCTTTCTCGCGCGACAGGTCGAGCGCGGCTTCCCAGCCCGCCACCGCCATTTCGCGCGACACGTCCTCGGTGAATTTCACCGACTCGGGCGAGCCGTACTTCATGCCGAGGAGCGTGGTGGTGCTGCCGAGGCCGAGGAAGCCCATGCCGTGGCGGCGCTTGCGCAGGATCTCGCCGCGCTGCTGCTCGAGCGGCAGGCCGTTCACCTCGACCACGTTGTCGAGCATGCGCGTGAAGATCCTGACGACCTCGCGGTATTCGTTCCAGTCGAACTCGGCGAATTCCGTGAACGGATTCCTGACGAACTGCGTGAGGTTCACGGAGCCGAGCAGGCAGGAACCGTATGGCGGAAGCGGCTGCTCGCCGCACGGGTTGGTCGCGCGGATGTTCTCGCACCACCAGTTGTTGTTCAGCTCGTTGACGCGGTCGATCAGGATGAAGCCGGGCTCGGCGAAATCGTAGGTGGACGACATGATGACGTCCCACATGCGACGCGCCGGCAGGGTCTTGAAGATCTTGCAGGCCACGAGCCCTTCGTCCGACGACACGTAGTTCTCGGTCGTCGGCCACTCGCGCCACACGAACTTGCTCGTGTCGGAGAGGTCGGGCTGGTCCGCCTCGAACTCGCGCTGCGAGAGCGGGAACGCGAGCTGCCAGTCGCGGTTTTCGCGCACGGCCCGGATGAACTCGTCGGTGACGAGGAGGGACAGGTTGAACTGGCGCAGCCGGCCGTTCTCGCGCTTGGCGCGGATGAACTCCATGGCATCGGGGTGGCCGACGTCGAAGGTGCCCATCTGCGCGCCGCGGCGGCCACCCGCCGACGACACGGTGAAACACATCTTGTCGTAGATATCCATGAACGACAGCGGGCCCGAGGTGTAGGCGCCCGCCCCCGACACATAGGCGCCGCGCGGGCGCAGGGTCGAGAACTCGTAACCGATGCCGCAACCGGCCTTGAGGGTGAGCCCGGCCTCGTGGACCTTCGCGAGGATGTTGTCCATCGAGTCGCGAATTGTTCCAGATACCGTACAATTAATAGTCGAAGTGGCCGGTTTGTGCTCCAAAGCGCCGGCATTCGACGTCACGCGCCCGGCAGGGATCGCGCCGCGACGGAGCGCCCACAGGAAGCGCTCGTACCACTCTTCGCGCACCGCGGGCGACTCGACATCGGCCAGCGCCCGGGCGACCCGCTTGTAGGTGTCGTCCATGGTGGCGTCGATCGGCGAACCGTCCTTCGCGGTGAGACGGTATTTCTTGTCCCAGATGTCGAGCGAGGCTTCCTGGAAAGGAATGGTGCTCAGGTCTTTGGGTTCGATTTTCACAACACTGTTCAACGGCCGCTCCCCAGCTATTTTCTTCTCAAAGCGGCGGCCCCGCTGTCAGACGGTGGCCACCCGGTTACCCCCAACCCGGGAGACCCTGCGACGCTGTCGCGACACAAGATCTTGTATTGGGGAGAGGAGACTAAATACGTGAAATCGCGCCGTCAAGACTTTGGGCGGGTGTTTTAACATCAAAATTAAATCATTTAGTATCAAATAGTTATGAAGTATTCTGCAGCCAAAGGGCGCGGCGCCTGCTGCGGGTGCACACGCATCCAGCGGTGGGCAGCATGTCTATATGTTGTGGGTAAGCCCGGGCGCAAGAAACACTTGAAATGTCAGTTTTGGGCCGCAAATCAGGCTCAGGCGCGACGGACGCGACCCCCAAACCCCGCACCGGAGAGTACTGACATGACCCTGACCTACGAACCCTGGCAACTGGTGACGCGACTGCAGCGCGAGTTCGACCGCAGCCACGCCTGGCTGCCGACGGTCGATGTGACCGAGGACGATAGCCGCTACCTCGTGCGCGCGGACCTCCCCGGCGTCGAGCAAAAGGACATCGAGATCACCGCCGACAAGGGCGTCCTGACGCTGCGCGGCGTGCGGCGCTACGAAAATCGAGGCGAGGCGAAGTTCCTGCGCAACTTCACGCTCCCCGAGAATGCGCTCGCCGGCGAAATCAAGGCGCGCCAGGTGAACGGCGTGCTCGAGGTGGCGATCCCGAAGCAGCCGAAGGCCGAGCCGATACGCATCACGGTCGAAGCGGCGTAAGCG
>CADEFQ010000023.1:30059-49385 GCA_902826635.1 uncultured Pseudomonadota bacterium
CCCGAAGCAGCCGAAGGCCGAGCCGATACGCATCACGGTCGAAGCGGCGTAAGCGCTGGCACCATTCCCGACTCCGATTAGAATCGCGGGCATGAGGACTCGCGCAGCGCTCTTTGCCATCACCCTCGCCCTGCCCCTCGCGCAGCCCGTCGCGCCGGCCGCCGCGCAGAGCGCGGCGCCGGTACCGACGCTCGCGCCGATCGTCAAGCGTGTATCGCCGGCGGTGGTGAACATCGCCACCCGCGGCACCATCAAGCAGCGCGGACCCCAGAACCCGCTGCTCGACGATCCTTTTTTCCGTCGCTTCTTCGATGTCCCGCCGGGTGGCGGGCCGCGCGAGCGACAGTTCCAGAGCGCGGGCTCGGGCGTGATCATCGACGCGAAGAACGGTTATGTGCTGACGAACGCGCACGTGATCGAGAACGCGAGCGAAATCACCGTCACGCTCGAGGACGGCACCGACCTCAAGGCCGAGGTCGTCGGCAGCGACACCCCGTCCGACGTTGCCGTGCTCAAGGTGAAACGCGACGGGCTCGTGCAGCTGCCGTTCGGCGATTCGAGCCGCCTCGAGGTCGGTGACTACGTCGTCGCGATCGGTAACCCCTTCGGCCTGCAGCACACCGTGACGCAGGGCATCGTCAGCGGCCTGTCCCGCTCGGGCATCACCGACGGCTACGAGGACTTCATCCAGACCGACGCCTCGATCAACCCGGGCAATTCCGGCGGCGCGCTCGTCAACCTGCGCGGCGAGCTGGTCGGCATCAACACCGCAATCCTCTCGCGCAGCGGCGGCAATATCGGCATCGGCTTTGCGATCCCCGCGAACATGGCGAAGAACGTCATGGAACAACTCGTGAAGTACGGCGCGGTGAAGCGCGGGCTCCTCGGCGTGAGCGTCTACACGGTTACGCCCGACATCGCCCAGTCGCTCGGACTCAAGGACACGAACGGAGCGCTCGTCTCGGAGGTCGTGCAAGGGTCGCCGGCGGACAAGGCGGGCATCCGCCCCGGCGACGTGATCACCGCCATCAACCGCCAGAACGTCAAGTCGAATACCGACCTGCAGAACTCGATCGGCTTGCTGCGCGTCGGTGACAGCGTCGACGTGGGCTTCATCCGCGACGGCAAGCCGCGGCACGTGACGGCGATCATCGCCGAGACTCCGTCGGACACCACGGCGCGCAGCAGCGACGAGGGCGACGCTGCGACGCCCGACATCCACCGCGGCCTCGTCGGCGCGCAACTCGCGGACGCCCCGAACGACAGCGGAGTCCTGGTGCGCGCGATCGAGGCCGGAAGCCCCGCCGCCCAGGCCGGCCTGCGCGCGAACGACGTGATCGTCAAGGCCAACAGCACCCAGGTCGGTCGCCTGCGCCATTTGCGCGAAGCGGCGAAGGACGCCCCGGCGCTCGTGCTGACGGTCCGGCGCGGCAACACCGCGCTCCTCATTCCGCTGCGCTAGTGCACAGCGCGGCGCGCCGCTCGGCATCGGGCCGCGCCGCGAGCGCCTTGACCGCCGCGTAGAAGCGCGGCAGGTCGTCGCCTTCCGCCCGCAGCACGCGCTCGAATCCCGGGACACAACCGAAATACGTCGCGACCGACGCGAGCTGCGCGTTGTTGAGTCCGGCGTCGAGCCAGCGGGAATACCCGCTCGCGATCCCCGTGCGCCGCTCGAAAGCGCGCAGGTCGGCGGCCAGCGCTCGCAGGATCGCGCGCTTGCGCTCGCGCATCACGGCGGGCTCGAGCGCCGAGGCATAGAGTCGCCGCAGCTCCTCGCGCCGCGCGGCGAATAGCGCCGCGACCTGCGCCTGCGCAGCCCGCCGCGTGCGCCACGCGGCAAGCGGTTCGGGCTCGTTACGCGCGGCGAGCCAGCGCGAAAGCCCTTCCTGTTCGACGGTCACCGCGAACGCCTCGTTGAAGGCCGAATCGTCCGGCACGTAGACGACCTGATGGGCGAGTTCGTGGAAGATGATCGCGGCGAGCTGCGGGTCGCCGTACACGAGCATGCTCGAAAGCACCGGATCGGCGAACCTGCCGAGGGTCGAATACGCGACGACTCCACCGACGAACACATCGTAGCCCTGCGCTTCGAGCGCGAGCGCGTAGTCACGCGCGCGCCGCTCGCTGAAATAGCCGCGATACGCGACGCACCCTGCGACCGGAAAACACCACTCGCGCGGCGTCACCGAGAACTCCGGCGCCGCGACCACGTTCCACACCACGTATTCGCGATTGATCGCGGCGTACTCGCGATAGCTCGTGTTGTCAGGCAGCGCGAGCTCGCGAGAGGCGAAGTCGCGCGCGGCGACGATCGCCTCGAGCCGCGCGCGCAGCGGCGGCGCAGTCGCCGGGTCGGCGACGATCGCGGTGATCGGCTCGCGGGCGGCCATCACCTTCCATTGGCCCACCGCCGCCTGCGCGAGATAGAGCGTGCCGCAACCCGACAACGGCAACACGGCGAGCAACGCGAGGAGTCGGGCGTCGAGTAACATGCGTGCATGCGAGTGTACTTGGTCGGTGGCGCCGTTCGGGATGCAGCCTTGGGACTGCCGGTGCGCGAACGGGATTGGGTCGTGGTCGGCGCGACGCCGGAGGAGCTCACGCGCGCGGGCTACAGCGCCGTGGGCCGGGAATTCCCGGTGTTTCTGCATCCCGAGTCGAAAGAGGAATACGCGCTCGCGCGCCTCGAACGCAAGACCGGGCCCGGCTATCGGGGCTTCGTCACCGCCTTCTCCCCGGATGTCACGCTCGAAGACGACCTCGGGCGGCGTGATCTCACCGTGAACGCGATGGCGCGCTCAGCGGACGGCGCGCTCGTCGACCCGCACGCCGGCATGCGCGACCTCGAAGCGCGGGTGCTGCGCCATGTGTCGCCGGCGTTCATCGAGGATCCGGTCCGCATCCTGCGCGTCGCGCGTTTCGCCGCGCGTTTTGCGCCGCTCGGCTTCAGCGTTGCCGCGGAAACGCTCGCGCTGATGCGCTCGATGGTCGAAAGCGGCGAGGCCGATGCGCTCGTGGCCGAGCGCGTGTGGCAGGAGACGGCGCGCGCGCTCGAGACCGAACGCCCCGATGTCTACTTCGAGGTGCTGCGCGCCTGCGGTGCGCTCAAGGTCGTGTTTCCCGAGATCGACGCACTCTTTGGTGTCCCGCAGCCCGAGAAGTGGCATCCGGAGATCGATGCCGGCGTCCACACACTGATGGTCGTGCGGTGCGCCGCCGCGCTCTCCGCGGCCTCGACCGTGCGCTTCGCCGCGCTGACGCACGATCTCGGCAAGGGCGTGACACCGCGCGAACGCTGGCCCATGCACCATGGCCATGAGGTCGCGAGTGTGGCGCTCGTCGACGCGCTGTGCGATCGCCTGCGCGTCCCGAACGAACATCGCGAGCTCGCGAAGCTCGCCGCCCGCTATCACTGCGACGTGCATCGCGCCGCCGACCTGCGCGCCGCGACGATCCTCACGATGCTCGAGCGCTGCGACGCGTTCCGCCGCCCCGAGCGCTTCGAGGAACTGCTCCTCGCCTGCGAGGCGGATGCGCGCGGCCGGCTCGGCTTCGGCGATCGCCCCTATCCGCAAGCCGACCATCTGCGCCGCTGCTTCGCCGCGGCGAAGGCCGTCGTCCTCGACGAGGCGGCACGCGCCGGGCTCGACGGCGCGAAAATCGGCGTGCGCCTGCACGAGCTGCGCGCGCAGGCGATCAAAGCCGGCTCCGCAGGTCCTGCAACGCAAAGCCAGTGAGCGGCAGGTCGAGCGCGCGCGTCAACGCGATCGCCTTGAAGCTCTCGCCCATTTCGGTCGGCATCAGCAGGCGACGCGCTTCGGACGCACGCGCGTAGCGCGCCGTCTCGACGGTTTCGCCCGCGACGTCGCGCTCGATGCCGAGCGCGAGCAGGAACGCCGCCTGCGTCGCAAACCCCGCCACCTCGAGGCCCGCATCGACCGCGGCCTCCGCGACGGCGGTGAAATCGACCCACGCGGTGAGGTCCTGGACGCCGACGTTCACGAGCGGATCGCCGTGAGCGCGATGCCGGAAATGGCATAGCAGTGTGCCGTCGAGCCGGTCCGGGTGATAGAGCGCGGAGCGCGGCTGCCCGTAGTCGCAGGCGAGCACGAGTCCGCGCTCGAGAATCGCCGCAAGACTCGCGATCCACGGGCGCAGCGCCGTGCACAGTTCGCCCCGATAGCCTTCGGGCAGCGCGGCCGCCTCGAGGCCTTCCGGCAGCTCGAGCACTTCGGCAAGTTCGACTTCACGCAGCGCGCCCGCGGCGTCGAGGCCGACGCCGAGCCGGTGCGCGCCCGCTGAGCGCACGACGAAGCGCTCGCACGGCAGCGCATCGAGCACTTCGTTCGCGAGGATCACGCCGGAAAGCGGCGTCTCGGGCAGCCGATCGAGCCAGGCGACGCGCGCGGCGAGCGGCGCCGGCAGTTGCGCGAGCCGCTCCCGCTGCCGCGCGCGCAGGTCGGCGCTCACTTCGAGGATGAAATAGCGCTCGGGCAGCGTTTCGAGTGCCGCGAGCGTTTCGAGCACGGTGGCCGCGAGTGCGCCGGTGCCGGCGCCGAACTCGAGGATCGAGCCGCCCGTGACGTCGAGCACTTCGTGGCACTGGCGCGCCACGCAGCGGCCGAACAGCGGCGACATTTCCGGCGCTGTCGTGAAATCCCCGCCCGCGCCGAACTTGCGCGCGCCGGCGCTGTAATAGCCGAGTCCCGGCGCGTAGAGCGCGAGCGCCATGAAATCGGCGAACGGCAGCGCGCCGCCGGCCGCCGCGATATGCGCGCATATCACTTCAAGGAGACGCGCCTCGTGCGCCCGCTCGTCGGGCGTCAGTGTAAGCTCAGGCCTCATGAACGCTCCGATCAACGGCTCCACACCGCTTGCCGGAAAAGCCGTGCTCGTGACGGGTGGCGCGCATCGCGTCGGCGCCGAGATCGTGCGCACGCTGCACGCCGCCGGCGCGCAACTCGCCGTGCACTACCGAAGTTCCGGTGACGAGGCCGCCCGGCTCGTCGACGCACTGAACGAGGCGCGCCCGCACTCGGCGGTCGCCATCGAAGCGAATCTGCTCGACACGGCGCAGATCGCGGCGATCGTCGCCACCGCGCTCCACGCCTTCGGGCGCCTCGACGTACTCGTCAACAACGCCTCGACGTTCTACCCGACGCCGGTGGGCGCGATCACCGAGGCGCACTGGGACGACATCCTCGGTACGAACCTCAAGGCCCCACTCTTCCTGTCGCAGGCTGCGGCGCCCGCGCTGCGCGCGGCGCGCGGCCTCATCGTCAACATCGCCGACATCCACGGCCAGCGGCCGCTGCGCCACCACACCACGTATTCGATCGCGAAGGCGGGCCTCGTGATGCTGACCCGCTCTCTCGCGCGCGAACTCGCGCCCGAGGTGCGCGTGAACGCCATCGCGCCGGGGCCCGTGATGTGGCCCGTCGGCGGCGCCGATGAGGCGCTCAAGGCGGAAATCATCGAGCGCACGGCACTGAAACGCCTCGGGACTGCGCGCGACGTGGCGCTCGCGGCGCGCTATTTCGCGGTCGACGCACCGTTCGTGACCGGGCAGATCCTCGCAGTCGACGGCGGCCGTAGCGTCGCCTGGTAGCGCGCGCACAGTCATGCCGGCGTGAGTGTCACCGGCACGAGCGCATGCGCGTCGCGGTCGAAGCGTGACCACAGTTCGCCGAGCGTGAGGCCGAGCGTCGGGTGCCGCATCGCGGGCGCCACTTCCGCCGCGGGGCCGAGCATGTAGGGCCGCTTCACGAGATCGGGCCGCGGCAAGCGCAGGCCGGGCGCGTCCTGCACGAGGTCGCCGTGGAGCAGCAGGTCGAGATCCATCGAACGCGGCGCCCATTTCGGCGCATCCCGCTCGCGGCCGCAGCGTGCCTCGATCGCGTGCAACCGCGCGAGGATCGCGATCGGCGGCAGCGCACTGTCGAACGCCGCGACGAGATTGATGAAGTCCTCGCCTTCGAAGCCGACGGCGGCATTGCGATAGGCCGTCGAGAAGCGCACGCCGGGAAACTCGCGCGCGAGCTCGCGCATCGCCGCGGCGAGATGGCGCTCCGGGTCGATATTGCTGCCAGCCGCGACGAGCACCTGGGTCATCGTTCGGAGTCGCGCGTGCGCTCGATGGAGACGCCGACATCGCGCGAACCGCGGATCGCGCCCGGCTTGTTCACCGACACGCGCACCCATTCGACCGCGAACTCGGCGAGGATTAGCTGCGCCATGCGCTCGGCGAGCGTCTCGACGAGCCGGAACTCAGAGGCCTCGACGAACGCGATCACGCGCTTCGCCACCTTCTTGTAGTCGAGCGTATCGTCGACCTCATCGCGCACCGCGGCGGCGCGGCAGTCGACCGGCAGCTCGAGGTCGATCACGACGGTCTGCTTGATGCGGCGTTCCCACTCGATGAAACCGATCACGCAGTCAACGGCGAGTCCTCGCAGGAAAATCCGGTCGGGTGCGCTATGACTCATGCAGGGGCCTTTCGGGGTCGGATGTCGTGAGGCTGTCGAGCGGCCACTGCGCGCGCGCGGCGATAGCGAGATCGGCGTGCTCGCCCGCCTTGAGCCGCGCGAGCCCCGCGACGGCAATCATGGCGGCATTGTCGGTGCAAAACTCGATGCGTGGATAGTAGACGCGCGCGCCGCGCCGCGCCGCCGCCGCGGTGAGCGCGCTGCGCAGCGAGCGATTCGCGCCGACTCCGCCCGCGACGACCAGCGTATCGAGTTGGGTCGCCTCGAGCGCGCGCAACGCCTTCGCGACCAGCGTCGCGACGATCGCATCTTCAACGCCGCGCGCGACATCGGCGCGGCGCGCAGCATCGAAGCCGGGCGCTTTCACGACGAGGCTCACCGCCGTCTTCAAGCCGGAAAAGCTGAACTCGAGGCCCGGTCGATCGAGCATCGGCCGCGGGAAATCGTACGCGCCCGCGCGCCCGTGCTCGGCGAGGCGCGCGAGTTCGGGGCCGCCGGGATACGGCAGGCCGAGCAGTTTCGCGGTCTTGTCGAACGCTTCCCCGGCCGCGTCGTCGCGCGTCTCGCCGAGGACGCGATAGTCACCGATGCCGCGCACGTCGACGAGCATCGTGTGCCCGCCCGAGACGAGCAGCGCCACGTGCGGAAACGGCGGCGGTTCGGGCTCGAGCAGTGGCGCAAGCAGGTGCCCCTCGAGGTGGTGCACGTTCACCGCAGGAACTTGCCACGCGTAGGCGAGACTGCGCGCGAGCGCCGCGCCGGTGAGCAGCGCGCCGATGAGCCCCGGGCCCGCGGTGTACGCGATGCCGCCGATGTCTTGCGCGGACGAGCCCGCCTCACCGAGCGCCGCGCGCACGAGCGGCACGAGCCGGCGCACGTGATCGCGCGAGGCGAGTTCGGGCACCACACCGCCGTACACGCGGTGCAGGTCGATCTGCGAATGCAGGACGTGCGCGAGCAGCCCGCGGCGCTCGTCGAGCACGGCGACGGCGCTTTCATCACAGGAGGATTCGATGGCGAGCACGCGCATTTTTGCGTTTTTACCGGGAGGCACTTAGAATTCCCGCCCTTGTGCCCTGTGGGACGGGGCATAATTCCAGCCAAATCAATGAGTTGAGGTTCCGATGCCGAGCGTCCGTATCCGCGAAAACGAGTTCTTCGACGCCGCGCTGCGCCGTTTCAAGCGCGCGTGCGAGAAAGCGGGCGTCCTTACGGAGCTGCGCCGTCGGGAATTCTACGAAAAGCCGACCCAGGAACGGAAACGCAAGAAGGCGGCGGCCGTGAAGCGCCACCTGAAGCGTAGCGCCCCCCGCGACGGCGCGCCGCGGCGCTGATCCCCCGATGACGCTCAAGGAGCGCATCACCGAAGACATGAAGGCAGCGATGCGCGCAGGCGAGAAGGATCGCCTCGGCGTCATTCGCATGCTGCAGGCCGCCATCAAGCAGCGCGAGGTCGACGAGCGCATCACGCTCGCCGATGCGCAGGTGACCGCCGTCCTCGAGAAAATGATCAAGCAGCGCCGGGAATCGATCACCCAGTTCCAGGCGGGTGGCCGCGCGGATCTCGTCGCGAAGGAAACTGCCGAGCTCTCGCAGCTGCAAGCCTATCTTCCGGCCCAGCTCACGGATGCGGAACTCGACGCCCTGATCGACGCCGCGATTGCGCAGACCGGCGCCTCGTCCGTGAAGGACATGGGCAAAGTGATGGGCATCGTCAAAGGCGAGGCCGCAGGCAAGGCCGACATGGCCGCCGTCGGCGCGCGCATCAAGGCGAAGCTCGGCGCCGGCTGATCCGGCCCGCCGCGCGCATCGCCGCCCTCCCATGCTCGCCGGACGCGGATTTGCCACGGCCGCGGTCCTTGTCCTGATCGCACTCGCCTGCAGCGCCGTCGCACGCCGCCTCGAACGTGAACGCCGACTCATCGCCGCACTGCGCGCCCGCGGCGCCGTCGATGCCGCGCATGCGCTGCCCCTCGATGCGCTCGGCGAGGCCGAGCGCGACGCCGTCGACGACCTGCGCGCCGCGGGCGTCGTCGCCGTCGCGCGCGATCGCTGCCACCTGACGCCCGCGCTCGCGCCCTTTCGACGCAAGCGCATCCGCCTCGCGCTCACCAGCGCCATCGCCGCGATCCTGCTCGCCGCCGGGCTCGTCGCCCTGATCCTCGCGCGGTGATCCGCGCCGCGTGGCTTACTATTCGGCATGGCCGGCCGGATTCCACAGCATTTCATCGACGACCTGATCGCGCGCACCGATATCGTCGAGCTGATCGGCAGCCGCGTGCCGCTCAAGAAGGCCGGGCGCGAGTACAAGGCCTGCTGCCCGTTCCATGACGAAAAATCGCCGTCGTTCTGGGTGAGCCCCGACAAGCAGTTCTATCACTGCTTCGGCTGCGGCGCGCATGGCACGGCCCTCGGCTTCCTGATGAGCTACGACCGCCTTGCCTTCCCCGAGGCGGTCGAGGAACTGGCCTCGCGCGCCGGGGTCGAGGTGCCGCGCGAGGGCGGCAGTGAGGATCGGGAACGCGACTCGACCGACGGGCTGTACGACCTCAACGCGCGCGTCGCGAACTATTTCGCCGACGTACTCGCGGGCGACGCGCGGGCGCGCGCCTATGTCGAGAAGCGCGGGCTCGACGCCGACTCGATTGCGCGCTTCCAGATCGGCTTCGCGACGAACTCCTGGAACGACGTGCTTCGCCGCTTCGGCACGGGCAGCGAGGCGACACGGCGGCTCGCGGACCTCGGGCTCGTGATCGAGCGCGAAGGCGGCCAGGTCCGTGACGGCGAGCGGCACTACGACCGCTTCCGCGACCGGCTGATGTTTCCGATCCGCGATGCGCGCGGTCGCACGATCGCCTTCGGCGGGCGCGTGATCGGCGAGGGCGAGCCGAAGTACCTCAATTCGCCGGAGACTGCGCTCTTTCACAAGGGGCGCGAGCTCTACGGGCTCTACGAGGTGCGCCAGAGCCGTACGAAACTGACTCGCCTGCTCGTCGTCGAGGGCTACATCGATGTCGTGCGCCTGCATCAGGCAGGCGTGCGCTACGCCGTCGCGACACTCGGCACCGCCACGACGCCGGAGCACCTGCTGCGCCTCTTTCGCCTCGTGAGCGAGGTCGTGTTCGCATTCGACGGCGATCGCGCCGGCCGGGCGGCCGCGTGGCGCGCGCTGCAGAACGCGCTGCCCGAGGTGCGCGAAGGCCGCGAGATCCGCTTCCTCTTCCTGCCCGAGGGCCACGATCCCGACACGCTCGTGGCGCAAGAAGGCGCGCACGAGTTCGAGCGCCGCATCAACGAGCAGGCGCTGCCGCTCTCCGAATACCTGGTCCGCGAGCTCGGCGCGCAGGCGGATCTCGCGCACGCCGACGGACGCGCGCGTTTCGCCGAACTCGCGCGCCCCCTCGTCGCGCGCGTCGCGCCGGGCGTCTATCGCGAGCTGCTCGTGGCGCGCGTTGCCGAGGCCATCAGGCTGCCGACGGAGCGCCTCGCCGCGCTGTGGCGAGAGGGCCCCGCGACCGCCACGGCGCGCAGCAGCTCGCCTGCCCGTGAAGCGCCCCGCGCGCCGCCGCGCGAGCGTGCACGGGAAACGGGGCGCCGCAGTCTCGTCGGGCAGGCAGTGAAGGCGCTGCTGCATCATCCCTCCGCCGCTGCGAAGCTCGATGCGGCGCTCGTCGCCTCGATCGCGCAGGTCGAGGAGCCGGGCATCGGAATCCTGCGGGAACTCCTCGACGAGCTGCGGCGCGACCCCGCGACGAGCACGGCCCAGATCCTCGAGCGCTGGCGCGAACGGGCGGAAGGGCCGCGCCTCGCGCGGCTCGCGGCGGCCGAGTCGCTGGTGGCGGATGCGAAGGCCGCGGGCGCTGAAATTTCGACCGTGCTCGCGAATCTGGCGGACGAGCCCCGCAAAAAGCGGGTCGACGCGCTGCTCGCCAAGAGCCGCGGCAGCGAGCTTTCTGCGGAAGAAAAGCTGGAACTTCAAGCACTTATGGCCGCCCAGACGCCGGCCGCCCGATCGGACCGCCGCTCCTGAATCCCGCCGCTGCGGGAATTTGGCAGGCCATGGCAGGTCTTTAGTACAATGCCCAGCTTTTCCTCGCCACCCTACCAGTACCCGTCCCCGGATAATCCGGCGCGGGGGGTGCGAGCATTCATTCGGCACGGGATATGACACGCAAGCAAAAGCCAACGAACGTATCGAAGAAGCCGAGCCCCGCCGATCACCGCAAGACCGCTGTCAAAGCCGCGCCCCGCAAGGCCGCGGCGCCGGCGGTGCGCAAGGTGGAGCCGAAGGCCGAGTCCAAGGCCAAGGCTGCGGAGCGCGCGCCTGAGCCGGTGAAGGTCGCCGGCAGCAAGGCCGACACCCGCAAAGGCGAGAGTCGCAAGGGTACGCCTTTGCCGAGCAGCATCGAGCGCCGCCCCGTCGCGATGCCGGAAGAGCGCCAGTCGCAGCTGAAGCTGCTGATCGCGCGCGGCAAGGAACAGGGCTACCTCACCTACTCGCAGGTGAACGACCACCTGCCGTCCGAGATCGTCGACCCCGAGCAGATCGAAGAGATCGTCAACACGATCAACGATATGGGCATTCCGGTGTACGAAAAGGCACCGGACTCCGAAGCCCTGCTCGCCGCCGAGCCGTCGGCGCCGACGGACGAGGAAGCCATCGAAGAAGCGGCGGCAGCGCTCGCCGCGCTCGATGCCGAACTCGGCCGCACCACCGACCCGGTGCGCATGTACATGCGCGAAATGGGCACCGTCGAGCTGCTGACGCGCGAAGGCGAAATCCGGATTGCGAAGCGCATCGAGGAAGGCCTCGACGCCGTGCGCCTCGCGCTGTCGATGTACCCGCCGACGCTCGAGTTTCTCGCGCGCGCCTACGAACCCGTCAAGAGCGGCCAGGGGCGTCTCGTCGACGTCATCGTCGGGTTCATCGACCCGAATGCGCCCGACGTGATCGCACAGCCGCAGAACCCGACCCGGCCCGACCCGGCCGCCGCCGCCGCGCCCGGCAAGAACGACGACGAGGAGTCGGAGGAAGCCGACAGCGAAGAGGAAGCCGTCGACACCGGCCCGGATCCGGAAGAGGCCGCGCGCCGCTTCGCGTCGATCGCGAAGTTGCAGGCACAGGCGCTCAACGCGATCGCGAAGCACGGCGCCAAGGACCCGAAGACGCTCAAGGTGCGCAAGAAACTCTCGGGCGAGTTCATGGAGCTGAAACTCGCGCCGCGCATGTTCGAGGCGCTGATCGGCAACCTGCGGGCCCAGGTCGGCGAAGTGCGCCAGCTCGAGAAGGAAATCATGGTGCTCGCGGTGCGCGACGCCGGCATGTCGCGCAAGGACTTCATCACCACCTTCCCGAAGAACGAAACCAGCGCGCGCTGGCTCACGAAACACATCAAGGCCGGCAAGAAATACTCGGCCGGCCTCGCGCGGCTCAAGGACGACGTCGAGCGCCGCCAGCGCAAGCTCGTCACGCTCGAAATCGCGTATCACCTCACGATCACCGACATCAAGGAAGTGAATCGCGAGGTCTCGATCGGCGAGGCCAAGGCGCGCCGGGCGAAGAAGGAGATGGTCGAGGCGAACCTGCGCCTCGTGATCTCGATCGCGAAGAAGTACACGAACCGCGGCCTGCAGTTCCTCGATCTGATCCAGGAAGGCAACATCGGCCTGATGAAGGCGGTCGACAAGTTCGAGTACCGCCGCGGCTACAAATTCTCGACCTATGCGACCTGGTGGATCCGCCAGGCCATCACGCGTTCGATCGCCGACCAGGCGCGCACCATCCGCATCCCGGTGCACATGATCGAGACCATCAACAAGCTGAACCGCATTTCGCGGCAGATGCTGCAGGAGATGGGCCGCGAGCCGACGCCGGAAGAGCTGGCCGTGCGCATGGAAATGCCCGAGGACAAGGTGCGCAAGGTCCTCAAGATCGCGAAAGAGCCGATCTCGATGGAAACGCCGATCGGCGACGACGAGGATTCACACCTCGGCGACTTCATCGAGGACCAGTCGGTCGCCTCGCCGATCGACCAGGCGACGATGGAATCGCTGCGCGAGACCACGCATTCGGTGCTTGCCCAGCTGACGCCGCGCGAAGCGAAGGTGCTGCGCATGCGCTTCGGCATCGACATGAACACCGACCACACCCTCGAGGAAGTCGGCAAGCAGTTCGACGTCACGCGCGAACGCATCCGCCAGATCGAGGCGAAGGCGCTGCGCAAGCTGCGCCATCCGTCGCGTTCGGAGCAGCTGCGCAGCTTCCTGATGGACGACTAAAGAGCCATCGCGAAATGGTGGCTCGTGATATCGAGCCCCTTGTGCAGGTAGAAGCGGTGCGCGCCGAAGCGCTGCACGCCGGAATCCAGGTGGAATTGCGCGCAACCGGCGGTGCGCGCCTCGCCGACCAGCCAGTCGAGCAGGGCGCTGCCGTAACCGGCGCCGTGGTCGGCGGCGCGCGTCACGAGGTCGTCGACGTAAAGGATGCGGCCCCAGGCGAGCGTTTCCAGGTAGCGAAACCCCGCTGCCGCGCGCACGAGACCGCTGTCGTCCAGCAGCGCGAGCGCATAGCCTTCATTCGCCCGTTGACGCTCGACCTGCGCTACGAACGCCTCGCGCGAAAGATGCGGCCGAAGTTCGCACACGACCTCGTAACCGCGCTCGATGTCGGCGCGTGTCGCCGCGATCGCGATCGACCTCGCTTGCGTCACACGCCCGGCCGCACCGGTGTCGCGGCGTCGGCGCCGACCACCGTGTTCCACGGCCGCACCCACCAGCGCGTGACGATCCCTTCGGTGACATAGGGGTCGGCTTTCGCGAAGCGTTCCGCCGCCTCGGGCGTGTCGCTGTTGAAGAGCATCACCGAACCTGCCGGGTCGCCGGCGAGCGCGCCGGCGAGCGCGAGTTCACCGCGCTCGTGCGCTGCCCACGCGAGTTCGAGGTGGCGGTTGCGCAGCGGCTTGCGTCGCTCGAGATAGTCGGGGACGAATTCGTAGTTCAGCAGATAGTGCATCGGACCTCCTGCAGGAAGGATACCAGCGCCGAGTTCACCTCGCTGGCGCGCTCCTGCTGGATCCAGTGCCCGCCGCCTTCGATCATCACGCATGCCGTGAGGCCCGGCACGGACTCGCGCAGCTGCGCGAGCGCGCGTGCGCCGATCGGCGCGCGGATCACGACGTCGCGCGTGCCCGCGATGAATAGCGCCGGTTGCCGGACACGCGCACGGTGCCACGCCGCAGTCAGTTCCCAGTTGCGATCGATGTTGCGATACCAGTTGAGGCCGCCGCGAAAACCGGTGCGGCGAAACGCATCGACGTAGACCGCGAAATCCGTCGCGGTGAGCCAGCCGGGTGGGCGTCCCGGATCCATCGTGCCATCGAGCATGCCGCTCCCCGGCGCGACGCGGAGCATCGCGTCGCCGGTGTCGGGCGCGTCTCCCGATCCGGTATGGAAAAACCGCCGGAAGGTCGCGTCGACATCCCGCTCGAGTTCCGCTTCGGCGACGCCGGGCGCCTGCAAGTAATGCCAATAGTATTCGCCGAAGCCGGCCCGTCGCAGCGCTTCGAGCGTCGGCAATGAACTGCGCGGGCGATACGGCACGCTCATCGCTGCCATCGCCGGGAAGGCATCGGGGCGCAGCAATGCCGCATTCCACACGAGATGCGCGCCGAAGTCGTGTCCAACCAGGATCGCGCGCTCTTCGCCGAGCGCATGCGCGAGCGCGACCAGATCGCCCACGAGATGAAAGATCGAGTACGCACCGATGTCGCCGGGCGCCTCGCTGTCACCGAAGCCGCGCAGATCCGGCGCTACCGCGCGAAATCCCGCCGCCGCAACCGCCGGCAACTGGCGCGACCACGACTGGCGCAGCTCGGGCCAGCCGTGACAGAGGATCACGAGCGGCCCCTGCCCTTCCTCGGTGATTCGCAGGCGCACGCCGTTCGCGACGACGTCCCGCTCCATCAGTGCGTCGCCCTCACGCGCGCACTTCGCACATCAGCGCGAGGAGGTTGCGGTCCGGATCGCGGAAAAACGCCATCCAGAGCTCGTGATCCGGCATGGTCGCCACCCGGTGGGGCTTCGCCTCGAAGGCGACGCCCCGGGACGCAAACAGTGCGTGGGTGGCGGCGATGTCCTCGACCTTGTAGTAGATGATCGACGCGAAGCTTTCGGCCGAGGACTTCGCCGCCACGTCGAGCATCAGCCGCACGCCACCGCAATCGAAGAACGCGAGCCCGGGCGGCGCCTGGAAAAGCATGCGCATGCCGAGGAGATCCCGATAGAACACGATCGCCCGCTCCAGATTCGACACCGGAACCGCGATCTGCCCGATTTCACGCAAACCGAACGTCGCGTCCTTGCGAACCATGGCCGGCTATTTCCTGAGCGCCAGCAACAGCACTCCCGCCGTGATCATCCCGATGGCCCCCCAGTCACGCCAGGACGGCCGCTCGCCGAGAAAGGCAGCGGCGAACACGGCCACGAGCACCACACTCAGCTTGTCCACCGGCGCAACCTGCGCGACGTCGCCCAGCTGCAGTGCGCGGAAATAACACACCCACGATGCGCCCGTGGCGAGTCCGGAAAGGCCGAGGAAAATCCAGGTCCGCGGCGCGAGCACGAACGGGTTGGTCCATTTTCCGGCGATGCCGACGAACGCGGACAGCGCGACGAGAATGACGACGGTGCGGATGAGCGTCGCGAGGTCGGCATCGACACCCTCGACGCCGACTTTCGCGAAAATCGCCGTGAGCGCTGCGAACCCCGCCGACAGCAGCGCCCAGAAAGCCCAGGTTGCCGGTGCAGCCATCGGCCGCCCCTCAGGCTCGTCCGCGCAGCGCGGGCAACATGCGGGTCAGCGTGTTGTCGCGCCGGATGTAGTGATGGTAGAGCGCGGCCGCGGCATGCAAGCCGATCAACCAATAGCCCACGGTGCCTGCCGTCTTGTGGATGTCTTCGATACGCTCGGCGAGTGCCTCGTTCGGGCCGATGAGCGGCGGCAGTTCGATACCGAAGAACGGAATCGGATCACCCTCGGCGCTCAGGATGAGCCAGCCTGCCACGGGCATGCCGAGCATCAGCGCATAGAGGGCGATGTGGCCGATCCGGGCGAGCCGCCTCGACATGACGCCCGGCTCGGGCCGGATGCGCGGCGTTGTCCCCCGGAGCAGGACCACGAGACGCACGCAGGCGAGCAGCAGTACCCCGAGACCCAGCATGAAATGCCATGTCTTGAGCGCCTCGCGCGGATCGCTGCCCCGCGGGAAATTCACGCGCAGCTCGATGCACGCGTACACCGCAGCGATCAGCAGCAGCATCAGCCAGTGCAGCGTGATCGACAGCGAACCGTAACGATCTTCAGCATTGCTCATATTCGCTCCTCGACCTGTGGCGCCTTGCCCGGCGTCAGGTGACTGCGCCGAACAAGTGGCCGATCGCTGCCGTGGCGGCCATGCCGAGCGCGCCCCAGAAGGTGACGCGCGCGGCGCCGACCCGCAGGCTCGACCCACCGGCGCGCGCGGCGAGCGCACCCAGCACCGCGAGCGCAACCAGCGAGCCGGCCGAGACGACGAGCAGCAGGTTTTCGGGCGCGCTCGCGAGCGCCGCGGCAAGCGGCAGCGTCGCACCGATCGCGAATGTCACGGCGGATGTCACCGCCGCCTGCATCGGCCGCGCCGCGTGCAGCTCGGTGAGCCCGAGTTCGTCGCGCGCATGCGCCTTGAGTGCATCGTGCGCCGTCAGTTCCTCCGCGACTTCCTTCGCGAGCTGCGGCTGCAGGCCGCGCTTCACGTAGATGAGGGTCAATTCCTTGATCTCGGCTTCGGGCTCGGTTTCCAGCTCCCTGCGCTCGCGCTCAATGTCGGCCCGCTCGGCATCGGCTTGCGAGCTGACCGAGACATACTCACCGGCCGCCATCGACATCGCGCCTGCCACGAGTGCCGCGACGCCCGCCACGAGGATCTGCTCACGCGTCGCGGCGGCGGCGGCCACACCCACGACCAGGCTGGCGGTCGAGAGTATGCCGTCGTTGGCGCCGAGCACGGCGGCGCGCAGCCACCCGGCGCGGCTCGAATAGTGCCGCTCGAAATGATGCCTACGCATCGCCCACCGTCGCCGCGCGCGGCGCCGCGGCCCTGCATTTCGCCGCCACCAGCGCCATCGGCACGCCGATGCAGACGATGTGCACCGAGATCCCGATCGCGAGCGTCGCGGGCGGATACGACAACTTCACCGGGAAGGCCGACAACGGCACGACGATCAGGTTCATCACCGCGTAAACCGCGACGCCATAGATCGTGCCGGCGAGCACCGGCCGTCGCGCAGTCCACGCCATCCGCGAGGCGAGTGCGCAGAAGATGGCGGCGATGATCAGCATCATCGCGAAGTGCAACAGCAGGCCAAGCATCGCCGTTGGCCATCCGCCCGCGAACGACGGCTCGCCGAGCAAACCACTCGCCACGGACTGCAGCACGCGCACCGGGGTCGAACCGCGCAGCGTGTTGATCGTCATGGCGGCGATGATGTCGAGTGCACCCGCGAGCAACCCGGCCCAGAGGGCCACTTTGAACCAGGGAACGGTTCTCCGTGCGTCGGCCGTCATGTGCAGTCCTCAGGTGTCGAAGAAATCCACCACGCCGCTGTCGAGCGAATACTCGGCGCCGACGACGAGCAGTGCGTCGCGGCGGATCAATTGCTCGAGGACCTGCGAGCCGCGGCGCAGGTGATTGACCGATGTGCGGATATTGGCCCGCACGGCGTGCCGCACGAGCGCCTCCTGATCGTGCGCGAGCTCGGTCGCGAGCAGGGGCTCGATCGAGGGCCGGACACGGTCGACGATCGAGCGCAGGTTGCGCGACTGTTCGTGCTTCGGCAGCGCCAGCTCTTCCAGCGTGGCGAGGATCGCCCCGCAGGTCGAATGGCCCACCACCACGACGAGCGGCGTTCCGTAGCGCGCCGCCGCAAACTCGACGCTGTCGATCTGCGAGGGCGCGACGATGTTGCCCGCGACGCGGATCACGAACAGGTCGCCGAGCCCCTGATCGAAGATGATTTCGGCGGGTACCCGCGAGTCGGAACAGCCGAGGATGATCGCGAACGGCTCCTGCGCCACGGCGACCTGCCGGCGTCGCGTGGGCGTTGCGACGGCCTCGCTTTGCAGTGATTCAGAAACGAAGCGCTCGTTGCCGGCGCGCAGGCGTGCCAGTGCTTCGCTGCCCGAAATCATCGGCTCAAGACCCCGCAGCGCTGCCCGGAATACAGCCAGGCCGGCATCGGGACGTTCGCCAGGGCGTCGCGCGTGAGTTCGGAGTTCATGAAGGGGACGGGCTCCAGTTCGAAGGTGTCGCGATTGTAGGCAAATTGGCGCGCCATGCCATCCGGTAAAAGCACGATGAGCCGATCTCCCTGCGGCCAGGCGTGATTGCGGTCGATCGCTCGACACGAATTGGGCGAGGGGCACAAACGGACGCAGGCGCCGCAAGACGCGGTGCAGGCTCAGGTCTCCCCCGTCTCATGGATCGGCTCGACTTGCCGCCGGCACGCCGCCGCCGAGCGCCTTGTATATCACGACGAGACGGATCGCGAGCGCCGTCTCGCTGTCCGACAGCTCGCGCTGCGCGGCGAGCATTGCTCGCTCGGCGAGCAGTTCGTCCAGGAAATCCGCCTGGCCTTTTTCGTAGCGCACCTGCGCCCACGCCAGCGCATCGCGGCTCGCCGCCACGCGTTCCACAAGCTCGCGGTGACGCAGGCGCTCGGCGCTGTAGCCGGTGAGCGCCGTATCGATTTCGTGCCACGCCGCAAGGACCGTCTGCTGGTAAGTAACCGCGGCCTGTTGCTGCTGCAATTTGCGCAGCGTCACGATGCCCCGCCGCCGCCCGCCGTCGAAGAGGGGAATGTCGAGGCTCGGGCCGATGCTCCAGCGTCGGCCGCCCCAATCGTCGAGCCCGTCGCTCGCAAGCGACTCGAAGCCGAAATTGCCGCTCAGCGTGATACGCGGATAGAGCGCGGCCACCGCGATGCCGGTCGTGGCCGTGGCTGCATGCAGCTTCGCCTCGGCCTCGCGAATGTCGGGGCGTCGACGCGCGAGTTCCGACGGCAGGCCCGGCGCGAGATCGGGCAATGTCGGCGCGGCTGTTTCTTCGTGCGCTTCCAGCTCGGCCCGCAGCGCACCCGGATGTTCGCCGAGCAGCAAGGAGAGCTGGTTCAGTGCCTGTGCCTGCTCCGCCTCCAGACCCGGCAAGCGCGCGCGCAGGCCGGCCAGCTGCGCGCGCTCCTGCGTCGCGTCGAGATCGCTGATCATGCCTCCGTCCGCGCGCGCCTGCATCAGCTGCTGGTGTTCCCCGGCGGCTGCAACGTCGAGGCGCGCCAGGCGCAATTGCCGCTGCCATCCGCGCAACTCGAAATAGGCCCGCGCGGCTTCGGCGTGAATGCCGAGCGTTACGCCGTCGAACGCAGCCCGCGCTGCGGCGACGTCGGCGTCGGCGGCCTCGATCGAACGCCGCACGCGTCCCCACAGATCGAGCTCCCAGCGGGCGTCGAATCCCGCCTGATAGACGTTGAAGGGCTCGCTCAGCACTTCGACGATCGCATCGCGGTCCGCGGGCGACGCCAGCGCTTCGATCATGCGCGTCGCGGCGCCGATTTCGCTCTGTCGCTGCCGGGCCGCTGCGGCGCTCCCATCGATCTGCGGCGCGCGGCCCGCGCCGGCGATCCGGCGCTGCGCGCGACTTTGCGCAAAGCGCAGCGCCGCAGTCTTGAGATCGAGGTTGGCTGTCACTGCGCGGGCTTCGAGCGCATCGAGCGTGGGATCGTTGAAGGCTTCCCACCAGCGCTCGGGCACGGG
>CADEFQ010000023.1:49485-55908 GCA_902826635.1 uncultured Pseudomonadota bacterium
ATCACCACGAGCGCCGCGAGATCGCCGGAGACAGCGGCGAGGCCAACCCCCTCGAGATACACACGCTGCACGAAGTGAATCGCGTAGCGCAGCGGATTGATGGCGGTGAGCCATTGCATCGGCTCGGGCATGTTTTCTATTGGCGTGGCGAGACCCGAAAGCAGCATGAACGGCATGACGAGCGCGAAAGAGTACAACATCGCCTGCTGCATGTTGGCCGACAGCGCGGAGATCGACAGGCCGATGCCGACACAGGCCACCGTGAACAGCAGCAGGCCCGCGTAAAGCGCCATCAGGGAGCCGGCGAGCGGGATGCCGAACCACAGCGTCGATACCGCAAGAATCAGCGTTGCCTGCGTGAGGCCGATGCCGATCGACGGCAACGCCTTGCCGATCATGATCTCGTAGGGCCGGTAGGGCGTGACGAGCATCTGGTCGAAAGTACCCTGCTCACGCTCGCGCGCGACCGACAGCGCCGTGAGGAGCAGCGTCTGGACCATGCTGAGGCCGGCGATCAGCGAAGGCAGCATGTGCCAGCGAGTCTCGAGGTTGGGATTGAACCACGCGCGTGAAACCACGGTCAGGCGCGGCGCGCCCGCGCCGTGACGGGCGCGCCAGTCGTCGTTGAAGCGCGCGATGATGCCGCCAAGATGCGCGCCGGCGCTGCCCGCCGTGTTCGAGTTGCGCGCATCGATGATCACCTGGATCGGCACGGCCTCACCCGCCCGCAACCGCTCCTCGAAGCGGGGGCCGATGTGGATCACGAGCAGCGCTCTCCCGCTATCGATGATCGGGGCGATATCGGACTCGTTGCGCAAGGTCGCAATGCGCTCGAACACCCCCGCGGCGTCCACGTGCGCGATCAGCTCGGCGGCGGCCGCGCCGTGGCTCTGGTCGAGGACTGCATAGGGCGCGTGCCGCAGGTCGAAGGTTGCGGCGTAGCCGAAGATCAACGACTGCACGATCGCGGGCAACACGAGCACGATCCGGTTCGCGGGATCCTTCAGGGTCACCAGCAGCTCTTTGCGACAGATATTGAGCAGGTGATGCAGGATTGCGACGAAACCGGTCATTCGAGCCGCTTCCGGGTCTTCACGCGCGCAAGAGCGAGCAGCACTGCGGCGTAGAGTGCGAGGACGAGGCAGTTGCGCACGATCGTCGGCCAGATATCGCCCGCGAGCATCAGGCTCTTGAGCACCTCGAGAAAATAGGTCGCGGGCAGCACATGCGAGAGCGCCGCCACCGGGGCCGGCATGTTGCGCAGGTCGAACAGGAAGCCCGAGAGCATCAGCGCCGGCATGAAACTCACGACGAGCGCGATCTGGCTCGCGAGGAACTGGTTCTTCGTCGCCGAGGAGATGAGGAGACCGATACCGAGCGCCACCAGCATGTAGAGGACGGACGCGAGCAGGATCAGCGCGAGCGATCCGTACATCGGCAGGTGGAACAGGAACTTCGCGGCGAGCAGGCACAGGGCGAGCCCGATCATGCCGACGCCGAAATACGGCAGCGTCTTCGCGACCAGGATCTCGATCGGCCTCACCGGCGTCACGAACAGCGCTTCGAGGGTGCCGCGCTCCCATTCGCGCGCCACCACGAGTGCCGTCAGGAAAGCGCCCACGAGCGTCGTGATCAGCACGACGAGGCCCGGCACGAGAAACCAGGTGCTCGTGTTGGCGGCGTTGAACCACAGGCGCTGGACGATCGTGACCGACCCGACGCCCGCCTCGGCTCGCGCACCCGGATCGCCGGGGCTGCCACCGGCCTCATCGGCTTGATGCAACGCCCATTGGCCGAGGGCCGCCTCGAGATACATCTGGATCAATCGCGCGCGGCTGGCGTCCGCGCCGTGCACCAACACCTGCACCTGTGCCCCACCCGCGCCGAGCTGCCGTGAAAAATCCTGCGGGATGCGCACAATCGCATCGACTTCACGCCTGCGCATCCGCTGCTCCGCCTCCTGCATGCTGAGCAGCACGATGGGCGCGAAATATTCGGACAGCGAGAGTCGCGCAGTCAGGTCGCGGGCGGCCGGCGAGCTGTCGTCGAGCACGACTGCCACCGGAACATTGCGCACGTCGAGCGACATGCCATACCCGAAGATCAGGATCAGCACCATCGGCAGCACGATGCCGAGCAGCACGTTGCTGCGATCACGCAGCAGCTGGCGGATCTCCTTGCGCGTGAGCGCGATCACTCGGCGGATCATGCGGCGACCCTTGCACCGCCGTCGCGTCGGGCGCGCGCGACGATCTCGATGAACGCCTGCTCCATGTCGAGGCGCCGCTCGGCCGTCTCACCGGCTTCCTTCCGAATCTCCTGTGGCGTGCCGAGCGCGAGCACGCGACCCGCGTCCTGAATCACCAACCGGTCGCAGTACTCCGCTTCCTCCATGAAATGCGTGGTGACGACGATGGTCGTGCCGCCTTCGGCGAGTGCGGTGATGCGACGCCAGAACGCCCGGCGGGCGAGCGGGTCGGCGCCGCTCGTGGGCTCATCCAGAAAGAGGATCTCCGGCTCGTGCAGCAGGCCGGCGGCCATTGCGAGTCGCTGCCTGAATCCGCCCGGCAGGTCGCCGGCACGCGTGCCGCCTCGTCCCGCGAGGTCGAATTGCGCCATCACAGCAGCGCGGCGCGCGCGCAGCGGCGCGCCGCGCAGCCCGTAGGCCCCCCCGAAAAACGCCAGGTTCTCGTCCACCGAAAGACTGCCGTACAGGGCGAACTTCTGCGCTACATAGCCGACTCGCCTACGCGCCTCCGCGCGCGCCGTGCGCAGATTGTGGCCGGCAACCTGCAGGAAACCGCTGGTCGCGGGCAGCAGACCGCAGAGCATGCGAAAAGTCGTGGTCTTGCCCGCGCCGTTGGGCCCGAGCAGGCCAAAGATCTCTCCCCGGCGCACGGTGAACGTGGCGTGATCGACCGCGGTGAAATCGCCAAACTTGCGCGTGAGGTCGCGCACCTCGATCACGGTTTCATCCGGCGATGTCCCGGAGGGTTGCGCCGGCGCGCCCGCGGGGGCGAGCCCGGAGGGCGTGAGGCGTTCGCGCGCGGCGCGCTCGCCCAGCAGCACCATGAAGCCGTCCTCCATGGTCGGTTCCGCGGACTCACAAGAGGCACCCCTCAGAAGCGCCCCGAGCTGCGGATCCCCCTGCTCCACCGCCTCGCGACGACGGATGAAATGCACGCCGCCGCGCCGTGGCACCGCATCGATCGTCAATGCGTCATCGAGCAGACGCGCCTGCAGTCGCCGCGCGGGCTCGCGCTCGAACGGCGTCGCCGCGAAGCACTGGCCTGTCGCGTGCGCGCGGATCGCGGACGGCGGACCCTGGGTCAGCACGCGCCCGCCGTGCATCACGACGACGTGAGCGCAGCGCGCCGCCTCATCGAGATACGCGGTGCTCACGAGCACGGTAATGCCTTGTTCGCCGGCGAGCTGCTCGAGGATGGTCCACAATTCCTGCCGCGACAGCGGATCCACGCCGACGGTGGGCTCGTCGAGCAGCAACAGCTCGGGCGCGCGCACCAGGGTGCAGGCAAGACCGAGCTTCTGCTTCATGCCGCCCGAGAGCTTGCCGGCGAGGCGCGTGGTAAATGGCCCGAGCGCCGTCATCTCCATCAACTGCGCGTAGCGCGCGCGCCGATCCGCCGCGGTCACGCCGTGCAGGTCCGAATACAGGTCGAGGTTCTCCTGCACGCTCAGGTCTTCGTAGAGACCGAATCGCTGCGGCATGTAGCTGATGCGGTTCTGGATCGCCTGCGGATCGCGCGCCGCATCGATGCCGAGCACCTGAAGCACGCCCGAATCGGCCGCCATCAGGCCCCCGGCAAGACGCATGAACGTTGTCTTGCCCGCTCCGTCGGGCCCCACGATCGCAGTCAGGGCACCGGTCGCCACCTGCAGCGAAATATCCGCGAGCGCCTCGATGGTCTGCCCGGTTTCCCGGACGCGAAAGCGCTTGCCGAGGCCGCGCGCGACGAGCGCGGGCGCCGCGGCACTCATCGTGACAGGCGAACGGTGGCCGGCATGCCGAGGCGCAGCCGGTCGTCCGGATCGTCGACGTTGACGCGGATCTCGTAGACGAGGCTCGTGCGCAGCTCCTCGGTCTGCACGCTCTTCGGTGTGAACTCGGCCACCGACGAGATGAAGCCGACGCGCCCGGGGATCGGCCTGTCGGGCGCGCTGTCGATCGTGACCTTCGCGGCCTCGCCCGGCTTGATGCGCCCGAGGTCGACTTCCGAGACATAGGCACGCACCCATTTCGGATGCATCAGTGCGAGCGCATAGGCGGGCCGCTGCGGCGAAGCCATGTCACCGGGCTCGAGCAGGCGGCTGCGCACCACCGCGTCGACCGGCGCCTTCAATTGCGAATCGCTGAGCTGCTGTTTCAGCAGCGCGAGCGCCGCGGCGGCCGCATCACGCTGCGCGCGCGCCTGCGCGATATCTTCGGTGCGCGGGCCTGCGATCGCGAGTTCCTGCGCCTTGCGTGCGCCCAGCATTTTCGCCTGCGCGACTTGCAGCGCGGCGCTCGCGCCCGCAATCTCCTGACGGCTCACGGCGCGGCCGCCCGTCGTCGCACTGATCGCCTGCAGGCGCTCGAACTGGCCGCGGGCCCGCTCGGCCTCGGCGGTGGCGCCCGCAAAATTCGCACGCGCCTGCGCAATCTCCTCGGGGCGGCTGCCGGCCTCGAGCCGCCGCAGCATTTCCCCGTGCGCGACGAGTAGCGCCTGCGCCTGTGCGACGCGCAACTCGAGCGTCGAAGTATCGAGCGCGGCGAGCACCTGGCCTCGCGACACGCGCTCACCTTCCTCGACCCGCATCTCCGCCACGCGTTCGCTCGCGTTGAACGCGAGTGACACCTGGCGCACGTCGACATTGCCGTAGAGCACGATGTCGCCGCCCCCCGCGCCGCGGTTGCTCCAGAACCAGGCGGCGATCGCGAGGGCGGCGATTCCCGCAAAAAGAATGACGACAGCCCGCGTTCTGGTCATGCGCGATCCACCCGCAGCGCCGTACCGTGACGCAGATAGTGGTTGATCCGCGCCTCCCAGTCCCGCATGAACTCGTGATAATACTCGTCCGTAAACCCGCTCACGAAGGCATCGCCCTGCGGGCCGAGGCTCGTGTGCGAGTAGGTGATGTCTGCTTCCGAACCGACTTGCGCGGCGCGCAGCTGGATCGTGAGCCGGCAGGCCGTGATGCCTGGCGTGATCTTGAGCATCTCGACGAAGCCTGCCGTCGGCTCGTGCCGCGTGATGTACCAGATCGCATTCGTGGGCGTGCCCGGAGTCGTGAACACGCAATCAGGCTCGGCGTAGCCTGACGCCGAGACCACGAGCAGCGGTTCCCAGCCCTCGATCCAGTCGGCTTCGCGCACGGGGCACAGCAGCGGAAACACTGCCTCCGGCGCGGCAACGAGCCGCTGCGTGTAACGGCGCGTGGCGCGAAGCGGCTCCCGGACGTTCAGCGTGCGAGCCATTCCGGCGGCGTCTCGCAGGTGATGTCCTGCGCGGTGCACTGGCGCGGCTCGACCGGCCGCAACTCCATCTCGAGACCCAGCTCGAGACACGGATTCTGCGCGAGCAGGCGGGCGGCTTCCTCGAGGTTCGCGGCGAGCATGAACCAGTAGCCGCCGATGACCTCCTTCACCTCCGTGAACGGGCCGTCAGTGACGAGCGCTTTCGTGACGAGCTTGCCTTCACGCATCAGGCGCTGGCCCGTTTTCATTTTTCCCTGGCTGATGAGCAGATCGTGCCAGGCGTAGAAACGGTCGATTGCGCCCTGAATCTGCTCCGCCGTCGCGTCCTTGTTCCAGTGCCCGCGGGAGAGGACCAGGAACTCTTTTGGATCGCTGCTCATGCCCCGAACCCGCCCGAGACACCACAGTCGGTCATGTTGATGCTCCTGAGTCGCCAGTGCGCAGTGAGCGAGCATAGCCGATGTCGGCGCCGAGTCGCGTCACTCCCTCGCTCTCGTGCTGTGAAGGAAGTGGATGCGCCAACTGCCGTGCTCTTTGCGAAGCACGGCAGATTCCAGCCATCTCAGGTGTTTTATTCCCGCCGCATCCTGCAGCGAGCCGCGGTTGATGTATGTCATCCATGCGGTCCGTCCGTCAATGTGGACCTCAGGCTCGGTGACTTGCCAGACATAGATATTGCCCGCAGCGTGCGCGTTCTGCGCGAAAGCCATCAGTTCATCGCCAGTCATCCGACTGCCGCCGTCGAAGGCATGGAACCCGGGAGACGTGACTGCCCGAAACCCGGCCAGGTCATCATTCGTCAGGGCCACGAACATCGCGCGGACTGCCGCTACGATCTTCTCCTGATCGCCATCCGGCGGGGCAGCGATGGATGGACGCGCGAAGCAGATCAGCGCCATCGCAACCCAAGTGAGTTTCACCCATGCCACAGATCGACTGTAGTTCAT
>CADEFQ010000024.1:0-17594 GCA_902826635.1 uncultured Pseudomonadota bacterium
AGCGTCGGACTGTTAATCCGTTGGTCGTTCGTTCGAATCGAACCCGGGGAGCCATTAACTCGTTGATTGCGTGGCGGAGATTTTCGCGCGAGCGGACTCCACCCCCGTCAATTCGCCAATTCTGGACCTCATTTGGGCCAAATGGACCTCTCAAGACCTTCGTATAGGGGTCAGGCGGATAAAACGCCTCATTAGACGAGTCTCCAACCACAAGGAGCCCCGTTCATGGCAACCATCGACAGGCGTGCGGCGGGCGAAGCTGGCGGGCCAGGAGCCGCGTTGCGCCAAGTTTCGACGCCAAGACCCGCACGCAGTTCTAAGGTGCCTTGATCAGTCACTCATTCGCGGTCGCCCGCGTCACATGCACGTGCGCGCGACGCTTACTTCAAATCCCGCGAACGGCGACGATGTCACAGAGGATCGCCAAAGCGATCCGTCCGACTGACCACCTCGACCACGATCCCGAGCCTGCAATCCATCGTCAATCACCTGACCAAGGCGTGGCGCACCGAACCACTACCTCAACGAAGCGCGAGAGCTGCCGCGCCGCCTCCCCCGAAAGGATTACGCCGAGCTCCATCGAGGATTCGAAGGACGCCCCAGTCATGTTTGCAGACCCAACGTACGCCCGAATGGCGTCCACAAGAACAAGTTTCGCG
This sequence comes from uncultured Pseudomonadota bacterium, assembly GCA_902826635.1. GTDB lineage: Bacteria > Pseudomonadota > Gammaproteobacteria > Steroidobacterales > Steroidobacteraceae > CADEFQ01. The sequence continues at coordinate 660 of CADEFQ010000024.1, forward strand.
TGAAACGTCTCGATCGGGGCACCCGGGAAGTGCTCCACGGAATAGTCGTAAATAGTGACCCGCCGTTCGCGGAGCCAATTGAGCATCGGTAGAAATCCCACCGGATAGTCTTTTCGCTCGGGACGGTCAAGGTTGCGAAGGATGAGAGTGATCTGAACGTCATCCTGGGCACGCTCAAGGAGCGTCTTCAGAATTGTGCCGCCCCGCGAGTCGAGAAATGGGGTCATGACGACGATGCTTCGTGTGGCGCCGGCGATGAGGTCAGCCATGGACTCATCCGTTTCCTCAGGACGCGGCGTCTGCCAGCCAGCTTCAGCAAGCTCCTTGTCGAGGGCCACTGCCCTCTCCGGCCTGGTTGCGATGATCTTGACGTCCGTCGCGTTCTTCTGCACCCGAGACCTATATGTGTCGATTCCGCCGAATATGATGGCCAGCGTTGTCATGCTGGATGCCAAGGACGGCGTCGGAGTCCAACGGGGCCCGCGCCCCTCCAGCATGCCCAAGCTGTGCAGCGTCCTCAGCAGCTCGGAGGTACCCACCTCGTCTGAATAGGACAAGTGGGCCGCGCTGGTTAGCTCTTTTGCACCAACGGGAACCGCCGGGCCTACAGTGGCCCACGCGTCAAAAATCTTTCTGCAGAGACTGGCGCGATGGGAGAGCGCAACGATCAGCCTCTCCTGACAATGCGCTGCGCTGATCACGGTTATTTTTTCCCGCCGATCCAGTCCAGATATCCGGAGATTTCACCGCCGCGCTTGTCGAAGGCAGGTCGTCCGCCGATCGAGCGCAACACTGAACGCGAAAGCAGCTTGTTGCTGGTCAGACACGTAACTTCGGGGACCATCTGGCAATCTGGGCAGGCGCTTCCTCGCGTCGTGCAGAGTGATCCGGTACCGCACTGTAGAGATCTGGGGTCAAGTAGAGAATCCAGTAACGCCCGACCTGAATTCCGCCACATCGCGGAGAGGTTTCCCAAATCCATTGTCGTTCCATTGCGGTAGATCACGAATGCAAGATCCGCCGGAAAGAGGTACTCGCCAAGCGAACCGACATCGAGCCCAGAATAGGCGGATACCTGCTTGATTACGTGGTGTGCGTAGCTGTGCAGCAGTGAATACAGGTACAAATATGACTGGGGCGCCTCCGTCATTCCGTCCAAGAACCTTCGCATGGGGAGCGTTCTGGCGAGAATTCCCGCACCCGGCTTCTGCCCCTCCTCCAGAACAATTGGATCCACGCAGTTCAACGACGTAAGCCATCCCATGACGCGCTCGGGGTTGAGCTTCACATAGATCGCCTGATTTGCTTGCTGAACGACGTAGATGGGGTACTTGCTACGGTCGTCGTCCTTCACACGATCGAAGAGCCTGAGGCGGACCGGCATGTTCATGTTCCGCTTGTCCAGGAGGACCGGCTGGGAGGACACTCGGCTGTATCCAAAACTGAACCGGCACAGGTCAAATTTCTTGATCAGCCCCATGTCGGCAATTCCGAGCTCGGAAAGACGCTCGCGAGCCGCCGCTTCGAGACTCACCTTCTCTTCCGGAGTCTCTGGCGAAAGGTCTGCGTCAAGATGCTTGAATGAGACGTACTCTTTGGCAACGTTCAATCGGGCCCGCGCGAGCATTTCATGCTCGATCGCCAGCTGGAACGGATCGAACCGGCTGTCGAAGAGCTGCCGGCGATGCCGAAGCGCCAGACTCACGTCTGCCGGAAGTTCCGCCGACGGCGTCAGTATCTGTTGTTCACGGAGCGTCTCTACGACCTGACGCTTTGACGCCTTCGTCGCGGCTAACGCTGACGACAGATGCGACTTCAGGCCATCGTCCGTCGTGGCCATCATAGTCTCCAGACCGGCAATGCCCTTGGTAGCCACCTGGAACTGCGCCAGGAGGCCCTGCAGCCCCGGCTTGTCTTGGCACGCATGCTCGACATCGGCGTCGGTCAAGGGAGTGGTCGCGAATCCGTACTGCCCAGCGATGAAGGCCCGCAGTTCATCCTCTGCATCCTTCGCGAGCCACTTTGTCAGCTCACCCTCACTCTTCTGGAAATCGATGAAGAGATCCGCCTGAATGTAGTAGGCATTGTTGGCCCTGTAGGGCGTTGCCTCCATATTGACTTCCGTCGGCCCGGCCAGCCTTCCTGTCCCAACAGTGGTTCGCAGAATGCCCAGCGTCTCCCTGTCCCGCTGCATCCACCTATCGCCGCGGTGCGTGCTGCACTTTGCGCAATGGAAGTACCAGTCGCCGATCTTCGGGCTGGCCCTGTTGAGCTTGAAATCCCGGCAGCCGCAGGCCAGGCAGTTTGCGAAATTCTGCCTGGTTCGCCCATCTCGGAAGTCCCAGAGACTCGGACTCGCCTGCTCCCAGCCACCTGACCAGTGGACAAAAATGACATCCAGTTGCTCCCAGCTACATTTGCCGTCCAGAGCTCTGGGACTGTCGCACGAGGCGGCCCGCATCCCTGCTAGGCCCCTCTCCATATCCCGCAATGAAGAGAACTCGCCGAACATCCCGCAATGGCGACAGGTAAAGGTCAGGGGCGCTGGGGTGTACCCCATGTTCGAGGGCTTGGAGAAATAGAGCGTATCCAGCAACGGAAGCTTGACGGCCGTGCGCTCGTCGTTAAGGAGACCGACGTCTACGCAAAGCTCTGGAATGATCGGGAACTTGGATACGTGTTCAGGCTTTTCATTGCGCGCGCTCATCGCGCGACCGAACCATGCGCTGCTGAACTGCTCCAGCCGCTCCAAGATCATCCGAGTGGTTGAGGCTGCGAGTGCAATCGGTTCGCCCGCCATCGGCGTCGCCATGCAGGCGCCCACGCCTCCCTCGAACGTAAAGAACGAGCCAGGCGCATACGAAGTCGCAACTTGATTCCGCGAGCGATTCATTGATCTTGCTTTTGCCATGTCGCTCTTACTCCGAATCTTCGTCGTTTTCTTCGTCCAATTCGCCGACAACACCGCGCCGAATGAAATTCATTGCCACCGCCGTCATGCCTGCTTGGACACGATTGCCCCTTGCATCTGTCCACCCTTCGCTGATGACGCCCTGAAGGTCCACATCGCGAAGCGACGTCATCGGGCGCATTTCAGCATTGCGCCTGCCGAAGAACTCGCGTAGCGAGCTCGCCCCTAACGCAGTGTCGGTCATGGCCTGCCGGTAGTCGCTGATCTCGCGGGTCACCAGAGCTTTGTAGAATTGCCATGCCTCGACTTGGGGTTTAGTAGCGAGACCAAGGGCAACGACCAAGAACGAGGCCAATGCCTCCCGGTTTGCTGGCTCATTGAGGAAGGCGTGCGCGTCGGACGTGTTCCGCATGTCCGAGACAGATCCCTTCTGACCCGGTGGCACCGCTGCCAGCTCAACAAACCGGCTGACACCACAGAGGTACTCTTGCATCACGCTGGGAATGACGCGCCGAATGGCTTTGTCCGCCCAGCGATCAATAGCCGCGGGCAGAACCATACGCTCCAGGAAGCGATGGAAGATGTCGAAGATCTCCACTACGAATCGATCTCGCGCCCGCTGCGGAACTGGGATCAGCAGGGAGAAGCCCACATGTGTGCGGCCGACGCGGGAGGACGCCTGAATGTACTCGGCAATATCCGATGGGAGGCCGGCAAAGAACATCGCATTGAACTCTTCGACGTCGACGCCATGTGAAACCGCCGATGTGGCAATGATCGAGCGTAGCGTTTCGCTCAGGGGTCGGAATTCCTCTCCAGGCTTCACCCTGTCCTCTGCCTTTGCCACGACATCCTGAATTTCGCTTGCGGAAACGGCGCCCGAAATGAGCTTGGTATTCAGGACCTCATTCAGAAACCCTTCCGCCTGGTGAACGTCATCGAACTCGGACCGCTCGGTGTCGATGACCTGGTCGCCGCCCTTCTTGTTGGTCACGTAGGTCAAAGCGATGCGATGCAGATCGACCAAGGTCAACAGTTCCTCGCGGCTCGCGGCCTGTATGGCCTTCTGCAAGTACGGCAGAAGTTGGCCACGGGAGAGCCAATCGACAACGGCAGCCCTGGCACGCTGCTCGCCCTCATCGCCTCCGACGCGGAGGTCTTCGTAAAGCTTGGTGATCAGCAGGTGGTACTGGCCGAGAATGGAGGAAACGGAAACGGTGTGACGATGCCCGTTCGTGACGATCGCCGCGTAGATGCGCGCAGCGTTAGCGCTCTTTTCGGGGTCCCGCAGTGCCGAGCGCGCCGGGTCCGACTTGGGGTTGGAGTAGAACGAGGAATAGAGGGATGGACCTGGGTAGGGAAACTGGACCGTTGAGTCGCGCTGGTAAAGATTCCGCATCTGCCGCTCGGGCTCGCTGACCGTGGCGGAGGCTGCAATGACATTGATCCGGCGTCGCTCCCCGGTAATCGGGTCCGCAGAAATCTCACTGCCCAACAGGGGCGCGAGCTTATCCAGACCCGCATCAAGCGCGGATTCGAAGAGACCGGCAAAAGTGCCGAGGGACTCTTCGAGCAGGTGGGCCTCGTCCTGGATGAGCAGGGACGGAAACGGGTCGAAGAACGCCCGCCTTCCGGTGCTAAATGCAGGGAATAGCTGCTCCAGTTTCTCCCCGCCCGCAGATTCCCAATCGGACCTGCTGATGGGCGTCCGAAGGTGGCCGGTTGATCGCTCCCGGAATGGAGCCATCCCGAACATTCCAAATACCTTGCGAATGGTCTTAAAGGACTGGCCGATCACCGCCAACTTGTCCACTGTTCCGAGGAGCACGGACGGGGCAATGGCGTAAATGTCCTCGTCGACGATGTAGAACGGGAGGGCACGCCGCTCGGGGTACCTCTTACCCCAGTTGCAGCTAGCCAGTGGCGCGATGCAGTAGTGGCCGAGAATGCCGCCTTCGCGCTTTGGCGCCCTGCGCAAGGCGGTTTTCGATCCGCAAAACGGGCAAGTTTCCAGCTTCAGCCAGGCACTCTTACGCCTCGCATACGCCTCCACTTTTTCCATCTCCGACTCGCTCTCTGCTGGCATCTTGTCGAGTGTCGGCACATCGGAGATTTCGCGATCACTACGCCAGTTGGGCGTGTTTGAGCTACCTACCCAAAACCCCAGAGAGAGTGGTTCGCCGGCGTGATTCCGAATGCCGCGCTGAACCTCGCCTGCGGCCAATACACGCATCGTGCGGCGCGCCTGCTGGAGCGTCAGCAGGCGAAGTGGGTAGCGCATCAAGGAGCTGATGCCCCGCTCCTTGCCGCGCAGCCGGTCCAGGACCAGGACAAACAGTAGCAGGCCAAGGAACGCCTCTGATTTACCACCACCCGTAGCGAAGTAAAGCAGCGTCACGGCGTTGATCTGCTGCTCCGCGCCGTCCTCTTTGTAGAAGTGATGAAACCCTTGAAGACGAGTTGCGAATGCGGGAATCATGGAGACGATGAACGCCACTTGGAACAAGCGCCACGAGTCGTATTTCCCCTTGCCCACTTCGCCCATCGCCGCATTCATCGTGAGCCACGCCTCAAATGGCGCCCCCATGGGGTCAGCCTGTACACCAGGTCCGGTCCAGTGCTCGCTGGATTCCTTCAACAGGCGAATGCCACGGTCGATGGCGGCACACTCCTTTTCCCAATACCGAAGATCCTTGGCAAACTCGCCTTTCTCTCGCTCCCGCATCTCAGCGGCGTTCTGTCCGCTGATGCCGGCATCAACCCGCGTATTCTTGGACGTCTCCTCGATCCACTTGCGAAAGTCAGGAACAAGCGGCGCGAGCTTGTCTATGCCCTCCTTCCTCGCCAGTTCAGCAAACTTTCGCTCCGCTTCCACTGCGCTCGGAATGATCCGGGGCAGCGTGTAGCGGGGATTCCAAGTCGTTGCGAGGATGTCCCCACCCTCATCGCGGTGGCTCGTGACGCCACAATTGAAGCCAAGCGCCGGGTAGTCCAGGTATGCGTTGTAGCGATACGAGGGCTTCACGCGATCCAGGAGAAGGGGCTGCAAACCACCCGCTGGCATTTCCACCGTCACTTGAACTTGGAATAGGCAGAGTTCCAGCTCCTTGAATCGCCCCTTTTCGGAAGGTAGTAGCGACCAGTTCTCGACGGCAACATGGACCAGCGAGCGCCCGGGCTTCAAGGGATCCGGAACGGCGGAAATAGCCCACCGGATGTCAAACGAGGGAATCGCAAACGGCCGCGAACTCTCGCATGCGGTGCGAAGAAATGCCTTCCAGTCGGACAGGTGCGAGGGGAGCACCTTGGTCCCAGACTTGTATGCCACATGCTCAGAGTCCGGAAGCCGGCCAGAAGTCTCCAGCCACTTTCCAATCTGATCGGCAATGGCTGCATTCAGCTGCTCGTTCAACTCGTCGAGACGCCCTGCCGTGCATGCGGAGAATGGCGTCTCCACAGTGGGCAGATCAAGATCGAGGCGAAACCACTTCTGCGGCGGCTCCGTGGGCTGGTACAGATTGTCGGCCCCGTACCTGCGGGTGCCAGAGCCTCCCTTTGGAGTCGCGTCGACGAGTTCGTCTCCTTCCGCGCCGGATTCATTGGGATCCGAAATCGGGATCGTGTCTCTGCTATCCGCAGCATCAAATGGAATGCCGGCCTCGGCGTGGATCTCCCGGCGCAGCTCTGCAAGGCGCCTACCCCAATCCGGATGGGATCTCTCCTTGAACCTTTCAACACCGAGCTCTGCGCGCAGCGCGTCCATGGCGGCATAGGTCCTGTTCTTCAGGGCTCGGTCGATCTCTGAATTCCTGCGAATTTCTGGCGTCAGCCCCCCGCCCGGCGCGATGTCGGACACGGATGGGAATACGCGCAGATATACGGATCCGCTAAGCCTTAGTTTGATCGCACGAGAGAGGCTCGCGTCGGAGACATGGAAATCGAGACCGTGAGCATTGATCTGGAGTGGGTTAGCCTCCTCATCGCTCTCGTTCTCCTTCTTGGGGCGGGAAACGATGAAGCCGCTGACGAGCAGGTCACTGGGGCGCACGTTGGAGATGAAGCGATGAAACTCTCCCTTGCCCGAAACACGAGCGGAGAGGTTGTTCAGAATGGAGTCCGCCAGTGCTTCCTTACACGGATCGGGAATGTCCGTGGCAATTGCCGCTTTCGTAACCATCAGCTAGTTCATCCTTGTCGTTGCCGGCGGCTCGATCCGAACGACCTGTACAACACAGTCCAGCGCCTTACTCTGGAGCATCTGAATCGTCTCGGGCCTAATGCCGCGGTAGATCTTGCTGCTGTCGGGATCGAGCAATACCTCCGCGTATAGCGACGTCAGTTGGCGCCCACCTTGTTGGTTGTCAACCCGCACCTTGCGTATAAAACCCCAGAACTGTTCGGCCATGGCTTCGGGGATCGACAGCGACCTGCAGAACGTGAGGTACTCCCCCTTGTCTCGCGCAAAGTGGGGTGCCGTCTCGTCTTCGGCCTGATTCGGCGGGCTCAGCCAATAGCGGAGCTTCGAGCTGGACAAACTCGCGTGCGCTGGCTCTATGGTCCCCATGGCAAGTTGGATCGCGGAAATCCGCTCTGCCACGGAAGCGTCCGGGTACTGGGACTCGATTGCCTGCGTCATGATCACCCTATAGCCGTCGAGGGCCGATCGAAAGCCTGTGTATTTGCCTCCTGAGAACTCGGTCGCCAGCATCGTCTCCACCTCGTCACGAAGGTCATCAGACATCGCGAAGACAGAGTCTCCCGCTTGAATGTCTTTCGCAGACACGCGATGAAATCCGGCATCGTCGAGGCCGGCGTACCGAAAGACACTCCCGCTGATGCTGATACAGCGACCATCTTCTAGAAATAGGCGGTAGGCAGCAGGGTCTGCGGCACCGGCCCCACCCGACTGGTGGGCCGCCGCTGGAAGTCGCGTGTCATAGGCCCGGACAATGCTCTCGATATCCGGAACGTTGCCGAGGCTAGATTCCAAATGCGATTTCAGCTCCACGAGTCTGCCGCGGTACGCCTTGAACACCTCCATAGAACCTAGGAACTGAATCTGGGGAAGCATGCGAGCGGCTTGGTGGGTGGGAATCAGCAAGCTGGTGTGGAGCGGAATGTCCTTGCGGGTTACCAGGAAACGCAAGATCTTTGGATTCAGGCCGACAATGATCAGTCGATGCTTGTTGTCCGTGGCGGGTAAGCCCGTTTTTTCCGCATCCGGCAGGCTCAGCAGCCTGAGGCGGCCATAGGCCGCGTCCCACTTCTCCGCAAGACTCCGCGCCAGGTATTGATGCGCGATCTCAGTATCCCGACGGGAGAAGATGACCACAGTCATTTCCCCCTTCTCTTTGATGACGTGGCGCTCAACCAGCGATTTAAGGTTAGCAGCGAGTGGCGTGGCGTCCGCACACGTCGCAAGATGCGCGCGAATATCCCCCAGCACATCGCTGATCTGTTTACGCTGACTCGTGGCTCCGCCTTGCGTCAGAACGTCCTGAATGAGAGTTTCTATTCTCTGAAAGTCCAGCTGGTTCACCAATGGACTCCAGCCGCTCTGGTCGCTCGATAGCGCATCCGAGAGCCCACCCGGCACAAGGCTTGCCCGCAATACCAGGTGCTGAGCACGGATGAATGGCTCCTCGACTCCGGGCCCCTCTTCGTGGACCGCATCCACGATGCGACGGATCCGACGGGCGAGTTGCGCAGCTTGCTCATCCGTTGCCTTGATCTTGAAATTGACCATGGTCCGGGAGTCCGGCTTCCAGTCTGGCGTCATGGCGGTTCCCGAAGCTAACCAGTCTGTGCCAATGGCCTCGGCGGCTATGATTTCGCTGTCAACGACGAAACCCAGCTTCTCAAGCGACCGGCCCAGATTCCGGAACTCAGCAGGGTCATTGGTTACGATCAGGGTGCCAACCTTCCTACGGCTGATCTCATAGATCGTCTCTAGGTGCTTGGGAATCGCCTTGACCGAGTCTGGGTCTGCAAGGATCGTGCGAGTGGACGCATCGATGAGCACGGCATCGAATGCCAGCGGTCGGCCACCCGTGGCGCCCACCAGAGCCGACTTGATCCCTTTTTTCTTAATCTCCCGGTGCAGGACCAGCAGCGATCCTGGCGCGCTAGCTGGGAAGTTCCAATCCGTCGCAGCAATGCGCTCCCGTAACTGCTTCTTCAGGCCCGCGTTCGCGATTCCCTTTATGAGGGCGTCGATCGGCGGCTCGCGTACGCCGACCCACCTTTCAATGGTGCGGTCGTACCGGAAGGCAGGGATCAGTTGTCGAATTCGCAGCGGCAGGTCACGCTTCGCATAGTTAGCTTCGTGGCAGATGTCGAGGACAATCCGGAGCGCGTTCGAGTCAGCCTTGGGCACGAGTTTGTTGTACAGGCTCTTGCACAACTGGTCGTACTGCTTCCGATCGGTTGTAATCCGATCGAGCGTCGCCCAGGTGGCGTCTGTTCCTGGATAGTAAAGAGTTCTCTGGCCCGGAAGATGTGTACCAAGAACAGCGGAGAGACTTGCTACTGCGTGCAGAGTGACTGCCGTGTCGATTTCCGCCGGCCAAAGCAGCCTCAGGGAAATCCGACCATCCAGAGCGCGCTCCCGCAGTGTGGTAGCTAGCCGAACTGCCCAAGGGGTCAGGTAAAGCTCGACCGAGCCATCGATCGACGCCAGGCGCGGATCTTGAAAGTCGATGGGCTCGGGTGCCGACGTGCTTGTCTTCTGAGCCTCAGGCTCGCGCGCCTGAGCCGCCTCTTGTACACGTGGCTTCGCCTTCTGAGGTGGCTTCTGCGTCTTTGGCCGGGCTATTGCAGCCTGCGTCTTGATGCGCTCTCTCAGTTGTTCCCTCGACTGTCGACTTCCCTGCAGCCGTTCCTCTAAAGTCTTCTTGAAGCCCATATCTCTGGCGCGTCTTCGCTTGTTCAAGCCATGCGTGCCGAGTTGCCGAGGAGGAGCTTCTCTGCGGCCTTCTCCATTGACAGCCCGCAATCAAGAAGTCGTTTCAGCTCCTTCGGGTTCGGAAGCGGCAATTGTTGCAGCTCGAAAACTGACACGTTCGCGCAGCCCGAGATGCAATTGAAATAACGGTTGACAACTCCCGTCTTGAGCAACGACAGCATCTCAGTCGGTGGCAGAGCGGCCATGTCGGGATCTTGCTCAAGGATGACGACGTGGTTTTCCCCGACGAAGCCTCCGTGTTCTGCAACGAAGCTCTTTGAGACAACAGCTCCGGTAAGGCGATGCGCCTGGTCGCTCGCCGTTACCCGTTGAAGAAGCACAGCCGGCCTCTTCTTGATCAGCGGCTCGCCAGACTTCCCTGGAACGACATATCGATCATGGGTGCCAGTCGCCTTGTTCGCATCGAAGCTGAGGCGACCGCTCGACCGCAGGTCGCTGGCCCACAGCAGCGGAAAGGCGACATCGCGCTTACCCTCCGGGATCTCGTTGAAGATCTCGTAGGTCTTGCGAGTGTCTCGATTCCAGACAAATCCACCGATTGTGGGCTTGTATCCGTAGTTAGCGAGCCGGAAGGTGCTCTTGGTCGCCATCTCCAGAAGGTGCATATCCGAAGCTTCGCGGGCCAACGGCCAGGAGCTGCCGAAATTCGGCAATGCGCAGTTTCCAAGCCTCGAATACTTGCCGGCACGATCAACGACAGAAATTCCAGCGGCAGAGGTGTGCTTCCCTTCTTGGTTCCCGGGACGGATGGTCGTGAGTGCTGTGTCCTGTTCAACGTCGAAGTAGACGCGTAGGCGGTCCCGGATGATTCCGATGTGCTTTACGGACGCATTGTTCAGCAAGAAAGTCCGCAGCGACGAGAAGTTCCGCCCAGAAAGGAAACTCGTCGGGGTAACGAGGCCAACGATGCCGTCAGCGCTCGTGAGCTTCGTCGTCAGCTGGATGAAGAGCGAATAGAGATTCGGCTGCCCCTGCATCGCTTCCGAGTACTTCGCGCGGTGAAGATCCGCCTCCTTCCGCGAGAGCTTCCGATACGGGGGATTACAGACCACCACATCATATCGGCGCCTGAGCCGACGCGCCTTGGTAAGCGAGTCACCGTCCTTCACGTTGAACTGCGGAGCCCAACCTGCCGAGCAGATTTCACGGTAGAACACCATGCGCAGGAAGTGGCGCGACAGGGCGCACAGTGTTTTGTCGATGTCGATACCCGCCAGGTGCGCGTTCGCATGGCGCAATATCGCTGTTGGTCCCATAGTCCGCTTCAGCAGTCCGACACGCATCCGATCCGCTACGATCGCGAGGAACGCCGCGCCACCGCATGCCGGATCCATGAAGGAGTGGCGATCGAACAGCGCCCCCTCATCGGCGAGGTCGTTGAGCAACCGATTTGCGATGGGCGGAGGAGTGAAGTACATCGCCAGACGCTTGCGCTCCTCCGCCGGCGAGAGCGCGGTGTAGGCCGTGCTGAGCCAATAGGCAGCGTCCTCGAATGACAGCTGCCTCAGGTATTTCTCAAATGTGAGGACCGCGGGGTGCTCCAGGAGCTGCTTGCTCCAGCGCAGTGATGGCACCCTTAACTTTGGGAACGAGCTAACGCTCCATCGGTGGAGGATCGTTCCGACGATCAGCGTGGGGGTACGACCCTTGGTGCCGCATAGCTTCTGGAGGGCACGGATCGAGCGGATCATCGAAAGCCGACCCGGTACGCCCCCTTTTGTGAAGTTCCTCTCGGTCATCCTTGCCGCGCCCGTCCTGATGTTGCGGCGAACGGACTTGCATCACGCTGGCAAGAGTCGCCCCACAGCCCGGCGTTCGAAAATTTTGGTTTGACCGCCTTCATACGCGCCCCGCGTCTATTCAATTCGCCGGCACCAATGGCAACCATGTCCTTGCCCGTACGTAGGTAAAGAGACCCGTGGTTCAGTCACGTTGCGACCGGGGACCGGGAGAGGCGCGCCGCTCCGAATAAAATCCGAGGTACCCGGAAGGGCGCCCCAAGGATTGACTCGGAGCCGCAGGCTGGACGGCCCCGGATCGTTGTTCTTTCGGGAGTGTACCCTGATACGCCCTAGCGAGTGGGCGGAGTTGCCCAGATTGTGAGTTGGATTCTAGCCTGTACATGTAGTCGCCGCCTCTATTGGGCAGCAATCGCCGTCGCCCGTGTCGCACGGACTGGCTTTGCGATAGCCCTATTGTGTTGAGTTGCTTTGGGCTCGGTGGCGCAGCTCGTGAGCGATGCATCAAGCGTCGATCGGAGCCAGTAGCGCTTCCGCCCCAAAGCGCTAGAGGGCTGGAATCTGCTCGCCGCGAATCCGGTTTTGGAGCGTGCGCGTTGTCACGTTTGTAAGTACTGCTACGTCGTCGGGCTCGAGTAGCACTTCCATCGCTTCACCTCTCAGTATCGAGGTTGTCCGAGCGGTGCAGAGAGGCGTTTTGTCTTCAAGTCGAACGCTACTTGGTCGTTTTGACGAAGGCAGACCAAATTTGGGCCGCAGAATGAGAAATCCGAACTTCCTCAGGCTACCGCGGGTTTCCCTTGCTTCCTTGTATCGCTATTATCAGATTGAAAACATATTCAATGACTCGTCGAATAAAGAACATTCAAGTCGCCTGCTAATCCGTTGGTCGTTCGTTCGAATCGAACCGGGAAGCTGTTCAATCTTTGCGACGAATGGATTCAGGGCGCGTTCCCGGTAGCGGGTACCGCGTGCTCGAAATGCCCGCGCTCAGACCGGCGGTGGGTCTTTGATCTACGCCACCGCCGCGCGCAAGCGCTGCAGGTCGGCATGACGCGTCGGGCGATCTGCCCTCGCCGCCGCCATCCGCATGTCCCTCAGGACTTCAAGCGACTTGAGCAGTATCGACAGGGGCGGCCCGCTTGCGGTCAGTCCCTGCTGCTGCTGCGCATCGAGCCCCTGCGCCGGCAGCTCGATGAACCGCTTCACCAGGTCGTCATGATGCTGTGCGGCCATCTTCCCGAAAAGATCGCACACCTGAAGGAAGGCGCGCGCGCTCTTGCGAAACCACGGCTTGCTCGCATGTTCATCGAGCAGTTGCAGCAGCTCATCGAGCAGGCTGACATAGGTCATCGTCTCCCGCAGCCGCGCCTGCTCGGCGGGCAACATGAACAACATCTTGTCCATCGTGAGCTGCGCGTAATAAGGGTCGTTAGCCCGGCACAACCCCAACAGCAGGTCGATCTCGTTGATCCCCGCGAAATCCCCGGCGTTGGCTCCCCGGAACTCCTGCCGACCCACGCGATAGGGCTTGTAGTAGGGCCTCACGCAATAGAAGAACCTGTCGACGTCGAGGTGCTTCATCATTCTCGCGTTGAACGTGAGGACATCTTCCAGCGCGCGCCGCGCCGTCTCGAACAGCACGTCCGTCACCGGGCTCGAAACACCGATGTGCACGATCCGATGCAACGCGTCGGCCGTCGCCTGCAGGGAAAGGATCCCGCGTGTGTTCTCGTCGATGAACAGGAACTCCGCCTCGAGGGAGGTGAAACTCTTGCGTAGGCCCGCCACGGCGAGGTTATGGGTGGCGAGATGGCTCGTCGCGAACCGGGGCGCCATTCCGAGGGCCACCCCGAGATTCATCGCGAGCGACGAGGCTTCCGGGAACGGCGAGCGCTGTTCATTGGCCGGATTGGTCAATTCGTGGCGGCGCAGCGCGGCCATGTACAGGCCCACGTTGCCGAGCAAGCCGAGCGCGCTCTTGAAGCCTTCGCCCGTATTGCCTTCCGCCAGCAGTCCGACGACGTGCACATGGCCCTCGTCCCTCAGTTTCGCTTTCAGGTCGTCCCGGCAACCGGCGATGCGAAAGCGATCCTCCTGTGCGAAATAGTGTTCTTCCAGCTCGGTGTTGAGCTCGACGAACGACGCGCGCATCCAACCATCGAAGGCTTCGGCTCTGGTACTCATGGGCTTCCTGGAATTGTCAGTTCGACGCTCGCAGGCCCGGGAAGAGCGGACTCGCGAGTGCGAAGGTCCATACGACCACTACAAACGGGAGAGTCAGCGCCGGCATCCCGAGCGGCTCGAGCGCGGCGGAGATCGCCGCAAACACCACTGCCGTCGCGATCGTCGCGAGCAGCGCATAGCTGATCGACGCCGTGTTGAGGACGAACAGCGTGCCCCCGAGCGCAATCGCGGTCAGCACGCTGTTGAATCCGAAGGCGCCGGCACGGATCGCGGGCTCGGCCGCTCCCATACCCCACGCGACGGCGAGCCCAGTCAGGGAGCCCAGCAGCGCCGCGACACAGGCCACGCGCGAACTGATCAGGAGCCCGACGGCAAAGAGCACGCCCGTGACGATATTCTCCTGGAAGAATACCTGCGAAACGCCGTTGAACAGTCCTTCGGCAACGGTCGATGCGACCACCACCCCTTCAACCGTCACAGCCTTGGGCAGCCCCGCAGTGGGCAGGAGATGCGTCGATTCGAGCCGCCCGAAACGGGCCGTCGCGAGGAACACGCACAGGCTCGTCAGCACGAACGGCGCGGTGAGCGCGGGGACTTTCCAGGTCCCGAAGAGCCTGAGCAAAGCCGCCATGACGATCGTCGAGCAGGCGGACGCCACGATGACGCAGCTCCAGGCGAGGACGCCTGGCTGCAGGAAATAAAGCAGTGCGATCGCGACCAGCGCGCCGTTGAAGCCGAACAGGCCCACCCGCACGAGGGAACGGTCCACCGCGAGTACCATGGCCGTCGCCGTGCTCACCGTCGTGCCCACCAGCGCCGCCAGCGCAAACAGCGTCGAGTTGTAACCAATTCCGATCAGGAAAATCAGGCCCGCGTAGCTGTTGTTCTGCAGCATGACCTGCCCGATGCCGCGCAGCACGCTGTCGACGAATTCGGGAAAAAACCCGGCGGGGGCCTCGTCGTCCGTCACGAGGCCTGCGGAAGAAAAGCGCATCGATACCCCCTCGTGTTGTCGCTCCCGTATCTTACAATGAGCCGGAGCATGCGCAGACTCGAAGAAACCCGTGCCCACCCGCAAATCCGCCGTCGCGCGACCCGCCCGGCAGTGGGTCTTCTGCCGTGATCGCGATAGTCGACGCGGCGCGAGCGGGCCTCCTTCGCCGCGAGCATTGGGCGGGCAATATCGTCGCCGGCCTCGTCGTCGGCGTCGTGGCGCTGCCCCTCGCGATGGCGTTCGCGATCGCGTCCGGCGTGAAGCCCGAACAGGGCATCTACACTGCAATCGTCGCGGGGCTCGCCGTTTCCCTGTTCGGCGGCAGTCGTATCCAGGTCGCCGGGCCCACCGGCGCGTTCGTCGTCATTCTCGCATCCGTGGTCGCCCAGCACGGCGTCGATGGCCTGCTGCTGGCGACCTGCATGGCCGGCGTCGTACTGATCCTGCTCGGCGCGGCAAAATTCGGCGGGGTGCTGCGCTTCATTCCCGACCCGGTCATCGTAGGGTTCACCGCCGGAATCGGCGTCGTGATCTGGGTCGGGCAATGGAAGGATTTCTTCGGCCTGCCCACGCCCGCCGGCACGCACTTCCACGAAAAATTCCTGCACCTGCTGCAATCGCTGCCGCAACTGCACCCCGCGACCACGATGCTGGCTACGCTGAGCCTCGTGCTGGCGATATACACCGCGCGCATTCCCGGGCTGAGCCGGGTGCCCGGCCCCCTGGTCGCCATGATCGTCGCCACCGTGCTGCAGGCGACCTTCGGCTTCGAGCATGTCGCCACCATTGCCAGCGCGTTCGGTGGCATTCCCGTGGGGCTGCCGCATTTTTCGCTGCCCGAACTCACACTGGATCGCCTGGTCGCGCTGGTTCCGGCGGCATTTACCATCGCGATGCTCGGGGCGATCGAATCGCTGCTTTCCGCCACGGTCGCCGACGGCATGGCCGGTACACGTCATGACTCGAACCAGGAACTGATCGGACAGGGCATCGCGAATGTCGTCTCGCCGCTTTTCGGGGGTTTCGCGGCAACCGGCGCGATCGCGCGCACCGCGACCAATTTTCGCAACGGCGCGACCAGCCCGCTCGCCGGTATCGTTCACGCGCTGACGCTGCTCGCGATCCTGCTGCTGCTCGCCCCGCTCGCGGGGCAGATTCCGCTATGCGCACTCGCGGCCATCCTGTTCGTCGTCGCGTGGAACATGAGCCAGGTGCGACATTTCGTCCATCTCACCCGCACGGCGCCGCGGGCCGACGTCGTGATCCTCCTGATCACGTTTTTGCTGACGGTGCTCGTCGATCTCGTCGTGGCGGTCAATGTGGGCGTGATCCTCGCGATGCTGCAGTTTCTGCGGCGCATGGCGTCGTCGGTCGAGGTGCTGCGCGTCGATGAACACGAGTTGCGGGCCGAGCTGCAAAGCATCGGCCGCACGGCGCTGCCGGCCGACGTGATCGTCTACGCGATCGAGGGGCCGTTCTTCTTTGGCGCCGTCGAGACTCTCGAGCGCACGCTCGCGCGGACCCACGCCGATCCCCGCTGCATCGTGATCCGCCTCGCGCGCGTGCCGTTCATGGACGTCACCGGCATCCAGGCGCTCGAAGAAGCGACACAGAACCTCGAGCGTCGCGGTGTGCGCGTACTGCTGACCGACGCACGCGCAAACGTGCTGCGCAAGCTGGTCCGGTCCGGCCTCGTGGGCAAACACGTCGCGCCGGCCCGCTACTATCGCGACCTCAATGAAGCGCTGAGCGCCTGCGAAACGGACTCACGCGCCCTTCGTGCAGAACCCTAGCCACGCGCACGCCTTTTCGAGCAGCGTATCGATCGGCTGGTACAACTCGTTGACAAGCGCTGCGAGCCACTTGAGGGCCTCGATGATCGGCTTCGAGAGATACTCGAGCAGCTTCGCGACCACCGTTGGCCAGCTCGACGGACCACCGCTCAGGATGGCCCTCAGCCAGTCCCAGAATTCCTTGGGCAGCGATCCATCGAGTGGGATATCCGGCAAACCAAAACCCGTGATCAGCCATGAGATCACGAACCTGAGGAGCCGCTTGCAGCCGGTACAGGACAAGCGCTTTTTCAGATCCGCCTTGAAGCGCTGCATCAGGCGCAGCACGGAAACCTTGACGCGCTCGC
>CADEFQ010000024.1:17694-23998 GCA_902826635.1 uncultured Pseudomonadota bacterium
AGATCCGCCTTGAAGCGCTGCATCAGGCGCAGCACGGAAACCTTGACGCGCTCGCCTTTTGACCACAGCTGGATCTTCAGCTTCCTGGCGCCGGACACGGCCCGGAAGTACAGGGTGCGACGAGCGGTCGGTGCCGCGCGCGGCACACCCTCGGGCTGCATGCGCACACCATCGATCTCGATGGCCGCCTCCACGGGCATTCCCTCGACGATCACCGCTATCGCCGCGGTGTCCTGCTCGAGGTCGATCTCTGCCGAGACTCCGCCCCCTTCCCCGGTCGACTCAAACTCCGTCAGCGAGAAACTGCCCTCGGACACGAAATCGTTTCGATCAAACGCGGCCATGTTGCCTCCCTGCACTCATCCAGATCGTGATCCGCACGGTGTCGCCGGCCCCGAGCGAGCACCGCTTGCGCACCGCTGCCTTGACCGGCATCACGTAGCGACCCGTTTTGCTGTCCGGAAAGAGGGATGTCTTCCACTCTGCATCGTCGACACGCGCGGTGACCCGCACCGATCCCCACGCGCTGCGGCGTCCGCTGCTTGCGACCCGGATCTGCATCGACACCCGCTTCGGAAGCGTCACGAAATGCCAGCCACTCGTGCCGCGGTAGCGCCAGATCTTCGCTCGCAGGGTGTATCGGGAAATCATCGGTCTCCCTCCGGACGGGTTCGCGATTCTCGCGGAAATTGCATTTCCGCGACAGGCGGATACCATGCCGCCGCCTGCCTCCTGTGCGGGCGCTTGCAATTTACTTCTGGAGTGACTCGATGAAGATGATGAAAAGTGGAGTGTTGACCGTTCTCGCGCTGGGTGTCGCCACCACCGCGCCGGCTGCGGATTTCAGCTACTCCTGGGTTGATGCCGGCTGGGCCCAGTCGGATCTCGACGACGTCAACGAGACGGGCGACGGCTTCTTTGTCCGCGGTTCCGTCGGCTTCGGCGCCAATTGGTTCGCTTCGGCGGGCTATCGCCAGGTTTCGTTCGATGTGGGCGGATTCGACGCCGACTTCGACCTGATCGACGTGGGCTTTGGCGGGCACCTGCCTCTCACCGACAAGATCGACGGCGTCGCCCGGATCAGCTACATCGACGTGTCGGCCGAAGGCCCGTTTGGCAGCTCCGCCGACGACAACGGCTATGGCCTCTCCGCCGGCATCCGTGCGCTCGTCGCGCCGCAGTTCGAGCTCGAGGCCTCGCTCGAGTACACCGATCTCGACGATTCCGGCGACAGCACGGCCGGTCGCCTCGGCGCCCGCTTCCACTTCACGCCCGCTTGGGCGGTTGGCGCCGAAGTGCTGTTCGGGGATGATCAGACCGACTTCGGCCTCTACGGTCGCTATTCGTTCTGAGGTTCCCACCATGCTCAGGTCAGCAGTGATCGCCGTCCTCGCGCTCAGCGGTTGCGCGCAAGCAGCGCAGCCGGGCGAGCCCGCGGGCACCCCCGAGTCCCAGGCGCTGCAACTCGCACGCGAAACGCTCGCGCAGCGGTTGCACGTGGCGGAGACCGACATCACGGTGTCGCACGTGACGGCGAGGACCTGGAACGACTCGAGCATGGGCTGCGGCACACCCGGCACCGTCGCCGCGACCGTGATCACCGAAGGGTACGCGGTCACGGCGGCGGCGCGCGGGCACGCCTATCTCGTGCATGTGTCGGGTGCGAACGCGATCGTGTGCGACAAGGCGGGCGTCGTGCTTCGTGAACCGGCGGCGGCACGCGGCGCTGGGATCGATGTGATGATGGAACGGGCGCGCCAGGACCTTGCCCGGCGACTCGGCGTAGCGCCGGCGAAGATCCGGCTCGGCGGCGTGCAGCCGAAGCAATGGCCGGACAGCGGCCTTGGCTGCCCGCAGGAAGGCGAGAAACTCGAGCCGGGTCCGGTCGAAGGTCTCGTGCTGACGCTCAAGCACGCCGGGCGCGTGTTCAGCTATCACACGGATCGCAAGACCGTGCGCCCCTGCCCGGCGATCGAAGCGGAATAGAAAAGGGCCGCCTTGCGGCGGCCCCTCTCATTTTCGACCGTTGCGAAAGGCTTACCGGCCGCGCCGGTGAGTCTTCCAGTCGAAGTGGAAGCTGAGACCGACCTGCGCTTGCGCGCGGTTGTTCTGTAGCAGCCACAATGACGTGCCATTCGGCCCGCTGAAGCCGACGCTCGCGCTGTCGCGCGGATCGACGCCGAAGCTGTTCACGTCCGGCACGATCTCCTCCGCGAGATCGACGCTGCCGCGCTGCACGTCCTCTTCGCCGTCACTCGCAGTGACGGTGAGCACGTAGTCGAACTTGTCGGGCAGCAAACCGCCCCCCGACGTGAGCGTGAACGGCAGGATCAGCGTGCGATCGTTGTAGTCCCACGAGTTCGCGAGCCAGTCGAGGAACCCGGCACCCGTGGCGTCGAACTGCGCCGTGACGAACTGGCCGGGGTCGACGTCCTGGAATTTCGACAGATCGGCGCCGACCAAGGTCACGTCGGCCACTCCGTCCGCGTTCGTATCGATCTCGAGCGTGAACTCGAGGCTCGACAGGTGCTCGAACGGACGCTCCGTCGCGATGCCGAACTCGAGCACGTCGAGGCCGCCGAAGAAGTCCGGATTCGCGCGGCGGAAGCCGACCGCCGCGATCGATCCTTCGGTGCCGTTCTGCTGCTCGCCGCCGAGCTTCGCGAGCGTGAAGCCCTCGGCCCATCCGATCGACGGACCGATGTTCAGGAGCTTCGCACCCTTGAACCCGTTGTCGGGCAGCACGAGAACGCCGGAGGCCGGATCGACCACTGCGACGTAACCCACTCGCAGCGTATCGGTGCCGTCGCTCAGGATGCACCAGCCATCGACTTCCGTCTGGCTGATGATCGCGTCGTCGAAGACGCCTGCATCCCACGCCGCGCGCGGATCGAAGCGCAGCGAGATCTGCATCTTCGCACTGCCCTTGCCGTTGACGCGCACGGCACGCGGACACTGCACCTCCACGCCGGGATACGCCTGGTTCGGCACGTGCTGCACGCTGTATTGGCGGCGCTTGCCGGAGAGGTCCCGCACCGTGACGTCTTCCTTCACGTAGGTCGGCGTGAGCGGGTTCAGCCGCCCGAACGACACGCCACCCGGCGAGGCGTAGCTCTGCAGCGCGGACGCCCGATCGACGCGCAGTGCACCGACGCCCTGGCGCATCAGATCGGTATCGCCCGACGCGTTCGCATTCACCGTCGAGTTCTGCAGCAGCGCCTTGATCGCGCTCTGGTCGAGTTCGGGGTGCTGCTCGCGCAGCAGCGCGGCGGCGCCCGCGACATGCGGCGACGCCATCGACGTGCCCTGCAGGTTCGCCGAGCCCGTGCCGGTACCGACTCCGGCGGAGACAATCGCCAGACCCGGCGCCGCGAGATCCGGCTTGAAGGTCGAACCTCCACCGCCCGGTCCGCGCGATGAGAAGGTCGTGATCTGATCGTCCTTGGTCGGGTCGAGCGCCGCCGACAGCGTCACGGTGACGCCCGCGGTCGCCGCGATCACATTGCCGACCGTGCTCGAGATCATCAGGCCCGGAATCGTGACGCGGGCATCGAGCCCACCCATCACGATCGGGTCGATGCGCGTCGCGTTCGCACCGTCGTTGAATACGACGATTGCGCGCGCGCCGGCCGCCTGCGCATTCAGGTACTTGTCGATGAAGCCGCAGGTACCACGACGGATGAACGCGATGTTGCCCGCGATCGCCCCGGCATTGGCGAGCGGGCCGCAGCCGATGACCGGACTGGCAAGCACGAGACTGCCGGAGATCGGTCCCGACGCGGCGAAGGTCACGGGACCCGCGCCTTCGAGCGACGGATAGGTGCCCGCAACGCCGGCCGGCGCCGTGACATCGAACTTCGAATAGAGGCGTCCACCCGGGGTGTTCGCCGCCGTCGAAATGGCCGAGCTCGCGACACCGGGCGAGCCGGTGACATACGGCGTGTTGCCTTCGTTGCCGGCCGAAGTCGCGACGATGATGCCGACCGCCGACGCGTTGTTGCTCGAGATCGCGGACGGATCGGACGGATCGCCGAAGGGCGAGCCGAGGCTCATGTTGATCACGTCGAGGTGATCGCTCATGTCGCCATCGCCGTTCGGATCCATCGCCCACTCGATCGCGAGGGAAACGAGATCGGTGCTGCCGCCCGCGTCGCTGAAGACCTTGAGGGCGTAAAGGTCGGCGCCGGGCGCGACGCCCTGGCCGACACTGCCCGGCACTCCGAGGCCCGCCGCGGTGCCCGACACGTGCGTGCCGTGGCCGTTGCCATCCAGTGGATCGGGATCGGGGGTCGGGACCGACCCGGCGACGTTGGCGTCGTAGGTCGGGCCCGCAAAGTCGTAACCGCCCTTGACCTTCGCGGTGGGGAAGGTGCCGGGTTCGATGACGCCCTTGTTGTTGGCGGCGTACACCGCCGGATCGCCGCTGCCACCGAAATCGGCGTGCGTGTAGTCGATGCCGGTGTCGATGATGCCGATCGACACGCCCTCGCCCTTGCCGACCGCCGCCCACACTGCGGGCGAACCGATCCAGGGGACGCTGTCGATGTTGTCCAGTTTGTAGGTCTGCACGCGACCGATCGATCGCACGCCGGGCATCGCGCGGAGCGACGCGACTTCCGAACGGCTCACCTTCACGCGAAAGCCGTTGGCGCCGACGCGCTGCGACGACAGCACTTCGGCTCCGACGCTCGCGAGCGCGGAACGGAAGCGCGCCTGCTGCTGCGACACGCGCGCAGCCTGGGCGCGCTGTGCCGTGGGCGATGCAAAGGCGCCCGTGCTCGCAACGCTATCGGCATTGAGTTCGGCGACCGCCGGTTCGTCGAGGCGCACGAACACCTGCACGCGGCCCTGTTCGGCCGACAGCCTGGTGCCGTGCAATTTGACCGACTGGCTGGAATCGAAGCTGCGCCTCTTCCCCTGGTCCGCGCTCTGCGTGATCGCAGGCACCGCGACGAGGGACGCAGTAAGCAGCATCACCGCGATCTTCGATCGCGACACGATGGTTCCCTGACCCATTTTGTGATCCCCGAGTTGTTCTGAAATTGGAAGTCGACGACCGTACTCCCGCGCGATGACGAATTCAACCGTATAGAATGCGACATAACATCAGGTCGTGAGTGTGTTGCATGGTTGCTGCGTCTCGCCGCTCGTTCCTGTACGCACTCGCCGCTGCTGCACCCGGCCTCGCAACGACCACGCATGCCGTCACTCCGCTGCCCGATGCCGACGGGCAGTACTGGGACATCCAGGATACCTCGACGTGGTCGCAGGACAGCGGCGGCGTGGCGACCGGTGGCAAGGCGAGCCCCTTCAATGGCTTCGGCTATCTGAAGATCCGCGTCTCGCAGGCAGACGGCCGCGTGCTCGCCACGAATCAGTACCTGCGCGGCTTCGGTCTCGCGCGCGACGGCGAGCGCTTCGATTCGCTGACGCCCGTGCTGACCGCGGGGATCGTCGTGTCGCGTGCACTCCTTGCGCCGCGAGACACCGTCTGGCTGCGCTACCTCGACACCTTCATGAACGCGAGCGCGGAGCGCCGGACAGTGAGCGTCGCGTGGGGCGGCGCGTCCGGCGCGTACGCCGAAGGCGGGCTCGTCGCCGTCGCAACGACCGGCAGCGGTGATCGGCGCATCGACGCGCGCGACAGCTTCGTCACCCTGATGCAGAACAGTGCGTCGGTGGCGGACCCGATGCAGGGTCCGTCGGGCCACGGCCCGTCCGCGCACGTGCTCGGTACGCGCACCGCGTCCCTCGCCGTGCGGGCGGGCGACATGTACGGCGACCCGTTCGTCGATCCGTATCCCGGCTACGACCCGGCGCAGATCGGCTATGTCTATACCTTCACGCTGGCGCCCGGAGAAACCGCGGCGCTGATGAGCTTCGTCGTGAAGGGGCTCAGCGAGGTCTACGACCCACGCGGTGGGCCGCCGACGAACCTGAAAGGCGCGATCGTCGCACCCTACTTCGACCCGGTGTACACGGGAGCCGATGCGAAGATACCCGCGGCGGGATCCGAGATCGCTCGTGTCACCGCGATCGCGAAAGCGCTCGTCGCGCGGCCCGACCTGCGCGGCCTGACCCCCCGTGAGCTCGCCTCGATCGTGAACTGGTCAGTGCCTTCGACGGCGGCGGCCGTGCCCTTCAGTGTCGTCGGCCGCAGCGTGCCTGAGCTGCAGGCTGCGCTCGCTCGCGGCGATGTGACTTCGCAGGACCTGCTGCGCGAGTACCTCACGCGACTCACACTGTACGATCGCAGCGGCCCCGGCTACAAGGCCATGCTCGCGCTCAACCGCGAGGCCTTCGC
>CADEFQ010000024.1:24098-36323 GCA_902826635.1 uncultured Pseudomonadota bacterium
GGTTCGAGTGGTGGCAGCGCGGTCGCGGTCGCAGCCGATCTCGCCGCGCTCGCCTTCGGCACCGACACCTGCAATTCACTGTCGAACCCTGCGTCGTTTGCCTCGCTCGCGACGATCCGCACGACGCGTGGACTGACGAGCCGCGCCGGCGTGCAGCCACTGCGCCCCTATAACGATGCCGTCGGCCCGATCGCGAGATCGGTGCGCGACGTCGCGCTCGCGCTCGATCAGGTAGCCGGCAGCGATCCCGAGGATCCGGTGACCGCCGCTGCGAACGCGCATGTCGAAGGATCATTCGCAGCCGGGCTCGACAGCGCGACCCTGCGTGGCCAGCGCATCGGTCTCCTGCGTCAGCGCTACGTCGGCTTCACCGGCGAGCGCGAAGTGGCGGCACTGATGACGCGTGTCGAGCATGAGCTGCGCGCGGGCGGCGCGACGCTGGTCGAAGTCGCGATCCCGAATCTCGACGATCTCTTTGTCGCCGGGCGCGGTCGTGAGCCCGGTGCGGTCAAGGCGGCCTGGAACGCGTACCTCGCGCGCGGCGCAGGCGCAGGCGAGCGGACGCTGACGATCGAAGCTCTCCTCGCCTCCGGCAAGCTCGCGCCGGAAAGCGCCGCGCGCTTTAAAGATGCACTCGCGCCGCTGCCCGAAGGCGCCGCGCTCGACGCCGCGAAGCGCCACTTCTACGAGACCCGTGAAGCGTTTCGCCGTACGCTCGTCGATCTGATGGAGCGCGAACGGCTCGATGCGATTCTCTATCCCGCCAACCAGGCGCGACCGCACACGCATGAAGGCGGGCTCGAGCGCTATGGCTCCGAGCCGGGCACCTGCCAGGAAAGCGCCATGACCGGGCTGCCGCAGGTCACGGTGCCCGCGGGCTTCATCAGTGGGCGCTACCCGGTCGGGATCTCGTTCCTCGGCCGGCCGTGGGACGACGGGCGCCTGCTCGGCATCGGTCACGCCTACGAGCAGGCGACGCGCCATCGACGCGCGCCTGCGCTCACACTGCACCCTGAACCATGACGCTCGCCGATCTCGAATTCACTCCCGAGGACATGCGCCGCATGGGCGAGGCCGTCGTGCGACGCGTGGTCGATCATCTCGCGACGATCCAGCAGCAGCCGGTGCGCGGCGACGTGGATGCGGCCGATCTGTGCCGCGCGATGCGCGAGCCGGCGCCGGAGCAAGGCTCGGCACTCGAGCCGCTGCTCGACTCGCTGTTCAACGACTGGATTCCGCGCACGTTCAATACGGCGAGCCCCGGCTACCTGGCCTACATACCGGGCGGTGGCGTCTTCCCCGGCGCACTCGCCGACCTCATCTCCTCCGGCGTGAATCGCTACACGGGCGTGTGGCTCACGGCGCCCGCGCTCGTGCAGCTCGAAGCGAACGTGCTCGACTGGATGCGCGAATGGATGCAGTTCCCCGCATCGACGCGCGGGCTCTTCACGACCGGCGGCTCGAAGGCGAACTTCACGGCGATCATCTGCGCGCGCGAGCGCAAGCTCGGCACCGAACTGCGGCGCGGCACCCTGTACCTGTCCACTGAAACGCACCACTCCGTGGCGAAATCCGCCCGCCTCGCCGGCATCCTGCCCGATCGCGTGCGCACGATTCCCGTCGATGGGGAATACCGCATGCGCGCCGATGCGCTCGAAGACGCCATTGCGCGCGATCGCGCGCAGGGTCTCATGCCTTTCCTCGTCGTGTCCTCCGCCGGCACGACCAACACGGGCGCCGTCGATCCACTGCGCGAGATCGCGGCGCTCTGCCGGCGGGAGGGCCTCTGGCATCACGTCGACGGCGCGTACGGCGCGAGCTTTCATCTGTGTCCGGAGCTGCGCCCGCTGCTCGCGGGCCTGTCCGAGGCGGATTCCCTGACGCTCGACCCGCACAAGGGCCTGTTCATTCCCTACGGCACGGGCGCGCTCCTCGTCAGGGACGGCGACGCGCTGCGCGCGGCCCATTCGGAGTCCGCGAGCTACATGCCCGAGAACCGGGACGACGACGAGTTCTACGATCCGCACCAGTACGGGCCCGATCTGTCGCGCGGTTTTCCGGGCCTGCGGGTGTGGCTGTCGTTCAAGCTGTTCGGCGCGGCGCGCTATCGCGCTGCGATTGCGGAGAAGCGTGCGCTCGCGCTCGATGCGGCGCAGCGCATCGCAGCGCTGCCGCATGTCGTGATGGACGCACCGCCGCAGCTTTCGCTGTTCGCGTTCCATCTCGAATGGCCCGGCGCGAGCCTTGCGGCGCAGGACGCCGCGACGCGCGAACTCCTCGAGCGCGTGACACGGCGCGGCAGGGTGATGATCACCGGCTGCCACGCCGGCGGGCGTTTCCTTGCGCGCGTGTGCGTGCTGAGTTTTCGCACGCACGCCACGCACATGGATACCTGCGTCGAGCACATCGCCGAGGAAGCGCAGGCGATCGTCGCGCGCGAGCTTTAGTACCCGAAGAACTCCTCGCTGCGGATGTCGTCATCCGCGACGCCGATGTTCGTCAGGGCTTCCCGCATCGCCTCGACCATCGCGGGCGGCCCGGCGACGTAGTGAACCGGCGCCTGCAGCGCGCCACCGACCTTGCGCAGCAGCGACGCGTCGATCATCCCGGTCGCGCCGCCCCAGGCATGCGGCGCGCTGCCCATGTCGGTCATCGTCGCAACGAGGCGAAAGGACGGCAGCACGCGTTCGAGCTCCCGCAGTTCCGCGAAGAACGCAGTGTCCTCGGGACTGCGGTTCGAATAGACGAGCACGAACGAACGCGCGGCACGCTCCTGCGCCGCCTGGCGCAACATGCTCATGAACGGCGTGATGCCGATGCCGCCGGCAATGAAGACGGCAGCGCGCGTGCGATCGCCGTGCAGCGTCATCGAACCGAAGGGGCCCTCGAGCGTGAGCGGCGATCCCGGCGGCAGGCCTGCGAGCGCGCGCTTGAACTCGCTGTCACGCATTCTCGTTGCGACGACGATATCGGACTCTTGCGGCGCGGTGACGATGGAGAAAGTGTGCCGCAGCGCTTGCACCCCGGTGGCGCCCGCGAGCGGCAGGATCACATCGAGCGCCTGGCCCGGCTTGAACCGGAACCCATCCGGCTTCGCGAGATGGAACGCGGCGGTGCCGCGCGCCAGGTCCTCCCGATGAGTCAGTGTCGTCGAGTAAAGGGACATCGATGCGCTCCCGGCGTCAGTCCGGCCGCCCGATGCGGGCGTAGGCGGAATGGTTGTGGATGGATTCGAAGTTCTCGGCCTCGACCACGCAGTCGTGGACCCGAGGGTCACGCCGCAGCTCGAGCGCGACGTCCCGCACCAGATCCTCGGCAAACTTCGGGTTTTCGTAGGCGCGCTCCGTGACGTACTTCTCGTCGGGGCGCTTGAGCAGGCCGTACACCTCGCACGACGCGTTGCGCTCGGCGACCGCGGCAAGCTCGTCGATCGACACTTCGCGCTCGAGCGCGGCGTCGATGCGGACGTGCGAGCGTTGATTGTGGGCACCGTAGGCGGAGATCTCCTTCGAGCAGGGGCACAGGCTCGTCACCGGCACGGTGACGCCCATCCGCAAGCGATACTGCCCGTCCTCGCCGATACGGCCCTGCCAGCACGCGTCGAGATCGAGGCGGCTGCGCACCGCCGACACCGGCGCCGTCTTTTCCAGGAACCAGGTAAAGCGCATTTCGAGCGTGCCGTTCGCGGCATCGAGACGGGTCATCATCGCGCGCACGAGCGCCTCGAACGCCGCGAGGTCGAGCGTTCCCGCCTGCGCCTCGAGCAGCTCGATGAAGCGCGACATGTGCGTGCCCTTGCGCCGCGCCGACAGCGCCACGGACATCGAAAAATCCGCGACAGTTGCCACGGTGCGCCCACCCGAGCGGATCGTCACCGGGTAGCGCACGCTCCTGACCCCGACCGCATCGATCGGCAGATCACGCTCGTCGGCCTGCGACTGGATATCGGGCAGCACGGGCGCGCCTTACAACGACTTCAGGTACTGGACGAGATCGGCCATGTCGCCGTCGCTGAGCCCGAGCGCGTGCTTCGTGTTGTACGCCCGCACGACGGCATCGAGCGTCGCCGCCGAGCCGTTGTGGAAGTACGGCGGGTGCTGCCACACGCCCTTCAGCGGCGCCGTGCGGTACATCTTGGTCGCGCTGCGCGAGGCGTAGCTCGGGACTCCGTTCGGTTCCGGTTCGCTTGCCACCTCGTCCGGCGAGTGCAGCCGAAGGTTGGCATCGGTGAACTCCGGCCCGCTGTGGCAGGTGGCGCAACGCGCGACGCCCGCAAACAGCACTTGGCCCCGCGCCGCTGCCGCGAGATCAAAGCTGCCGGCCGGCGGCGGCGGCGCCTCGAGTGTCAGCTGGTATGCCTGCAGCGCGGGCAATTTGCTGCTGATCAGGTCATCAGGGCCGTTGACGACCGAGACGCCCGTGCGTGGTTCGACGAACGTGCCGTGGCCGCCCATCTGCGTCACGCCGACATACCGGTTCCAGTACGCGATGTCCTCGCCGTCACCCGTCGCGGTGATGCGGTGTATCCCCGCGAGGCCATACGCCGGCGAGATGACTTGCGGGCCGTTCACGCCGTCAAAATTGAATCGCGGGTCGTACTTGCCCGGGCCCCACGAGTTGTAGACCGCCTTCTGGGCCACCGACAACGCCGGCGACAGCGCGATGATCGCGCCCGGATTCAGGCTGCGATTCGGCCAGCCGTCGAGGCGCTTGCCGATACCCGGCGCAAAGGAATCGTCGACGGTCGAATGACACAGCGCGCAGGTGATCCCGACGCGCGTGAGCGTGTCCTTGCCGTTCACGTTCTCGACTTTGCCCTCGACACCGACGACCGCGCCGAGCTTCAGCAGCGCCACCGTCGTGTCGGGACTCGTGAGACTGATGCTGCCGTCTTCGATGCCCTGCACGACTGCCGGGGGCAGCGCTTCGGCATCCACCTTGAGGCCCACCGACAACGCCGTCACGGGATCGACCGCCGCGCTGATCACTTCGTGCATGCGCAGCGTATCGGTCCACTGCGACTCGTCACCGAAAGTGTCGTGGCGGAAGATCTCCTTGCCCTGTGCGATGAGCGCCGCATCCGGCACAGGCGGAGAGGTCAGCGTGGCGCTCGAGTCGTCTCCGCAAGCAGCCAGCACCATCGCGGCGAACGCCGCGAGCGGCGCGACCAACCTGATTGAAGGAACCTGATTCGGCATGATGTCACCCATGGGCAAGAACTGCGCAATGGATGCATGCCGGATGCGTTACGTTCCCGCGGCGCGCTCCTCGCGGATGCGCGCGAGTACGCGCTCGACGATGCGGTCACAGCGCGCGCCGTCGAACGAGAACGCATCTTCGAACGCGCCGTCGATTTCACGCGCGATCGCTTCGCGCAGCAGTCCCTTCGCGCGGAAGAACCGCGTTCGCACCGTGGCCTCGGGGATGCCCAGCGATTTCGCGGCCTCCTCGACGGTGAGCTCCTCGATTCCGCGCAGCACGAACACCGTGCGAAACGCATCCGGAAGCTCATCGATCTTTGCTTCGAGGAGTCGCCGCGCTTCGCTGCGCACGGCCGCGTGCTCCGGCAGTTCCATCTCCGCACCTTCCGTCGCTTCACCCCCGAGCTGAATCACCTCGGCGCGGCGTGTGCGCTTGCGCAGGCGACCAATCGACTCGTTGACGACGATGCGCACGAGCCAGGTGGACAGCCGCGCCTCGCCGCGAAAATTGCCGATCGACCGGCAGGCAAGGAGGTACGCGTCCTGGACGGCGTCCTCCGCCTCGGCATCGTCCTTCAGGATGCTGCGCGCGGTGCGATGCAGCGTCTGGTTGTGACGCCGCATCAGCAGTTCCAGCGCATGTTCGTCGCCCGCGGCGATCCGACCGGCGATCTCGGAATCGGTCAGGCCGTCATGCAGGGCTTCGAGGGCGCTCGCGTTCATGCCCGCATTCGATGACCCTCGGCGGCGCCGCGTTCCCGTGCGAGGTTCGCGTTGGCGAAGTCCCAGTTGGCGAGGTGCGCGAGGAACGCGGTCACGTAGTCGAGCCGGCGATGCTGGTAGTCGAGGTAGTAGGCGTGTTCCCAGACGTCGAGCGTCAGCAGCGGCACCTGGCTGCCGGTGAGCGGCGTCGCCGCGTTCGCGGTCGCGACGATGCGCAGCGCCTCGCCATCGAGCACGAGCCACGCCCAGCCGCTCGCGAACTGTTCGGTCGCGGCTTTCACGAACTGCTGCCGGAACGCATTGTGGCTGCCGAAATCCTTCTCGATGCGCTGGGCGATCGGGCCGGTCGCGTCGCCGCCGCCACCCGGCCGCATGCTTTGCCACAGGAACGCATGATTCCACGACTGTGCCGCGGCATTGAAAAGCGGCCCCGGGTGGCCGGCCTGCGCGCGCACGATCTCCTCGAGCGACGCGGACTCGAGCGGCGTGCGCTGAACCAGCGCGCGCGTCTTCTCGACGTAAGCAGCGTGGTGGTTGCCGTGGTGGACGGAGAGGGTCTTGCGGGACACGTAGGGCTCGAGGGCTTCGAGCGGATACGGCAGCGCAGGCAGTTCGACGGACATGGGACTCTCCTTGATTCAGGCTTCCGACCTTAGGCGCGCGTTTGGTATTTGACAAACGATATATAATGCAGATACATATCGAATTATCCGATGAATACTGAACTCGCCCGGACCTTTTTGACCGTCGTCGCGAGCGGCAACTTCGGGGACGCCGCCGCGCGCCTGCACGTCACCCAGTCGACCGTGAGCAGTCGCATCCAGCGACTCGAGGAGACGCTCGGCGCCGCCCTGTTCGTTCGCAACAAGGCCGGCGCGAGCCTCACCGCCGCGGGGCGGCAGTTCCAGCGATACGCCGCCCTGCTCACGCGCACGGTCGAACAAGCGCGCCAGGATATCGGCACCGTGAGTGGCTACCAGGCGACGCTCACCGTCGCCGGTCGTTTCGGACTGTGGGAGGAATTGCTGCTGCGCTGGCTGGCGACGTTCCGCGCGCTCGCGCCGGACATCGGCGTGCGCGCGATCACCGGCTTCGAAGACGAACTGATGGCGGACCTCGTCGAAGGGCGGATCGACTTCGCCCTCCTCTACACGCCGCAGGCAAGGCCCGGCCTCACGATCGAGCCGCTGCTCGAAGAGGCGCTCGTGATGGTCGCCTCGCACCGGAATGCGACGGCCGCGCCTGGTCGCGACTACGTCTACGTGGACTGGGGACCGGAGTTCCATGCCCACCACAGCAAGGCCTTTCCGGACTACACCGGGGCCGCACTCACGGTGAACACGGGCTGGCTCGGCTTGCAGCACGTGCTCGCGAACGGCGGGGCCGGCTACTTCCCCTTGCGACTCACCCGGGCACTCGAGCTGGCGGGCCGCGTGCACCGCGTGGCGGATGCGCCCGCGTTTCGCTTGCCCGCTTACCTGTGCTTTGCGACGAAGATGCAAGCCGAGCCGCTTGCGCTCGCGCTCGATACGATCCGGCGCGTGGCGGCGGATGCCTGAAGGCTGATCAAGGGGTAGTGATGAAGCATTTCTCATTCGCGGCACTCGTCACGTCGGTGGCGATCGCCGCGATCGGCGCCGCACAGGCGGCGACCAAGGCGCCGGACCGCTATGTCCTCGTGCACGCGGGCACGCTGCTCGCGGTGCCGGGCAAGCCGCCCGAAAAGGAAATGACGGTCCTCGTGAAGAACGATCGCATTGCCGGGGTGAGCAAGGGATATCTCGACGCCGCAGCCGCCGGGCTTGCGCCCGACGCCGTCGTGTCGCTGATCGACCTGCGCAACCGCTTCGTGATTCCGGGCCTCATGGACGCGCATGTGCACCTGATGGGCGAGCCGACCTTCAGCCGGCATCGCACCGAGCGCGGCGATCGCAATCCGCCGACACCCGCGGAAGGCACCGTCAATACGATGGTGTACGCGCGCCGCACGCTTGCGGCCGGTTTCACGACCGTGCGCGATCTCGGCTCGGACGATCAGGCGGTGTTCGCCGTGCGCAATGCGATCAATGCAGGACGCATGATCGGCCCACGCATCCTCGTTTCCGGATCGGCGTTGGCCGTTACCGGCGGGCATGGCGACTCGCTGCCGATCGACGCCACGGGCGACCCGCAGGCGCGTCTTCGCGACGGCACCTGCGACGGCCCGATCGAATGCCGCGAGGCGGTGCGATTCCAGTACAAGCTCGGCGCCGACGTCATCAAGTTCACGGCGACCGGCGGCTTCGGATCGAACACCGGCCTCGATCCGCAGTTTTTCCCCGACGAGATCGAGGCCATCGTCTCGACCGCGCACCTGCTCGGCCTCAAGGCCGCGGCGCACGCCTATTCGCCGATCGCGATCAAACAGGCGGTACGCGCCGGGGTGGACTCGATCGAGCACGGTTTCCTCGTCGATGACGAGGGACTCGCCCTGATGAAGAAGTCGGGCGCATTCCTCGTGCCCACGCTGTCGGCCAGTTATCCGCCGCCGATTTTCCGGATTCCCGATCCAGAGTCGGTGCGCATCCGCAATGAACACAAGGCGTTTGAGCGCGCCTACGCCGCCGGCGTGAAGATCGCGTTCGGTACCGACGCGGGCACCTTCGCGCACGGTGACAACGCCAAGGAATTCGGTTTGATGGTGAAGTTCGGCATGTCGCCGATGGACGCGATCCGCAGCGCGACGGTCGTGACCGCGGACCTCTTCGGGATCTCCGCCGACGCCGGCACGATCGAGCCGGGCAAGGTGGCGGACCTCGTTGCGGTCGCCGGCGACCCGCTGCAGGACGTGTCCGCCCTGCTCGCGGTCGACTTCGTCATGAAAAGCGGTCGCGTCGCCAAACAGGCCGAACGCATGATCGAACCGTTCACCTATCCGCCGCCGTCGGCGACTTTCTGAAGGAACCCACGATGCCGCACACCCACCATCGTCAGCGAATTTCCGTCGCGCTCGCGTGCGCGCTGCTGGTCACCGGGCTCGTCCGCGCGCACGAGGGCGAGCAGCACGCTGCGCCCGCCGCAGCCCCGCTGTCGGGCGACGCGCTCGCGGTCAGCACGGTGCTCGAGCAGTACGCCGCGGCCCTGAGCGCGAACGACCTCAGTCGCGTGAAGCCACTGCTCGTCGATGGCGACGCCTTCAGCTATTTCGAAGGCAGTTACGTCAACGTCGGCTGGCAGAGCTATCACGACCATCTCGCGCCCGAGATGGCGATGTTCGAACAGCCCACTTACCGCATCACGGACCTGCGACCGTTCGTCAGCGGCGATCTCGCCTATGCGACCTACTCCTGGGCGATGGACGTCACCGTCGTGAGCCCGAAATTCGAGAACGGTCGGCACGCGGTGGCGATGAACGGCAAGGGTACGGCCGTGTTGAGCCGCGTCGCGGGGCAATGGCGGATACGGCACGTGCACACGGCGCAGGCGCCGGCGCGCAAGCCCGGCTCGGGCGGTCACTGACCACCGCGAGCGCGCAACCCGGGCGATCAGGCTGACGGCGTGGTGGGCGGCGCGCCCGGCGCGGCTGTGGCCGCCGGCGCGGCGTCGGTGTTCCACATGTCGCGCAGGATGAGCCACTTGCCGTCCTGCTTGCGCCACACTTCCACGTACTTGCCGCTGCCCACCGTGTTGCCTGACGTGTCCTTCACCGCGAATACGCCGGCGTGCCAGCCGATGTCTCCGGACACCCCGGCGGAGCTGGCGCCGAGCTCGAAGACGGTGCCGGCCGACACCGCGATATCAGCGGTGAGGAACGCGCGCAGCGCCTCGCGATCGGTCATGGGCGGCGCGCCGGGCGGCATCACCACCGCGTCTTCCGCGTAGAGATCGAGGATGGCGTCGACATTTCCCGCCGAGTAGGCCGCGACCCAGGCCTCGGTGCCCTTGCGCATCGTCTCTTCGTCCGCCTTGCTGCTGCCTGCATCCGGTGCGGATGGCGTGCATCCCGCCAGCGCCAGCAGACCCAGTGCGGCGAGCGCGGTCCTTCTGAGCATTTGCATGGCATTCCCCTCTGGTTGCGAATGACCTCACGCAGGCGGTGGCCCGAGGTAGTCCTTCTTCCCGAGTTCGACGCCGTTGTGACGCAGGATGTTGTACGCCGTTGTCACGTGAAAATACAGATTGGGCAGCACGTGGTGCAGCAGATACGGCATGCCCTGCATGGTCCGACTTCCCGCGCGCGTGGTCCAGGTGATCGAGCGGGCCTCGGCGCCTTCGAACTGCGCCGGCTGCAGGGTTTGCAGGTAGCCCACCGTCTTGCGCAACCGCGCGACGAGCTCGGGCAACGTCGTTTCGTTGTCCTCGTACGGCGGTGGCTCGAGACCCGCGAGCCGCGCCGCCCCGCCCTTGGCGCTGTCGGAGGCGATCTGGACTTGCCGCACCAGCGCGAACATGTCGGGAAACAGGCGACTGCCGACGAGGACCGCCGCGTCGAACTTCCGGGCCTCCGCGTGCGCCGCGGCTTTTTCGAGGATGGCGGCCAGGTTCGTCAGCATGCGGATACCGGGCGCTACGCAGGCATCAAACATCGTCACGTTCATTCCAGGCTCCGTGTGAGGTGCGATCGCCCGAATTCTACCCAGTTCCCGTCCTTGTGCTTCGTGCTGTCGATCACTTCGATTTCACCACCCGGCAGCAGTGTGTAACGCGTGCGCCCCGCCTCGCCCCACAGCGCCTCGAGTGTCGCATCGCCCTGCTCGCTCGCCATGATCGGATGTTCGCTGCCTTCCGAGTCCCACCAGGTCGCGCGGTAGTGACCGGGTGACTCGAGTGCGTAGACCGCGCGACCCTCGAATCGGGTGTGCGCTGCACCACCGCCGAGGTTCAGCCAGCGCAGCTCGGTGAATCGCCCGGCGAGCACGGGGCCCACGTGCAGCATCACGGCAACGCGCTTGCCCATCACGTCACCCTCGCCGATCCAGTCACCCGCTAGCCGCGCAAGCAGCGACCCCTCGGCTGCCGCCGGCGCAGGCGGGTCGGCAACCCGATGGTAGAGACCGTCGAACGCGACGGTCCAGCTCTTGCCTTCGTTCGCGGACATTTCCCAGCGCTGGCGCACCGTGTCGCGATCGATCGGCGTCCACGTGATCCGCTGCTTCGGTGCGCCTTCCATCACCATGCTGCCGCCGGCGAGACCGCCGGTGAGCTGCAGCGCCTGCCCCATGGAGTCCACCCAGCTCTGGTGCCAGCGCTGGTCCGCGCCGAGCCAGTTGAGGCTGGTTCCGGAATAGCCGCCGCGAGCGCTCATCCAGTGCTCGTGCAATACGCAGCCGCCGTTGCGCGGCTCGATGCGGTTCACGCCCGCGAAATGGCCTTCGGCGTCGGTCACCGCCCAGAGACCGATCCAGAAATCGAACTGCCGGTGCGCGCTCGTCGTGCAGCGGGTGGCCTGCGCGGGCGCGGGCGCGGGCGGCGCTTGCGCGATCGCGGTCGTCGTGACGAGCGTGAGCAGGAGCGTGCGAACTATCATGAAGTCCTCATTTCAGCGGTTCGATCTGCAGGTCACCGATGACGCGCAGCACGCCCGGAATCTCGCGCAGGCGATCGACGCCGATTCCCGAGGGCACGAGCACCGTCACCACGAGCGTATCCGGTTCCGGACTGCGGCCGCGCATCGGCACCGGATCGAAACCGGGCATGACCGAGACACCCGCCGCATCGAGTCGCGCGGCGATCGTGGATGAGTGCTCAGCGGCGAGTTCGAGCTGCAGCGTACGCATGGCGTTCAGGGCGCGAGCGCCGCCCAGGCCGCGTGGGCATCGACGACGCCGGCGCCGAGGCGCGGATTCCAGCCACTGCCCCCCGTGGTCGCGCGCAAGCTGGCGCGTGCACGATCCTGGGTGAGCCCTCGGCGACTGCCGGCGAGCAGCGCTAGCACGCCGGCAACGACCGGGCACGCCGCCGAGGTGCCCGTGTCGCTCGGGAACCAGCCCTCGAAGTGACTGAATCCGCAGATGTCCGGCTTTTCGCGTGCGAGCGCCGCGGGACCTTCCGAGCTGTAGCCGATCCATTCCTTGCGCAGGTTGACCGCCCCGACGCAGAGTGCGCGCTCGTGTCCGCCCGCGCCCCAGATGCCACGGCCCGGGCCCTGATCGCGCCCACAGCGCGCGTCGGCGCACACGCCACCGCAATTGCCGGCGGCGAAACTCACGAGCAGCCCCGCATCGAGCAGTTCCACGAGCTTGCGAGTGAAGACGTGATCGGGATTGCGGGTGTAATTGGACGGGTCGCCCGGCGGGAATGGATCCCACGCTTCCCTGTAGAG
>CADEFQ010000024.1:36423-41058 GCA_902826635.1 uncultured Pseudomonadota bacterium
GGGTGTAATTGGACGGGTCGCCCGGCGGGAATGGATCCCACGCTTCCCTGTAGAGACCCCAGCTGTTCGAGAGGACCTGCGGCGTGCCATCGGCGCGGTAGTGCACCAGGGCACGCTGGAAGGATTGCAGCGCACTCGACAGCAGGCCACCGATTCCGGCGCCCGGCGCCGTCTTGCCGATCGAGTAATCATGAAAGCGCGTTTCCGGGCATGCGATCGCGGCATCGAAGGCGCACATGTTGCCGTGCCCCTCCCAGGCCACTTGCGCGCTGCCCGGCGGCGCACGCGGATCGGGTGACCAGCCGTCGACCACCGGGAAGCGCGCGCCGTCCACGCCGCCATCGACGATACCGATGACGGCGCCCTCGCCCCGATACGCCGCGTCCTGCCACACGCGGTCGACGCCGAGCGCGCGTGCAACGTCCGGCGCGCGGCCGGTCGGAACTTGCGGCGTGCAATCGATCGCTGCACTCACGGGCGCGACCTGCGGATCGGACCACACGCCGATCACCTGCCGCGACGCGCGCAACGCGTCGATGGCCGAGCGCGCCACCGAGGCGCGCACGACGAGCGTATCGGCCGGGCGTTCGTGCGATGCAGCGCCACGCACGCCGCGCGTCATCGGCACCGGTTCGTAGTCCGGATCGACGCCGGCCGGCCACGCCTCCGCTCGGGTCGGCAAGAGTTCAAGCATTACCGACTGGACGTCATCCCCCATTGCATGCTCCCGCTGTCGCCACGCGGCGACTTGTCGTGGCTTTGGCCTTCCGCCTAGACTGCGCTGCGCAGCTTGCCCGACCCTTTCTCCAAGGAGACTCCATGATCATGTCCTTCCGGCGTAGCGTTGTCGCCGTGACCCTCGTTGCCTTCATGGCAGCCATCTCGCCGGCGCCCGCTTCCGCCGCGATGATCGACACGAACGCTGCGGTCGCCGCGACCACGCGCGCTGCCGATCTGGCGCGGGTCGACAGTGTGCTCGCCCGCGCCGACGTGCAGCAGCGTCTCACCGGCCTCGGAGTCGAACCGCAAGCGGCCCACGATCGCGCCGCGGCATTGACCGATGCGGAGCTCGCGAATTTTGCGACGCAGCTCGAAAACGCCCCGGCCGGCGGCGACATCCTCGCCGTCATCGGTGTCGTTTTCGTCGTGCTGATGATCCTCGAGTTCACCGGCGTCATCGACATCTTCAAGAAGGTCTGACGCGGGCGGGCGCGCCGTGCCGCGCGTCGGCCTCGCGCTGACGGCTGCGCTCTCGCTGCTCGCGGGCGCCTGCAGCCTGACGCCCGGCAAACCCGGCGGGCCCGGCGCGATCCTCGCGTCGTGGCCCGCCGATGTCCCGCCCCGCATCGAACTGTCCGGTACACCGTTCTTTCCCCAGGACGACTATCAGTGCGGGCCGGCCGCGCTGGCCACGCTGCTCGTCGCAAGCGGCATCGCGGTATCGCCCGCGGAGCTCGTAGGCGAAGTGTATCTCCCGGCCCGCAAGGGGAGCCTGCAGACGGAAATGCTTGCGGCAGCGCGTCAGCGAGGCCGGATCGCCTCCGTGATCGGCCGCGATTTCGATTCGCTCGTCCGGATGCTGGCCGAGGCGCGGCCGGTGCTCGTTCTCCTGAATCTCGGCGTCAAATCCTGGCCGATCTGGCACTACGCCGTCGTGATCGGCTACGAGCGCGATGCAGGGCGCCTGCTGTTGCGTTCAGGGACGACCGAGCGGGAACGGATGTCGCTGCGAAGATTTCGGGGCGCGTGGGCGCGCGCGGGCGAGTGGGGTTTCGTGGCGCTGCGTCCCGGCGAGCTGCCGCAATCTGCCAAGCCCGCCGGCTACCTCGCTGCGGTCGCGGATTTCGAGCGGGTCGACGCGCGCGGCGCCGGCCTCGCCTACGAGGCGGGAATCTCGCGCTGGCCCGCCGAGCCGTTGTTGCGCCTCGGCCTCGCCAACACCCGCCTGGCCCAGGGCGATCGCGCGGGCGCGGAGCTCGCGCTACACGAACTGCTGCGCACCTCGCCGCAGGAGGTCGCTGCACGCAACAACTACGCGGAGATCCTCTCGCAGCGGGGTTGCCGCGACGCGGCGCTTGCGCAGATCACGCTCGCACGCGAGTACGCACGCGGCACACCGCTCGCGGCGGCCATCGAGGCGACGGCGGGCGAAATCGCCGCGCGTGCGCCGGATCGGGGCGCGCGGTGCCCGCCGTAGCGCCCTGACGCGCTGGCGCCGTAGCGCCGTAACGCCATGGCGCGTCGCTCACGCGCTTTGCGCGGCCTTGCGCCTGAGGTCGCGCAGCCGCAGCAGGCGATACGCCGCCGGGATCACCAGCATCGACAGCAGCGGTGCACTCAGCATGCCGCCGACCATCGGCGCCGCGATTCGCTGCATCACCTCCGATCCGGCACCGCTGCCGATCATGATCGGGAGCAGGCCCGCAAGAATCACGGCGACGGTCATCGCCTTCGGCCGCACGCGTTGCACCGCGCCCTCGCGGATCGCGCTGTCGAGTTCGGCGGCGCCGGCGCCGGGATTTTCGGCGAGCGCGCGCTCCCACGCCTGTTGCAGGTAGAGCAGCATCACGATGCCGAATTCCGCCGCCACGCCCGCGAGCGCGATGAAGCCGATCAGCGTCGCAACCGACACGGCGTGGCCCAGCATCCAGATGAGCCACAGTCCGCCGACGAGCGCGAACGGCAGGCTGAGCATGATCACGGCGGCATCGGCAGCGCGGCGAAATACGAGGCATACGAGGCCAAAGATGATCACCAGGGTCGCGGGCACGACAACGCGCAGGCTCGCCTTCGCGCGCTGCAGGAATTCGTACTGCCCCGACCAGCCGATCGCATACCCGGCCGGCAAACTCACTTGCGACGCAACGACGCGCTGCAGATCCGCCACCACCGATCCAAGGTCGCGGCCCGAGACGTCCACGTATACGTAGCTCGCGAGCCGGCCGTTGTCGCTCTTCAGCATCGGCGCGCCGCTCGACAGTCGGAGGTTCGCCACTTGCGAGAGTGTCAGTTGCACGCCGCCTGCGGCGACGATCGGCAGCCGCGCAAGCGCAGCCACCGAGTCGCGGTCGTCACGCGGATAACGGACGACCACGGGATAGCGCTCACGTCCTTCGATCGTCTCGGCCACCGTGGCGCCGCCCACGGCGGTCGCGACGAGGTCCTGCACGTCGCGCTGCGTGAGCCCGTAGCGCGCTGCGACGTCGGGCAACACCTCGACGTCGAGATAGCGGCCGCCCGCCACGCGTTCAGCGAGCACCGAGTGCACGCCGTTCACGTCGCGGGCCACGGCTTCGATGCGCGCCGCAATCGTCTCGAGCACGGAAAGGTCCGGCCCGGTCACCTTGATGCCGATCGGGCTCTTGATCCCGGTCGCGAGCATGTCGATGCGATTGCGGATCGGCGGCACCCACAGGTTCGTGAGCCCGGGCACACGCACGGTGCGATCGAGCTCGTCGCGCAGGCGCTCGGGCGTCATCCCGGCCCGCCATTCCGACCGCGGCTTGAACGTCACGGTCGTTTCGAACATTTCGAGCGGCGCGGGATCCGTGGCCGTGTCGGCGCGCCCTGCCTTGCCGAACACGTGCGCCACCTCCGGCACCGTGCGGATCATCCGGTCGGTCTGTTGCAGGAGCTGCGCGGCTTTGCCGGCCGAGAGCCCCGGCAGCGCGGTCGGCATGTAGAGCAGCGTTCCTTCCTCGAGCGGTGGCATGAATTCACTGCCGAGCCGCGCGTAGGGCCACGCGGAGAGGCACAGCACCACGCCCGCGAGCAGCAGGGTCGACTTCGGATTCCGGAGGACACGATCCAGCACCGGTCGATAGGCGGCGATCAACGCGCGGTTCAGCGGGTTCGCGTGCTCGGGACGGATGCGCCCGCGAACCAGCCAACCCATCAGCACCGGAATCAAGGTGACGGCGAGTCCTGCGGCGGCGGCCATCGCATAGGTCTTGGTGTAGGCGAGCGGCGCGAAGAGGCGCCCTTCCTGCGCCTCGAGCACGAAGACCGGGATGAACGACAGCGTGATCACGAGGAGGCTCACGAACAGTGCCGGCCCCACTTCCGTCGCGGCGACACGCACGAGCTCCCAGCGCTCGCCCTCTTCGGGATCGCGACCGAGCTGCGCGCGGAAGCGCTCGAGGTGCTTGTGGGCGTTTTCGATCATCACGACGGCAGCATCGACCATCGCACCGATCGCGATGGCAATGCCGCCGAGCGACAGCAGGTTGGCGCTGAGGCCCTGGTAGTACATCACGATGAAGGCCGTCAGCACGCCGAGCGGCAGGCTCACCACCGCGACGAGCGCCGAACGCATATGCCACAGGAACAGCGCGCACACGAGCGCGACGACGAGGAATTCCTCGGCCAGCTTGCGGGAAAGGTTGCGCACCGCTTCGAGAATGAGACCGGAGCGGTCGTAGACCGGCACGATTTCGACGCCGGCCGGAAGGCTGCGCGCGAGCGTCGCAAGGCGGGCCCGCACCGCTGCGATCGTCGTGAGTGCATTCTTGCCCGTGCGCATCACGATCACGCCGCCAACCACTTCGCCTTCGCCATCGAGCTCGGCGATTCCGCGCCGTAGCACGGGACCGCGCCGCACCGTCGCGACATCGCGCAACAGCACGGGCGCGTCGC
>CADEFQ010000024.1:41158-48797 GCA_902826635.1 uncultured Pseudomonadota bacterium
AGCACGGGACCGCGCCGCACCGTCGCGACATCGCGCAACAGCACGGGCGCGTCGCCTGCGCCAGTCGTCAGCGGCAATCGCTCGAAATCTTCGCGCGAGCGCAGGTAGCCGACACTGCGCACCATGATCTCGGCTTCGGCCTGCTCGATCACCGAACCGCCGGCGGCACCGTTGCCCGCGCGAATCGCTTCCACGAGTGCCGCCATCGTGACGCCGCGGACTGCGAGCGCGGCAGGATCCGGCACGATCTGCCAGGCGCGGACCATGCCACCCACCGTCGCCACTTCGGCCACGTCCGGCACGGTCTTCAGTTCATAGCGCAGGAACCAGTCCTGCAGCGCACGCAGCTCGCCGAGGTCATGCCGGCCACTTCGATCGACCAGCGCGTACTCGTAGATCCACCCGAGTCCCGTGGCGTCCGGCCCGAGCGAGGGGCTCACGCCCGCCGGAAGCCGGTCGCGCACCTGGCTCAGGTATTCGAGGACGCGTGCGCGCGCCCAGTAAAGATCAGTGTGATCATCAAAGAGCACGTACACGAACGAATCGCCGAACATCGAGATGCCGCGCACCGCCTTCGCGCCCGGTACCGAAAGCAGGGTGGTCGTGAGTGGATAGGTGATCTGGTCCTCCACGATC
Source organism: uncultured Pseudomonadota bacterium (assembly GCA_902826635.1). GTDB lineage: Bacteria > Pseudomonadota > Gammaproteobacteria > Steroidobacterales > Steroidobacteraceae > CADEFQ01. Next base: position 41,795 of record CADEFQ010000024.1, read on the forward strand.
CGCGGCGCCTGCCCGGGCCATTCGGTGCGAACGATGACCTGCGTGTCCGACAGGTCGGGCAGCGCGTCGAGCGGCGTGCGCGCAAGCGCCCAGAGCCCCCACGCGGCGAGGCCCGCCGACGCGGCGAGAACGAGGACGCGATACGCAATGCACGCGCGGATGACGCGCGCGATCACGGCCGCGTCCCGTGCGCGGGCCGCGCGCCGCCCCCGAGGCGATCGAGGGCGCCGGACAGGCTCGCCTCGGAGTCGATCAGGAATTGCGCGGAAGCGACCACCCGTTCGCCCCCTGTGAGTCCCGCGATGATCTCGGTGCGGCCACCGCCGCTGCGCCCGGTCTGCACCAGCACCGGCCGGAATCCGCCGTCATCGTCCTGCACGATCACGCGCGCCGCCGTGGCGCTGCCGAGCACGGCGTCCGTCGGCACGAGCAGCCGTTCGGATCCGTCGAGCGAGCGCACGCGGACGCGCGCAGTCATGCCGGCCGCGAGCGTGCCTTCCGGGTTGTCGAGCACGATGCGTGCACGCTGCGTGCGGCTGCGCTCGTCGACCTCGGGCAGAAGTGCTTCGATCCGTCCGACGACCTCGCCGTCGACGGCTTCGATTCGCACGTCTACCGGCGCGCCGGCGCGGATGCCCGCGCCGCCGGCCTGCGGAAACGCGGCCGCGAGCCACACGGTGTCCGTGCCGTTCACGCGAAAGAGCTGCGTGCCGGCCGGTACGGACTGCCCCTCCCGCACGCCGATCTCGCTGACGACGCCCGGCACCGGGGAGGTCAGCACGATGACGCCACCGTCTTCCGCGCGCGCTCCGGCCGGCAGCCCGAGCGCCCGCAATCGCGCCTGCGCGGCGGACTGCCATCCATCCTGTCCCGACGACTCGCGCAATGCCTTCGCCTCGGCGAGCGCGCTGCTCCATTCGGGCGCGATCACGCTCGCGATCGGTTCCCCGGCGCGCACTCGCGTGAACGGCGCCTTGACGTACAGGCGCTCGACGATCAGCGCGACACGCGCATCGACGACATGTTCCTTGCGCCGGTCCCACGCAAGCGTGCCCGGCACTTCGATCAGCGTCTCGAGCCGCCCTCGCTCGACCACGACCGTGCGCACGCCCAGGTTCTGGCGCACGGCCGACGCCACGGCGATACCGTTCGAGGCGGGCGCCTCTTCCGCATACTTCGGCACGAGCTGCATGTCCATGAAGGGCGACTTCCCCGGCTTGTCGAAGTGCTGGTCCGGCACCATCGGGTCGTACCAGTAAAGGACTGCGCGCGCGTCCCCGCCCGTGGCCGCTCCAGCCGCGGGCGCCATCACCGGCGCCGGGGCTCGCGCCGACCAGCGGCCCGCAACGACACCCAGCGCGAGCAGCGCAACAGCGCCGATCGCGAAACGTCCCTGCCGATGGGTCATGACTGCGGCTCCTGAAACAAAAATGCGAGTGCGGCCCAGGCGCGCCCCAGCTCACCGAGCCGCCGTGCGTGGGACAGGCGCGCCGCGAGTTCATCGCGGCGCGCGTCGAGCCAGGGACTGATCGCGCCGCCGGCGCGGTACGCCGCAAGCGCCACGTCGCTGCGCTCCCGTGCGAGCGGCAACCGACGCTCTTCGTCCCACTGCACTTGCCGGGCGAGCCCCTGCCACTGCGCGTACGCGGCGCGCAACCACGCGCCCCGCTCGCGACGCAGGTCCTCGGCCGCGGCGCTCGCCGCCCGCTCGCGAGCCGCGCTCGCCGCCACCTCGGCGCGTCGCGCGCCGCCCGTGAGAAACGGCAGGGACACGCCGACCTCCAGCATCACCATGTCGCCGAAGCCGCTGCGTTGTCCGTAGGAGGTCGCCACGGTCCAGTCCGGGCGACGCTCGGCGCGCGCCACCATCACTTCGGCAGCGGCCGCCTCGACTTGCGCGCCCGCGGCGCGCAGTGCGGGCAACTCGTCGAGCGCGGCGAGCAACTCGCCCTCCGAACGCGGCAGGAGGCGAAAATCCGGCGCGCCGATCGTCGTCGTGATCGCGTCGCCGCCGACCCAGCGCTGCAACATCGCCTCGGCCGCCGCGACCGACGCTTCACTCGCGAACTGCTCGGTGTCGAGTTCGAGCGCGGCCGCTTCCGCAGCCATCGCATCGGTCACCGAATTGCCCGCCACGACGCGCGCGCGCGCGACCCGTGCCGCGAGCGCCGCCGACTCGCGCAGGTCCTGCACCGCTGCCAGTTCGCGGCGGCCGGCCCAGACGGCGATCCATGATTCGGCGGCCGCGCGCCGCACTTCCTGACGCGCGGTATCGCTCTCGGCCCGCGTGACATCGATCGCGCGCGCGGCCAGCGCGCGACGGGCCGCGCGCTTTCCGGCCGCCGGGAAATCCTGGCGCAGGCCGATCTTCTTCATCGTCATGGAATCTGCGCTCAGGTCGAACGCATCGACGCCGCTGACCGGCAGGTTATCGACGCCGACGGTCAACATCGGTTCGGACAACCGACCGGCGCGCAGCGCTTCCTGCGTGGCCGCTTCCTCGCCGGCGGTGCGGGCTTCGAGCGAGGGCGCGCGCTCCGCGGCGAGTCGTACGGCATCGGCAAGGCTGATTTCCGTGGCGGCGGCGGGCGCACGCGACGTCAATGCGAGGCAGGCAAGCGCGATTCCGCGCGCGACGCGCGCGACGATCGCAAAGTGAACGCGACTGGACATGGGACCTCCGCAACGAACGGTACAGGCACGGCGCGGCAGCGCCGGCTCGGCAACACTCGCGGTCGGAGGTCTAGATCAGCAGGCTACAGAAACGAAGCCTCGGCGGAGGCTCCACGTGCGGAGCGCTACCCTGTGCCACGGCCGCGCCGGGTGCCGGGCCCTGCGCGGGCAGGAGCAGCATGAAATGTGGCGGGGCTGAAAGGACCGGAACGGCCACTTTGGCGACGTCAGGTGGCGCAGGCGACCCCGGCGCGCAATGCGTGGCACACAAGGCAGGATTGTCGTGGCCGGCCTGTGCCGCAAGCGCGGCACAGTGTTCGCTCATCGACTGCGCCGCAGGCGCCTGCGTCGCGGGGCAACTGTAGGCGGCCAGCGCGATCTGCTGGAAAGCGAGGCAGAACACCGCCGCAAAGGCGATGCGAAAACGATGCCGGAAGCACCCGCTCATGCCGGTCAATCTACTCTGATCGACGCCGGAGCAACATGATGAGCGTCAAATATCCCGGGACAGGCGCCGCAGGTAGGCCGCGAACGGCGCACCGAGTTCGGGGTGCGCGAGCGCGTGCTCGACGGTGGCCTGCAGATAGCCGAGTTTGTTGCCGCAATCGTAGCGCTTGCCTTCGAAGCGGTAGGCGTAGACCGGTTCGTCCTGCATCAGGCGCGCGATGCCGTCGGTGAGCTGGATTTCGCCGCCCGCGCCGCGCCCGATGCGCTCGAGGTGCTCGAAGATGCGCGCGGTGAGGATGTAGCGCCCGACGACCGCGAGGTTGGACGGCGCCGCGGCGGGCTTCGGCTTCTCGACGATGCTCCGCAGCCTGCGCACCGGGCCGCTGCCGCGCTCCACCGCCACGATGCCGTATTTGTCGGTTTCTTTCTTCGGCACTTGCTCGACGCCGAGCACGCTCGCGTGCACTTCCGCGTAGACCTCGGCCATCTGCGCGAGGCACGGCTGCTCGCCTTCGATCAGGTCGTCCGCGAGGTGCACGAAGAACGGCTCGAAACCGACCGCGGGCGCCGCACACAACACGGCGTGGCCGAGCCCGAGCGGCGCCGGCTGGCGTATGTAGATGCACGATGCGTACGACGGCAACACGCTGCGCAGCTGGCGCACGAGTTCGTTCTTGCCCTGTGAGACGAGCAGCTTCTCGAGCTCCTGGTCGGAATCGAAATGATCCTCGATAGCCCGCTTCGACGCGCCGGTGATGAAAACGAGCCGGCGCGCGCCGGCCGCCAGCGCTTCCTCGACCGCGTACTGGATCAGGGGCTTGTCTACGACGGGCAACATCTCCTTCGGGCTCGCCTTGGTCGCCGGCAAGAACCGGGTGCCACGGCCGGCGACGGGAAACACGGCAGTGCGAATCGTTGCTTTCATGCGCATGCGGCCATACTAACGTAATGGCCGCGCGCGACGCGTCCCCTCAGCGCGCAGGTGGCTTCTTCGGTGCAACGATCTTCGCACCCGCCGCCGCCGCGGGCTTGCCGCCACCGCCGACACGCAAATCCTCACGATTGTCGTCGATGACTTTCTGGCCGATGCCCTCGACCAGCGCGAGTTCGTCGATGCTCTTGAACGGACCGTGCGAGCCGCGATACGCGACGATGGCCGCGGCGCGCGCCGGCCCGACGCCCTTCAGCTCCCGATCGAGCGTGGCTGCGTCGGCCGTGTTGATGTTGACGGGACCCGCGAGCCCGACGACAGGCACGGCGATGAGCAGCAGCAGCAGACAGGCAAGGATGGAACGCATGGTGAGTCTCCCCGGTGTGTGGCAGCAAAGAGCCGCCGGGGGAAGACGCTACGCCACGCATCGCGGCGCGCCGAGTCGAGAAAGCGCCGTAAACGCACGCTTGCGGGCATTGACCAGGCGGCGCCTGGATGGCCCGGTGGCGAAAATGGAAATGCCGTGGCGGGAGCGGGCTAGTCGCGGATCGGCTTGTCCGCGCCGTCATTGACGCGCTCGCGCAGGTCCTTGCCGGGCTTGAAATGCGGCACGTACTTGCCGGCAAGCGCGACCGCTTCACCGGTCTTCGGATTGCGCCCTTGGCGCGGCGGCCGGAAATGCAGCGAGAAACTGCCATAACCACGGATCTCGATGCGATCGCCGGTCGCGAGTGCATCGCTCATGATCTCGAGGATCTGCTTCAGCGCGAGCTCGACGTCTTTCGCCGGCAGGTGCTTCTGCTTCGCCGTGATGATCTCGATGAGTTCCGATTTGGTCATGCCGCCCTCACCCCCCGGTGCGGTCGGCGCCCGGGTCTTGCAACCCGGGCGCCTGCGCGTCCGACTATCTCTTTTTGCGGATCAGGACCGGTCCGAAGAGCCGATCTGCTCCTTCAACAGGTCGCCGAGCGACGTGCCGGAGGACGACGGGCCCTGGTCGGTACGGTAGCTCGACACGGCCTCGGCCTCTTCGTGGGCCTCCTTGGCCTTGATCGACAGCGAGATCGTGCGCGTCTTGCGATCGACGCCCGTGAACTTCGCCTCGATCTCCTCGCCTTCCTTCAGCACGGTGCGCGCGTCCTCGACGCGGTCGCGACCGAGTTCGGAGGCGCGGAGCTGTCCTTCGATGCCGTTGCCGAGATCGATCACGGCGCCACGTGCATCGACTTCCTTGACGGTGCCGCGCACGATCGTTCCGCGCGGATTCTCGGCGATGTAGGCCGAGAACGGGTCCTTCGCGAGCTGCTTGACGCCAAGCGAGATGCGCTCACGCTCCGGGTCGATCGAAAGCACCATCGCTTCGAGCAACTGGCCCTTCTGGTAGCTGCGCACGGCTTCCTCGCCGGGCACGTCCCACGAGATGTCGGAAAGGTGCACGAGGCCGTCGATGCCGCCCGGCAGGCCGATGAAGATGCCGAAGTCGGTGATCGACTTGATCTGGCCCGACACATGGTCGCCGCGGTTGCTGTTCTCGGCGAATTCCTTCCACGGGTTCGCCTGGCACTGCTTGAGGCCGAGCGAGATGCGGCGGCGCTCCTCGTCGACGTCGAGCACCATCACTTCGACTTCCTGACCCGTCTGCACGACCTTGGCCGGGTTGACGTTCTTGTTGGTCCAGTCCATCTCCGAGACGTGCACGAGGCCTTCGACGCCGTCCTCGATCTCGACGAACGCGCCGTAGTCGGCGATGTTCGTGACTTTGCCGAACACGCGCGTGTTCGGCGGGTAGCGGCGCGCAATGTTCTCCCACGGATCGGCGCCCAGCTGCTTCAGGCCGAGCGAGACACGCGAGCGCTCGCGGTCGAACTTGAGGATGCGCACATCGACTTCGTCGCCGACCTTGACGACTTCCGACGGGTGCTTGACGCGCTTCCACGCCATGTCGGTGATGTGCAGCAGGCCGTCGATGCCGCCGAGGTCGACGAACGCACCGTAGTCGGTGAGGTTCTTGACCGTGCCCTTGATGACCGCGCCTTCCTGCAGCTTCTCGAGCAGCTCGGTGCGCTCGGCGCTGTATTCCTGCTCGACGACCGCGCGGCGCGAGACGACCACGTTGTTGCGCTTCTGGTCGAGCTTGATCACCTTGAACTCGAGCGGCTTGCCCTCGAGGTAGGCAGTGTCGCGCACGGGGCGCACGTCGACGAGCGAACCCGGCAGGAACGCGCGCACGGTCTCGATCTCGACGGTGAAGCCGCCCTTGACGCGACCGGTGATCACACCCGAGACGATTTCACTCGCCTCGAACGCTTTCTCGAGGCGCGTCCAGGTGCGGGCGCGCTTGGCCTTCTCGCGCGACAGGCGCGTCTCGCCGTTGCCGTCCTCGACGGCATCGAGCGCGACTTCGACCTGGTCGCCGGCCTTGACCTCGATCTCGCCGCGCTCGTTCTTGAACTGATCGATACTGATCACGGCCTCGGATTTGAGGCCTACGTTCACGATCACGATATCGTCGGTGACCCCGACGATGAGCCCGGTCAAGATCATTCCCGGGCGGATGCGCTGGTTGGCGAGACTCTGCTCGAAGAGTTCAGCGAAACTTTCAGTCATTTGATTGATGTCCTGCATGCGCGCCTTGCGCGCTGTCACACCCCGACCCGTCCGTGAGCCCTGGGGAAACCACAAAAAAGCACCGCTTCCTGCGGCGCCGCTTCAGTTACTCCTGCCTCGCGTGCGTCAGCTCCACAAGCCCCGCGACCGCCCCGCCGCCAGCACCGATTCGACGACCTGAGCGATGCTCATGCCGGTCGAGTCGACGATGCGGGCATCGGACGCGGGCTTCAGCGGCGCGACCACGCGGGTCGAATCTCGCTGATCCCGTTCGGCTATCTCACGCGAAAGGGCGGCGAGGTTAGCACCAGAACCCTTTCCTTTCAACTGCTTATACCGCCTGAG
>CADEFQ010000025.1:0-3866 GCA_902826635.1 uncultured Pseudomonadota bacterium
CGCGCCGCGAAGCGGACCAGGCGGTCGCCGCGCTGCAGGCCGTGCCGCGCTCACCACATCGCGAAGCGCTCGCGGCGCTCGCAGCCTTTTCCGTCGCGCACCAGACCTGAGCGTCACACTATGTTCAATGCGCCGCGTCAACCCGGCTGTTCCATTTTTGGGTGGTACGCGGTAGAACACTGATAAAGAACAAATCGGGGGTGTCCATTGGATAAGCAGCGAAGCCGCGTCCACCACGTGTGGGTGCTCGCGACGGTTGCCGGTGCCGCGATCTTCCTGAACACGGCCCAGGCGGTCCCCGTGATGTATGAGTTCTCGGGCGAATTTGAGCTGGTCTCACCCGAGCTCGACGCATTGGGGATTCGAGCGGGTCTCGATTTCAGCGGTCGCTTCGGCTATGACCCAGAAGCGGCGCCGATTGCGGTGAGCACCCGCTTCTCTCATGCGATCTACGAAGGCCTGTTGTTCAACGCCCGGATCGGATCGACGGGCTCGATCTGGGTACCTGATTCCAACATCTCCGTTGTCGATGACTTTCTGCCCAATGCGCCCCAGGACAGCTTTGAGATCGAAGCCCACGGCAGCCCGATGCAAGCCGGTCTCACTGGCTTTCAGGTATTTTCGGTCACGGCCGGATTCGTCGACTCCAGTGCGACGCTTTTCAACAGCTATCGTCTGCCGGCCGAACTCTCACTCGAGATGTTCGACTGGACGAATTTTGGTATTTCGGGATACATCGACGGGCTGGAAGGCGGCTTCGGCGCGGATGGCCGCATTACTTCTTTGCGGCGAGTTTCGGTACCTGAGCCAGACCCGGCCCGGTTGCTCATCACGACGATTCTCATGCTGGTCGTAGCAGTATTGGCGCAACGTCACCCTGGTCGCTTGCTGCGAAGACCCATCTCGTCCCGTATCTAGATGAGCGCAGCGGCGGCGAATTCCCAAGTCTCTCCGCCCCGCGCGCCCCTCACGCAGCGCACATGCGTGCGCGAAGCCGCGATGAACCAGGTCTCGAGTCCCTTCGGTTTCGCGCGCCCGAACACCGCCGGTGAAAGCGCGGCGACGCAGGCGGCATGCACGGGATCGCGCACGGATTCGTAGCGGATCAGCTCGAGCCCGGCGTCGCGCGCCGCGGCCGCAAGCGCCTGCGTTGCACCGTAGTCGGTGCGATGCGTCCAATGCGCCCGATCCTTCGCGAGCGGCACCGCCGTGAGATCGACCGCCTTGCCGCGCACCGCGACGCTGAACGCCGTGTGCGGTACCGGTTTCAGATCGGGCGTTGCAGGTGAATCGAGCAGGAAACGCAGGCGCCAATAGCTCTTTTCCGCGAGCGCCGTGCGCAGTTGCTCGGCGCCGTACCACACGCCGCCTTCAAAGGGCGCGCGAAAGCGCGAGCCCGCTCGCGGCCGGTATCGGAACGGCGTCGCGAGGAGGTAGTGCAGCTTCGCGGCGCCCGGCGGCAGCGGCGGCTTGCTCGCCTCGAGTATCGATTCGAGCTGCGCCTGCTCGGCCAGGGAATCGGCGAGTCGCATCGTCGAGGCCGTGTGCTGCGCCTCGACGACCCGCCACAACGCGCGCTGGTAGCGGCGCGCGCTAGAGGCGAGCGCGGGCGGCGTCCAGGTAGTCAACGGTACGCGCGAGCCCGGCGGGGTCGCGCATCAGTTCGAGCGGGATGCCCCCGAGCGCGGAATTCGCCGCGCGCATCCAGGCGCGCGCCGCCGCATCGTCCGAGCCGACGATGGCATCGAGCGAGCGAAACGAGCGCACGAACAGCGCCGCGAGCTGCCAGGGCTTGGTGCCCTCCTCCAGCGCCTTGCCGCCGCTCGCGAGGCGCGAAGCGGTGGCGCCGCTCACCCCGATGATGTCGGCGAGGTTCCCTTGCGAGACCCCGAGGAATGCCGCCGCCCGGAACGCCGCGCGCGCAAGGACGGCGCCCGGAACGGGCGCCGTCTCGCGTTTGGGCTGGCCGGCGGTACTCATTTCACGTGAAATGATAACGCCGATTTGTTTCTATTGCAAAATCGACCCGCGCTACCACCGATACCCCAGCCGTCCGTAGAGGAAGCGGCCGCTGAAGCCGAATGGTGAATAGCGCGAAAAGCCGAGCGCACCCGTCGTGTTGGCCGCGGGCCGCGTCTCCGTCGGGTACTTGTCGAGCAGGTCGTCGGCGCCGAGCGCGAGCGTCAACCCGCCGACCGTCGAGCGCAGTTCGAGATCGACCAGCGTGGCCGCGCCCAGGTGCACGTCGAGCGGTGCCGTCGGCTGCGGCTCGGTCACTTCGCCGTAGTTGGTCGCCTTGAGTGTCGCACCGAGCGAGCCGAACCCGGTCGGCAGGCTCCAGTCGACCGCGAGCGCCTGCTTGTTGTCGGGCGTGCCCTCCTCGAAAGTGAGCACGTTGATGCGACCAAACAGCGTGCCACCCTGCGGGATCACATTCGTCGCCGGCAGCTTCGTGACGTCGGTGGAATTCCAGTTTGCGGACAAAGTGAAATCCCAGCGGCCGGCCGCGCCCGTGCCGAGCAGGTAATGCACCACCGCGTCGATGCCCTGGGTTTCGGTATTCACGCCGTTGATGAAAAATCGCGCGCGGCCGATACCGAAGGGCTGCAGCAGCGCGTCGATGGCGGGCGTGCCGCCCAGGTTCTCGGAGAGCACGATGCGATCGTCGATGTTGATCTGGTAGATGTCGACGGTCGCCTCGAACGCGCCGCGCCGGAACACCGCGCCGACCGAGAAGTTCTCGGACTCCTCGGGCTCGAGCGGCTTCGCCCCGAGCGCCTGCGCCACGGGTGACGACGGCGGGAAGGTGCCCACTTCGAACGGCACGCCGCCGATGAAATTCGTCGCCGTCGACGTGAAGAAGCTCTGCTGCAGGCCCGGCGCGCGAAACCCGGTCGAGGCGGTGCCGCGGAGCGCGAAGCTTGGGTTGAAGTCGTAGCGCAGCGAGATCTTGCCCGTGACCTGCGAGCCGAAGTCCGAGTAGTCCTCGGCGCGCGCCGCCACCGACGCGAGGAACTGGTCGGTCAGCTGCGATTCGATCTCGGCGTAGACCGCCACATTCGTGCGGTCCTCATCGACCTCGTTCGACGGCTGGAAGCCGGGGAAACCCTGCGCGCCCGGCGCGGGATTGCCGAACGCGGGCCCGGTGCGCGGCCCCGTCTGGTACGAGGCGAGTTCGCCCGCCGTGATGCTGTAGGTCTCACGCCGCGCTTCGAGGCCCAGCGCGAGGTGCGTCTCGCGATCGCCGAACCAGCCGACCGGCCGCGTCAAATCGATGTTCGCGACCAGTTGATCGTAATCGAAGCCGCCCGAGTCGAAACTCGTCGGCGAGTTCGGGATCAGCGTGCCGTTGATGCTGTGCTCGGTGCGGTACATCAGTTCGTCGTAGCCGTAGACGACACTGAAGTCCGACGCCCACGCGCCGAACGCACCCTTCGTGCCGACGCCGAGCGCAATATCGCGCACGTCGCTCGCGATGATCGGCAGGAAGCCGTTCGGGTAGATCGCCGGATCGTTGTTGACGTTGTTGCGCAGGCGCGGGAAAGCGGCCGACTCGCCGTCGCGCTGCTGATAGCCCGCCCAGCCGTAGATCTCCCAGTCGTTGGCGAGCGGGAGGCCCGCGTTCGCGTAGAAGGTCGCATCCCTCACTTGCGGATCGCCGTAGCGCGACGTCACGCGCAACGGCTCCGGCGGAGTGAGCGTCGTGACGCGTGGGTCGAAGTCGCCGCGGCTCGTCGGATCGCGGTCGCGGTACTCGCCGGTGAGTGTCAGGAAGCCGTCCGCGCCGAGCGGCAGGCCGGTCCACGCCGAGGCGGTGACCGTATTGCCGTCGCTCGCGGTGCGCGAACCGCGCGCCGTGTTCACGT
>CADEFQ010000025.1:3966-5232 GCA_902826635.1 uncultured Pseudomonadota bacterium
GCGGTGACCGTATTGCCGTCGCTCGCGGTGCGCGAACCGCGCGCCGTGTTCACGTCGGTGTCGTATTTGCCGAAAGTCACGGTGGCGCCGCCGCCCGAGCTTGCGCGTCGCAACTGCAGGTTGACGACGCCGGCAATTGCATCGGAGCCGTATTGCGCCGACGCGCCGTCGCGCAGCACCTCGACCCGCTCGATCGCCGCGACCGGAATCGCATTCAGGTCGACGGCCGAAGAACCGCGCCCGATCGAGCCGTTGACGTTGACCAGCGCCGACGGATGGCGCCGCTTCGAATTGACGAGCACCAGCGTCTGATCGGGCGCGAGCCCGCGCAATGCAGCCGGCCGGACGTGATCGGTGCCGTCGGTGATCGAGGGTCGCGGGAAGTTCAGCGATGGCGCGGCGACCGAGAGTGCCTGCGCGAGCTCCGTCGAACCCTGCGAAGTGAGCGCCTTGCTCGATACGACATCGACCGGAGCGAGCGTGTCGAGCCGCGAACGCTCCTGCACGCGCGTGCCGGTCACGACGACTTCGCTCAAGGTATCTTCGTCGCCCGTTGGGTCCTGGGCCGAAGCCAGGCTCGACGCGCCGGCGGCCGCAAACGCGAGGAGACTCAGCGCGCGGCGCGCGGCGGCATTCCGGATATGCATGATGAAACCTCCCTGATGGTCGTGCGGCCGAGTGTCGCGCGATCGTTGCGAACACGCAATTATTCGGCTCGCACACGGGAATTCGCTTGAGCCAGAATGTGGCACGAACGCGACAAGACGGGCCGGCGCGATGTTGCGTTTGAATGCGCCGATCGCGTTCAGTAGACTGCGCCGCTCGCTGTAGCGGGGTGTAGCTCAGCCTGGTAGAGCACTACGTTCGGGACGTAGGAGTCGCAGGTTCAAATCCTGTCACCCCGACCAAGATTTTCCCTTTCTCTTCAACCGTTTGGCGAAGTGCTGAGCTCGTCAGCGCCGGCTGCCCGACATCGGGAAAGCCTGGCCGTTGTGATACGTCACCGTGCCCTCGAAGCTTCGACCGTCCGGAGCGAGCGTGCCCGCAAAGGTCACTTTGCCGTTGGGGGATTCGACCAGCATCGCCATTGCAGTGCCATCGAGCGTCAGCGAGCGCACCGGCAACACGTTGTTGCCCTGGTCCGTCGTGAGCGTGCCGGAATAGACCTCGCTCTGCGCTACGAGCTTCATGGCGCCGTGGGTCACATTGCTGCCGGTCTCCACTTCGAACACCCAATCGCCCGACAGGTCCGCCGGCCGAACAGCG
>CADEFQ010000025.1:5332-39932 GCA_902826635.1 uncultured Pseudomonadota bacterium
CGATCGGCACGCCCGGCGTGCCCTGGGGTGACGCCGAACGCGCCACCTGGTTGTCACGCCAGGTTCGGCATCGCAGCTACCACGACGATGTGATGAGCGCGATCGAGCGCCTGTCCGCGCGCTTTGACCTCGAGGAGTATGGCCGGCTCGACTATCCGCCGGACGCGTACCGCCTGTTCGCCGTCCGTAGTCGCAACTGGCGCGACGAGCTGCCGGTTGCACTGGTGACCGGTGGCGTGCACGGCTACGAAACCAGTGGCGTGCACGGCGCGCTGCAGTTCCTCGAGCGCCGCGCAGCGGATTACTCCGCGCGAATCAACCTGCTCGTGGCGCCCTGCGTGAGCCCGTGGGCCTACGAGCGCATTCACCGTTGGAACGCGAATGCCATCGACCCGAATCGTTCGTTCAACGAGGACAGCCCCGCCGGGGAGTCCGCCGCGTTGATGCGCCTGATCAGCCCGCTACGCGGGCGCTTTCTGGTGCACATCGACCTTCATGAGACGACCGACACCGATGAAAGTGAGTACCGCCCGGCGCTCGCCGCGCGCGACGGCAGGGCTTTCGAGCCGGGCGTCGTCCCGGACGGCTTCTATCTCGTCGACGACAGCGAGAATCCGCAACCGGCTTTTCAGCAGGCGATCATCGATGAAGTCGGCCGGATCACCCACATCGCACCGGCGGACACGCACGGAAAGATCATCGGATCGGATGTCATCGCGCCCGGGATCATCCGGTACGCCCTGCGACCACTCGGCCTGTGTACGTCGATCACGGGCGCGCGCTACACCACCACCACCGAGGTTTATCCCGACAGCCCGCTCGTGACGCCCGAGAAGTGCCGCGCCGCCCAGGTGGCGGCGGTCTGCGCGGGCATCGAGTTTGCGCTCGCGTGCGAAACGCGGGTTTGATCACGCGCGACGGCGCGATGCGCTGCTTCAGCAGCACCAGTGGTTACGCCACCGCGAGCGCCTGATCGATATCGGCGATCAGGTCGTCGATGTGCTCGATGCCGATCGAGAGCCTGACCATGTCTTCGCTGACGCCCGCCTTGGCGAGCTCGGCGGGCGAGAGCTGCCGATGCGTGGTCGATGCGGGGTGGCAGGCGAGCGACTTCGCATCGCTGATGTTGACGAGGCGCGTAAAGAGCTCGAGCGCGTCCTGGAAACGCTCGCCGCCCGAACGGCCGCTGCGCAGGCCGAAAGTCAGGATGCCCGGCGCCTTGCCTGAGAGGTATTTTTTCGCGAGCGCATGATCCGGATGCGAGGCGAGGCCCGCGTACCGGACCCAGCTCACTTTCCCGTGGTCCGCGAGATGTGTCGCGACCGCGAGCGCATTCTCGCAGATGCGATCGATGCGCAGCCCGAGCGTCTCGATGCCCTGCAGGATCAGGAACGCGTTGAACGGCGAGATCGCGGCCCCGGTATTGCGCAGCGGCACCACGCGCGCCCGGCCGATGTACGCGGCCGCCCCGAGCGCCTCGGTGTACACGACGCCGTGATAGCTGACATCCGGCTCGTTCAGGCGGCGGAAGCGCGCCTTGTGCTCGGCCCACGGAAACTTGCCGGAGTCGACGATCGCGCCACCAACGCTGGTGCCGTGGCCGCCCATGCCTTTCGTGAGCGAGTGCACGATGATGTCGGCGCCGTGCTCGAACGGCCGGCACAGGTGCGGAGTGGGCACCGTGTTGTCGACGATCAGCGGCAGCCCGTTCGCGTGCGCGAGTTGGGCGAGCCGCTCGAAGTCGGTGACGTTGCCGAGCGGGTTGCCGACCGACTCGCAGAAAATCGCCTTGGTGCGCGCATCGATCAGCGGCTGGAACGCGTTCGGCTCGCGATAGTCGGCGAAGCGCACCTCGATGCCGTATTGCGGCAGCGTATGCGCAAACAGGTTGTATGTGCCGCCGTACAGGGTGCTCGCGGCGACGATGTTGTCGCCGGCCTCGGCGATCGTCAGGATCGAATAGGTGACCGCGGCCTGCCCCGACGCGAGCGCGAGCGCCGCGATGCCGCCTTCCAGCGCGGCGACGCGCTGTTCGAGCACGGACTGGGTCGGATTCATGATGCGCGTGTAAATGTTGCCTTCGACCTTGAGGTCGAACAGGTCGGCACCGTGCTGCGTGTCGTCGAACGCGTACGCCACCGTCTGGTAGATCGGCACGGCGACGGCGCGCGTCGTGGGATCAGGCGTGTAGCCGCCATGCACGGCGATCGTTTCGCGCTTCCAGTCTTTTTTCATGGTGGGAACCATACACGAAGGCGCATCGAGCGAGGAACTCGCATCCGGCGCCCGCTGTCCGTACCATGCGGCTCACGATAGGAGGTCCGGTGAAGCACGTATTTCTGTCGATTCTGGTCCTTGGGCTCGCGGGCGCAGCGAATGCGGCCGCCACGACGGATGCGAAGTGGGTCGAAGGCAAGCACTACGTCGTGCTGCTGCCGGCGCAGCCGACGCACGTGCCCGCGGGCAAGGTGGAGGTCGTCGAGGTGTTCTCGTACGGCTGCCCCGCCTGCAACCAGTTCCAGCCGGTCATGGCGGAGCTCAAAGCGCGCCTGCCGAAAAGGGCGCAGCTCGTCTACGTGCCCGCATCGTGGAACCCGGCCGAGTCCTGGCCCCTCTTCCAGCGCGCGTTTCTCACCGCGCAGTCCCTTGGAATCGCCGAGCGCACCCATCAGGCCATGTACGATGCGATCTGGAAAACGGGCGAGCTCGCGGTCGTCGACCCCGTCACGCACCGACTGAAGCAGCCGCAACCGACGATCGGGCTCGTGGCGCGTTTCTATGCGCGCGAAGCCGGCGTCACGCAGCAGGCCGTGCTCGACACGGCAAAATCGTTCGCGGTCGACATGAAAATGATGGAAGCGGACCAGCAGGTGCAGGCCTATGCCGTCGAGGGCACGCCGACCCTGATCGTCGCCGGTAAATACCGCGTCAACAACGGCAGCGTGCGCAGTGTCGATGAGTTGATCGATCTCGTCGTGTGGCTCATCGAACGCAATTGAGAGTCATCCGCAGCCGCTAGCACGCCGCCCGTACAAACCACAGCTGCGACGCCCCGTCGCGCGCGCGATAATGCGCGCCGGAACGGGAGCCCTCGCATGCCGCACAACGAAACGTACAACGACCGGGTCGTTCGCCTTTTCCTGCTCGCTGCCGCCGTCTGGGGCGTCGTCGGCATGGGGGTGGGCGTGTTCATCGCCGCGCAGCTCGCCTGGCCGGCGCTGAACTTCGACACCCCCTGGCTCACCTTCAGCCGCCTGCGCCCCGACCACACGTTTGGCGTGATCTTCGCGTTCGGCGGCTCGGCGCTGATGGGCACCTGCTATTACGTCGTGCAGCGTACCGGCCACACGCGGCTCGCGCTGCCGGGGCTCGCAACCTTCACATTTTGGGGCTGGCAGCTCGTGTGCATCCTTGCGATGACCACCATGCCGCTCGGTATCACCCAGAGCAAGGAATACGCCGAACCCGAATGGCTGATCGACCTGCTGGTCGCGGCCGTGTGGGTCAGCTTCGGTGTGGTGTTCTTCGCGACACTCGCGCGCCGGCGCATCAAGCACATCTATGTCGCGAACTGGTACTACGGCGCGTTCATCATCGCCGTCGCGCTGCTGCACATCGTCAACAACATCGTGATCCCGGTGTCGCTCACGAAGTCCTACCCCGTCTACTCCGGCACCGTCGATGCGATGGTGCAGTGGTGGTACGGGCACAATGCCGTCGCGTTCTTCCTGACCGCCGGCTTCCTCGGGATGATGTACTACTTCGTGCCGCGCCAGGCGCAGCAGCCGCTGTGGAGCTACCGGTTCTCGATCGTCAATTTCTGGGCGCTGATTTCGGTGTACATGTGGGCGGGCTCGCACCACCTGATGTACACCGCGCTGCCCGACTGGGTGCAGTCGGTCGGCATGGCGTTCTCGATCCTGCTGCTGATGCCAAGTTGGGGCTCGGCCGCGAACGGCCTGCTCACCTTCAACGGCGCCTGGAAGCGCGTGGCGAGCGACCCGGCCGCGAAATTCATGGTGCTCGCGCTCGTGTTCTACGCCGCCGCCACCACCGAAGGTTCACTGATGGCGGTAAAGACCGTCAATTCGCTCTCGCATTACACGGACTGGACCGTGGCGCACGTGCACTCCGGCGCGATCGGCTGGGTGGCGATGATCACGATCGGCTCGCTCTACGCGATGGCGCCGCGCGCGCTCGGCCGCCCCGCGATGCACTCGAAGCGCTCGATGGAACTGCACTTCTGGATGCACACGGCGGGTCTCATTCTGTACGTCGCCTCGATGTGGACGGCGGGTGTCACCGCGGGGCTGATGTGGCGCGCGACGGACGCGAACGGCGCGCTGATCTACCCCTTCATCGACAGCCTGATCGCGATACGCCCGTTCTACCTGATTCGCTTCCTCGGCGGCACGCTGATCCTCGGTGGCATGGTCGTGATGGCGTGGAACCTGTGGCACACGGCGGCGGACGCGCGGGCGCGGCTGATCAAGCCGATTCCCGTGCCGATTCCGGAGCCCGTGCCGCACCAGGTCCCCGCCCCCGTGCCGGCGCGCGCCTGAGGAGGATGTCATGGCCAAGGGTTACAGGTATTTCGAAGCCGTCGAAAAGCACGCCGGCAAGCTCGGCATCCTGACCGCCATCATGGTGTCGATCGGCGGACTCGCGGAGATCACGCCGCTGTTCGTCGAGGCGCACACGATTACGGCGACCGAAGGCGTCAAGCCTTACGATCCGCTGCGCCTCGCGGGCAAGGACATCTACGTCCGGGAGGGCTGCTACACCTGCCATACGCAGATGATCCGCTCGCTGCGCGCCGAAACGCAGCGCTACGGTGCCTACTCGATTTCGAGCGAATCGGTCTACGACCGTCCGCACCAGTGGGGCTCGAAGCGCACCGGGCCCGATCTCGCGCGAATCGGCGGCAAGTATTCCGACGACTGGCAGCGCCTGCATCTCCTCGACCCGCGTGCCGTCGTGAAGGCCTCGAACATGCCGGGGTATCCGTGGCTCGCGGACGAAAAGATCGACAGCGACGACATCGTCGCGCGCATGTACGCGCTGCGTAAGCTCGGTGATCCGTACACCGACGCCGACATGGCCGAAGCCCCTGCCGCGCTCGAGGGCAAGACCGCGATGGATGCGCTCGTCGCGTACCTGCAAGGCCTCGGGTTGCCGCCGTCCGGCGAAGCGACGGCGCCATGACCGCCGTCTGGGGCCAGGTCGCCGGGATCGTGACGGTCATGTTGATGCTGATGTTCATCGGCATCTGGATATGGGTCTGGCATGCCGGCCACAAGCCGAAGTACGACCGGCTGGCGCGCCTGCCGATGGCCGACGCGGAGGATCGACCGTGAATACATTCTGGTCGCTTTGGGTCATGTTCCTCGTGCTGCTGAACGCGGGCATCACGCTGTTCCTCTTCATGTGGGCGCAGAAGGTCGAGATCCCGGTGCTGGAAGACGGCACCACGGGTCACGTGTGGGCGCACGGCGTGCTGCGCGAAGGCGTGCGCAAACTCCCGGGCTGGTGGGCGCTCGCCTCGGCCGTCTTTTTCGTCTGGGGCGCGACCTACCTGATCCTCTATCCCGGCTTCGGCAGCTTCAAGGGGCTGCTGGGCTGGTCGTCGCACGAGCAGCTTGCGATCGAAGTCGCAGTCAACGACGCCAACCTGGCAGAGCTGACGACCCGCTTCGCGAGCCTCAGCCCCGAACAACTCGCGGTGGATCCGGAAGCGCTGCACCTCGGTGAGCGCCTGTTCGTCGACAACTGCGCCGCCTGCCATCAACGCAATGCCCGCGGCAATCCGCAACTCGGCGCGCCGAACCTCGTCGATGCCGACTGGATCTGGGGCAGCGACGACGCCTCGATCACGATGAGCATCCTCGAGGGCAGGCAGGGCATCATGCCGCCGCTCGGCAGCCTCGGCGCCGACAAGGTGACGGATCTTGCGCACTATGTGCTGAGTCTCTCCGGCGCCGCCCACGATCAGGCGAAAGCGGCGGCCGGCCAGCCGGAGTTCGCACTGTGCTCGGCCTGCCATGGTCCGACTGGCGAGGGTAATCCGATCATGGGCGCGCCGAAGCTCGCCGATTCAATCTGGACCTGGGGCGGCGATCTCGCTTCGAT
This sequence comes from uncultured Pseudomonadota bacterium, assembly GCA_902826635.1. GTDB lineage: Bacteria > Pseudomonadota > Gammaproteobacteria > Steroidobacterales > Steroidobacteraceae > CADEFQ01. The sequence goes on from CADEFQ010000025.1 coordinate 11,462, forward strand.
CGAGCACACGATCACGAACGGTGCGCACGGGGTGATGCCGGCGTGGAAATCCCGGCTCACCGAAGGCGACGCTCGCGTGATCATCGCGTGGCTGCGCGCGCAGACGCACGATCGCCTGGCCCGGTTATGAACGACGGCGCGGCGTGGTTTCGCCAGCCCATCCTGTGGCTGGGCGCCGTGCTGTTCGCCGCCACGCTCGCCGGATGCATTGCTCTGATCGTGCTCGGCGCGAGATATGACGATGCGGCGCTGCCGACATCCGGCAGCACAGTGCTCAAGATGCCCGCCGCGCGTGCCGAGCCGGCCGAAGCGCCGCCCGGTCCGAGATGAGCAGCGCGGCTCGCGGCTGCTGGCACTGCGGCGAGTCGCTGCCGGGCGCCGAGGCGCCGCAGGCCCGGGTCGCCGGCACGACTCACGCGGTATGCTGCGAGGGCTGTCGCGCTGCCGCGGAATGGATCGATCAGCTCGGCCTCGCTGATTACTATCGCCTGCGCAGCGCGCCAGCGTCGCGCGCGCCCGAATCAAGCGAGGCGTCACGCACGAGCGCCGCCTGGGCGCGGCCCGGGCTCGAGCGCCATGTCGTCAGGGAGCTCGACAGCGATCGCCGCGAAGCGATGCTGCTGGTCGAGGGTTTGCGTTGCTCGGCCTGCGTGTGGCTGATCGAGCGTGCGCTCGGCGCGTTGCCGGGCGTCCTGCACGTCCAGGTCAATGCCGCCGCGCGGCGTGCGCGCATCACATGGACGGCCCCGTGCTCATTGCCACGAATCCTTGAAGCGCTGCTGCGCGCGGGTTATCGCCCCCTGCCGCTCGACGCGGCGGCGCTCGATGACTCCCGCCGCCGCGAGCAGCGTACCGCGCTCAAGCAATTGGTCGTTGCCGGCTTCGGCGCGATGCAGGCGATGATGTACGCGAGCGGCCTCTATTTCGGCGTGTTCGACGGCATCGACGCCACCGCGCGCGAGCTGCTGCGCTGGCTCGGCCTGCTGGTCGCGACTCCCGTCGTCTTCTATTCCGCCCGGCCGTTTTTCGCAGGTGCGCTGCGCTCGCTGCGCGCCCGACGCCTCGGCATGGACGTGCCGGTCGCGATCGCCATTGCCCTGATCTATGCCGCGAGCGTGTACGAAGCCTTTCACGGCGGCGCAGAGGTGTATTTTGATTCGGTCGGCATGTTCGTATTCTTCCTGCTCACCGGCCGGTATCTCGAAATGCGCGCGCGACATCGCGCCGGCGACCTCACCGACGCGCTTGCGCGGCTGACACCGGCTTTCGCGGACCGCGTGCGGGCCGACGGCACCCTCGAACGCGTCGGCGCCATCGAACTCGCGGCAGGCGACGTCGTACTGATCGCCGCGGGCGGCGGCGTGCCTGCCGACGGCGCACTCGAGAGCGAACGATGCCGCGTCGATGAGGCGCTGGTCTCGGGCGAGTCCGCTCCCGTTTCGAAGCGGCGCGGCGCGCCGCTGATTGCGGGCAGCGTGCTCGTCGAGGGCCCCGTCGAAATGCGCGTGGAGCGCGTCGGCGCCGACACCGTACTCGCCGGCATCCTGGCGCTGGTCACGCGCGCCGCGATCGAGCGGCCCCGGCTCGCGGCGGCCGGCGAGCGCGCGGCGGCCGGGTTCGTTGCGCGCGTCCTGACGCTCGCCGCGCTCACCGCGATCGGCTGGAGCTTCGCTGATCCCTCCCGCGCGTTCACCGCAACCCTCGCCGTGCTCGTCGTGTCCTGTCCCTGCGCGTTTGCGCTCGCCGTCCCCGCCGCCATCACTCGTGCACTCGGCGTGCTCGCGCGTCACGGTGTGCTCGTCGTGCGCCCTGATGCGATCGAAGGGCTTGCAAGCGCCACGCACATCGTTTTCGACAAGACCGGCACGCTGACTGACCGGCTCGCGCTCGAACGCATCGACACGATCGGGAGCCTCGATCGTGCGCAGGCGCTCTTGCTCGCCGGCGCGCTCGCGCGTGGCAGTCGCCATCCGGCTTCGATGGCGATCGCGAACGCGATCGACGACGATCAGGCGTTGCCTGCGGTGGAGGACGCGCGCACCGAAGCCAGTGGCGGAATCGAGGGTCGCGTCGAAGGCCGAATACTGCGTCTCGGTCGCGCCGATTTTGCACTCGGATGCGACACGATCCCGGCGGAGTACGCCGACGCCGTGTTGCTTGCCGATGCGACGGGCTCCATCGCCGCGTTTCGCCTCTCCGAGCAGCTGCGCGCCGAAGCGCGCGCCACGGTCGCGGCGCTCGTCGCCGACGGCCTGACGCCCGAAATCGCGAGCGGTGATGACGCCGGCAAAGTGGCCGCGGCGGCGGCGCGACTCGGCATCGCGCACTGGAAGGCACGGCTGCGACCGGCCGACAAGCTCGCGCGTCTCGCGGCGCTCCGGGCCGCCGGGGCGCGGGTCATCGCCGTGGGCGACGGGATCAACGACGCACCCGTTCTCGCGGGCGCCGATGTCTCGGTGGCGCTCGCAAGCGGCACCGAGCTCGCTCAGGCCGCGAGCGACATCGTGCTCTCCGGTGACCTCGGCGCGTTGGCCGAGGCACGCGCAACCGCGCGGCAGACGCTCGCGATTCTGCGCCAGAACCAGCGTTGGGCGCTCGTCTACAATCTGTCTGTCGTGCCACTGGGTGCGCTCGGATTCGTGCCACCCTGGCTCGCGGCGCTCGGCATGTCGGCGAGTTCGCTGTTCGTGGTGCTGAATGCGCTGCGCATCGGCCGACGCGAGGAACGCAGCGACACGCCGGCTGCCCTGACCGCACAGGCCGTGGCGTGAACATCCTCCTCGTCATGATCCCGTTGTCGATCTTGCTGCTGATCGGAGCCGGCATCGCGTTTTTCTGGGCGGTCGATCACGACCAGTTCGACGACCTCGATACACCGCGCCTGCTGCCGTTGCTCGACGACCCCGACGCGATCGATGCGGAGAGTGCCGAAGAGCCGCCGCGCGAAGCGCCGCCGCCGTGACCACCGATCCGGTCACGCTCGGCGCGGCGCTGCTGCTCGGCCTCGTCGCGAGCGGGCACTGCATCCTGATGTGTGGCGGAATCACCGCGGCGCTCGGCATCGCGACCGCCAAACGCGCCGATGGGCGGCCGCGGTTACCGCTGCTTGCGGGCTACCAGTTTGGCCGGATCGCCTCGTACACGATCGCCGGCCTCGTGTTTGGTGGCGCGCTCGGCGCGATCGTCGACTGGATCGACATCGAAGCGGTGCGCCGTACGCTGCGGGTACTGGCCGCGGTTGCGCTCGGTGTCGGTGCGATGGTGGCGTTTGGCAGCCTGCGCGATCCGGGCACCGGCCTCGGCCGGCACCTGTGGCTGAAACTCGCGCCACTGGGCCGCCGCCTGCTGCCGGTCACGAATCTTCCACGCGCGATCGGCTTCGGCATGGTGTGGGGCTGGATGCCGTGCGGCATCGTCTACACGATGCTGATGATCGCGGGCCTGCAACTCGATGCGGCGAAGTCGGCCGCGACGATGGCGGCGTTCGGGCTCGGCACGGCCCCCGCGATGTTCGCGACGGCGTTCGGCGCGCAGCACTACGCCGGCTTCGCCGCGCATCCGGCCGGCAGGCGCGTGGCGGGCACGGTCCTGCTCGCAACGGCCGCGCTCACGCTCGCAGGCCCGTGGATCGCGGATTACGCGCCGGGAATCGCGCACTGGCTGCCGTTTGACTGCGCGGTCACCCTGCGCTGAGCTGGAACTCCCGGTCTGCGAACGAGTCTCACGGAGGAGGTTGTCCTCATGGCGACACCAGAACCTGCACTACTCGCCGCACGAGCGCCGCAGCGGCGCACAGCCGCAGAGCATCGCGTCCTCGCGCAACTCCTCGCGCCGGCCGACGTCGAACTCGGCGGCAGCCGCCCCTGGGACATCGTCGTACACGATTCGCGCATGCCGGCGCGCGTGCTCGCGCACGGCACGCTCGGCGCGGGCGAGTCGTATCTCGACGGCTGGTGGGACTGCGAGCGGCTCGATGAGATGCTGACCCGCGTGCTGCGCGCGGGGCTCGACCGCAGCCTGCGCTCGGCCCGCGTGCTGCAGACGGTACTCCTCGCGAAACTTCGCAACCCGCAGAGCCGGCGACGCGCGTTCATCGTCGGCCGCGAACATTACGACATCGGCGACGACCTGTTCGAGCGCATGCTCGACCGGCGCATGATCTACAGCTGCGCGTGGTGGCGCGACGCATGCGATCTCGACGCCGCGCAGGAAGGCAAGCTCGATCTCGTGTGCCGCAAGCTCGGGCTCGAGCGCGGCATGCGCGTGCTCGACATTGGCTGCGGCTGGGGCGGCGCGGCGCGATTCGCGGCCGAGCGCTACGGAGTCACCGTGACCGGCATCACCGTGTCGAAGCACCAGGCCGCAGCCGCGACCGGGCGTTGCCGCGGGCTTCCGGTCGAGATCCTGCTCGAGGATTACCGCCGGCTCAAAGGGCGTTTCGACCGCATCTGGTCGCTCGGCATGTTCGAGCACGTCGGCGTACGCAACTATCGGGCGTACCTGCGCAAAGCCCGCGAGCTGCTCGCCCCGGACGGGCTCTTCCTGCTGCACACGATCGGCTCGAACCGCTCGGTGACGGCAACCGATCCGTGGATCGAAAAATACATCTTCCCGAATTCGATGCTGCCCTCGCTCGCGCAGATCGGGCGAGCGCTCGAGCCGCTGTGGGTGGTGGAAGACCTGCACGGCTTCGGGCCCCACTACGACCGCACGCTCCTCGCGTGGCACCAGAACTTCGAGAACGGCTGGCCCGAACTCGCGGCGCGCTACGGTGAGCGCTTCCGCCGGATGTGGCGCTACTGGTTGCTCTCTTCGGCCGCCGCGTTTCGCGCCCGGCGCAACCAGCTGTGGCAGTTCGTGCTCTCACCAGACGGCGTGCCCGGCGGCTACGAGGCGGTGCGCTGATGGCGCGCGCGAGCCCCTTCGTGCAGGCAGCACCGGCAGCGCCGCTCGCGTGGTCCGACGACTGGCTGCTGCGGGGCGTACTTGCGCAGCGCATGCCGGCGGGCCTGCTCCGCGAGATCGAACCGGAACTCCTCGAGATGGAGGCGCTCGCGGCGGGCCCGCTCACGCGCATGCAGGCCGGGGACCGGGAGCGCGAGCCGACGCTCACGCACTGGGATGCCTGGGGCAACCGCATCGATCGCATCGAGCTCACACCGCTGTGGCGCGAAGCGCAAGGCATCGCGGCGCGCACGGGCCTCGTCGCGATCCCCTACGAGCGGCGCCACGGTCGCAGCTCGCGCCTGCATCAGTTCGCGCTGGTGCAGCTCTTTCATCCGGTCTCGGACGTGTACACCTGCCCGCTCGCGATGACCGACGGCGCGGCGCGCGCGCTACTCGATGCGGGCAACGCCTCGCTGATCGAGCGCGCACTGCCGCGGCTCACGAGCCGCGACCCGGGGAGCGTCTGGACGAGCGGACAATGGATGACGGAATCCACCGGCGGCTCGGATGTCGGCGTGTCGGAAAGTGTCGCCGCGCGTGACGCGGACGGCGGCTGGCGCCTCTACGGCAAGAAGTGGTTCACGTCGGCCGCCACGTCGCAGATGGCGCTCACGCTCGCACGCCCCGAGGGTGGCGGACCCGGCGGCAGCGGCCTCGCGATGTTCTACCTCGAGACGCGCGACTCCAGCGGGCAATTGAACGGCATCCGCATCGAGCGCCTGAAGGACAAGCTCGGCACGCGCAAGGTGCCCACTGCGGAACTCACGCTTGACGGCGCACGCGCACAGCTCGTCGCGGGCGCCTCGCACGGCACGCGCGCGATCGAACCGATGTTGCGTATCACTCGCGCCTGGAACAGTGTGTGCGCGGCGTCGTTCATGCGCCACGGGTATCTGCTCGCGCGGGACTACGCGGCGAAGCGCCGCGCCTTCGGCGCGCACCTCGCCGACCTGCCGCTGCATGCCGCGACGCTGGCGGATCTCGATGCCGCAAGCGCCGGCGCGACCCTGCTCGCCTTCGAGCTGCTCGATCTGCTCGGTCGGCATGAAAGCCGCGAACTAGACGAGGCCGGCGCCGCGCTGCTGCGCGTACTCACGCCGATCACCAAGGCCGTCACCGGCAAGCAGGCCGTCGCCGCCCTGAGCGAGACGATCGAATCCTTCGGCGGTGCAGGTTACATCGAGGACACGATGCTGCCGGTGTTGCTGCGTGACGCGCAGGTGCTGCCGATCTGGGAAGGCACGACCAACGTGCTCTCGCTCGATGCGCTGTTGCGGGCCGACTTCGCCTCTGGCGCAGCGGCCCTTCGCGCGCGAGCCGCCGCGGTGCGCGATCACTTGCCGGATCCGGCGCTGCGAGCGGCAGCTGACGCGGCCACGCGTGCGATCGAACGCGGCATCGCGTGGCATGCCGCCGCCGCCGATGAACGCGCGCTGCAGGCCGGGGCACGGCGGCTCGTACTCTCGCTTGGCCACGCACTCGAGCTCGCGCTGCTCGCCGAACTCGCGGGCGCCGCCAGCCTCACGGACGACGACCGCGTGGCCGCCCGTCGCGCCTGTCTGCGGCTGCAGTCGACCGTCTACTTTTTCGTGTAGACGATCTCCATCATCTTCATTTCCTTGCCGTCCTTGCCGGGCCCGAACATCTCGAACAGCTGCGTGGCGGGGCTCGTCCAGCGGGTTGTCATGCGCGCGGTGACCGGACCTTTCCTGACCGGATCGTTCCAGCTGCCGATGAACGTGCAGGCACCCGTCGCGTCACAGCTGCCGCGGCTCACCATCAGGCCGGTCGACATGCTGTCCATCCAGGTCGTCCAATACTCACCGCTGACATTGTCGTAACCGCTCATCGCATGGCCCGTGAACGGCGTGCCCATCATCGTCGAGTCCATGGCCTCGACCAGCACCCTGCCATCGAGGATCATCCTGCGCGTTGCCTTGCCGGTCTCTTCCATCGGCGCACCACCCGGTTCGGACCAGCTTCTGACGCGCAGGTCGTAGGTCCCCGCGGTCGCCGCCAGCGCGGCGTGCGGGGCTCCCAGCGCACCCGCCTTCTGGTAAGCGTCCATTTCCGCCTGCTGCGCGGGCGTCAGCTTCGGCGGCTCTCCTCCATCGTCCGCGAACGCGGGCGCGATGCAGTACGCCGCACAGGCCACCCACAGGATTCCCTTCATTGCATGAGTCATGACTGTTCCCCTTCTCGCCGGCGTCCTTGCGCCGGCGGGAAGTATAGCGCTGCGGATCAGGCGAACAGGCGCACGAAGGTATAGGTCAGCGCGAGGCTGGTGGTCGCGGTCGCGAGCGCGATCGCCGCAGCCGCGATGAACGGGCGCACTCCGACCTGGCTCATGTTGGCGAGCGAAAGGTTGAGGCCCACGGCGGTCATGCCGCAGATCATGAAGAGTTCCGACGTGGACTGCGCCGCGCCGAGAATACTGCCCCACGCGCCCGCGACGTTGGCGTCGAGCGCGACAAATTGATCGCCGAGGCCGCGCACCACGACCAGCACCACGAACACGACGACGAACCACGGCACGAACGACTTGCGGGGCGCCGCCGCCTGGCCGTTGTCCCCGGACGCCGCGGCGGACTGCGCGTGCGCCGACCAGGCAAGCAACGGCACGAGCACGATGATCGAGAGATTGCGCAGCAGCTTCGTCGCGCTCGCGACCGCCACGGCGTCGGGCGAATTGAACTGCTGCGCGTAGATCAGCGACGCACCGATCACCTGCGAGGTGTCGTGGATCGCGGAGCCCAGGAAAACGCCCGCCGGCAGCGCCTCGGTGCCGAAAACCGCCGACGCGAGCCACGGATACAGCAGCATTCCGAGGCTGCCGATCAGCACCACGCAGGTAAGGGCCGTACCGGTGTCGATGTCGCGCGCCTTGATCGCGGGCGCCGTCGCGACGATCGCGGTGCAACCGCAAACCGCGGAACCCACCGCGAGCAGGCTCTGCAATCCCGACGAGAGCCCGAGCAGGCGACCCATCAGCTTGCTGACGACGATCGCGACCGTGATACAGAGCGCGACGACCGGCACGGCAACGAGACCGACCCCGGTGAGGCCGGGCAGCGTGAGGCGCAGGCCGACGAGCGCGATACCGATGCCGAGCAACGTGCCGAGGATCCAGCGCACGCCCGCTTCGGTGCGGGCACCGACGCCGACGAAGTGCCGCCACAGCACGCCGAACACGATGCCGAGCAGGACCGGGCTGACCGGCGACGGTCGCCCTTCGACGAGGGCGCTACCGATTTCATGCGAGCCGAACTTCGCGGCGAACGCGAGCGCGACTGCGAGCGCCACGCCCGGAGCGGCGGCGCGCCAGGCGCCCGCGTTCGACGCAAGCACGGTCATTCAGCGCGAACTGGGCGCGCCGAGGCCGTCGACGGGCGCCGATTGCAGCCGGGAGCGCTGTGCCACCATGCGCTGGTGGAGACGCGTCAGGCAGTTGCTCGCGGTGCTGACGAACAGGAACGGCAACAGCGCGTGGACCACGCACGCAAAGCCCGCCACCATCATCGATACACCACAGCGCGACGCGACGCCGAAATGCTCCCCGTAGGTCTCCCCGACCGAACGCGGATGTTCAGTGAATGCCTTGAGTACGTTCATGCGCACACCCTACGCACCGCCGTGCGCAAAAGGAGTGCAAAAACATGGACATGGCCGTCCAATGCGGCAATAATATTTCTTGATCTATATCAAACGAGCAACCGGGTATCGTGGATAGAATCGACCGGGGTATTCTGGACCTCCTGCAGCGCGACGCGACCCTGGGCGTGGCCGAAATCGCCGAACGCGTCGGCCTCTCGAAGGCACCGTGCTGGCGGCGCATCCGGCGCTTGCAGGAAGACGGCGTCATCGTGGGCACGGTCACGCTGCTCGACCCGAAGAAGCTGAACGTCGGCACGACCGTGTTCGTCACGATCAAGACCGCGAACCACAGCGAAGCCTGGTACAAGCGCTTTCTGCACACGCTCGACGAGATCCCCGAGGTCGTCGAGATCTACCGCATGAGCGGCGATGTCGACTACCTGTTGCGCATCGTGGTGCCGGACATCGAGGGCTATGGCATCGTCTACAAGAAACTGATCGCCGGCTGCGAGTTCCTCGATATCAGTGCGAGCTTTGCGATGGGCGCGATCAAGCACACGACCGCGCTACCGCTCGATCACCTCTCGCGGCCACGATAGAGGCTCGCCCGCATCAGCAGCATCGCCGTCGCGGGCGCGGTGATCACGACGAACACCGTGACCAGGAGCGCATGCGGCACGAACCGCTGCGCGATCGCCGAAGATGCGACGACCGACGCGACGATGACGCAACCGAGCCCGAGCGTGCCCCCCATCGACACACCGTGCATCCGCGCCTGAAAGGTCCGCAGGCGCACGAGCCCCAGCGAACCCACGACGGCGAGGAGCCCGCCCGCGACGAGCAGCAGCGCGACGGGGACGGCGAACCAGGGCGACTCGATGCCGGTCATGGCTCGATCACCTCGCCGCGAAGCAGGAACTTTGCGAGTGCGACTGACCCGACGAATCCGAAGAGCGCCATGAGGAGCGCAATCTCGAAATAGGCGCCCGAGGCCGTGCGGATTCCGAACACGAGCAACATCGCGAGGCCATTCACGTAGAGCGTGTCGAGACCGAGCACGCGGTCCTCCGCGGCCGGACCGCGCATCACGCGCCACAGCGCGAGCAGCATCGCGACGCCGAAGCAGCCCGACGCGAACCACGCGGCACCGTCGATCAGTGCGCTCATGGCTGGAAGATCCCGAGCAACGGCCGCTCGTAGCGATCCTTGATCACGCGGACCCATGCGGCCTCGTCCTGCAGGTCGAGCACATGCAGCGTGAGCGTGCGGCGATCGGCCGAAAGGTCGACCCAGACCGTGCCGGGCGTCGAGGTGACGATCGTCGCGAGCACTGCGAGACCGTGCGGATCGCGCAGTTCGAGCGGGACTTCGAGGAACCCCGAGCGGATGTCACGGTCACGGACGAGCCCGAGGATGATGCGCCCGACCGAGAGGTTCGAGCGCACGATATCGACAAAGACCCTGCCCAGGAGTCCGAGCGCGAGGAGCGGACGGTGCAGGCGCGGGCGCAGCGGGCGCAACCTGGCCGACCACCACGCGAGTGCGGCCGCGACCAGTGCCGCGAGCAGCACCTGCGCCGGCGCGAGCGTGTCATTGAGCACGAGCCACATTGCGGCGAGCACCAGCGCGAGCACGGGAGCACCGCGCTTCACGGCGCGTCCTCCCCGGTGAGTACCGTCTCGATGTAGATGCGCGGGGCGCGCAGCGAGGCCGCCGTGTCTTCCAGGAATTGCATCGCGGGCCCGGCGGCTAGCGTCAGCGCGATACACAGCAGCACGAGTATCGCGACCGGCGCGGCTTCGAACACACGCAACCGCGGGGTGTTGCGTCCGGTCACCGACCAGAAGAGGCGCATGCCGATGCGTGTCAGCGCGACGAGGCTCGCGAGGCCCGCCGCGAGCGTCATGAACACCAGCATCCAGGCCGCCGTCGCCCACGAAGCGCCGGCGGCCGCGTGTACCGCCGCGGACAGCAGCGCGAACTTCGCCACGAAGCCCGACAGCGGCGGCGACCCGGTCACGAGCAACACGCAGCACACGAACATGAGCCCCATGAACACCATGGCGCCGGGGATCGCGACGCCCACTTCATCATCCTCCGCGTGCGGCGCAGGGGTGCGTCGCACGCCGAAGGGTACGTAGCCCCCGGGCGTTCCGCCCGCCGGGATCGCAGGCGGCGCCGGCTCGCGCGCGGTGGGCGTGCGCCGCGCCCGGTCGGTCATGCCCACGAGCATGAAGAAGGCCGCGGTCGCGAGCACGGAACCGACGAGGTAGAAGAGCGCCGGCGCGAGCAGCGGCGGGTGGTCGAGGCCCATCACCGTCAGGACCAGGCCGGTGGAGAGGATCACGGAGTAGCCGACCAGTCGCGACAGTTGTTGAGCCGCGATCGTGCCGAAGATTCCGTAACCCATGGTCGCGATGCCGAGGTAGTACAGGCCACCGTGAAAGAGATCCGGCCGCAACAGCGCCGAACCCTCGGCGTGCGCCAGCGCGTCTGCGCTCCCGATCAGGGAGCCAAGACGCAGCAGCGCGTACACCCCGACTTTCGTCAGGATCGCGAAGACGGCCGCGACGGGCGCGCTCGCCGCCGCGTAGGCACCCGGCAGCCAGAAGTTGAGTGGCCAGCAACCAGCCTTGGTCAGGAAGGCCACGCCGAGGATCGCCACCGCCGCGTCGAAGAGCGAGCGATCCGCGTGTGAGAGTGCCGCCGCCCGGGCCGGCAGATCCGCCATGTTGAGAGTGCCCGTGACGCCGTAGATCAGCGACACGCCGATCAGGAACAGCAGCGACCCGACGAGGTTGACGACAATGTAGTGCAAGCCGCTCTTCACGCGCTGCGCGTTCGAGCCGTGCAGCAGCAGGCCGTAAGACGCCGCGAGCAGCACCTCGAAGCACACGAAGAGGTTGAACAGGTCGCCGGTCAGGAATGCACCGTTGACCCCCGCGAGCAACAATTGCAACAGCGTGTGGAAGTGCGGCCCGACGCGATCCCAGTAGGCGAGCGAATTGACGAATGCCGCGAGCCCGACGACCGCGGACAGGATCAGCATCAGGCCGGTGAGACGGTCGATGACCAGCACGATGCCGAACGGCGCCTGCCAGCCTCCGATTGCGTATGCGCCGACCCCCCGTGACCAGATATCGGGAAACGCCTCGGTGGTGAGTGCGAGCAACAGGATTGCCGCGACGAGTTGCACGAGGATCGACACGCACGCGACGGCGACGCGCAGCGCGCGCGCGCGCTCGGCAAGGAACAGTATCGCTGCGGCGGCGAGCAGCGGCACGACGATCGGCACGGCGGGCAGGTGCTGAAGCCACGGGCTCATTGCGACTCCCGCCCATCGACGTGGTCGGTGCCGGTCAGCCCGCGTGCCACGAGCAGCACCACGAGCAGGAGCGCCGTGGTCGCAAAGCCGATCACGATCGCGGTGAGGACGAGCGCTTGCGGCAACGGGTCGGCGTAGAGCGCCGGATCGGCGGCGCCCGGGGCGACGATCGGCGCCTTGCCGATCGCGAGCCGGCCCATGCCGAAGATGAAGAGATTGACCGCATACGAGAGCAGCGCAAGCCCGACGATCATCTGGAACGTGCGCGGCCGCAGCAGCAGCCACACGCCGGAGCCGGAGAGAATGCCGATCGCGATGGCGAAGAGGATCTCCACGGTCAGCTCCCTGCCGGCTCGCGCGTGACCGCCGCGCGCGGACTGCGGAACGACTGGTGCGCAAGCGCGATGAGCATCAGCAGGGTTGCGCCGACGACCACGAGATAGACGCCGAGGTCGAACAGCAGCACGCTGCCGACGTGCACCTCGCCGATGATCGGCAACGGGATATCGGCGCCGAGGCTCGTGAGAAATGGCCGCCCGACCGCCGAGGCCAGCACCCCGGCGCCGCCCGCCGTCGTGAGCCCGAGCGCGACCCAGAACTGCGGGTGGATGCGCATGCGCCATTCAACCCACATCGCGCCGCCCACCATGTATTGCGTGATGAAGGCGGTGGCCATGACGAGACCGCCGACGAAACCTCCGCCGGGCGCATCGTGGCCGCGCAACAGCAGGTAGATCGCGACCAGCGCGGCCATCGGCAGCAGCAGGCGCACGAGGACGGCCGGAATCGCGAGGCCGCCGGCCGGCAGCAAGGCGGCGGGGTCGAACGCGAGCGCATCGCCGCCCGCCCCGCCGCGCTGCGCGCGCGGCACATCGATACTCTCGGGCGCCGGCCGGAAGCGACGCAGCAGTGCGTACACGGTCAACGCCACGATCGCGACGACGGTGATCTCGCCCAAAGTGTCGAAGCCGCGAAAGTCGACCAGGATCACGTTCACCACATTGTGCCCGCCGCCGTCCGGAAGCGCGCGCGCGGTGAAGAACCGCGCGATGCTGTCGCGCGGCGCGCGCGTCAGCACTGCAAACGACAGCAGTGCGAGCCCGCCGCCGACGAACACGGCGACCACGAAGTCGCGGATCCGGCGCAGGCGCGCCTGCCGCGAGCGCCGATCGGGGTCGTCGAGTTCCAGGCGTCGCGGCAACCAGCGCAGGCCGAGGAGCAACAGTACGAGCGTGACGACTTCGACCGCAATCTGGGTGAGCGCGAGATCCGGCGCCGAGAACCACGCGAAGGTGAGGCTCGTGAAGAGCCCTGCGCCAGCGAGCATGATCAGCGCCGCGAGCCGATGGAACTTCGCCTGCACCGCGGCGCCCACCGCACACGCGCAGCCCATGAGCCACGGCAGCACGTACACGGCATCGATCGGTGTCAGCGGCGCGCTGCCCCGCCCGAGGCCGTTCGGGATCAGCGGTATCGCGGCGACCGCGAACGCCACGCACACGATCAGGAAAAGCTGGGGCTGCAGGCGGCGAGAGGACGCGAAGCGCACCATGCGTTCCGCAAAGCGGTGCTGGGCCACGATCAGGAGGTCGAACACGCGCCGACCGTCGAACGGCGCGCGCAGCGGTGCAGCGCCCGTGGCACGCTGGCCATAGATATACCGCAGCAGATACAGGCCCACGCCGCCCGCGAGCGCAATCACGCTCATGAGGAGCGGCAGCGTGAAGCCGTGCCACAGTACGAGACTGTACGCGGGCGTTTCGGTGCCGAGGATCGCCTGCACGGCCAGCGACAGAGCCGGCCCGATCGTGCGCGCCGGAAAGATGCCGACCAGCAGGCACGCGGCGACGAGCAGCACGCTCGGCAGCAGCATCCACCGTGTCGGCTCGTGCGGCGCGCGCGGCAGGTCCTGCGCGGGTGCGCCGAAGAACACCTGGTGAATGAGCCGCAATGAGTAAGCCACGCTGAAGACACCGGCAAGTGTCGCGAGCGCCGGCAAGCCGAAGCGCAGCAACGACCGCTCGCCCGCAAAGATTGCTTCGGCGAAGAACATCTCTTTTGACAGGAACCCGTTGAGCAGTGGGACGCCCGCCATCGCCGCCGCCGCCACCGTCGCCACCGTGGCCGTGATCGGCATCGCTCGCGCGAGGCCATTGAGCCGTCGCAGGTCCCGCGTGCCCGCTTCATGGTCGACGATGCCGGCCGCCATGAAAAGCGACGCCTTGAAGGTCGCATGGTTCATCATGTGGAAAACGGCTGCGACGAGCGCCAGCTTGCTGTTCATGCCGAGCAGCAACGTGATGAGACCAAGGTGGCTCACCGTCGAGTAGGCGAGCACGCCTTTCATGTCGCGCTGGAACAGCGCCGCGGCCGCGCCGATCAGCAACGACGCGAGCCCGGCGCCCGACACGAGCGCGAACCAGAGATCGGTGCCGGACAACACGGGCCAGAGTCGCGCGAGCAGGAACACCCCCGCCTTGACCATCGTGGCGGAGTGCAGGTAGGCCGACACCGGCGTCGGCGCCGCCATTGCGTGCGGCAGCCAGAAGTGAAACGGGAACTGCGCGCTCTTTGTGAGCGCCCCCACGAGAATCAGCACGAGCATCACGGGATACCACGGATGCGCGCGCACGGAATCGCCCGACGCGAGGACCCGCTCGAGGTCGAAGCCGCCCGCCATCGTCCCGAGCAGGATGACGCCGGCGAGCAGGCAGAAGCCGCCGGTCGCGGTCACCGTGAGCGCCATGCGTGCGCCCTGCCGCGCATCCACGCGCTGGTACCAGTACGCGATCAGCATGAAGGAGCTGAAGCTCGTCAGTTCCCAGAACACGACGAGCTGGACCAGGTTGCCCGACAGCACGATGCCCAGCATCGAGCCCATGAACGCGAGCAGGAAGGAAAAGAAGCGCGGCACGGGATCCCGCGGCGACATGTAGTAGCGTGCATAGATCACGACCAGCACGCCCATCAGCGACACGAGCAGCGTGAACAGCCAGGCGTAGCCGTCCATGCGCAGGTAGAAGTCGAGCCCCGCCTGCGGCAACCACGGCGCGACGAGGCGCACGACGCCGCCCGCCGCCACCTGCGGGTACAACGCAAGTGTCGACACCATGCAGGTGAGCGCGACCAGGCCTGCGAGCCAGGACTCGGCATTCCGTGCATTCGCCGGCAGGAACGCCGCGCACAGGCTGCCCGCAAATGGCAACAGGACGATCAGCGCCAGCGACATGACGATCCACGCATGACCTGCATTGTAGGCACAGGCTATGCGGGGCTGCGCGGTGTCCCGATGAGGCCTTTCGCGAGGAGGCTGCCGCCGAGCGCGCAGAAGTAAAGATAGCCGCGCAAGTCGCCGAAGCGCGCGATCGCCCGCCGCACTTTGCGTTCGTCCTGCGTGCCGAGCAGCACCCGCAGGTTGCGCTCCGCACCGACGTCGCCCGGCGGAAACATGTCGAGCCGCCCGAGGCCCCGCAGCAGCACGAGCCCCGCGGTCCACGGGCCGACGCCGCGCAGCGCCACGAGGCGCTCCTCGGCCGCGGCCGTCGGCAGCGTCTCGAGATCCGCTTCGCACAACTCGCCGCGCACGATCGCACGCGCCACGTCCTGCAGCGTGCGCGCTTTCTGGGCGCTCAGCCCGCAGCCGCGCAGTCCGGCCGGTCGCGCCCGCGCGATCGTCGCGGCGGCCGGGAAGGCCCGATGGCACTCGCTGCCGTGCGTCGCGGCGCCATAGCGCTCCACCATGCGCCCCACGACCGCGACGCCGGCGTCGAGACTCACCTGCTGGAACGGCACGACACAGGCAAATGCCTCGAAGAGATCGGGGAAGCGCGGCGGGCGCAGGCCACGCAGCGCGCGCGCGGTGCCCGCCATGGCCGGCTCACCCTCCGCGCGTGCCCGCAGCGGCGCCGGATCGATATCGAGGCCCAGGATACGGCGCAGCTGGCGCGCGACGTCGCGGCGCGCGACAGCTCCCGCACGATGGCCGGTACCGCGTACGACGCAACGCAAGTCCGGCTGGTCCACGCTGCCGTGGTTCTCGACCTCGGCAAGGGCGACACCGCCCGGGATGCGAAATGCGCGCCGGTAGCAGCCGTTCAGCCAGACGTCCACAAGATTTCCCGGCCGGCGTTGCAGGACCCGAACGGTCGCTTCGAGGTGAAAGGGCCCGCGGGTCGCGAGCCTCATCGTCGCGGTCGCTTCATGGATGCGGCCGGCTCACTGCCGTGCATCGAGGAAATTTCGCAGCACCACCGCGCTATTGTGTTCGACGTCGCGCGCGCTGTAGAGCAGCGTCACCGCACCGCGCCGGCCCGCGGCGAGGATCGGTTCCCACTCGCGGCGGTTGGCCCCGAGTTCCTTGCGGTAGCGCCGCTGGAATTCAGGCCAGCGCTCCACCCGGTGCCCGTACCAGGTGCGCAGTGCTGCGCTCGGCGCAACGTCCTTCCGCCACACGACCGCCTCGAGCGCCTCTTTCTTCACGCCACGCGGCCAGAGCCGCTCGACGAGGAATCGCCGGCCGTCGCCGCGTTGGCGGGGTTCATAGACGCGTTTGATTCGAATCATGCCTGCACTCCCTCGATCTTCACTTCGAAATTCTCCCCTTCCCAGCGATCCGCTTCGGGCCAGCGAAACGTGAAGCGGATGCGCGTTCCCGCGCGCAGCGCCTGCGTCGGGATGTCGGCGACGTGCACGCCGAGCCCGCTGTTGCGCGTCACCGTATCCTGCACCGAGCTCCAGTCGTTCGCGCTCCAGTGGACCACGGCCGGATCGAGCGTTTCGATGCGCAACACCTGGCCCGGCGACATCGTGGCGATGCGATCCGCAAATCGCCACACACTGCGGGGCGAACTCACGCGATCGACGAGATAACGCCGCACCGTCTGCGGCGGAAGATCGAAGACCCGCCCGTCGTGCAGGGAACGGCAGAGCTTCACGTATTCGGCGTGGGCCCACACGAGCGGCATCGCGGAGCCCGCCGGCTTGCCGAGCGCGAGCGCGCGCGCCGGAATGTCCGCGGCATCCCACACCTGTTCCGGCAGCAAGCCGCCGTCGTTGGCGAATTGCCCGCAGGTTTCCTGCAGCCGGCGCGCCGCGTCGATCCGGCCGGCCGCGAGTTCGTAGTGGGCGCGCTCGGCGGTCAGCAGCGGCCACGCGCGACCGATCCCGCCGCCATCGTAAGGCGCACCATTTGCGTACTCGCCATAGACGTCGCCGTTGTAGCGATGCCAGCACGGCCCGTAGGGTGTCTCCGTGCGCAGCAGTGCGTCGATCACGCGCACGGTGTCGATGATCCGCGGGTCGTCGGGGGCGCGCAGGCCGAAGCGCACCAGCGCGAGTGCGTCGGGACTCACGACGTGCGCATCGACGCAAGCCGGTGTCGCCGTGCGCACGTAGTACCCCGCGACGGAGTAGCGCGTACACCAGTCACTGCCGGTCACCAGCAACCAGCGGTCGATCGAGGCGAACCATGCGTCGGCGGTCTCACGCAGGTATGCGCCCGCCTCGAGGTCCTGCACCAGGTCCGCCAGATCCGCTGCCGCCAGCAGCGCGGCGATTTCGGCCGCGATCGTGAAGGGCGAATACCCGCCCCGCTCTTCCCATCGATCCTGCTGGCTCGCGGGGCCGTTGCGCAACAGCCAGCTCGCCGCCTTGCGCACCATCGGCCACAGCCCGCGCAGCTCGGGGTCAGGCAGCGCGCCGTCGCGCCGCGCGATATCGACCAGCAGGATCGGCAGCGCCGTCTCGTCCATTTGCAGCCCGTGCCAGTACGGCGTGCCGTCGAGCCACAGGTTTTGCGCCCAATGGCCGTCGGCCTCCTGCAACACGCGCAGGCACGACAGCACGCGCCGCACGTCCGCGTGCGCGCCCGCGGCCAGCAGGCCGACCGCGCATTCGACCAGATCGCGCGGCCAAAGCAGGTGGTAGCCGCCGAGATCGTCGTCCCCCTTGCTGAACCCCCACGGTATCGACAGGCTCGCGATCATTCCGCCGGGGAAGATCTTGCCTTCGTGCGCGCGCATGACCATCGTGCTCGTGCGATACAGGTTGGCGCGCGCCGAAGTCCGCGGCGATTCGAGGTGCAGCAGCGTTTCCTGCCATGCGCGCCAGCGGCGCACGTACCCCGCCTGGGTCGCGGCGAAATCGACCGCCAGCGCCGCGCGCGCATGGGCGCCCGCCTCGGCGGCGTTGCGGCCGAACGCGAGTGCGAGCACGACGTCGCCGGTTGCGCGCCAGTCGATCTCACCCGCGAGCGCCACGTTGCCGTTGCGCGCGTGCGTCGCGCCGCTCGTGAGCTCGCCGTGGGCGGCGAGGTCCTGCCAGCCGTCGGAGCGGCCCACGAATCCTGCCGTGCACGTGAGCCACGGCGTCGAGCAGACGAGCGCCAGCGCGCGGCCGTCGCGCTCCGCGAACAGCATCTTCACACCCTTGTATTCACCCACCCACGCGGTGTTGTCCGCGCCCTGGTTGCCGAGGTGCGGTGCCAGCAATGCGTACAGCCTGAGCGATCGGTCGGTTCCGTTCGGCGTGAAGCGGATGCGCTGCAGCAGCACCGGTCGGTCGGGGTCGGTGCAGATTTCCTTCTCGATGCGGTAGCGCCCGTGTGCGCAGGCACTCACGAGCCGATACGCCGGCACGCCCTCCTCGGCGTAGCCGATCGTGCTCGTCGCGTGACGCTTCTCCTCGGAGAAAAAACCATCGCCGGTCACAACGAGCCCGAGATCGCGGATCGCCGCCTGGTCGATCCGCGGGTAGAAGACCTCGTTCACGATGCCGTGGCTCAGCGTGAACCAGACATTGCTCGCGTGATGCAGGGCCGTGCCGACACCGGACTTCGCGCTCGAAGTCCAGCGGGCGGGACTGCCGGGCCAGCCGCGGGCGTCGACGTCAGGAGGCATGCCTGGCACCCGCGAGACAGTCCTCAAGCGCGCGGTTTGCCGCGCCCCAATCGACGAGCTCGTCGAGGAAGGCGCGAATATAGGCGCCGCGGCGGTTCTGGTGATCGAGGTAGTAGGCGTGCTCCCACAGGTCGAGCGCGAGCAGCGCCACGTGACCGCGGACGATCGGCGTGTCGCCCGCCGCCGTCGCGACGATGCGCAGGCGGTCGTCCTTCCATGTCAGCCACAGCCAGCCGTTGCCGAACACCGTGGCCGCGGCGCCCTGGAACCGGCGCACGAAGCGCGGGTAACCGCCGAAGCGCGCGGCAATGTGCCCGGCGACGGCGCCCGAGGCCTCGCCCCCGCCGCCCGCGCACATCGAACGCCAGAAGCAGTCGTGGTTCCAGGCTTCGGCGGCATGCCGGTACAGCGTGCGCAGGCGCGGAACGTAGCTCGCCTTTTTCACGATCTCTTCGAGTGGAAGATGTGCGAGCCCCGCGCCGTGGGCCAGCGCGACGGTGCGCTCGTAGTGATCGATGTGATGTCGCGTAAAGTGAAACGCGAGCGTGTCGCGCGACATCGCGGGCTCAAGCTCGTCCAGATCGAACCGCGCTTGCGGGAGCGGGAACATGGCACCCTTCGTGGGACAGATCACCGCAGCATTCGTTCCGGGCGTTTCATTACATCACTGCAACGCTCGCGGTGGCGGCACGGCGAGGATGTCGCAGTCGATCTCGCGCAGGACGCGATCGGCGACGCTGCCGAGAAAGACACGCGCGAGGCCCGAGAGGCCGCGGGTACCGATCACGAGCAGCTGCGGCGAGCGCTGCCCGATCACGCCCTGGATCGCTTCAAACGGCGAGCCACGCTCGATCAGGAGATCGATCGGCCGCGCGGCGAGACCGACCTCGCGCAGGAATTCCTGCAGGCGAGTGCGTGCATCGCTCTCCGCGCTTTCCGCATACGCGGTCGCGACCTCGGGCACGGCGCCTGCGGTCTCGAGCACGCCGGCATAGGTCTCATAGGCATGCACGATGCCGACTTCGCCTCCGAGCAGCTGCAGGCCGTCTGCCGCGCGAACCGCGCGCGCCGATGCCTCGGAGGGCTCGAGCGCCAGGAGCACCCGCTGGTAGTGCCCGGCGAAATCGGAATTGACGACCAGCACGGGCAAGCCGTCCGCGCGCAGTACGCGCTCGAGCGTCGTGCCGATGAACACATCGAGCAGCACGCGGCGCCGATGGGCGCCCATCACGATCAGCTCCGCGTTCCACTCGTGCGCATAGCGCGCGATCACCTGGAACGCATGGCCGGCGGCCACTTCGATCGCCGCGACGACAGCTCGCCCACCGGGCGCGCGCGCCGCGTCGGATTCGAGGTGCGCGCGTGCCTCGGCGAGTCGCGCTTCGACGAAATGCGTCGGCTGATCGTCATCGACGACGTGCAACAGCAGCAGCTCCGCTCCGTAGTGCTGCGCCAGCCGGGCCGCGCGCCGCACTGCCCGGTCTGCCCGCGCCGACAGGTCCGTGGCGCAGAGCAGTTTCCTCATTGCAATGCGCGCTCCACGGCGGGATGCACGATACGGCCGGCGACGACATTGAGGCCTTCGCGCAACCCCGGATCGCGCGCGGTCGCTTCCTTCCAGCCGAGCGCCGCGAGCCGGTGCACGTAGGGCACCGTCACGTTGTTGAGGGCGAACGTGGACGTACGCGGCACGGCGCCGGGCATGTTCGTCACGCAGTAATGGATCACGCCCTCTTCTATATAAGTGGGGTCCGCGTGGGATGTCGGGCGGCTCGTCTCGAGGCAGCCACCCTGGTCGATCGCAATGTCGATCGCGACCGCGCCCGCGCCCATTCGCGCGAGCATCGCGCGCGTGACGACCCGCGGCGCCGCGGCGCCCGGAATCAGCACGGCGCCAATCAGCACGTCGGCGCCCACGAGCGCTGCTTCGATCGCCTGCGGCGTCGAGAAGAGCACGCGCGCGCGCCCGCCGAACAGCTGGTCGAGTTCGCGCAAACGCGGCACCGAGCGCTCGAAGACCGTGACATCGGCCCGCAGGCCGATCGCCATTTCAGCGGCATGGCGACCCGACACGCCGCCGCCGATCACCACCACATTCGCGGGCGCGACGCCGGGCACGCCGCCGAGCAGCACGCCGCGCCCACCCAGCGCCTTCGTGCAGTACTGCGCACCCACCTGCACGGCCATGCGACCGGCCACTTCGCTCATCGGCGTGAGGAGCGGCAGCGAGCCGTCGGCCCCCGAAACCGTTTCATAGGCAATCGCGGTACAGCCGGACGCCATCAGCGCTTCAGCCTGCGCGCGATCGGCCGCGAGATGCAGGTAGGTGAAAAGCACCTGGTCGCGCGCGAGGCGCCGGCACTCCTCGAGTTGCGGTTCCTTGACCTTGACGATGAGTTCGGCGCCGCGAAAGGTCGCCTCGGCCCCGGGCGCGATCTTGGCGCCGGCGGCGGCGTAATCCGCATCGCTGAAGCCGATGCCGGCGCCTGCGCCCGTCTCGACCGTGACCTCGTGGCCGGCTGCCGTGAGCCCTCGCACGGCGTCGGGAACGAGCCCCACGCGGTATTCATGATTCTTGATCTCGCGCGGTACCCCGATCTGCATGGTCGAGCTCCTTGACTTGGGAGCTGCATTTTCCCGCCCCGGCGGGCGCAGACGCTGCCATTTACGAGACAGGAAGGGGCGTTCTACGCAATAATCTTGCGCATGGACACGGCAGACAGACGGCTTCTTGCGTACCTGCAGAAGGATGGCCGCGCAACGAACGCGGCGCTCGCCGCGCATCTCGGCCTTTCGGAATCGGCTTGCCTGCGCCGCATGCGCCGCCTCGAGGAAGCGGGTGTGATTCGCGGCTATGGCGCCCGCATCGATGCCGGCGCCGTGGGTTACACGGTGCGGGTGCTCGTGCGCATCACGCTCAAGAGCCAGACCGACCGCGATTTCAATGCCTTCGAACGCGCCGTGCAGGCCGTGCCGAACGTGATCGACTGCTTCCTGACGACCGGTCAATGGGACTACGAGCTGATCGCGATCGCCCACGACGCGGGCGACCTCGAACGGCTGCACAGCACGGTGCTCACGAAACTGCCTGGCGTGGCGCGCGTGGAGTCGAGCTTCGTCCTCCGCCATGTGGTGCGCCAGGTGTCGTTGCCGCTCGATCGCTGGGAGGCTCCACGCGCGTGACTTTCACGATCGCGAGGCGACGCAGCCCGCCCGGCATGCGCCACTCGACTTCGTCGCCTTCGCGGTAGCCCAGCAGCGCGGTGCCGAGCGGCGCGAGCACGGAAATGCGGCGTGACGCGATGTCGGCCTCGGCCGGCAGCACCAGCGTGTATTCATCTTCCCGGCCGGTGGCGAGATCGCGCACGCGCACGCGCGCCTGCATCGTGATCACGTCCGCGGGGACTTCGTCTGCAAGGCGCACGATCGCGCGCTCGAGCTCGCTCTTGAGCTCGTGCAGGTGGGCCTGGTCGTGCGCCGATTCGTCCTGCGCACCCAACAGCGCGCGCAAACGGTCGGCGTCCGATTCGCTGACTACGATCGGGTTCTGTCTCACGTTCTGCTCCCAAGGAATGGACTCATATTTAGCTGACCCGATCAGTTAGATCAATTAGAATTAACAACAAGAATACTTAGGTTTTACTGTGGATATCCATGAGCACCCCGAAACGGCTCAACTACCAGCACCTGTACTACTTCTGGACTGTGGTACGCACCGGCAGCCTCGCGAAGGCGAGCGCCGAACTGAACCTGTCGATGCCCACGGTGAGCGCACAACTGCGCACGCTGGAAGAGCGACTGGGCGAGGAACTGCTCGCCAAGGTCGGGCGGCGCCTTGTGCCAACGAGCGCAGGTCGCACGGCGTTCCGGTACGCCGAAGATATCTTTCGGCTCGGCCGGGAACTCGTGGAAGCGCTGGCGCTCGGGCCCTCGGCGCAGCCGCTTCGGCTCGCGGTCGGGCTCGACGACGTGCTGCCGAAGGAACTCGCGCAGCGCCTGCTCGCACCCGCCCTCGCGCTCGATCGCAGGGTGCGGCTGGTATGCCATGAAGGCACGCTCGAGCGGCTCACGGCCGCGCTCGCCGTGCATGACCTCGACGTCGTGCTGTCCGATGCCCCCGTGCCGGTCGGGCTCGGCATCCGCGCGCACAGCCACAGGCTCGGCGATTGCGGCGTCTCGTGGATGGGCAGCCGCGTGCTCGTCAAGGGGCTGCGCGCACGGTTTCCGGCATCACTCGACGGCGCGCCCGTGCTGCTGCCGACCAACGACACCGCGATCCGCCGCGCACTCGATCAATGGTTCGAGCGGCAGCGCCTGCACCCGGTCGTGATCGGCGAGTTCGAGGACTACGCGCTGCTGCGGGAGTTTGCGCGCGCGGGCAAAGGGCTCATCCCGGTGCCCGACGTGATCGGGCGCCAGTTCAGGGACGAGTCGGGTCTCGCGGTGCTCGGCCCCGCCCGCCCCGTCGTCGCCGAGTTCTACGCCGTTACGCTGCACCGGGACATCACGCACCCCGCGGTGGCGACGATCCGCGAACGCGCGGGCGCGCTGTTCCCTATCCCGGCTTCCGGTCCGCGCGCTCGAGCGTGAGGATCGGCGCATAGACGACAAGATAGATCGCGAACGCGACGATCCAGAGCAATGCCGCGGTTTCGATCGTCGCAATGTAGCTGGACGGCAGCAGCGTGGGTCCGAATACCCGCACCAGCGCCGCAAGCAGCAGCAGCACGTAGGCGATGCCGATGCTGCGCGACACGACGAGCGGCCGGCCCGTGTGACCGAGCGAGGCACGCGTCGTGACGGCGAGGATCATCGTGGTCGCAGCGCCGATCGTCAGCGCGTGTTGCCACTGGAACGCCCACGGCGCGCCGGTCGCAAGATAGACCGCCTTCAGCGCCAGCCCGATCGGCAGCCACGCGTACGCGGCGTGCAACACCCAGACAATCGGCTCCGCGAGCGTCTTCAGGCTCCGCCACCCCGAGAGGCGCACCGCGTGTGCAATGGCTGCGATGCCCGCCACGGCAGCCGCGGCCCGGTTCCACGGGGCCACCGTATCGATGACGACCGCGAGCACCATCGCGCCTATCGTCACGCGCTCGACGAGCGGCCAGCTGCGGATCTCGACGCCAATGCCGCGGCGGCGCAGCGCGCTCGCGGTGAAGTTCGGCACGATGCGCCCGCCGATCACCGTCACGAGCAGTAACACGAGGCCGATCCCGGCGCGCAGCGCCTGGCTCGCGGCGGGGAAGTCCCCGGTGGTGATCGCATAAAGGAACCACGCATCGATTCCCCACAGCACTCCGATGATGATCAGCATCGGGAAATTGCGGTTGCGCTCGCGCAGCAACGAGCGGCCGATCAGGAACGCGAGCATCGGCAGGAACGACAACTCACAGGCGACGAGCCACAGCGGCGGCAACCACGCCGAGGCGGCAAAGGCGATGCGCCCCGCCAGCCACAGCAGGGTGAGCACGATCAGCGGCGGGCCGGCGAAGCCGCGCGACCCGGTCCAGCTCGGCACCGCGGTCAGCAGGAACCCGGCCACCGCGGCGCCGATGAACCCGAACAGCATCTCGTGGCCGTGCCACAGGAACGGCGGCAGATCGCCCAGTGGCGCGCGGCCCGAGACGAAAATCCAGACCCAGGCGGCAATCGCGATCACCGCGAAGAGGCCAGCGGCAAGGAAGAAAGGCCGAAATCCATAGGCAAACGGTACAAGGCGCGGTGCGTCGTTGGTCATGGTCACCCGATCCCGTAGTTGAAACTGATACTGATCCGCTCGCCGGGCACGCGGCTCACCGGTACTTCGTGGCGCAGCCAGCTCTCGAACAGCACCACCCTGCCGGCTTGCGCCGGAATCACGACCCAGGGGCGCAGTTCGCGGCGGGCGCTGCGGCGTCGCGGCGGCGCCGCCATGAAACGATCGAGTCGCGGGTCCTCGAGCTTGAGCCCCGGCGATCCGCGCGGTGTGTGCACGTAATAGGTACCGCTCAGCAGCGACAGCGGATGCAGGTGTGCCCCGTGCGCGACCCCGCGCGCCATGATGTTGACCCAGCAATCCGTCATCACGAGTTTGCGCGCATCGAAGTCGAACTCGAGCGCGCGCGCGAACGCGCGTGCGTGACGATCGATGCGGTGCGCCAGCGCCGCGAAGGTCGGCGAACGATCCTGCATGCGGCTCGCCGAATCATAGGACGTATAGCCGCCCGGGTAGTTTTCCGCCGACCAGCGCCGGCCTCCCGCATCGTCGAGCCGAAGTTGCCGGCATTCCCGCAACAACTGCGCGTTGAGCGGCGCGCGCGCTTGTTGCAGCCGCGCCGCATAGACCTGTGTGACGAACAGGGACTGGAGGGTCATGCGCACTCGCCCATCGGGTGCGCCCAGTATTGCGCACATTTTCGCCCTGCAACATCCGTATGAAGCGCTACACTGATCCCAGGGTCGCCATGGAGGCACTGCGCATGCGTCAACTCGATGGTCAACGACGATCGACGGGCCGTCCCAATCTGAACGAGCGCACCGCGCTCAGCGAGTCGATGGCCGAGATCGACGCGCAACTCGCCGCGCTCGCCGAACTGTTTGCCGTGCGTTCGCTCCACGAGGCGCGCGCCGCCTGGCAGGCCCGTGAAGAAGTGCGCGCCGGCCATGCGCGCACGCTCACCACGACCGAGGCCGAACGCGAACTGGACCTCGGGCCGGCATGAGCGCGTGGCACCTGCGCTATCACGAGAATGCCGTCAACGATCTGCGGCTACTCGGGAGGCGCGAGGCGCACGACGTGCTGGCGGCAATGATGGAACGGGTTTCGCGCCACACCAGCCCGCACGAAACGGGCGAACTGCTGATCAGCGAGGATTTCGGCGCCTTCTGGCGCTACCCGCTGCCCGGCTGCAACGCGCTGTGCGACATCGACCGCGACGCGCGCTGCGTCACCGTGCTGCACGTCGCGCCGGCTTGAGCCGGCAAGCCGTCACGACGGCGCTGAAACCCCCGCGAAAGACCGGTGTGCTGCGCCTCGCGATTGATGCGCGCGGTGTTGAACGCGCGATCCCGCGCGGCAAGCTCTGGTTGCCGGTCGCCGGACCCGGGAAGCAGGCGGTCATCCTTATGCCTTATCGGGAAATCATTGCCGAAATGGATTCCGGTTGGTACTACGACAGCCGCCGACCCGCCATCACGCGCATGGCGGAGAAGCACGCAGGGCCTCTCGAGATCAACTGGTGTTATCGTTTTCCTGTTGGGAAATGGTGGCACTCACGGCGCAGCAAGCGGAGTTGCAACGCACGCTGGGAGACACGCGCAAGCGCCGCATCGCCGCAGTGATGGATGTCGTCGAGCCCCTGGTTGCGACGGGTGGCCTCGCCGCCGTGCCCAGCCGGCAAAGCCGGCGCTGAGCCGCCGACGCCTACTGCATGCGAAGGAGGCTACGATTCGCGAGCAGGGCATCGACGAGCGCGTCGATGTCGCCATCGTCATTGTAGACGTGGAACATCGCGCGCACGTTGTTATCGCGGCTGGAAGTGATGACGTTGCGCACGGCGAGGCGGTTGGTCAGCTCGACGGCATCGCTCGCGCGGATCGCCACCGTCGGTCCGCGCTGTGCATCGTCACGCGGAGTCGCCAGCCGGCAGCCCGCTTCGAGCAGGCGATCCATGCAACGACCGGTGAGCTCGCCGACGTAGCGCTCGATCGCCAGGGGCCCGAGCGCGAGGATGATATCGAGGCCCGCCAGGGCCGCATAACAGTTCGGCACGGGCGGAGTGCCCGCCTGGAAACGCCGCGCGGTCGGCGACGGAAAGTTGCGCGAGACTTCCATCGCATTGACATCCGCCTGGGCAAACCAACCCGATGCCTTCGGCGTCAGCGTGGCGATGTGGTCCTCGCGCACGTACAGGAAACCGATGCCGGCCGTTCCGAGCAGGTACTTCAGCATGCCGCCAGCCGCGAAATCCACGTCCAGCGCCCGGACGTCGACCTGCATCGCACCGATCGACTGAAAACAGTCGAGCAGCACGAGCGCGCCCTTGCGTCGCGCCATGCGCACGATCTCCGCGACGTCGAGCCGCGCGCCATTGCGATAACACACGTGCGTGATCGCGACCAGCTGCGTACGTTCGTCGATGGCGCGCTCGAACGCTTCCAGCGGAATGTAACCCTGGTCGTTCTCGGGCACGTGCTCGACGCGCGCCCCCGCGCGCTCCTGCGCGTGCCAGATCTGCCCGCTCGTCGGAAACTCGAAGTCGCTCACGACGATCTTGTTGCGTTCACCGCTGAAACCAAGGGCGCTCGCCAGCGCGTTGAGACCCGCCGAGGCCGAAGCCGTCACGGCAATCTCGTCCGGGTTCGCACCGAGCAACGTCGCCAGCCTGTTGCGCACGTCCTCGTAGCATTGCACCCAGGCGCCCCAGTCGGCGCCGCTCTCCAGGCGATCCGCCAGGTAGCGCTCGAACGCCTGCCGGACCTCGATCGCCAGCAAACCATAGGAGCCGCTGTTGATGTATGCCTTGTGCGACAGCGTCGGAAACTTCGTGCGCAGTTGCTTCACGTTGATCACGTACGCACCGTAAAATCATATGACAATGCAATTACATTACCGACCGGCAACCGTCGCGTCCAGCGCGCTCGCGTCTGGCCCGCGGCATGTCCTCGAATTCAACGCAACTGGCGCCAGGCTGATCACGCCCGCCGACGCGTTGCGACCGAAGAACGTGCCCTGCGGCCCGCGCACCAACTCGATGCGCGCGGAATCGACGAGCTGCGGGTTGACGGTGGCGCGAGTGACGTTGAAATCGTCGATGTCAGTGCCAAAGGAAGCCGAGTCACCGCCGACGGCAGTGTCAGGGCGGCTACGATTGGGCCTCTTCACGCGATTATCCGGTTCCTCCGTGCAGGTTGGCACAGGAATCAGTCCGCGGGAATACAATTGCATATATACATGATAATACATATAGTACTCGAATCATGGAAACACCCAGGGGCAGCGCGCGGCGCAACACGAGAACCCCCAAGGCAGTCCCCGCGGGCATGCGCGGCAACGACTGGCTCGCGAGCTTCGTTCCCTACCAGCTCTACAAGGCGACGAACGGCCTCAGCCGGCTGCTGCGGGGTCGGCTGAGGAAATCCGGGATCAACCTGGCCCGCTGGCGTGTGCTGTCCGTGCTGAAGGCGTTCGGGCCGCTGAGCATCGGGCAGATCGCCGACGCCACCTCGATGGAGCAGCCGACGCTCAGTCGCGTGGTCGATCAGCTGGCATCCGAGAAACTGGTGACCCGCAGTACCTCCCCGGCGGACTCGCGCTTCGTGTACGCAAGCCTGACGGAGGCCGGGGAAGTCGCATTTCATGCGATTGCTCCTGCGGCACTGCAACACCAGCAACGAGCGCTGCAAGGCTTCACGCAAGCGGAAATCCGCACGTTGCGCACCTTGCTGCGCCGTATCCAGCACAACATCGACGCAGACTAGGCCGGGGATTTCGCGGCTGCGTGGCGGCCGCCAGCACGCGCACGGTATTCCCGGCCAAGATCGCGACGATGTCCCGATCCGGATACTTCCTTGTCGCGGAACGCGTAGCCGCCCGGGTTGAGATTGGCTTTCGAGGCCGCCACGAATTCGCGCGGCAGTGAATCGTATCCAAACGGACCGACGTCACCGCCTGCCGCGAGGTGCTCGACACCGACCCGCCGCGCGGCAAGTCGCGTGCGTGAACCGC
>CADEFQ010000025.1:40032-48504 GCA_902826635.1 uncultured Pseudomonadota bacterium
CTGCGCAACCCTGCTCGAAAAGAGCATTCGCAGGAACTTCAGCGAACCGTTCGCCACGACGTTGCCGCGCTTCGACGTCATGGTGTCCCCTGAGCTTCAAGACCGAAACCAAAGTCCGATTCGGCGACAACGCCGCGGTTGAAGACTGGTTCGCCTCGATGGCCCTCGACTTCCGCTCCCTGCACGTCGTGCAGCGCATCGGCATCCCGACAGCGCGGCTCGAATGTGATTTCGTCGCACCAAGCGAACTCGGCGATGAGCTCACCATTCAGGTCTCCCCGGTACGTGTCGGGGGAAGCAGCCGCTCCGTCGATTGGCCGGACAACATCGGGCCAAAGCTCAGGGCGCAGGTCTGACCCGATTGCGAGTCACCGCAGTCATTGGTGCGCTGCCTGTCCGGCGCGCTTCTTGATGAAACTCCCGGCTTCATCAAACGTCGGCGATTGGATCGAGAAGAGATCCAGGATCGTATCGAACACTTCGGGTTGATCGTATTCGGCGCGCTCGACGATCGAAATGGGTACCGACGATTTCACGATCAGGGGAATTTCCGCCTGTTCCCTGGGCAATGCGACGCCCGGCGGCATCCCGTGGAACATCAGCCCGTTCTCCATCAGCGATTCGCCGTGGTCCGACAGATAGATGAACACGTACGGCGCGCCCGAGCGATCGAGCGCCTGGATAATCCCGCCGAGGACATGGTCGACGTAAAGTATGGTGTTGTCGTACGAGTTGTATAGCTGCTCGGAAGTGCATTGGTTCGCCACGTCGGCGTCAGTGCACATCGGCCTGAATTGCCGGAACTCGGGCGGATGCCTGTTGTTGTAGGTCGGGCCGTGGCTGCCACCGCCGAGGTGCAGCACGACGAACCGGTACCCGGATGCATAGGTCGCAAGATTATTCTCGAGCAACGGAATGACATCCTCGTCGTAACATTGTGCACCGTGGCTGCAATGGCTTGCTTTCGTCTCGCCCACCGATTCGCAATTGTCATACAGCGTGAAGTTCACATAGCACGCTGTCGGGATGCCGGCGCCGGCAACGATCGCCGGCAACTTGATGCCTTTCTTTTCGAGGATTTGCGGTAGCGCATTCAAAGTCGTACCGCGCGTCGCGATCCCGTTCAGGAGATGAAGACCGTCAATCCGCTGCAGCACCGGGTTGGTGTTCCGGCGCCTGTAGCCGTAGAGGCTGAAACTCTTCCTCCTGGAAGACTCTCCGATCGCGAGCACAACGACCAGGTTGCCCGGCGTTGCAACACGGGCGGATACGGGCAGTTGGTGTTTCCTGGACGCGAGATAGGGTTTTATCGCTTTCGAACCCACGCTGATCGTGCTTGACAGGAAGTTGACGGGAACGAGTGAATACACGATGTATTTGTTCGACACGTTGCCGGCTCGATGAATGGCGCTGTAGTTCAGGTACAACAATGCGATGGCCATGCACAAGGCAATCGCAATGAGACCTGTCGAAGCAAGCAGGTATCTTCCGGAATCCTGGAATGTCACGTCGATGGACAGGATGGCCACGACAGGCAGCGCGATCAGGAACACGGCGTACGGGATCATCTGGAGCGACAGCAATTGCCGGACTTCCAGGGGATCGGTATGAAGGGCGTTCAGGACCATCGAACTGTCGATGGCGACGTTGTATTTGGCAATGAAGTAGGTGACGACCGCACTCACGACGGTCAGCACTATCGCGAGCGGCTTGATCGTTCGGCGGTGGGCCAACAGGACGAAGAACACCAGGGACAGGCACAGCCCGGCAGAGAGGTATGCAGACAGCGCCACATAGTCCAGGCCGTCTTTGGCGCGGAACCACTTCGCCAGTTTGTCGATGTTGATCGCGTTGCAGACTGAATAGAGCAACACCGTGAATCCCACGGAAAACCGGGTGTGCGAGGTCTGAAACCGTGGCCATCGACCCATCGCCATGAATTTGTACTTCCCATGGTCCAAAGGTTCTCGGGAGCATCGAACTGGAACTATAGCTACATTTTCAATGAGTTGGATACCGACACGCGCCCGCGCCGGCGAGCCCGCTGCGCATTTCGCGATAGATTCTCCGCCCGGGGGGCGTCTCACCCATACTTGCCTGACACCACAGCGAGGAACCGGGGTGGCTACGGAAGGCGCGGCGGGTTGTTGAACTACCTGAAACGAAAACGTGGTCGGGTGATCCTTGCGAGCTTTCTGATTGCGTCGCTGGTGCTGGTGGCGTTTCCCGGTATCGATATCCACGTTTCCAGGATCTTCTTCGATCACGGCTTCCACGAACGGTGGTGGCAGGTTCTCCTGCATGAGGGCCTGGGCTATGGCCTGGCCCTATCCATGGTTTGCGTTGCCGCGATATATGTTTTCAATCGCTCGTTCAAGCGAGACGTATGCGGCATCGATGGCAGGAAAATCTGCTTTCTGACCCTTGTCCTGATCCTCGGCGCCGGCCTGATTGTCAACGCAGGATTCAAGGATCACTTCGGCCGCGCGAGACCCCGCGATGTTACTGAGTTTGGCGGATCGAAACAGTTCACGCCCGCTTATGTGTTCAGCCGGCAATGCGACAAGAACTGTTCGTTCTCGTCAGGGGAAGGCGCTGGCGGCTTCTTCTCGTTGGCGCTGGCCCTGGCGCTGAGCAGAAAGCGCAGGGTCCTTGCAGCCGCGATCGGGTTTGGAGTCCTGGTTTCGCTTTCCCGGATCGCCTCGGGCGCGCATTTCCTGTCGGATGTCGTCGTCTCTTTCTTCGTGATGCTCATCGTCACGGATGTGCTGCGTCATTACCTGCTACCGGGCACTGCAGATCTTGCGCATGCCGGGCCCGCGCGCGACGCCGCGGCGAGCATCACCGTGGCTGTGTAGAGCACGACCACGACGACCAGCCAGCGCAGCCACACGATCGGCAGCGATTTCACGACGAGCGCCGCGACGAGCACCGCCGGAATGCCACCGAGCGCCAGACCAAGCGTTGCGCGCAGGTCATAGCGCGCCGCGCGCACGAAGCGCAGGCCGCCGATCGGCATCAGGAAAGCGCATGAACCCATCATGATCGGGAACGCCGCGATCGGATTCAGGCCGAGGAGGCTCACGAGCATCAGGCAAGGCGCATAAAGCCCGATGCCGAGTGTCATCAGCGCGCCGAGCACGAAATTCGCACCGATCGCGACCGCGAGTGCGCCGCCCTCGAGCCCGAGCCCTTCCCCGCCCGATGGCATCCACTGCAGGTTCGCGGCAAGGAACAATATCGCCGCGATCAACAGCGCGAGCCCCATGCCGAGCTGGACCGCGCGACGCGGCAGGCGCGCCACCACGCCCGCGCCGAGCCACGCGCCCGCGACCGCCGCGACGATCATGCCGACGAGCGTCGCGAGATCGACGGTGACGAGCGCGATGAAAATGAGCGCCTGGGTGACCGTCGGCAGCGCGTGGCCGACATTGAGCGTGCCCGGGATGTTCTCGTCGGGCATGCGGGCCCGCAGCTTGAAGATCGCGGTGGTCGGCGCGAACGAGCCGATGCCGAGCGTATCGAAGAAATTGGTGCCGAAACCGGTGAGCGTGTCGAGCAGCGACGGCCGTGCCACCGCGCGCATCGGTCGTGCCCGCTCGAGCCACCACCAACGCAGGATATAACCCACGGCGAGCAGTGCGAGTGCGGCTAGCAGCGCGAGCGCGCCACCATTGACGGTCACGGTGCGACTCCGCCCGGCTGTCGGTCACTGCGCATAGGCATACGGACCCCCGCGCTCGAGTGCGCGCCGGTAGCCGGGCATCGCGTGAACGCGCTGCAGGAACTGCACGAGCCGGGGTCGATCACCCAGCCCGACGCGCTTCGCGGCCACTTCGACCGGAAAACTCATCTGGATGTCGGCCGCGGTGAACGTGCCACCCGCGAACCACGTCGACTTCGCGAGCTCCCCTTCCATGTAGTCGAGATGCAGTTTCAGCTGCGGCGCGATGAAGGTGCCCGTCACTTTGGCGACGACACCGCGGATCACGGGCCGTGCAAAGAACGGCGCGGGCGCAGTGCCGATCCGGTCGAAGATCAATTTCACGAGGAGCGGCGACATCGCCGAGCCTTCGGCGTAGTGCAGCCAGTAGCGATAACGCAGCCGCTCATCCGACCCGGCTGGCGGCGCGAGTCGCCCGCCAGGATCGAAGCGCTCGACGAGATACTCGACAATCGCGCCGGTCTCCGCGAGCACGCGCCCCCCGTCTTCGATCACCGGCGACTTGCCGAGCGGGTGCACAGTGCGCAACCCGGCAGGCGCGAGCAGCGTCTCGCGATCACGCTGGTAGCGCTTCAGTTCGTAGGGGACCCCAAGCTCTTCGAGCAGCCAGAGCACGCGCTGGGAGCGCGACTGATCCAGGTGATGCACGACGATCATCACCCGATTGTGCCGACCCCGTCAGGCGGGCGCCAGTTTGGCGCCAAGTGCGGCGGCCAGCTCCGCATCGTTGATCCGTGCCTTGACGGCGAGTGACCTGCGCGGCTCTTTCGTGTAGTCTCCCGGCCCGTTGACAACGCTCGAGTTGCGCATTCAGCGCACTCGTGGGGCCCGCGGCGAGGCCCGGACCCCCTACTCCATTTTTTGAGGATTCCATTTCTATGTCTTTCGTGAATCTCGGGCTCGCCCCGGGGCTGCTGCGTGCCGTGGCCGACAAGGGCTACGACACCCCGACCGCCATCCAGACGCGCGCCATCCCCGCCATGCTCAGCGGTCGCGACGTGCTCGCCAGCGCCCAGACCGGCACCGGCAAGACGGCCGGCTTCGTGCTGCCGCTGCTGCATAAACTCGACACGTCCTACGGCCGCGCGCCGCGCGCCCTCGTGCTCACGCCGACGCGCGAGCTCGCCGCCCAGGTGGCGCAATGCGCGCGTGAATACGGCCGGCACACCGGCCTTCGCGTTCAGGTCATTTTCGGCGGTGTCGGCATGCAGCCGCAGATCGACGGCCTGCGCGCCGGCTGCGACCTGCTCGTCGCGACCCCGGGCCGCCTCCTCGACCTCGAGGACCAGGGCATACTCGATCTCGATCACGTCGCGCATTTCGTGCTCGACGAAGCCGACCGCATGCTCGACATGGGCTTCATCCATGCGATCAAGCGTGTGATCAAGCTGTTGCCGGACAAGCGGCAGAACGCGATGTTCTCGGCCACTTATTCCGATGATATCCGCGCACTCGCCGCGCGCCTGCTGCACGACCCGGTCGCGATCGACGTCGCGCCCCGCAACACGGTCGCCGAGCGCGTCGAGCACGTCGCGTACAAGCTGCCGAAGGACCACAAGCGCCACTTGCTCGCACACCTGATCAAGGATGGCGACTGGCACCAGGTGCTCGTGTTCACGCGCACCAAGCACGGCGCAAACCGCCTCACCGAGCAGCTCGAGGGCGCCGGCATCCGCTCCGCCGCGATCCATGGCAACAAGAGCCAGTCCGCGCGCGTGCGTGCACTCGAGGACTTCAAGGCGAACCGCATCATCGCGCTCGTCGCGACCGACGTCGCCTCGCGTGGGCTCGATATCAAGGAGCTGCCCCACGTCGTCAATTACGAGCTGCCGAACGTACCCGAGGACTACGTGCATCGCATCGGCCGCACGGCGCGTGCGGGTGCGACGGGTCACGCCGTATCACTCGTCGGCCCGGACGAAGGCGGATTGCTGCGCGATATCGAGAAAGTGTTGAAGCGCGCCGTGCCGTACGCGGCCGCGCCGCAGTTTGCAATCACGGTGTCCGCCCCGCCGCCGCCGCGCCCTGCGCAACATGCGCCGAGGTCGGGGGCGCATGCGCCGCGACAGGGTGCGCGACAGCCGCCGCGCGGCCAGGGGCAGCGTTCGCGGCCCGGCCACGGCGCGCCGGCGCATCGGACCGGGAACGCGGGGCGGTTCGGCGGCGGGAGAAAGCATTAGAGGCGAATGGCCGGAGGGTCGCGCTCGCGCAGTTTGTTTGCGATGATCCACTGACCCGGAAGAAAAGAGGAGAGCGTTATGGCCCGTCCTTCACGCAAGGCTCAAGCTGCTGCCACGCGAGCGCCCGTCATCGACATCGGCATCGAGGCGCGCGATCGACAGAAGATCGCCGATTCGCTCGCGCGCGTGCTGGCGGACACCTACACGCTCTACCTCAAGACCCACGCGTTTCACTGGAACGTCGAGGGACCGATGTTCAACACGCTGCACCTGATGTTCATGGAGCAGTACACCGAGCTGTGGAACGCGCTCGACGAGCTGGCCGAACGCATCCGCGCGCTGGGTTTCCCGGCCCCGGGCACCTATGCGGAATTCGCGCAATTGACGTCCATCGAGGAACGACCGGGCGTGCCTGAAGCGATGGAGATGGTGCGCCGGCTCGTCAAGGGTCACGAAGCGGTCGCGCGCACGGCGCGCAAGGCCTTTCCGGCTGCCGAGAAGGCGGGCGACGAATCCACGGTCGACCTCCTCACGCAGCGCCTGCAGGTGCACGAGAAGACCGCGTGGATGCTGCGCAGCCTGCTGCAATAGCGGGGCTGTTACGCCAGCAGTGCGTGGGCGTGATGTCGCAGGTGGTCTGCGATGAAAGTCGAAATGAAGTAGTAGCCGTGGTCGTAGCCCACGTGACGCCGTAGCGTCAGCGGGTAGCCCGCCTCGTCGCACGCGGCCTCGAACAGCTGTGGCTTCAGCTCGCGTTCGAGGAACGGGTCGGCGAGCCCCTGGTCGATCAGGATCTGCGGGCCGCGCGCGGCGTCATCGAGCCCGCGCATGATCGCCGTCGCGTCGTGCTTCGCCCACACCGCGCGATCGCCACCCAGATAGCCGCTGAACGCCTTCTCGCCCCATGGGCACTGCATCGGTGCTGCGATCGGAGCGAACGCCGAAATCGAGCGGTATCGATCACGGTGCGTCAGGCCGAGCGTGAGCGCGCCGTGGCCGCCCATCGAATGCCCGAAGACGCCCGCGCGGGCCGTGTCGGCGGGAAAATGCCCTGCGATCAGCGACGGCAGTTCGTGCACGACGTAGCTCGCCATGCGGTAGTGCAACGACCAGGGCGCGCGCGTCGCATCGAGGTAAAACCCGGCTGCGACGCCGAAATCCCAGTGATCGCGATCGCCCGGCAGTTCGATTCCGCGCGGACTCGTGTCGGGCGCGACCAGCATCAGGCCGAGCTCGGCGGCCACGCGCTGCGCGCCCGCCTTCATCATGAAGGTTTCTTCGGTGCAGGTGAGCCCCGCGAGGAAGTAGAGCACCGGCACCGGGCGCTCGGTCGCCTGCGGCGGCGTGAACACCGCGAAGCGCATCGCCGTCCCCGTACTCGCCGAATCGTGGCGATAGAAGCCGACCTTACCGCCGAAGCAGGCATGCTCGCCCAGGGTTTCGAGGCTCATCGCACGCTCAGAACGTGACGACGCTGCGGATCGATTCGCCCGCATGCATCAGGTCGAACGCGTCGTTCACCTTCGCGAGCGGCATCACGTGCGTGATCAGGGGGTCGATCTCGATCTTGCCCTGCATGTACCAGTCGACGATCTTCGGCACATCGGTGCGACCGCGGGCGCCGCCGAAGGCGGTGCCCTTCCACACCCGCCCGGTCACGAGCTGGAACGGACGCGTGCGGATTTCCTGCCCCGCGCCCGCAACGCCGATGATCACCGACACGCCCCAGCCGCGATGACAGCATTCGAGCGCCTGGCGCATCAGGTCCACGTTGCCGACGCACTCGAAGCTGTAGTCGGCACCACCGTCCGTGAGCGCGACGAGATGCGGGACGAGGTCCGAGCCCGCGTCCTTCGCATTCACGAAATGCGTCATGCCGAACCGCTCCGCGAGCGCCTGGCGCTTCGGGTTGCGATCGACGCCGATGATCATGTTCGCGCCCGCAAGGCGCGCACCCTGGATCACGTTGAGACCGATGCCGCCGAGGCCGAACACCACGACATTCGCGCCGGGCTCGACCTTGGCCGTGTTGATCACGGCGCCGATTCCGGTGGTCACGCCGCAACCGATGTAGCAGACCTTCTCGAACGGCGCGTCGTCGCGAATCTTCGCGAGCGCGATCTCCGGCAGCACGGTGTAGTTCGCGAAGGTCGAACAACCCATGTAGTGGTGGATTTTCTCGCGGCCGATCGAGAAGCGGCTCGTGCCGTCCGGCATCACACCCTTGCCCTGGGTCGCGCGGATCGACGTGCAGAGGTTCGTCTTGCGCGACAGGCAGGATTTGCACTGTCGGCACTCGGGTGTATAGAGCGGGATCACGTGATCGCCCTTCTTCAGCGAGGAGACGCCCGGGCCCACGTCGACGACGATGCCCGCACCCTCGTGTCCGAAGATCACCGGAAAGAGCCCCTCGGGGTCGGCGCCCGAGCGCGTGAACTCGTCGGTGTGGCACACGCCGCTCGCCCTGATTTCGACCAGCACCTCGCCTGCGCGCGGGCCCTCGAGTTGCACCGTCTCGATCGTGAGCGGTTCGCCCGCCCGCCACGCCACCGCCGCCTTGACGTCCAT
>CADEFQ010000026.1:0-14488 GCA_902826635.1 uncultured Pseudomonadota bacterium
GCTGGCGCTACGACCCGCGGCGTGAGGACGGCGTTCCGGTCGACTACCCGGCGAAAGTTCGGCTCGCATTCAAGCTCGAGGACTGAATCCGGCGTCAACTTGCCGGCATCCCGGCCCGCAACAACTTCTTGTCGATCTTGCCGGTACCGCCGAGTGGAATCGCCTCGACGAACCGCACGGCCGTCGGCATCCACCAGCGCGCGATCCGGCCTTCAAGGAACTCCAGGAACTCCTGCGCCGTGGCCGACTCCCCAGGCTTCAACTGCACGATCAGCAGCGGACGCTCGCCCCACTTCGCATCGGGCACGCCGATCACCGCGGCGAGTGCCGCCTTCGGGTGCGCGACCGCCGCATTCTCGATGTCGATCGAACTGATCCACTCGCCGCCCGATTTGATGACGTCCTTCGCGCGATCCGTGATCTGCAGGATTCCCGTCGCGTCGATCGTCGCGATGTCACCGGTGTCGAAATACCCGGCTGCATCGAGGATGTTCTCGGTCTCGCGGCGATAGTAGGCGCGCGCCACCGAAGCGCCGCGCACCCACAGGTGTCCGAAAGAGTGTCCATCGTGCGGTACCGGTCGACCGTCGTCATCGGTGAGCTTCATGTCGATACCGCACAGCACACGGCCCTGCTTCACCGCCGGCGTCGCGAGGTCGGGCGGCACGTTCAGGGTGCCGATCGGCGACATCTCGGTCATCCCCCAGCCGTGACGCACTTCGATGCCGTATTTGTCCTGGTAGGCGCGCATCAGTGCCTCGGGACACGCCGAGCCGCCGCTCACGATGCACTTGAGGGTCGTCGGGCGCACCCGGTGTGTCTCGAGATGCTGCATCAGCCCTTGCCACACCGTCGGCACGCCCGCCGAGAACGTCACGCCTTCCGACTCCATCAGTTCAAACACCGACGCGCCATCGAGCTTCGCGCCCGGCAGCACGAACTTCGCTCCGACCGCGGGCACCGCGAACGCGAGGCCCCACGCATTCGCATGGAACATCGGAACGATCGCGAGCACGACGTCGCGGCCCGAGATATCGAGCACGTCCGGCATCAGTGTCGTGAGGCCATGCAGGTAGTTCGAGCGGTGCGAATACAGCACGCCTTTCGGCTCGCCCGTGGTGCCGGACGTATAGCAAAGACCCGCCGCGGTCTCTTCGGAAAAGTCGCCCCACACGGCATCCGTCGGACGACCGGCGATCCAGCGCTCGTAGGCGTCGGCTGCAAGATCCGTCGGCATCTGTGCCTCCTCTGCGAGGAGCACGACTCGTTCAACGCTGTGACAGCGCGGCAGGATCTGCCGCAGGAGCGGCACGCAGATCGCGTCGGCGAGGATCAGCCGATCCGCGGCGTGGTTGACGATGTAGACGAGCTGCTCGATCGGCAGGCGCGGATTCAGCGTGTGGCACACGGCGCCGATGCCCATGATGCCGTACCACGCTTCGAGATGCCGCGCCGAGTTGAATGCGAGTGTCGCGACGCGGTCCTCGCGCGCGATGCCGTGCTCGGCGAGTGCGTGCGAGAGCTGCTTCGCACGATCGTAGATCGTCGAGTACGTGCTGCGGGTGATCGGCCCGTCGTTCAAACGGGTCACGACCTCGCGCCCGCCATGCCAGCGCCGCGCGTGCTCGAGGATGCGATCGAGCGTCAGCGGCCAGTCCTGCATCAGTCCGGGCATGGACTTCATTACAGCACGAAGTGTCGGGCAGCTGACAGAAGGGGCCCGGCGGCGACGCTACCGTCGCCGCATGGACAGCACGCATCGACTGAACGGATTCGAGCGCTGCCTCTCGCTCTGCACGAGGGTCGAGCCCGGCGATGGCCATCGCGTGGCCGCGCTCGGTCTTCAGGCGCTGACGCTGATGGTCGCCTACTACTTCGTCCGCCCCGTGCGCGAAGCGCTGATCCTCACCGAAGGCAACGCCGAGCTGCGCAGCTACGCGGTCGGGCTGCAGGCGCTGCTCCTGATCGTGCTCGTCCCGTTCTACGGCGCCCTCGTTCGCAGGGTCGGTGCACGGCGTGTCCTCGGTGTCCTGGCCCTGCTCGCCGCACTGCAGCTCGTGCTCTTCTGCGGGCTTGGCCTCGCGGGCTGCCGGGTCGGCTTCGTGTTCTTCGTGTGGGTCGGGATCCTGGGCGTCCTGATGGTCGCGCAATTCTGGGCGCTCGCAACCGACCTGCTGACCGTCGAGCGCGGTCAGCGGCTCCTCGGTGTCGTCGCGGCCGGGGTCGCGGCGGGCGCATGGCTCGGTGCGCGCACCGCATCGGCGCTTTTTCCACTTGTTGGGCCCTACGGCCTGATGGTGGCTTCGGCCGCCATGCTAGCGGCCGCGACGCTTGTCAGCAGGACCGTGGTCGCGTGCGGCCCGAGACCCGCGCCAGAGCGTACTCACCCCCACTTGCGCCGCACCGATCGCCTGTTCGGCGGCTTCGCACTGGTCGCGCGCACGCCCTACCTCGCCGGCATCGCCGTCCTCGTCGTGCTCCTCAACTGGATCACCTCGACCGGCGAATTCGTGCTGTCCGACTGGCTCGTGGAGTTCGCCCGCACGCAGGCGCCGGGCGCGGAGTCCGACTTCATCGGGCAGTTCATGGGTCACTACGGCGCATCGATCGCGCTGCTCGGCTTTCTGGTGCAATTGCTCGCGGTGTCTCGCACGATCCGGCTTGCGGGGCTCGCGCGGGCGCTGCTCGTCACGCCGCTCGCGTTCGTCGCCGGCCTGCTGGTGATCGGCGCGGTGCCCGTGTTCGCCGTGCTCCAGTGCGTGCTGATCACGCAAAAGAGCCTCGACTACTCCTTGTTCAACACGACCCGCACTGCGCTGCTCCTGCCTGAGAGTCGCGACGCGAAGTTTCAGGCAAAGACCGCGATCGACACGGTGTTCTACCGCCTCGGCGACCTCCTGTCGGCGGTCTCCGTCTTTGTCGGCGTGCGCCTGCTCGATGCCTCGCGCGGCGAGCTGCTCGTCCTCGTGTTTGGTCTGAGCGTCGCACTCACCGTCGCCGCGTGGGGGGTCGGGCGTGAGTACTCGCGGCGCGCGGCGTCGTATCATCCGCCCGTCGCGTTGCAGGGAATCGCACATGACGACGACGGCAGGGAAGATCGCGCTCCAGGGCAGCCCGCTCTTTCGCGGCCTGTCGCCGGCTGCGCTCGAGCGGATCGGAACGCTCGCCGTGCAACGGCCGTACCGCAGCGGCGAGATCATCTTCTCGCAGGGTGACGCCGGGGACGCGCTGCATGGAATCGTGCGAGGCAAGGTGCGGATCAGCGCCGGCGACGCGGACGGACGCGAAGTCTTCTTCAACATCCTCGGCGCCGGCGATACCTTCGGCGAAATCGCGTTGCTCGACGGTGGCGCCCGCACCGCGACCGCCACGGCGATGGTGGCGAGCGAGCTGCTGTCGATCGCGCGCGCGGCGTTCTTCGCCACGCTCGAGCGCGAACCGCGGCTCGCCCTCGAGCTGCTCCGGCTCTGCGGCGAGCGCCTGCGCTGGACGAGCGGCCTCGCGGAGGACGCCGCACTGCTCGAAGCGCCCGCGCGGCTGGCGCGGCGCCTCCTGCTGCTCGGCGAAGCCCATGGCGAGCCGGACGCGCGAGGCATCGTGCTGCGCCTGTCCCAGGAAGACCTCGCGAGCTTCCTCGGCGTCACTCGCCAGCTCGTGAACCAGTACCTGCAGGAATGGAAGCAGCGGGGCTGGGTCGATCTCGGCCGGGGCGCGGTCTTCATCAGGGACAAAACTGCGCTCGAACGGCTCACAGCGAGGTGAATTGACTGCCGTGACCCGCCGGCGCAATGATCGGGCCTACAAGGAATTTTGCGTCAGCGCCAGGGAGGCCGGCCATGCATCGCTTCAAATTCCGTCCATCCGCCCCGCCTCGCCGGGTCGCGTCTGCCTTGGCGGCTGTGTCCGTGCTCGTACCCGTCGGAGCGCTCGCACACGGCGACGATCACCCACTGCCCGTGCGCCTCACGATCGAAGCGCCGGATTCCGGCTACTTCAAGGGCCTGACGACCACGACCGGCTGGTCGCTCGTGCTGCGCATCGAGGCCCCGCGCGCCGTGGCCGTCGTCGAGGCGCCCGAAGAGCCGACGCAGCCGATCGGCAGGCGCGAAGCCATCGTGCTCACGGACCCCGACGGCTGTATCGACATGCGCCATTTTCCGATCACGCGCGCAGGCATTCCGTATCAGGACTGCAATGGTCCGGACGAGACCTTTCTCGAGTTCACCTCCGAGCGCTTCGACACTTTCGATCTCCCCGACGCACAGACGGGCAACTTCCAGGTACGCGAAAAACTGATCGATGACCCGTTCGTGCCGGGCAGGCTGCTCAACAAGCCCTACCTGCGTACGACGGCAGGCGGCATCGCGGCGGTGCCGCGTCCACAGACGGGCGGCAACCTGCTCGACGGCTTCGGCTATGGCCCCGACGACGATCTGGTCGGGCTCGTCGTGATGGCAAACCTCGGTGCCGCGCGCGTCTTTGACGAGCGTTTCGACCGTACGCTCGGCCCGGTGATCCGCAACATGGCGGGCTTCGTCACTACGGTCTCACAGGAGCTGCGCTCGCGGCGCGGCGGCCCCGCGCTGCTCGCTGCGATGCACGTGGTGGGCGGCATGTTCGAGCCGATCGCTCTTTTCGATCTCGACGTCGATGCGCCGGGCGTCGATTTCCTGCGCCGCCTCGAAAGCGGGCCGGTCGAGTCCTTCAACTTTCTCGGTTCGCCGCAGAAGGACGACGACATCCTGCGCGAGTTGCTCTCGACCTACGGCCCCTACGATCTCGATCTGCGCGCCGTGATCGTCGAAGGCATCGCACCGACCTTCATCCGGGACCTGAATGGCGACGGGCGCTACACCCTTCGCGACCTCGAGGCGATGGGTTACAAACCACAGTCGAACGAGGCACGGTTGCGGCTCACGATCGACTTCGACGCGCTCGTCACTGAAACGATTTCGGGGCGTACCTGCCCACCGCCTTCGCTCCTGTATCGCGACCTCGACGGCAACGGCCGCGACGGCGCAATCAATTGCTCGGGCTCGGGCGGAGCGGTGCGCGTGCGGCCCGTTCCCCGCTGACCGCTTCGCCCGCGAGCCGCTCGGCCCGCAGCCGTTCCGGCTGCGCGTGATCCTCCGGAGTCCAGCGTAGCAGGAACGCCCGCGCGCGCTTCGCCGCTTCCGAGCGCCGGCCATCCGTCGCCAGTATTTCCGCCTCGAGAAGCAACGCGCGCGCGCGTTCGACTTCGAGGTCGAGCCGCGCGTCGCCCGGATCCCGCCACGTCGCGGCGGCCTGCGCCGGCGCCAGCGCCTCCTTGGTGCGTCCCGCGGCGAAGAGCGCCTGTGCCAGCCCGAGATCGTAGATCGCATACCGATAGCCGGGCAGCTCCACGACGCGGGTGAGCTGTTCCACCGCCTGCGTGGCATCGCCGCCGACGAGGGCAGCAAGGCCGTCGAGGTAGGCGGCCGCGCGCGCCGCATCCTCACGCGAAAGTTTCACGCCCTCGTCGTCGCCCTGCATCTTCTGGGCGCGGATGGCCGCAGCCGCCGCGCGCAGGCCCGTCGCATCACCCCGCAAGCGCGCGACGCCGCCGCGCGCGAACAGGTAACGCGTTGCGAAACCGGGTGCACGATCGATCGCGCGCCCGATCAGCGCATCGGCTTCCGCGAACCGGCCGCGCTCCGCCTGCGCGCGCCCTTGCTGGGCGAGCGCCATCGATTCGCGGACCTGTTCGCGCTCGATCTCGGGCGCGAGTCGCCGCAGCGGCTCGACTGCGCCGAGGAAACGCCCGCGTGCGAGTCGCAGGCCGTTCAGCGCGAACGCGGCATCGATACGAAACACGGTCGGCGCATCGGCATCACCCGCGAGCGCCGACAAACGCGTGTCCGCGTCGTCCCAGGCGCCCGTGGGCACTTCGGACTCGGCGAGCGCGAGCCGCGCCGGTGCAAACCCGGGTGACAGATCGAGCGCATGGCGGAAGCGGCCCATCGCGCCCGGGAGATTGCCCTCGAAATGCTCGAGCTGGCCAAGTATCGTGAAGCCGTGCGGGTCATCCGGCTGGAGCGACAGGTAGTGATCGAGCGCCTCGCGCGCCTGCGCGTAGTCGCCCACGCGCAGGCAGGTCTCGGCGAGGAAGGTCCACACGCGATCGTTCTGCGGCTCTTGTTGGAGCATGCGTCGGAACTGCGCGATGGCAGCCTCGTCCTCGAACGAGACATCGTACGCAAGCGCCAGCATCAGCTGCGCCTCGATGTCGTAGGGAAACTCCGCGAGCGCCGTCGTGAAGACCTGCCTCGCGCGCGCGCCGTCCCGCGCGAAGAGCGCGCGGGCGCCGTCGACGAACAGGCGTTCGCGGCGCGAGAGGGGTGCATCCGCCGGGATTTGCGCGAGCGTCGCGAGCGCCGCCTCCGTGTCGCCACTCGCGACTTCGACGTGCGCGAGCCGGTAGCGGGCCATCTGGAACGCAGGCGCAAGCTCGAGCGCCGACCTGAACGAACGCTCCGCAGACCGGTAGTCGAAGCGGAAGAAATAGGCGATGCCGGCGAGATACGCCTCGTACGCGGCCATGTTGCCGATGGCAAAATCGGCGGCGAAACTCTCGTAGTTGTCCGCATACGGTACGCCGAGCGTACGCTTCGCGAGCACGACGATGCGCGTCGCCTCGCCGAGGAGCGTCTGCGGCGTGAGGCCCGGCACGCGGTGCGCGCCGAGCTCGACGCCGCTTCGCACGTCGGACAGGCGTGCGGTCAGCAGCAGGCCCTCCGGCGTCGGCAGGAATTCGCCGGACACCACGTAATCGATGCCGGCGCGCGCTGCGGCCGCCATCAGGGCCGCCTGGTCGGGACCGGAACCCGGCCGGGGCGCGACCGACGTGCGCAGCACGGCGTTCCAGCGTGTCGGCGACACGACGATCAGTTGCTTCGACTCGGTGAGCCCGTCTCGAACGAGATTCGCGACGCCCTCGCTCAGCCAATCGTCGCGCGGGTCGCCGGCGAGATTGCGCAGCGGAGCCACCGCGACCACCGGCTGCGCTTTGGGAACCGGCCGCACGATGGCGGCCTGCGCCATCGCCTGAAAATGGGCTCGCCAGACAGTTGCGACGGTTCCGGCGCCGGCGATGGCAGCCGCACAGACGACCGCGGCGCGCACCCAGCGCGGAATCGGGTGTCGCGCATCGAATCGCCAGGCGTAGGCGATCGCGGGCACGAAACCCGCGGCGAGCAGCGAGATCACGGCCGCGCGCAGCCAGGGCGGCGCGGCGATCGGCGCGACGCGGCCGAAGGCGTAGACCGCAAGCCAGGACGCCGCAATGTACGCAAGCGCCACGATGACGCCGCGGTGGCGCAGGAAGGCTACGAGTCGATGCCAGCGATGGGCGGCGGCGGCCGTCGCAACGGCATACGTGTGGACGGGTTCCGCGATGTTCTTGACGGCGCGCGGGCCGACATCGACGAAGCGGCCGGCGAGGCGGTTTTTCACCTGCCCGTACACCGCGCCCGATACGAGGACGCCGCCGGGTTCCGCTAGGGCCTGCAAGCGCGCCGCGACGTTGACGCCATCGCCGTAGAACGCACCGCCGTCCTCG
Source organism: uncultured Pseudomonadota bacterium (assembly GCA_902826635.1). GTDB lineage: Bacteria > Pseudomonadota > Gammaproteobacteria > Steroidobacterales > Steroidobacteraceae > CADEFQ01. The sequence continues at coordinate 7,580 of CADEFQ010000026.1, forward strand.
ATCACGTCGCCGAGATCGACGCCGATGCGTAGCTGCATCCGGCGTGCCGCGGGGAGCGGCATGTTCGCCTCGAGCATGGCGTGCTGGATGGCCTGCGCGCAGCGCACCGCGTTCACGGCGCTCTGGAACTGCGCCATCAGGCTGTCGCCGACGCTGCCGAAAACGCGACCGTCGAATTCCGCGACGAGATGATCGAAAGTCGCGCGGCGGGACTTGAGGGCGGCAAGCGTGCCCTCGTCGTCCGTGCTCATCAGCCGGCTGTAACCGGCGACGTCCGCGGCGAGGATCGCCGCGATCCTGCGCGCGCCCCCGTGGCGTCGATCCTCGATGCGTCTGTCATCGGGCATGTGACTCGGCCTCGCCGGTCGAGTATAGCCCCCGTGGTCCCCGCCTCTGCTGACGGGCGCGACCGGCACGAGCGGGCTGTCATGACACCGCCGTGCCGGCCGTTACCGACTGCATGGCCTCAGGCAGCGTAGGTGCTGCGCACGGCCGGCTGCGCCTGCGCGATCACGCCCGCCTTGGTCACCGCATCGCTGCCGAGCCACTGCACTTTCGCCGTGGAGGCCGCGAAGCTGTACGCGAGGGCCGACGTCAGGGCGACCGCCACCACCGCGCTGATCGTCGAACGGAAGCCGGAAGAATTGTTGATGCTCATGGTCGTCTCCTTTGCCTTTTCCCGGTGCCGGCGGGACTCCACCGGCTTCGGGCACATCATCGGCAAAGGGGTGCCCGGCCTCTGTCAGGCGCCCGACACAACGGTCGATTCTGCTTCAGGCCTTGTTCGGGATGTCGATCGCGCGCTTGTCGGCGGCCAGCGCCGCCTCGTGCAGCGCCTCCGACAGGGTCGGGTGGGCGTGGATCGTGCGCTGCAGGTCCTCGGTGCTCGCCGAGTATTCCATCGCGAGTACGGCTTCGGCGATCAGCTCACCGGCCATCGGCCCGATGATGTGCACGCCGAGGATCTCGTCGTCATCCTTCGCCGAGACGATCTTGGCGAAACCGACGCCGGCCTCCATCGCCCGCGCACGGCCGCTCGCAACGAACGGAAAGCTGCCGACCTTGTACGCCCGGCCACTCGCCTTGACCTGCTCTTCGGTCTCGCCGACCCAGGCGATTTCCGGCGCGGTGTAGATGACCGACGGGATGGTCTTGTAGTTGACCTCGCCGAAATGACCCGCGATCAGGTCGGCCACCATGACGCCCTCTTCCTTGCCCTTGTGCGCGAGCATCGGGCCGCGCACGAGATCGCCGACGGCCCAGACGTTCGGCACGCCGGTGCGGCAGGCATGGTCGACCACGACGAAACCGCGCTCGTCGATCTTCACCCCGGTGCCTTCGGCCAGCAGGTCGCGCGTCTGCGGTCGGCGGCCCACTGCGACGATCAGCGTGTCGACCTTGACCGACTGCGGGGCGCCCTGCGCATCGGTGTACGCCACGTCGACCGCGCCCTTTGCAGCCTTCGCGCCGGTCACTCTCGTGCCGAGGCGGATGTCGAGCCCCAGCTTCTTGAAGTGGCGCAGCGCTTCCTTCGACACCGCGCCATCGGCCATCGGCAGGAAATCAGGCAGCGCTTCGAGCACCACCACTTCCGACCCGAGTCGCCGCCAGACGCTGCCCAATTCGAGGCCGATCACACCGGCGCCGATCACTCCGAGGCGCTGCGGGACTGCGCCGAGCTCGAGCGCACTCCATGAGTCGATGATCTGCCTGCCGTCGAACGGCAGCGACTTCAATTCCACCGGCACGGAGCCCGAGGCGAGGATCACGTGCTTCGCGGCGAGCTCGCGCTTCTCGCCGTCGTGCGAGGTGAATTCAACGCGACCGGCCGCGAGCAACTTGCCGTGCCCGGCGAGCGCCGTGACGCCGGCCGCCTTGAGGAGACCCGCGATGCCCTGGGTCATGCCCTTGACGATCGTCGCGCGACGCTTCTGCATCACCGCCAGGTCCACCGTGACGCCGCTCGCGCGTATCCCGTGCGCGGCGAACTCGTGCTGCGCCCGATGCAGCAGCTCGGTCGATTCGAGCAGCACCTTCGACGGGATGCAGCCCGCGTTGAGGCAAGTGCCCCCGAGGGCGCTTGAACCGTCGTGGTTCTTCCATTCGTCGATGCAGGCAACGGTGAGCTTGTTCTGCGCCGCGCGGAGGGCCGCCGGATATCCCGCCGGGCCGCCGCCGATCACCAACACATCGTACTGGTCTGCCATGTCGTCCTCAGATTCCGAGCAGCATGCGGGCGGGATCCTCGAGCACATCCTTGATGGCGACGAGGAACTGCACCGCTTCGCGGCCGTCGATGATGCGATGATCGTAAGTGACCGCGAGATTCATGATCGGGCGCACCACGATCTGCCCGTCGACCACGACGGGGCGATCCTGCGTCTTGTGCATGCCGAGGATCGCGCTCTGCGGTGCGTTGACGATCGGCGTCGACAGCAGCGAGCCGAACACGCCGCCGTTCGTGATCGTGAAGGTGCCGCCGGTCAGGTCTTCGATTGCGATCGTGCCCTGGCGCGCTTTCACCGCGAAATCACCGATTTCCTTTTCGATCGCGGCGAGGCTCTTCACGTCCGCGTCGCGCACGATCGGCACCATGAGCCCGCGATCCGTCGAGACCGCAACGCCGATGTCGTAGTACTCGTGATAGACAATGTCGGTGCCTTCGACCGACGCGTTGACGACCGGGAACTTCTTGAGCGCCTCGATCGAGGCCTTCACGAAAAGGCCCATGAAGCCGAGCTTGACGCCCTGCTCCTTCTCGAAACGGTCCTTGTAGCGGGCGCGCAGCGCGATCACCGCCGAGAGGTCCACTTCGTTGAAAGTGGTGAGAAGCGCCTGGGTCGACTGGGCCTGCACGAGGCGCTCGGCGATGCGCTGCCGCAGGCGCGTCATCGGCACGCGCTGGTCCGCGCGGCCGACCCGGGCAGCGGCCGGTGCGGATTTCGCAGTCGCAGGCGCGGGAGCCGCGGCGGGCGCAGCGGCTTGCTTGTCGAGGAAACCGACGACATCGCCTTTCGTGATCCGCCCATCCTTGCCCGAGGCGGGAATCCGGCCCGGATCGAGCTTGTTCTCCTCGACGAGCCGGCGCACGGACGGGCTCAGCCTGGCCGAATCGCCGGCCGCAGCATCCGCGGGTGCGCCGGTTGCCTTCGCAGGCGCGGAAGACGCCGCCACTTTCGCCACGGGCGCGCCTTCCGCAATGATCGCGAGCAGCTGGCCGCTCGTCACGGTGGTGCCACCCTCGATGCGAATTTCCTGCAGCACGCCGTTCGTCGGCGCGGGTACCTCGAGTACCACCTTGTCGGTTTCAAGGTCGGCGAGATTCTCGTCGCGGGTGACGACATCGCCCGCCTTCTTGTGCCAGCCCACCAGCAGCGCGTCAGCCACGGACTCGGGCAGCTGTGGCACCTTGATCTCGATCGTCATGACATCTTCCTTACACTAGTCGCGGTAAGCCGCGTCGTCTCGCGCGCGGCCCCTTCGGTGGCTTCCGAGCGCAGCGCCGCTTCGATCAGCGCCGCCTGCTCGAGTTCGTGGATCTTGAGGATGCCGGTGGCCGGCGCCGCCGCATGCGGGCGACCCGCGTACAACAGCTCGACCTTGCCCGGCAGGCGCTCCTGCAGGCGATGGCGGATCTGATACCACGCGCCCTGGTTTTGCGGCTCTTCCTGGCACCACACGACATCACGCACGCCCGGATAGCGGCGCAGCACCGCCTCGTACTCGTCGGTCGGGAACGGATAGAGCTGCTCGATGCGCACCAGCGCAACATCGCGAATCGAGTCCTTGCGCCGCGCCTTCAGCAAGTCGAAGTACACCTTGCCACTGCAGAACACCACGCGGCGCACACCGGCGGTGGGCAGGTCGTCGATCTCGTCGATCACGTTCGAGAAGCTGCCGCGCGCGAGATCGTCGAGCGAGGACACGGACAGGTCGTGCCGCAGCAGGCTCTTCGGTGTCATCACGATGAGCGGCTTCCGAAAGCCGCGCAGCAATTGCCGGCGGATCATGTGGAACATCTGCGCCGGCGTCGAGGGCACGCACACCTGCATGTTGTTCTCGGCGCAGAGTTGCAGGAAACGCTCGAGCCGCGCCGAGGAATGTTCGGGACCCTGACCTTCATACCCGTGGGGCAGGTAGAGTGCGAGCCCGCACAGGCGGCCCCACTTCGCCTCGCCCGAACTGATGAACTGGTCGATCACGACCTGCGCACCGTTCATGAAATCGCCGAACTGCGCCTCCCAGATCACGAGTGCATGCGGCTCGGTGGTCGAGTATCCGTATTCGAAACCCATCACGGCCTCTTCGGACAACACCGAGTCGATCACCTGGAAGCGGGGTTGATCCGTGGCGACGTGCTGCAACGGGATATAGGTCGCCGCGGACTGCTGCTCGTGCAGCACCGCGTGCCTGTGGAAGAAAGTACCGCGCCCGGCGTCCTGACCGCTGAGACGCACCGGGAAACCTTCTTCGAGCAGCGAGGCGTATGCCAGCGTCTCGGCGCAGCCCCAGTCGAACGGCAGGTCTCCCGCGAGCATCTTCACGCGATTCGCCATCACCTGCGCGACGCGCGGATGCAGCGTGAACGCCGCGGGCACGGCCGTGATGCGCGCGCCGAGCGCGCGCAGGCGCTCGAGGCCGACGCTTGCGACTTTCTCCTGCCAGTCGACTTGCGCGTACTTGCTCCAGTCGACGGTGTACTTGTTGCCGATCATGCCGAGCGACGCGCGCGCCTGCGGGCGCCCCTCGTCGAGCCCCGTCCGGTACTGCTCGACCAGGCCGGACGCGTCGGCCTCCGACAGGGCGCCCTCTTCGACCAGCCGGTCGGCGTAGATCTTGCGCGCGGTCGGGTGCTGGCGGATTGCGTGGTACATGACCGGCTGGGTAGCCGCCGGTTCGTCGGCTTCGTTGTGGCCGTGACGGCGATAGCAAACGAGGTCGATCACCACGTCCTGGTGGAAGCGCACGCGATAGGCGAGCGCAAGGCGCGTGACGAAGATCACCGCCTCCGGATCGTCGGCGTTGACGTGGAAGATCGGCGCCTCGAGCATCTTCGCGACGTCGCTGCAGTACATCGTCGAGCGCGTGTCTTCGGGATTCGAGGTCGTGAAACCGACCTGGTTGTTGACGACGATGTGCACGGTGCCACCGGTCGCATAACCGCGAACCTGCGACAGCTGCAGCGTCTCCATCACGACGCCCTGGCCCGCGAACGCCGCGTCGCCGTGGATCAGGATCGGCAGCACGCGCTCGCCACCGGCATCGCCGCGGCGTTCCTGGCGCGCGCGCACCGAGCCTTCGACGACCGGGTTCACGATCTCGAGGTGCGAGGGGTTGAAGGCGAGCGCGACGTGGACGTTGCCGCCCGGCGTGCGCAGGTCGGCGGAAAAACCCTTGTGGTACTTCACGTCGCCGGAACCCTGCAGGTGCGCGGTGTCGTATTTGCCCTCGAACTCCGAGAACAGCACCGACGGCGACTTGCCGAGCACGTTCACGAGCACATTGAGGCGCCCGCGATGCGCCATGCCGATGATGCACTCTTCGATACCCGCGACGCCGCCCTGCTGCACGAGATCGTCGAGCAGCGGAATGAGCGCATCGCCACCTTCGAGCGAGAAGCGCTTCTGGCCGACGTACTTCGTATGCAGGTAGCGTTCAAGGCCCTCGGCCGCCGTGAGCTGCCAGAGGAGATTTCTCTTCTCGTCGGCCGAGAGGGCGCCCAGCATGCGGCCCGACTGGAACTCGTCCTGCAACCACAGCCGCTGTTCGGTGTCCGAGACGTGTGCGAACTCCGCACCGATCGGCCCGCCGTAGATGTGGCGCAACTGCGCGACGATCTCCCGCAACGGCAGGCGCTGCGCGATCGAGCCCGAACGGCTGCCGGTGAAGAATTCGGTATCGAGATCGGCCTCGGACAGGCCGAAATAGTCGAGCTCTAGCACGCGTGGCATCGGCCGCTCGAGGAGCCCGAGCGGATCGAGTTTCGCCACGAGGTGACCGCGGTTCGCCCAGACCTGCACGAGGCGCGACACGGCGCCCTGCTTCGCGCTCGCGACGTTCACGCCCTCGGCCGCGGCTCCAGCGGCAAGTACGGCGCGCGGCGCGCGCGCGCGCTGTGCGATCGCCGCGACGATCGGCGCGTGCGATTGTTCGCTCTGGCGGCCCGGCCCGAGACGCGCGAAGTAGTCGCGCCACCTGGCGTCTACGCTCGCGGGATCGCGCAGGTACTGGTCGTACAGGGCCTCGACGTAAGCGGCATTGCTGCCGTACAGAGGGGTGGAGGCAATCTGGTCGGAAAGGGTTGTGCTCACTCGACGGAAAAGTCAGTCAAAAGAGCAAATTAGTTTAGCCGATAGACCCAATCCGGTCGAGCAGCCACAACTCGTATCCCACGAGCACGATGTAGCCCGCGGCGGCCGTGTAGAGGATGGCGCCGGCGGGAAATATTCCGAAGGCGCGGGTGCGTATCAGAATCGTGAGCACGATCACTCCGGAAGCGGTCAACGCGAACTTCCAGAACGCGAATGAGCGCCCGGAACCGGTCACGAGCGGCGCCATCACCGGATTCACTTCGGTCGCCCCGTGTTGCATCAGCACGAGCGTGAGGATCGCATCGGCGCACGAGAGCAGCACGATCACGAGCGCCACGGCGAGCCACTGCGGGTGGTGGCGATCGACGGCAGCGAGCGCCCGATCGTCGTGGCGACGCGGGCCGTGACGACGGGACTGCCGGCTTCCTGCCAGGAGGCCGTGTAACGTTCTTTGACGCCGGTCTGAGCCGTTGCCGCGGCGTTGCCCGGCGTGCCGCGCATCGTTGGCCATGGAACCGGCAGTCTAACCGTCCGGTCGCCGGCCGTGCCGCCGGGGACTGTGAGCACGGTCACAAAGCCCCATCCTCGTCTGTAAGAT
>CADEFQ010000026.1:14588-25786 GCA_902826635.1 uncultured Pseudomonadota bacterium
CGTGCCGCCGGGGACTGTGAGCACGGTCACAAAGCCCCATCCTCGTCTGTAAGATGGTCCGGGCATGAACGCTCTTTTCACCGGGCTCGCCGCCGCATTCGGCATCGGTCTCATGATCGGCGTCGAGCGCGAGCGCGCGCACGGGGATCGCAAGGCGCCGGCGGGCGTGCGCACCTTTGCACTGGTCGCACTGCTGGGCGCGCTCGCGACGATGTACGAATCGACCCTGACTTTGCTGACGTTCGGACTCATCGTCGCGGGCTTCGCCGCCATGGCCTACCGCAAGTTCAACGCCGACAGCCCCGGCCTCACCACCGAAGTGGCGCTCGTGATCACCTACGTCCTCGGCGCGCTCGCGATGCGCCAGACCGGGCTCGCCGCCGGTCTTGCGGTGCTCGTCACGATCCTGCTCGCCGCGCGATCCCGCCTGCACGACCTCGTGCGCAACCGGCTCACCGCGCAGGAAGCGGCGGACGGACTGATGCTGGCGGCCGCCGCGCTGATCATCCTGCCGCTGCTGCCGGTCCGGCCGATCGATCCGTGGGGCGTGCTCGAACTGCGGCTCCTCTTTACGCTTGCCGTGATATTCATGGCGATCAACGCTGCCGGGTATGTCGCGCTGCGTGCGTTTGGTGCGCGCAAAGGCCTGCCGCTCGCGGGTTTCCTCGGCGGCTTCGTTTCGAGTACGGCCACGCACAGCGCCATGGGCGCGCACGCGCGGGCGACGCCGGCACTCGCCCGCACCGCGATCGCGGGCGCCGCACTGTCGTCGATCGCCACCGTCCTGAAGCTGGCCGCGGCGCTTGCGCTCACGAGCCTGCCGCTGCTCGCCGCGCTGGCGTTGCCGCTCGCCCTGTCGGGCGCCGTCGCGATTCTGTACGGCGCGATTTTCATGTGGCATGCGCAGGGCAGCGACCGTCCGGTCACTCCCGGCCGCGCCTTCAGTCCCATGGGCGCCATCGGCTTCGCGCTCGTCATGGGCGCCGTGATCGCGATCGCGGCGCTGTTCGTGCGCTGGCTGGGACCGCAAGGCGCCGTCATCAGCGCGGGGCTCGCCGGTCTCGCGAATGCGCTGCCGGGCACCGTGTCGGCGGGCGCGCTCGTGCGAAGCGGCGCGGTGGATCTCGACACAGGCACGTTCGCCGTCCTCGCCACGTTCTCGACCAACGCGCTGACCAGGGCCGGGATCGCCGCGTGGTCCGGCGGTGCACCATTTGCGCTGCGGCTGTTGCCGGGCCTCGCCCTGATGGTCGCCGCCGCCTGGGCAGGGTTGTTGCTTTAACGCGTCGCCCTGAGCCGTCGCCGACCGGCAGCTTGTATATTTGTTTTCACTTTTCGGTCTGTGCCTATTTACACGAATGTACGTACAAGGTACACGGTGCGTGGACTTTTGATGGGCGCACGCAACAAGCTGTATCAGGAGACGACACGATGATCAGTGCACTTAGGGGAAGCTCACGAGCCATGCTCACGCTGGCTGCTCTCGCAGCCGCGGGCTATAGCGCACTCGCCGGGGCGCAGGAAGCGGCCGAGAACAGCAAAGTCATCCAGGGATTGGAAGAAGTGACCGTCACGGCACAACGCCGCGAGGAGGCCGAGCAATCGGTGCCGCTCGCGATCACCGCACTTTCGGCCGACATGCTCGAGCGCCAGCAGATCCGCAGTATCGCGCAGCTCGACCAGATCGTCCCGAACATCGTGATGAACCAGAACACCGGCACGAGCAGCGCCTCGAAGATCTTCCTGCGCGGCGTCGGCGAAGACGAATCGTTCTTCACCGCCGATACGCCGGTCGGCGTCTATGTCGACGACGTGTACATCGCGCGCCAGACCGGCGCGATGTTCGATCTGTTCGACATCGAGCGCCTCGAAGTGCTGCGCGGCCCGCAAGGCACGCTGTACGGCCGCAATACCTCGGCCGGCGCCGTCAAGCTCGTGTCGAAGAAGCCGACCCTCGGCGAATACCAGGGGCAGGCGGAACTGACGATCGGCAGCTACGACCGCTTCGACGTGCGCGCCACCGGCAACCTGCCGATCGGCGAGAAGGTCGCGCTGCAGGGCGCGGTGCTCATGCGCACGCGCGACGGCTACACCCGCAACGCGTTCAACGGCAAGTTCGTCAACGACCAGGACGTCAAGGGTGCGCGCCTGTCGCTGCTCGCCGAACCGACCGACAGGTTCCGCGCGCTGCTCAGCGCCGACTACATCCGCGAGCGCTCGACCCCGGGCTATGCGGTCCCGCTCGCACTGAACGCGCAGCGCGACCCGCTCCACGATCCGGTGCCGCTCACCGGCAGCTTCTTCACGACCAACTCCGACATCGTCGATCCGAAGAACGACCTCGACCAGTGGGGCGCCTCCGCCACGCTCGAGTTCGACGCGACGGACAACATGACGCTCAAGTCGATCACGTCCTACCGGACACTCGACAACCTGCTGTACCTCGACGCCGACGGCGCCGTGTACGCGCCGCCGCCGTCGATCACCGGCATGTTCCATCTCTTCCAGGACCAGGAGCAGTACCAGGTGAGCCAGGAGCTGCAGGCGCTGGGCAAGCTGTTGGACGGACGCCTGAACTACGTAGCCGGCCTCTACTTCTTCCGTGAGAACAACCAGCAGGACACCAAGTCGGTGATCGGCATTCCGGCGCTCTTCGGCCTGCCGTCGGCGGCCGCGGGCCGCATCGATCTGACGAACATCGCGCGCGAGGAGATGACGACGGATGCGTACGCGGCGTTCCTGAGTGGCACCTTCGACATCACCGATCGCCTGTCGCTGACCGCGGGCCTGCGCTACACGCGCGAAAGCAAGGACTTCACCAACCACGTGATTCTGCCGAACGGCAACGTGCAGGTGGTGTGCATCAACGGCACGGGCGCGGCCCCGGTGCAGGCGGCTGCGGCACCGTGCACGCCGGCGCAGCTCGCGCTCGGCTATTTCAGCTTCACGAACCAGAGCGCATTCGACAAGACCTGGGACGACACCACACCGCGCGTGGTGGTGGACTACCAGCTCACCGACAGCGCGCTCGTCTACGTCTCGGCCGCCAAGGGCTTCAAGGGCGGCACGACCTCGGGCCGCGATACGGCGGCGCTGCGTAACCTGAACCGCATCGTCGGCGACCCGGAGACGAACTGGAGCTACGAGGCGGGTCTCAAGGCCGACTGGCTCGACCGCCGCCTGCGCACCAACGTCGCCGTGTTCCACAACGAATACGACGGCCTGCAATTCGGCGTCGCGACGCCCGACGGCGGCTTCGGCCGCATCAACGCCGGCAACGCGACGATCGAGGGCGTCGAGCTCGAAGTCACGGCGGTTCCCGTCGAAGGCCTCGAGCTGAATGGGGCCCTCGGCCTGCTCGACAGCGAGTACACGAAGTGGACGGCGGCGCTGTCGACCTGCGCGCCGCAGGGCATCACGACGGTCGCGCAGTACCTCGCCATGCCGCTGAAGCAGGCCCCGGATTGGAGCTACCGCCTCGGCGCGAACTACTCGCACGATCTGGGCCAGCGTGGCGTGGTCTCGCTCGGCGCCGACTACTCCGCGAAGGACGACCACTACAACAACCTGTGCGCCACCCCGGGCATCCGCGTTCAGGACTACGAGTTCGTGAACGCGCAGCTGCGCTGGGAGAACGCGGCGGGGAACCTGCTGATCACGCTCGCGGGCAACAACCTGACGGACACCGAATCGTTCAACGGCGGCTTCGACTTCGGCCGCTCGCTCGGTTTCTCGTCCGCTTACCTCTACGCGCCGCGGACCTGGTCGCTGTCGGCCCGCTACGGGTTCTGAGCTGAACGGATTTGGTGCCGGGTTTTCGGCATAACCGAAAACCCGGCACCATGTCCTCCCTGCTGGAAGCACTGCAAAGCGCCGTTGGGGCGCATGCCGTCCGTACAGACGAAGCGGCGCTCGCGCTCGCGGCGAGCGATCTGTACTCGACGGGCGCACGACCGTTTGCGGTCGTGCGCCCCGCTGACAGCCGCGGCGTCGCGGCTGCCGTACTCGCCGCGACGAGTCGCGGCTATGCGGTGGTGCCGCGCGGCGGCGGCCTCAGCTACACCGCCGGATATGCCTCACCGACCGACAGGGCGATAACGCTCGATCTCGGCGGCCTGAACCGTATCCTCGCCATCGCGGACGACGACCTGTACGTGACCGTGCAGGCCGGTGTCACCTGGAAGCAGCTGTATCAGGCCTTGCAACACCGCGGCCTGCGCCTGCCGTTCTTCGGGACTTTTTCGGGCGCCGGGGCCACGGTTGGCGGTGGCCTGAGTCACGGCGCCCTCTTCTTTGGCTCCGCGCGCTACGGATCGGCTGCGGACAATGCGCTTGGGCTCGAGGTCGCGCTCGCGGACGGCACGCTCCTGCGCACCGGTCTCGGTGCACTTTCGCGACCCACGAAACCGGTCCTGCGCACCTTCGGGCCCGATCTCACCGGGCTGCTGATGCACGACGGCGGCGCCTTCGGCGTCAAGACCGAAGCGACGCTGCGTCTCATCCGCACGCCCGCGCAGAACGGCTACGCCTCTTTCGTCTACCCGGATCTGCCTTCGGCCGCAGCGGCCTTGTCGGCGATGGCGCGTGCGGACGTCGCCGAGGACATCTACATTCTCGACGCAGCCTCGATCGCCGCGGCGACCGACGTCTCGCGCACCGAATTGGCCCGCAGCGCGCTGTCGGTACTTCGCGCGGCGGGTGGGCCACTGCGCGCCGCGCGGGCACTCGCGTCGCTCGCTCGCGGCGGCATGCGACCGATGTCCGAAGGCCGCTATTCCGTGCATGTCGTGGTCGCGGGTCGCAGCGCCCGCGCGGTCGCGGACGACATCGCGATCACCCGACGTCTCGCCGTCGGCTTCGGTGGCAACGAGATCGAGCCCACCGTGCCCCGTGTCGCGCGCGCCGATCTCTTCGCGGGCCTGAACGGCGTGCTCGATCGCGATGGCCGGCGCTGGGCTGCACTCAACGCCAAGGTGGCGCATTCCGACGCGCGCGCTGTCTTCGAGGGCTTCGATCGCCTCCTCGTGCCGCATGCCGCAGCGATGGCGCGGCACGGCGTCACCGTGACGCGCCTGTGCTCCGCGCTCGGCAGTCTCGCCTTCAGCTTCGAGTGCGTCTTCCATTGGCCGGATGCGTGGTTGCCCCTGCACCGCCATGCGCCCGACGCCGACTGGCTCGCCGGCCTCACCGAACCATCACCCAACCCCGCTGCGCGCGAACTGGTCGAGACACTGCGCGCCGGCACGGTGACGCTCTTCAGGGACCTCGGCGCGGCCTCGAACCAGATCGGAAGGACCTATCCTTACCTGGACGCGTTTTCGCCGGCCACTGCGACACTGCTCAAGCAGGTGAAGGCCGCGCTCGACCCGCAGGGGCTCATGAATCCCGGCGTACTGGGCTTCGGATCGCCGAACGCCCGGATAACGTAGCGACGATTCTGGCTGTTCGCTATTCGCTGTTCGCGGCTCGCTTCTCGACGACATCGATGCGCAGTCCGGCGGGCGTCGTGAGGGTCGCCATTCGACCGCCCCCGTAAATCGCCGCGCCACGGCCATGATCGACAATTTCGCCTCCGCCCGCCCCGGCGAGCCACGGCGAGAGGTCGGCCACGAAATAAGTGATCGACAGCTGGCCGCGCGACGGCGCCTTCGCGCGTGGATAGCGGTTCTCACTCGCGACACCCTCGTACTGGACGAGTTCGAGGCGACCGAAGGGGCGCCGGGCGTCGCCGAGTATGCGCACATCGAGGCTCGCACCGGCCGGCAGGCCGATCGTCTTTTCGACCGACGGCCCGCCGAAACGATTGTGCATGATCTCCTCGAGGCCGAGCATCCGCTGCAAAAACGCCGCCTCGCGCTTGTTGTCGGGCGAGATCGTCACGACGAGTGGTGCCACGCCATAGCCCTTCCCGCTCACGGTTTCCGGATGCGCGGGCTGCTCGACCAGTACGACGTTGATATCGTCGTGACCCGTCATGTGCACTTCGAACACTTTCAATTTCGTTTCGGTCTCGAGCACGCCGACCTTCGAGCGGAACCGGTAGCCGGCCGCGGTCAGCTCGGCGTAACGCGCCTCGATGTCGCGCACGGCCACGTCCACGCTCTTCGGCAGCAGCGCCGTGGGCGCCGCACCGTCGCGCACCGACACGCCCGGCGATTTGAATCGCACGAGATGGATGCCTCCTTCCTTCACGCCGGGCGTGAGCAGCAGCGCCTGGTCGGCGATGCCGTCGGCCGGCAGGCCCCAGGCTCGCGCGAGATCCGCATCCGTGCCCTCGCGGCGCGCGGCGATCTCCATGCCGAAGCGATGCACCCAGAGGTCGAGCGCCTCGTTCATGTCGCCGACACCGATCACGACGTAGGCGATGGCGAGCGGCGCGATGGCGAGAATCTCTGGCATGGCATACCCCGAAACGTGAAGATGACGAAATCGTCATGAAACCGGAATTGTGGACGCTTCCGCAAGCGCACACTAGTATCCCGCCGATGAAACACCTCATTGCTGTTGCCATCGGCGCCGCGCTCGCCCTCTCGGCGTGCGCGAAGAAGCCGCCCTCCTTCGACGCCTACCGTCTGACCTCGGAAGTGAAAGTGCTTTCTTCCGATGCGTTTGAAGGGCGCGGCCCCGACACGCCGGGCGAAGTGAAGACGGTCGAGTACATCACGCGCGAATTCAGGGACGCGGGACTCGCGCCGGGCGGCGACCTGAAGGACGGCAAGCGCACCTGGACGCAGGACGTGCCGCTCGGGCGCTTCGAGATCACCGGGCCCGTGAAGCTCTCGGTTGCGGTCGCAGGCGAAACCCTGCCGTTGACGCAGGGTGAACAGATCTCCGTGCGTGCCGCGATGACCGGGGCGACCGCGGTCAAGGTCGACAATGTGCCGCTCGTTTTCGTCGGCTACGGCGTCAGCGCCCCCGAGCGGCAGTGGGACGACTACAAGGGCATCGATCTCAAGGGCAAGATCGGCATCGTGCTCGTCAACGACCCGGACTTCGAGACGGGCCAGGGCGACTTCGGCGGCAAGGCGATGACCTACTACGGCCGCTGGACCTACAAATACGAGGAGGCCGCGCGCCGCGGCGCCGTCGGCATGCTGGTCGTGCACGAGACGGCGCCCGCCTCCTACGGCTGGGAGACCGTCAAGAACTCGAACACCAACACGATGTTCGACATCGTGCGGGAGAACCCCGCAGACACCCATCCGCTGATCGAAGGCTGGATCCAGCGCGACGTCGCGGCTGATCTCCTGCACCGCGCGGGTCTCGATTTCGACGTATTGAAGAAGGAAGCCCAGACGCGCGAGTTCAAGCCCGTTGAACTCAAGGGCGCCGGTTTCAGCGCCGATTACGCGGTTTCATCGCAGGTGATCACTTCCCACAACGTCGTCGGTCGCGTCGAGGGCGCAAAGCGGCCCGACGAAACCGTGATCTACAGCGGCCACTGGGACCACCTGGGCATCGGCGCACCCGACGCGCGGGGCGATCGCATCAACAACGGCGCCGTCGACAACGCCACCGGCATCGCCGCGCTCATTGAACTCGGGCGCGCCTTCGCGAACGGCCCGCCCCCCGATCGTTCCGTCGTCTTCCTTGCGCTCACCGCGGAGGAAAAGGGCCTGCTCGGCTCCGAGTACTACGCGTCGAATCCGCTCTACCCGCTCGCGAAGACGGCAGGGGTGATCAACCTCGACGCGTTGAGCCCGTGGGGCCCGACTCGCGACTTTTCGATTTCGGGCAGCGCGAAGCTCGACCTGCTCGATCAGTTCGTCACCGCTGCGAAAGCGTGGAACCGGGCCTTCACTCCCGACGCGAGGCCGGAGGCCGGCTCGTTCTTCCGCTCGGATCATTTTCCGTTCGCGAAGCGTGGTGTGCCGGCGGTGTCGTTCGATTCAGGAAACGACTGGGTCGATGGTGGCCTCGCGGCCGGCAAGGCGGAGTCCGAGGATTATTCGAAGAATCGATATCACCAACCTGCCGATGAATGGAACGCCAAGTGGCCGTTCACGGGCATGGTGAAAGACCTGGAACTCGTCTACAAGGTTGGCTCGGATCTTGCGGATTCCACGCAGTGGCCCGATTGGGCGACCGATTCGGAATTCCGCGCCGCACGCGACGCGACGGCTGCACAACGCAAGTAGCGCGCGATGGGCCCGCGGAGCAGTGGCTCCGCGGGCCCTCGTGCATCAGTTCCGATCCTGCGCGTCGTGCTTCTGACGATGGATGCGCACACTCTGCTTGTCTGCGCTGTATTCGAGCCTCGCGCGCTCACGGCGCGTGACGACACCGTCCGACTTCGCTTTCGCCTCCATTCGCCGCAGGTGAACCTGGCCGTGGACCAGGCGATGCGCCTCCGGGCGCGTGAGCTCACCCGATCGCATGCCCTGCTCGATGCGCTGGCGCTGGTTGTGCTCCCGCTGGTCGAGTCGCGGCGTCCCCGCCAAGGCGGCGCCCGAGACGAGTACGGACAGCGCGGTCGCCGCGATGACACGAACGGTGATCGAATTGGACATAAACATTCTCCGTCAACGACCCAGTGTGCGGGTCCCTTGCGACGAAGAACGCGACAGGCCGGGTGGCGTTGACCGGGAGGCGCTCTATCCTCCGCCCATGCACCCATTCAGATTGCCGGTCCTGATCCTTTCGGCAGCGTTGCTGCAGACGGCCTGCGCAACCGCGCCGCTCGTTGCGTCGGAGCAGGCGTTCGCCGTCGAGACTGCCGCGCACGGATGGAATGCCGGCGTGCGGGCGTTCGCTGCACCGGATGCCGTGGTCGCAAGCCCGCTCCCGACCAACGCGCTCGCGAGCCTCGAGCCGGCGGATGACGCCGACGTCGGCTCGCCACTGGCGTGGCGGCCAGCCCTCGCGGGAATCGCGCGCTCGCGGGATCTCGGGTTCACGACGGGTCCGTACTTCATTCACGGCAGAGGTTATGTCGGCCACTATTTCACCGTCTGGCGCCGCGATGGGAACGCATGGCGGTGGATATTCGACGGGGGCGTGAAGGTACTCGACGCGTCACCTGTCGCGGCGGGCGCCACGGTGGCGTCGCTGCCGATCGCGGCCGCGAAGACCGCAACGAAACCGGATGCTCTCACCGATGTGCGACGGCTGGAAGCAGCCATCGCCGAGGCCTCGACCACCGATGCGGCGCGCGCCATCACGGCAAGACTCGCCGACGACGCGCGCGTCAATCGCGCGGCGTTGCCTTTCGCGAGCAACCGACGGGCTGCGCAGGGCGTACTCGCCGCAGCAACGCCCGTGGTCCACTTCGAATTGACGAGCGCGACCGCATCACGAGCCGGCGACCTCGTCTTCACCTACGGGCGCGCAAGCTGGAGCGTCGATGGCGCGGCTCGAATGGGCTCGTACGCACGCATCTGGCAGTTGCGATCGCAGGGATGGCAGATCGTCTACGACCAGATCGTTCCGCCTCCCTGAGCGACGGTGCCCCCAACGGTCACACGCGCCGCGGTCAGCTGCGGTGCGCGAGATCGACGCGGGCCACATGCAGTACCGGCCCGGTCGGCAGTCCGGTCGGGGAGCCCCCGCGCGGCTCGAGGCTGACCGCGACCTGTTGCGCGAGGCGCAGCGCCGATACTTGCGCTCCCGTCAACGGCAGGCTGGTCGTGCCGGTGCGTGGGAGGAGTCCGAGCGAGACCGGTGTGCCTCCTGTGCCCGGCGGCAATGCCCACAGCTCGAGCGATTTTGCGTCCGGCGCACCGCTCGGGCCGACCGCGCGGGCGCGCAGCGTCGCCTGCGCATCGAACTCGAGGGTCCACAGCGCTTGGCCGCTCGACGTGTTGACTTGCGCAACGGTCTGCCAGGCGCCAACCGCACTGCGCTCGACGTAGCGCGCAGTGACGACGACGATCGCGAGTACCGCCACGCCCGCCGCCAGCGCGAGCCAGGCCGCCGGGCGTTTTCGCCACGCGCCGGGCGCGGCGTGCGCGGCGATCTCGCGGCCCATCCCGACCCGCAGCGCGATCTGCGGCCACACGTTGAGCGACGGCGCGAATGTCGGCACGCCCGAGGTGAGCCCGTAGAGCCGGTCTTCCCAGTCGCGTACCTGTGCGGCAATGGCCGGCTCCCGCGCGCGCAGCCGCTCGAATCGCGCGCGCGCGCCACCGCGCAAAGTGCCGACGACGTACTCGGCCGCGAGCCGATCGATCAGCTTGTCGTTTCGGTAGCGCACAGCGTGAGGCAGTCCTTCAATGCCGCGAGGCCCCTGCGTATCCAGCTCTTCACCGTGCCGAGCGGCCGCTGCAGGCGCAGCGCCACTTCACCATGCGTGAGCCCCTCGACGAAGGCGAGTTCGATGCTGTCGCGTTCGCCATCCGTCAGGCCTGCGAGGCAACGATCCAGTGCCGCACCGGAAAGCACGCTATCGATCGGCTCCGGCTCCTCGCGATCGCGGAGCGCTCCGGCGTCGTCCGACATCAGCATGGCCGCCAGCGCTTCGGGTTCAGCCGCCGTCAGGCGCTCGCGCCGCAGGATGTCGATGGCCCGATAGCGCGCAATGCCGACGAGCCAGGCACCGACGCGGCCCCGGTGCTGATCGAATTGACCAGCGCGCTGCCACACGGCAACGAACACATCCTGCAAGGCTTCCTCGGCCAGCGCGCGCCGCCTGAGCAGGCGCATCAGGCAGCCGAGCAACATCGGGGAGGTACGCCGGTACAGGTCGGCGAGCGCAGCCCCGTCGCGCCGGGCGCAGCGCATCATCAGCGCTGCCAGCTCCTCGTCGGGCGCATCGATCACGTCAGCGCGCCGCGGGGCGGAATTTCGGAACGCACCATCAGCAGTGCCTCCCTGCGGCAGCGAATGCTCGGGTGCGCGGCGCCCGGGGATGCGACGTGCATGTCTCCCGCCGTGAGCACATGCCCGCCGATTTCGATCTCGCCGTCGAGCACGAGGCACTCCTCTTCCTGATGGTGCGCGTGACCGGGAATTTCCGCGCCCGGTTGCATCTGGATCAGGAGCGTGTGGTTTCCCGCGACACGATCTTCGCGCAGCACGCGAACGCGGATGAGTTCGCCGAGCGCGATCCACTTCGCTTCCGAGGCGCGCTGCGTGGTCGTGCCGGCTGGCGCTGCGTCACGGATGCGCTCGAGGATGCGCGCACGCATGCGTTCACGCTGCCCGGCATCGGGAAACGCCGGACGCAACGCGGCGGACAGCGCCGAAAGCAGCAGCGGATC
>CADEFQ010000026.1:25886-37727 GCA_902826635.1 uncultured Pseudomonadota bacterium
CATCGGGAAACGCCGGACGCAACGCGGCGGACAGCGCCGAAAGCAGCAGCGGATCGAAAGCCTCCCTCGACGCATCAGTCATGGGCCACTCCCTCGAGCTCGAGCGCCAGCGCCGCGCGAAGTTCGGCGAGTCCGCGACGCAGATGGCTCTTTACGGTCCCGAGTGGCAACGCAACGCGGTCGGCCAGCTCCTGGTGACTCAGGTCGCGGAAGAAGGCGAGCGCCACCAGCTGTCGGCGCACCGGCGCCAACTGCACGAGCGCCCGATGGACCGCCGTGCCGGCCTGGAATCGGGCGAGTGCCGCGTCCGGGCTTTCGACGTCGGCTTCTTCGGCCTCGATCGCGAGCGCGTCGCGACGCTCGCGGGCGCGCCGCGCCTGCAGCGCGTCGAGCGCCCGGCTTCGACACATCATGAGGAGCCACGCGAGAACGCTGCCGCGGCTCGCGTCATAGCGGGCGGCGCGCGACCAAAGCCACTCATACACCTGGCACACGACCTCCTCGGCATCGGCGGTGTGGCGCAACACGTGCACCGCGAGTCCATACACCTGCGAGACCGTCAGTTCGTAGAGTCGCGCGAAGGCGCGCTCATCGCGCCGCTGGACGGCGCCCATGATTTCGTCGAGCGAAGCCGCCTCGGGCGATGCCCCGGTCTTCCTTGACTCGAACTGCACGCGCGATCGCTCCTCGCGTCCGGAGCCGCGATTGTAGTCGCTCGGCAGGACCGCTCCCATGACCGCCTTTTCCACGTCCATCCGGGTATTACGCCGCTCGTGCCCTCCCGGATGCACGGCGCTCACGGCCATCGCTCGATCATCCAGATGCCGCCCCCGGTCGCGACGGCGATCGAGAGCGCCGGCGCGATGCGCGCCGCGAAAAACGGCGAGCGGTGCCAGGCCAGCAGCAGCGGCATGACGAGCATCACGACGCCGAGTTGCGCGAGCTCCACACCGATGTTGAATCCCGCGAGCAGCGGCGCGAGCCTCGCCCCCTGCACATCGAGCCCGGCGAGCGCGTTTGCGAAGCCGAAGCCGTGGATCAGCCCGAAGCCGAATGCGAGCGGCAGCCGAAGATGGGCGGTGCGCGGGACGAGGTTGAGCACCCCTGCGACCACGATTGACAGCGCGATGGCGAATTCGATCGGCCGCTCCGGGAGCCGGACGACGCCGCTCGCGGCGAGCCCGAGCGTGATCGAGTGCGCGAGGGTGAAGGCCGTCACGAGCGCCAGCACGTCGCGAAGGACCGAGCCCTTCGCGCGCAGCACTGACGGCAACAGCAGGAGCAGCAGAAAGGCGAGATGGTCGTAGCCGATCGCGACGTGCCGGGCGCCGTGCCGCAAGTACTGGACGAAACGGGAAATCGTTCCGACCGGCCCGGCTTCGGCCCACGGTGCGCCACCCGGCGCGAGCACCGCGTTGTCCCGCCCCGATGGGCCTCGCACATCGAGCAGCGTGCGTTGCGAGGCGTCGAGCCCGAAGAGCAAAGGCGTGGCGAGTTGCAGCCGTCCGGGCTGCGGGCAATCGATGTGCATCGAGATCGACACATAGGGTTCATCGAGATGATCCGCAAGCGCGAGATCCGCAAGCCGCGTGGTGCAGGGGACCCCGGAACGGACCACCTCGAGCCCCGCGAACACGAACGCGCCGATGTCGTGCTGTCGGCGCGCGATTTCACCCCACGTCAAGCGCCCGTCCCCATCGGCGTCGAGGTCGATGCCCCAGGCGATGTCCGCGACTGCGATGTCCCAGCGCCCGCGCAGGGCATCACCCGACTGCGCGGCCTCGATGAAGAGATAGCTGGTCGAGGTCGCGTGGGCCTCCACCCTCGCGCTCGCAAGGCCGAGCAGCGTGAAGATCAGCCCCATCCCGACTCGCAGGCTCATGTCAGCGACCGCTCGACCACCACATCGCGATGCCCGGTGGCTCGCAGCCACGCCCGCAGCTCGCGCTGCGCCGAACCGGAGCGCGCGCCACGTGCGGCGCGCGCCAGCAGGCGCACGTCGATCAACTCCTTCTGCAGCTCGAAATTCGCCTGCGCGAGCGCAAGCGCACGGCCGGCATCGCGCTGCACGTCGAGCGCGAAGATCGCCTCCTCACGCAGGTGTCGCTCACCCCTTCGGGCGCCGAGCGCGAGCAGGTCGCGCCACTCCGCTAGCGCCTGTGTCGATGCCTGCCCGGTCGCCTCGAGCGCCATCACGCGCCGCACGAGGAGACCCGGTGACGGCCGTGCGAGGTCCAGCAGCGGAATCGCTTCGCGGGCCGCACCGCGCGCCAGCAGCACGTCGGCCAGTGCCACCCGGATGAACTCGTCGCTCGGGGCCATGCGCAAACCCTGGCGCAACGCATCCTCCGCAGCGCGGCTGTCATCGTGGCGCTGCGCGATGTCGGCGCGCACGCCGTAGGCCCAGGCTGCGAGCTGCGGCGTCAGCTCATCGGCGCGCGCGAGCGCGAGTTCGGCGAAGCGCAGCGCGCGTGGATCGCCGGTCGCCGCCCCCGCTTGCGCGAGGCACGCGAGCCCCGCGGCGGTGACACCGGCGGCGATCACCCTCGTGCAATCGGGCCGCGCAAGCGCGAACTCGCCCGACACGAGATGCAGTTGCGCACGCATCAGTCGCGCGCGCGGGTTGCCGGGTTCGAGGCGCAAGGCACGATCGAGGAAACGGATGGCCGCCGAGAATCGGTGTCGCCGCTGCAGGATATCGGCCTGGTGGACCAGCAGTGCTGCGGGCGGCGTGGCGCCGCGCAAGGGATCGGCGAGCAGCGCTTCGGCGCGTCCCTCGTAGCGCGGGTCCCGCTCGATCCGGGCTCTTTCGAGCCATTGCGCCACCTGTCGCTCGAGCGGTTGATCGGTCGCCACTCGCGGGACGAGCCGCAGCACGACCGCATCCGGGCTACTCGGCCTGTAGCGTTCTGCGGCCATGGCCGCTGCGGCGCCGCCCATCCACAGGATCAGGGCGACACCGCAGCGGTGCATCCGCCTACTCTGCGAAGAGCGCATCGAAGGCGAGCGGATCATCCGCGTCCTGCACGTACGTGCGCCCGCCGACCGGCTGCGGCTGCGACTCGGCGGCTGCCGCGTAGCTGCCCAGGGTCGTGCCCAGCATCGACGCGAATACCGGGCGCCAGGTCACGCCGATGCTGCGCGTCGTAACCGCCCCCTGCCCGTCGCGCACGGTGACCGCGATCGTGACGGTGCCAGTGGCGTCCTCTCGCGGCGTCAGCATCAGGCTGCGCGCGTCGGCACTGCCCGAGAGCGACACCCCCGACGCCGGCAGGATCATCGCATCGGACGAAGTCGCCGACACGAGGAGGCTTTGCGCCGCGGTCTGTGCGTCCGACACCGTGAACGGCAGCGACGTGCTCGTGTCCTGATCGTAGCTCTGGTCGACGAGCCCGACGACGGTCGGCGCCGTGTTGACGGGCGGCGTTGTGTCGTTCGAGTCGCCGTAGCCTCCGCCGCTGCTGCAACCCGTCACGATCGTCGCAACGGCCGCGGTGATGAGGGTCCATCGGTAAGTGTTCATGATCTACTCGTCCGCCGAGCCGGAGATCGGCGTGCGCAGGTAGGGGAAGCTCGTGTCGAAATCGGCCGAGCTCTGCGGCGCACCGTCCGTCAGCGGCGCCGTGCCGATCGGCGCATCCGCGGGTTTGCACAGCCCGAGATCGACCGACTGACCCCCGAGCGTCAGCGGATGGCACAGCCGGCCCATCGCGACGCGCAGCGTGATGTCGACCGAGTCGTCACCGGGACGCCGACCATTCGGATAGCCGGCGAGATCCCCACCCGCCACTCCGAACGCGCTCTGCTGCGCAGCCGGCGTGGCCACAATGCCGGTGTTGAGGCGCATCATTTCCGACGGTGTGACTTTCGCGAGCTGGTTCACACCGGGGAAGCCCGTCAGGAACGTCGTCACGAGGTCGTTGCGCGGCGTCGCCGGTGCGAGGTTTGCGAAACTGGTCTTGAGCGTCTGGTTCACGGCATCGCGAAACAGCGCGTCGACGATCGCCGGCACGGTCGGGTTCGTCACATACGTCAGAAACTGCCCGTCCTTGCGCGGCTCGCTCGCCGAGAAACGGTCCTTGTCCGGCAGGCCCACCACGAGCTCGTTGACGAGCGGATGCGACAGGCGCGACACCTGGGTCCACGCGCCGCCGTTGATCTCGGGTTTCGAAAAGGTCGGCACCGGGTTCAGGATGCGCACCTGCCGCAGCGACGCTGTCGTCCACGCGCCGATCACACCATTGCCCGTACCCTTGAGACAGCTCGCCGGCAGCTCGAGCGCGAGCGACGTGATGTTCGCATCCGACAGCAGGTTGTTCTTCGGGTCCTGCAGGATGCCGCCCGGGAACACCGTGCCGTCGACCGGAACGAGATTGATCAGGTCGAACACCTTGCCGAGATTGACTGCAAAGGATTCCGTGCGCTGCCCAACGAACACGCGGCCCGGCATCGCGCAGCCCGGCACGCCGATGTCGTAGATGAACGAGCGCGCGTACGCGTCATAGCCCTGCACGCTGCCGAAGGTCTTCGTGCCGACGAAATCATAGGGCTTGCCGAACGTCGTACCACCGTTCGCAGTCGTCACCGCATCGGCGTTGCCGCTGCGGCGATCGCCGCGCACGAGCGTCAGTGTGTAGCTTTCCCGGAAATTCAGGAACGAGCTGTCGGCACTCGACACGGGGCCGATGTTCTTGAGCGGCACCGCGACATTCGCGCCGCCGATCCCGAGCGCGATACCCCGGCCGCCCTCGCCGAGACGGTTCGTAAAGCGAAACTGGAAAGTCAGGTCTTCACGCGCATCGCCATCGTTGTCGACCATGATTTCGTACAGCGCCGCCGGATCCATCGCGAAGTAGTTCGGCCCGCCGTAGGGGGCCTGCAGCGGAATGTAGTTCGCGATCAGCGTCACAAAGCCGTCGCGGCCCGGCTCGTAACTGTTGAAGAGATAGAAATCAGTGGAATCGACCGTCGGCAGGCGCGTGATGTTCGGCGCTTCCCGGTGGCTCGATCCGATCGACAGGGTCGGCAGCAGCGCGGCGGCCACGGCGGCCGCCAAGGTGCTTGTTCGAATGGACATGTGCTTTCTCCCCGCGCGGTGCGCGATTGCTGACACGGGGGCTTACGCGCGGCCGGCGACGCCGGATGCAGGCCGGTGAAATTTCCTTCAGTGCTGCATCCAGCCGGCACCACGGCGCGTAGTGCCGCCATCGACCACCCACACGATCGGGAGTGAGACCATGACGACACATGCAAGGGGCGCCGTGAGCAGTCGGCGCGGATTCCTCGGTTTCGCGGGCCGCGGGGTGCTGCTGTCCGGCGCGGCCGTAGCCCTGCTCGGCAACGAGCAGTCGCTCGCCGCCGCCCTGCAGGCGGGCGGCAACGATGTCGCGATCCTCAATGTCGCGCTCGGCCTCGAGCACGAGGCGATCGCCGCCTACCAGATCGGCGCGGAGTCGGGCCTGCTCGACAAGGGGACGCTTGCGGTCGCGGTCGCGTTCCAGTCGGATCACAAGCGGCACCGCGACGCGCTCACCGCGACGATCGCCAAGCTCGGCGGCGCGCCGTTGGCGGCGATGGGCATGGACGAGTATTCGAAGAGCGCGAAACTCGATCTCACCACCGTCAAGAGTGCCGGCGATGTCCTGAAGCTCGCGCAGCGCCTCGAACTCGGTGCCGTGAACGCCTACCTCGGTGTGATCCCGGCCTTCGCCGATCGCCAGCTCGCAAAAGTCGCCGGCCGCCTCGCCGCCGACGAGACGATGCACTACACCGCGCTCACACAGGCGCTCGGCGGGCAGTTGCCCGGCGCGCTCTCCTACGGCGCATGAAGCTCAGGCGTGCCACAGCATCGCGACTCGTCGTCAGGGCGTTCGCGATACTGTGGCTCGCCTTGATGCAAATCGCGCAGGCCGCGACGGCGGCGCCCGCGCCGGACCCGGCACGCGGCGCCGAACTTTATGCGGCCCGTTGCGGCGCCTGCCACTCGATCGACGACAACGGAGCGGGCCCGCGTCATCGCGGTCTCTTTGGGCGCAAGGCCGGCACGCAGCCGCGGTACGACTATTCGCCCGCGCTGCGCGCCGCAGGTTTCATCTGGAATCGCAGGACGCTCGATCGCTGGCTCGCGGATCCGAACGCGCTGGTGCCGGGCAACAAGATGGTCGTCCAGCTCGCGGCCGACCCACAAGACCGCGCCGACCTCATTGCGTGGCTGCGGCTCGCGACGCGGCCCGTGCCGCCTTGAATTCCGAACCCGCGCGCCATTCGGGCCAACGGTTCGAATCCGCAAGATCGGCGCCGATCGCGTGGAACAGCTCGATGTCCTGCGCGGCGCCGCGCAGATCCCAGTTGTGCGACCATCGATCACAGGGCTGGTGATAGCAACGCATGTAGCCCTCGAGCCATCGGTCCCCGGCTGCGCGCCCGCCGTCGACCAGGTCGGCCCCGCCGCTCATCGCCATCAAGAGCAACACCGGGACGCCCTCCTTCGCCACCGGAAAATGATCGGCGCGAAAGAACAGGCCCCGCTCCGGCAGCGCTTCCGGCGTCACGACGCGCCCCTGCGCCGCCGCGGCGCGCGCGAGATCGTCCTCGAGATCGCTCTGCCCTTCGCCGACCAGCAGCACGTCGCGTGCCGGTCCCGCGGTCTGCAGGATATCGAGCGTGAGATCCGCAACGGTGTTTGCGACCGGATAGATCGGGCTTTCGGCGTACGCGGTCGATCCCAGCAAGCCGCGTTCCTCCGCGGTCCAGAGTGCAAAGACGAGTGTGCGCTCTCGCCTCGGGCCGGTGGCGAACACGCGCGCGAGTTCGAGCACTCCCGCGGTACCCAGTGCATCGTCGTTGGCGCCGGCCCTCACCGTGAGACCGTTTGCGTCCGGTGCACCGACGCCGTAGGCGTCCCAGTGGGCGGCGAACAGGATCGTCTCGTCCGGACGGGTCGAGCCGGGAAGTTTTGCGAGCACGTTGTGACTCGCCGTCGTCGTGATCGCGACCGGCGCTTCCGCCGTCAACGCCACCTTCATCTCGACGGGCCGGAAATCGCTGCGGCGCGCCCGCACGCGCAGCGCGTCGAGATCGAGGCCCGCGCTCCGAAATAGCGTGGTCGCATAGTCGTGCGCGAGCCAGCCGCGCACCACCAGCTGCCCGGCGGGATCGCGGCTCGCCAGATCGTAGGTCTCGCCCCCCGAGGCGGTCACGGTCGGCCAGCCATAGCCCACGCCGTCACTGTCGTGCACGATCAGTGCGGCGATCGCACCTCGACGCGCGGCTTCTTCGTATTTGTAGGTCCATCGGCCGTAGTAAGTCATGCGGCGACCGCCGAAGCGTCCCGCGACCGCTTCCCCGGCCGTCGCATGAAAATCCGGATCGTTGATCAACATCACGGCGACCTTGCCGGCGAGATCGGCGCCTTTGAAGTCGTCCCACCGCCGCTCCGGCGCCGTGACGCCGTAGCCGACAAACACGAGCGGCGCGTCCCGCACGTCGATACGCGGCGCATTGCGCACGGTGTTGAGATAGATCTCCGCTCCTTGCGTCAGCGCGTGCGCCTGCCCCTCCACCGTGAGGCTCAACTCGCGCGTCGCGCCGAGCTGCGTGCGAATCAGTGGCACCGCTTGGGTCCAGCCCCCGTGCTCGCCTCCCGGCTCGAGCCCGAGCTTGCGGAACTCGCCGGTCAGGTACGCGATCGTCTTCGCCTCGCCCGCCGTGCCGGGCGCGCGGCCCTCGAATTCATCGGAGGCGAGCGTCTGGACGATGGCGCCCAGGCGCGCCGGATCGATGGCCGGCGTGTCGACATTCGCATCCGGAACGGACTGGCAGGCCGCCGACAGCAGGCATCCCGCGACCAGCGCGGGGAGCGGTTTCGAAAACATGGCCGCATCTTAACCCCGCAGAGCGGCGCCCGCCGTTGACAGCCTCGGGACACACAAAGGAGACGATCGTCATGGACCGATTTCCCGCCCTGCTGCTCGCTCCGCTTCTCGCCGGGATGATGCTGGCCATGCCGGCCCGGACCGCGAGTCGAGTTGCGCAAGTCGATGTGTACGACCGAACCACCGGCGAATCGCTGCCAACTCACCGCGGCCGCGGCGCACGATGGATCGTCGGCGAGCGCGGCCACGAATATTCCGTGCGCATCCGCAACTGCTCGAACGTGCGCGTACTCGCGGTCGTCAGCGTCGACGGCGTGAACGCCGTCACCGGGCAATCGGCAGCGCCTTCGCAGTCCGGCTATGTGATCGAACCGGGCGGCTACGTCACCGTCGAGGGCTGGCGCAAGAGCCTCGCGCGAACGGCGGCCTTCGTGTTCACCGATCCGTCGCGGTCCTACGCCGCGCGCACGAACCGTCCCGATGACGTCGGTGTCATCGGCGTGGCGCTCTTTCGCGAGCGCGAGCCGCGCGTCACGGAAGCGGATAGCGCCGCGCGGCAGAAGTCCGCGGCCTCGGCCGCGGCGACGCCTGCACCGTCGCTCGGCACGGGTCACGGTCGCGGCGAATACTCGCCGGCGCAATGGACCGCGTTCGAACGCGCGAGCACGACGCCCGACGAGATCCACGCGCTGCGCTACGAGAGCCGCGAGGCCTTGATCGCGATGGGTGTGCTGCCGCGGCCGCGCGCAACGCGCGACACGCCCGACCCATTTCCTGCCGCGCCGGGTTTCGTGCCGGACCCGTAAGCGACCTGGATGGCCATTGTCGAGGCAAGGGCACGGTCCCATACTGCGTCGCGCATGCTGCTGCGCGACGCACCCGACACGGAGACAGATGAAGCCATGATGCTCGCCTGGCAAGCCGGCGACGCCGCTGCCTTTGATCGGCTGTACGAGCGGCACCGCGGTGGCGTGTTTCGTTACTTCCTGCGCCAGTGCAACGATCGCAGCCGCGCCGAGGAATTGCATCACGATGTGTGGCTCCGGCTCATCGGTGCGCGCGACAGCTGGCGGCCCACGGCGCGCTTCACGACCTGGCTCTATACCGTCGCGCGCAACCGTTTGATCGATTTCTGGCGCGCCACCGCGCCGCATCGCCTGGAATCCCTGGATGCCGATGAGCACGCCGCGTCCGATGCATTCGACCCGCAGTCCGCAGCGGCCTCCCAGCAACACGGCGCGCGGATCGTCGCGGCGCTCGGCGAACTGCCGACGGCGCAGCGTGACGCCTTCCTGCTGCACGTCGAAGGCGGCCTCGCACTCGCCGAGATCGCGCAGCTCACCGGCGCACCGGCGGAGACTGTAAAGAGCCGGTTGCGCTACGCGTACGCGCGTCTGCGCAACACGCTGGGAGATTTGCGGTGACCGCCCCACGCGTCGATGACCCGGCCGCCGATCGCGAGGTCGAGCAGCGCTGGCGCGCTCATTCGATCGAGCTGCCGCGGCCCCAGGTGGACGAGGCGATTCGCGCCGCGGCACGGCGGGCAGCGAAGCGACGACCGGTCTGGCAGCGCTACGCTCCGCTCGCGGCTGCGGCGTCCGTCGGTGTGATCGCGTTGTTGCTCGCACGGCAGACGCCGACTCCGACACCGAGCCTGCCCGAACAGCGTGCGCCGGTCATGCCCGCACCCTCGCCCGCGCCCGCGCCCGTTGCGCCTGCACCCGTCGTGCCCGCGCCTGTCCTGTCGGCGCCTGTCACACCGGCGAACGAGGCGGAACGGGTGGCGAAGCGCGCCGCGCCGGAGCCTCGTGCCGCCTCGGCACCGATGGAGTCGGCAATTCGCAGCGAAAGTGAATCCGATGTCGCCGCGGCGGATGCGACCGCCGCCCCATCTGCGGCACCGATGCGTGAGCGCGCTGCCGTGGCGGCGAGCGCTGAAAAACAAGCGAATCAGACGACGAACGGATTTCCACCGCATCTGGCCGAGCTCGTGAGAGCCGACGCCGCACGGCGGACCGGCGTGCAGGTCGATCAGGCGACGATCATTTCGGCGGAGGCCATCACCTGGTCGGACGGTGCGCTTGGCTGCCGCACACCGGGCGAGATGGCGATTCAGGCGCTCACGCCCGGCTATCGCGTCGAAGTCGACGTCGCGGGCCGGCGTCTTTTCTATCACACCGACACGCGTACGCAGATTCGCGTCTGCGAGCGCCTCAGTCCGCCGCGCTGATCAGCGGCTGTCCTCGCGCCGCCATGCGGTGCAGCTCGGTGAGCAAGGCCTGCGGCGACACCGGTCGGCCGAGGAGTTCACGCAGCAAAGTCGGCGTATCGCGTTCCGACCCGTAGCGCAGCAACGCATTCGACAGCCACGCATACCAGCGTGGATTGCCGGTATCGAACGAACCGATCGCCTCGCGGGTTCGCGCCCGCAGTTCGGCGGTCACGACGGCGCCCAGCCCGTAGTTCACCATGTAGCCCGGCTCGTCGACGAGCTGGACCCGCGCCAGCCACCATGCAAATTCCGGGTGCGGAGTGATGCGCAGGTAGTAGCTCGTGATGTCCGTCCACACGAGGTTGGGATCGCTGTCGGGCGCGCGCAGCATCCGGCATTCGAACAGCGCCCAGGCGACATCGAGCAGCACGCTTCCGTAGAGTGCACGCAGCGAGTCGCGCTCCGTCGCCGCGGCGCCGAGGTATCGCTGCTGCCACGCCGGTTCGTACAGGCTCCACGCCGGCACATCGGCAAACGCTTCGACGAAGAGCGTGTCGTTCCAGTCGACGTACACGGGCCGATTGCGAATGGCCGAAATGTGCGCCGCATGGCCGTTCTCGTGCACGAGTTCGTTCAGGGCGCCGAGAGTGCCGTGGCGATAACTCGCGAGCACGCGCGCAACGGTGGGCTCCCAGCGGCCACCTCGCAGGCGCCCCCGGATCAGGAAATCGGTGTACGCGACCGAAGATTTGTCGGGGCGTGGCGCGACGTCGTACAGCACGCCGAGCGCATCGAGGTCGACCCCGAGATCGCGGTAATACCGATGATCAATGGCGAGCAGCGAGTCGAGCGGAATGCGCCCGGCAAGCATGCGATCGGCCGCGCCGATTTCGAAGCGGTAATCCCAGGGTTCCACCATCCGGTCGTCACCCGCGGCGCGCCAGGCGTCGAGGATCTGCACGAGCCAGGCCTCGATCTCGCCTCTTGTCGCGCCCACGGTGCGCGCGGCCGCGTCGATCGGTGACTCTCCCGCGCGCGCCGCCGCCAGTTTCACGAGGCGTCGATACGGGCTGTCCGCCGCGTCCTCGCCGTTCACCGCCTGCCACAGTGGCAGGAACGCGAGGAACAGCGCCTTGCGACGCGCAGGCTCCGCTATCTGATGCAGTTGCGCCAGCGCCGATGCACGATCGATGGTCGCTCCCTCGAACTGCAGGATGTTCGCGATCCCCGTGAAGCACGCAACGAGCGCCTGATTGAGCGCCGGGTAATCGAGGTCCTTGCGCGACGCGTCCTCGCACCGCCCCGGTGCGACGCCCGCGACGGCGGGAGTGCCCAATTCCGCGAGCTTTTCCCGCAGCAGCTTCGCCACGCGCGCATCGGGCCCGGACAGCTCGACGTGCGCCAGCGCCGCGAGTTGCCCGCCGAGCCGCTTGCGCCGAGCGGCGGACTCGCGAGCCCATGACGCGCGATTCTTGCCACGGTAGCTCGTGAACAACCCCGAATCGATCGCGCCCAGCACGCCCTCGGCATCCTGCAGATCGGCGTAGGTGGATTCGGCGCCGGCTACGGCGCGCGCGTCCGCAACCGGATTCGCGTTCGCGCTCGCCGCGATCGCCCACCACAGCAGGGCCGCCAGTGTGTGCCGCATCGTGCGCACGAGCTTACAAGGCGCGACCCGGGCGTGGCGAGCGCGCGGTCAGAGGGTCTGGATCCTCGCCATCGACTCCTCGACCCATCCGCAGGCTTCGACATAGG
>CADEFQ010000026.1:37827-46992 GCA_902826635.1 uncultured Pseudomonadota bacterium
AGGGTCTGGATCCTCGCCATCGACTCCTCGACCCATCCGCAGGCTTCGACATAGGACGTGTTGATTTCCGTGAGGGCAAGTTCACGAAACCGAACCCTGCTCCATTCACCTTGCTCGAGCGCGGCGACACACTGGATCGCCGCACCGAGCTCCCCTGCCTGGCTGAGCAGGGCGGCGCGCACGTCCGGGCCCAGCGGCAGCGAATCGAGGGTTTCCTCGAGCGGTTCGCCGAGCATCGCAGGCATCAGGGACAGCAGACCCACCATGAAGAACGAGCCGCTCTGTTCGATGCCCCCGCGCTCGGCCAGCAGTTCGCACAAGCGCGCGCGCTGAAGTGCGTTGCGCATCAGCTCCGCGGGCCGGCCGCGAAAGCGGGACAGCGTAATGAGCGAGAGAATGCGGATCAGCTGATCGCGCCCGAGCACCACGATTGCTTGCGACAGGTCCGACACCTGTCGTGTCACGTAGAAATTGGCCGTCTGTACGGCGCGCAACAGCTTGTAGCTGAGCCCGACGTCGGAGGCGATCAGCTGCTCGACGGTGCGTATCGACCAGTCCATCGCGTGCAGCTCCGCGAGCAGGTGCACTGCGGTCAGGCAGTTGACCGCCACCCGGCGACCGTAGAAGGTTTCCGGACGCTGCAGGAAGAACCCCTGGAAGAGCTTGATTCCCGAGTCGCGGCAAATCACGAACTGCGCGTGCGTCTCGACTTTTTCCGCGACGCAGGTGATGCCCCGCGCGAGGAGGCCCGACGCGCTCGCTGCGGCCTCCTCCGCCGTCATCTGGCCGAGGTCGATCTTCACAATGTCGGCGTGTTCGAGCAGTACCGGATCGCTATGGCCGGGCACGAAGTCGTCGAGCGCGATGCGGTAGCCACGCGCCCGAAACCCACTGAGGGCCGCGCGCACCGCCGGCGTGCCGCGTACCGATTCGAGCACCTCGATGACCAGCCGATCCGCCGGAGCGGCAAGCGGCGCATCGCCGTCGAGCAGGCACTCCGGAAAATTGACGTGCATCAGCCGGTCCCCGACGAGGCGTTCGAGCCCGAGCTCGAGGATCGCATCCACGAGTACCGACGAAGTCGCGGCTGCCGGATCGATGTCGGTCGCCATCGCTTCGCCGTACGGGCCACGATAGAGCAGCTCGTACGCGACGACCTCCAGGTCCGCGTCCATGATCGGCTGGCGCGCGACGAGCGCTTGGGCAGCCGCGCTCACCCGGCCGTGGCCGTCAAGAGGCATCGGTGACCCCCGCAGCGATGTGAAGTGGAATCGGACAAGACCGCCCTCTGTTGATCGGGTCAGCACGGGAGCGCCGCGCTTTTCATTTATCGGCGACGCGCGAGACGACCTGAGCTGTTGAAGTGTGAACCAGCGCACACTCACAGGCCGTTGAGCCCGGTGGCACGTCTTACACTCGCCGCGCTTCATTCGCCGGCTCGTGTCGTCTCGCAATCGCGACACTCGATTTGGAGACTCGTCTTGTCTGATTTTCAGCATCGCGATCGGATTGCTGATGGCGCGCCTGCATCTCACCCGGGACGAGGCGTTCGAACGCCTGCGCCAACACGCGCGCAGCAGCCGGTCGCGCCTCGAAGAGGTCGCGCGTGGACTCGTCGCACACCAGGATGAGGCTGCGCGGGTGTTTCGCCACTTTCAGCGCGAAGCGGCGCAAGTGCACCGCGCCGGCTAGTCGATGTCGTGACCTGCGTCGTCGGGCCCGCCGGCCGCTTCGCGCTCCTGCGCGATGCGATCGTAGATTTCCTCGCGATGAACCGGGACGGAATCCGGCGCCGAAATGCCCACCTTGACCTGCGATCCGTTGATACCGATGACGGAAACCGAGATTTCGTCGCCGATCCTGATGGATTCCCCGATCCGGCGCGTAAGAATCAACAATGCACAGCCCTCCGTCGATGAACGAACAATGTGGGCCGCAGGGACTGGGCGGTTGTCCGTACAATAACATGCGTGTAGCGGCGCCGGGGCGCTTCACCCCCACGGTTCGCCGCATCGGGTTTTCGGCTGTTGAATGGCGCCCCCGGCCGGAGTTGAACCGACGACCTACCGCTTAGGAGGCGGTCGCTCTATCCACTGAGCTACGGGGGCGCGCGCCGCGCAGTTTACCAGCCGCGCCCGCCCCGGAGACCGGCCGTTCAGGCACCGTTCAAGGTCGTGGGCGTACGATACCGCCCATGATCAGGAATTCGCTCGCCGCCCTGCTGCTCGCCCCCGCTTTCGTCATCGCGGGCGCTGCTCACGCTGCGGACAACGACTGGCCGCGCGAGATCACGCGCGGCGATGGCACGACCTTCATGGTCTACGAGCCGCAATACGACTCGCTCGACGGCGACACACTGCTCTCCCGTAGCGCGGTGTCGATCGAGCGCCCGCAAGACAAGACGCCGCTGTTCGGCGCCGTCGAGACCACTGCGAAGCTCGATTTCGACCGCGACCGCGCGCACATCGTCGAGCTGACGGTCGATCGCGTGCGCTTCCCCGGCATGCGCGAGGACAGTGATGAAGCGCGTGAGCTCGCTGCCGCGCTCGAGCGCGAGGCGCCGCGCTGGGGCCTCGACCTTTCCGTCACCGACATCCGGGACAAGCTGAGCTCGCAGGCGACGACGGAAGACCTCCGCAACACGCCGCCGAAGTTCGTTTATGTCGACCAGCCGGCGATACTGATCTCGATCGACGGCCAGCCACGCCTGCGGGCGGTGGGCACTTCCGGCCTCGAGCGGGTCGTCAACACGCCCTTCCCGGTCGTCTACGATCGCGCGTCCAAGCGCTACTACTTTTACGGCAGCAGTACCTGGTTTGCGACCGATGACCTCACGCGGGGCCGCTGGTCGCAAGTCGCGCGACCGCCGGCGAACGTGGCTGCGCTCTTCACAGCGGACGCGACGAAGGAGTCCCCGCCGCTTTCCGCCGATCAGTTGCGCCGCGCCCGCATTCTCGTCGCGACCGAACCCACCGAGCTCATCTCGACCGATGGACGCCCCGCGATGCAGCCACTCGTCGGCAGCGAGCTGCTCACGGTCTCGAACACCGACAGCGATCTTTTCTTCGATGTCCCGAGCCAGACCTGGTACATCGTCGTTTCCGGCCGCTGGTACCAGGCGCGTTCGCTCTCCGGCAGCTGGTCGTACGTCGAGCCCGATCGCCTGCCCGCCAGCTTCGCCAGGATTCCGCCTTCCTCACCCAAGGCCGATGCGCTTGCGCACGTCGCCGGCACCGAGCAGGCGCAGGATGCCGTGATGGATGCGGCCATACCGCAGGTCGCCGCGGTCGATCGCGACGACGCTTCGTTCAATGCCACCTACGACGGCCCGCCGCGCTTCGAGCCGATCCCGGACACGCGATTGCGCTACGCCGTGAACACGGCCTCGCAGGTGATCCTCGCGGATGGTCAGTACTACGCCGTCGAACAGGGTGTCTGGTTCATCTCGGATTCCCCCTACGGCCCGTGGCGCGTGTCCGAAACGCGCCCGGTGGGTCTCGACGACATTCCGGCCAGCAGCCCCGCGTACAACACGCGCTATGTGTACATCTACGACGTACGCCCCGACGTCATCTACATGGGCTACACGCCGGGATACCTGTGGGCATTTCCGTACGCCGGCACGATCGTCTATGGCACCGGCTACCGCTACCGGCCGTGGTACGGCCAGACGTATTACTACCCGCGACCCTGGACCTGGGGCTTCAGCGTTCACTACTCGCCGTGGAACGGCTGGAACTACGGCATGAGCTGGAATGCCGGCTGGATAGGCCTCTCATGGGCCTGGGGAGACGGCTGGGGACAGTGGCGCCAGGGTTACCGACGCGGCTATCGCAACGGATACTGGGATGGCGTCCATGGCGGCGGCTGGTTCGGCCCCGGCGGTTATCGCCCGCCGGTCGTGTACCCCAATCACCCGCACTATCGGCCCGATGCGCGTGCCGTGAAGGGGCCGGGCCGCGGTGGTTACGCCCGCGCGCCGAGATGGGCAAGCAACGTGTACGAGCGACCGGACGGTGCAAACTTCGGGGCTACCCGACCTGCGCGACGCAATTGGAATGAGCCGTCGAACGGCCGGGACGTGAGGATCCTGCGTCCGGGCGGCCAGCCGTTGGTGCGGCCTGCCCCGATTCCTGATGCGAGAAACGGCGCGGTCCCGATCGATCGATCACACGATCGACGCCGTGACAATCAGTGGCGAACGACCGAGGGCCGGGACGATTGGCGCGGCGAGCGGCCGAGGGCGAGCGAGCCGCCCCGCGCGTATCAGCCACCCCGGGTATACGAGCAACCCCGCACGAGCGCGCCGCCGCGACAGCAGCAACCGCCGGCCCCGCCACCGCGCGAATCACGGCCGCATCAGCCCGACAGGCAGCGGGCACCCCAGACAACGAATGAACGGCGTGAGCGAGGCTCGCTGCGCGAGCCTTAAGCAACCGGAATCGAATTGGAAGTGGTGGAGCGAGCGGGGATCGAACCCGCGACCTCGTCATTGCGAACGACGCGCTCTCCCAGCTGAGCTACCGCCCCACAGTCCAACGAAAGGCGCGCGATTCTAGCATCGCGGCGGCGCTCTGCAAGTCGTCCCGGCGTGCCTTGACGACAGCCGGAACTTCGGGTCACGATTACCCGCGGAGATGGCATTCCTCCTGGCCCGATTCCGGGCCGAACCGTCGCGTGCGACTGATGATGCCTGCCCATCCGGACCCCGGGTGTGCGCCAAGGTGTCGAGAGACGTGAACGTGACCGCAGGCATTGCCGTATTTTCGGGCGCAGGGTTCGGGGCGCTGCTTCGGTGGGCATTGGGCCATTCCCTGGATCCCGTGTTTTCGAGCCTGCCGCTCGGCACGCTCGCGGCGAATGTCCTCGGAGGGCTGCTGATGGGCATCGCCCTCGGTGCTTTCACCCAGTACGAGGCGATTCCAGTCACCATGCGGCTCGCGATCACCACGGGCTTCCTCGGCGGCCTCACCACTTTCTCGACCTTCTCGGCCGAATCCGTGACGCTGCTGCTGCGGGGCGAATATCGGTGGATGTGCATCCACATCGTGCTGCACGTGGCGGCCTCGCTGCTGGCAACGCTCGCCGGCATGGGCATGGTCCGCGGAGTTCTGAAAATGCTGGGAGGCGCGTCATGAAAGGTGTCCACCTTCGCCTCTATACCTACGAGAATCGCAAGACGCACGGCGTTCCGGTCTACGAATGGCTGCTCGGCCGGGCGAAGGGCCTCGGCATCGCGGGCGGCTCCGCGTTCAGGGCGATCGCAGGATTCGGACGTCACGGGCAGCTGCACGAACAGCGATTCTTCGAGCTCGCCGGCGAAGTGCCGGTACTGGTCGAATTCATCGTCTCGGAAGCGCAAGCAGACGAATTGCTGAAGCTCATCGTGGAGCAGCAGCTGAACATCTTCTACGCGCGCATCCCGACTGAGTTCGCCCAGGTCGGCGCAAGCGATTGAAGTCCGCGCTCAGTCGGGATAGCGGTCGATCGCCCGCAGGATCAGCTCTTCGGCGCGTTCGGGCCCCTCCCACTTTGCGACCGTGACCCACTTGCCCTTCTCGAGATCCTTGTAGTGCTCGAAGAAATGCGCCACCTGCTCGTAGAGGATCGGCGGCAGGTCCGTATACGAGAGCACGCCCTTGTAGAAGGGATGCAGGTCATCCGACGGCACGGCGAGAATTTTCTCATCGCCGCCTTTCTCGTCCGTCATCATCAGCACCCCGATCGGCCGGCAGCGAATGATCGCACCCGGCACCACGGGCACCTGCCCCACGACGATTACGTCGAGCGGGTCGCCGTCATCCCCGAGCGTCTGCGGGATGAAGCCGTAGTTGCCGGGGTAGTACATCGCCGTGTGCAGGAACCGGTCGACGAAGAGCGCGCCGGATTCCTTGTGCAGCTCGTATTTCACCGGCACTCCGCCCTGCGGAATCTCGACGACGGCGTTGATGTCGCGCGGTGGATTGCGCCCCGCGGGGATGCGCGAAATGTCCATTGGCTGGCGATTCCTCTATAGTTACCATAACGCAAAATCAAGGGGGAATGGATGCTCTCTCCGGCTGACCGCGCTCCCGAGTTCACCCTGCCCAACCACGAAGGGCGCGAAGTCTCGTTGACTTCGCTCCTGCGTCGCGGCGCCCTCATCCTCTATTTCTACCCGGCCGACTTCACGCCCGGCTGCACGCGCGAGGCCTGCTCATTCCGCGACCTGCACACCGAGATCCAGAAAGTCGGTCTCACCGTGGCCGGCGTGAGCCCGCAGGATGCCGACAGTCACCGGCGCTTTCGCGACCAGCACCACCTGCCGTTCACGCTGCTCTCCGATACCGACAAATCGGTCATCCGAATGTACGACGTCGACGGCCCGCTCGGCTTCGGCGTGCGTCGCGCCACGTTCCTGATCGATCAGTCGCGCAACATCCGCGACGCCGTGCTTGCGGATTTCCGCATCGGCGCGCACGACGCCTTCGTGAGTCGTGCAATCGCCCTCGTCGGCGCCTGAGCGCACCCGTCAGGCGCGTCCGTCAATAGTGCAGCCGCAGCACCGAAGCGCGTCCCACATCCGGCACGCTCACGACATAGATCGCCCCGAATTCGTCGTCGCCCATCGCCGGGACATCCTGGCGCGACGTGAGCGCCGCCACGACCTGCGGCACCGTGTTGCTGTGGCCCACGATCAGCGCCACGCCACCGTGCTGCTCGCGGCGCACGCGGCGCGCCAGCTCGGACGGCGCCTCGTCGGCGGTGATGACCGTCAGTCCGAGGCGCGCAGCGAGCGGTGCGACGGTCGCCTGGG
This sequence comes from uncultured Pseudomonadota bacterium, assembly GCA_902826635.1. Classification (GTDB taxonomy): domain Bacteria; phylum Pseudomonadota; class Gammaproteobacteria; order Steroidobacterales; family Steroidobacteraceae; genus CADEFQ01. The sequence goes on from CADEFQ010000026.1 coordinate 44,624, forward strand.
CGCGACGAGTGTGGGTCGCGTATACGGCCTGCACGGTGCCGATCGGCGAGCGATCTCCAAACAGGCCCGCGAGACGCTGGGCGCGCTCGTCCCCTTCCGGCGTCAGCGGCGGATCCTCGATGGTTCCGAGCTGTTTCTCCGCATGTCGCACGAGCACGATCGTCGTCGTGGTCGCGCGGGTCCAGAACGTGACGCTCGCAATCGCGAGCGCCGCGAACGCGAACAGCGCCAGCCACACGGGCGCAAGGAACGTGCTGCGGCGGCGGGCTACCTTGGGCGCTTCCATGGCCGCGCATCATAACAGCGCGGCGCCCACCGGCTCACTCGGCGTGTAAGCTTGCCCGTTTCACTCCCACCGGTAGGCCAGCGTATGCGGTTCGAAAAGCAGCAGTTTGAAAACCAGACGATCGTGCTCGACGACAACGAATACATCGAGTGCACGTTCCGCAACTGCAAATTCGAGTACAACGGCGGCGAATTCAACATCGAGCGCATCCGCTTCGACACGCTCGAGTTCACGGTCAGCGGCCCGGCGGCACGCACCGTGCTGCTGTTGCAGAGTCTGTGGGCAGGTGAGACTGGCCGGCGCGCGGTGCAGGGGTTGCTCGACGGCGCGGCGGTTGCGGATCGAACTATCGGTACGCAGTAAGCGCGCGATCAGGGGAGTTCGAGGTCGCGGATGATTCCTTGCACCGTCACGATTTTTGTCGAGCCGCGCACCTTCAGCGCAAGGATGTGCCGCTTGTCGCCGGAAACCAGATAATCCACCTTGCTGGCTTCGGCCATTGCGAGCAAGAAATTGTCACCGGGATCGACACTACGATCCACGCGCGGCAGGCGACTGAGCGCTTCCGCCAGCTCGCGAAGATCGTTGATGAACCGCCCGACCCTCGCAGGGACGAGGTATTTGCGCAATGGGGGTCGGCGCGCAGCCGCTCCGAGTTCGAGCAGTTGGTCGCGGGAGGTAATGAGGGCGAATCGAGCGCCACGCCACGCATCCAGAATTCGGGCCGGGCCGCCGTCGGGATTGATCAAAGCACTCAGCACGAACCCCCGTCAGCGCCTACTCGATGGCGTCTTCAACTTTGTCGGAGGCGACGAACCCGGACAGATTGCCCTTCTTGAGGCCCGTTCGAGCCAAGTACGTCCGCAAGGACACATCAGCACCTTGCAGTTCGCACACTCGTAGTAGAGCTGGCAGGCGTCGGTCGGCATCGTTTCCGATTTCGCGAAGCCGCATTGCGGGCACGTCAGTATCGACTCGAGGGTTGGTGCATCCATGGCCTCGACTGTACTTCGGACATTGCTCTTTCAACCGCCGCCGCCTGGAATGAACTCGAGCAACTCGCCTGGCTGGCATTTCAACTCGCGGCACAGCGCTTCCAGCGTCGTGAACCGGATGGCGCGCGCCTTGTTCGTCTTGAGGACGGAAAGATTGGCGAGCGTGATGCCGACGCGATCCGCCAGTTCGGTAAGACTGACCTGGCGCTTCAACATCACGCGGTCCAGATTGAGCTTGATAGGCATTCGATGCGCTCAGACCGTAAGGTCGCTTTCGCGTTGCAGAGCCAGCCCCTGACGAAACACTTCCGCCAGCGCCAGCACGAGCAGCCCGCAGAAAAATATCGGGCGGACGAAAGGAAAGCGGCCGAGCAACGACATGTTCCCGGCGGGCGGCAGTTGCACGGACGTTCCGGATATGGCGATCTGCGTATGCTCGGCGAGATAGGCGTACATCGCATGCGCGAACCAGCTCCCGCCGACAGCCGAGACGAGCGAGAAGGCGATCAGGGTCCCGCCGACGATCTGAACCAGCCGCACACTTTGCGGCGTGAAGCTCGCGCCGTTTTCAACGTTGCGAAACAGACGTCGCAGCAGCTCGAATAGCGCGGTGAAGAAAACGGCATGGATGAGCAGCAGCGGCAGGCCGTATGCTTTCAGCAGTTCCACTGCGCCTGCCGGCCTTTCGACGGTCATGGCTACGCTGCCATTGAAAGCGCGCGCGCTGAGAGTCGGCTGACCACCCTGACCGCTCGCATCCGGCTGAAGCGCGAGAGTCGCGGGCTGTCCCAGCAATTCACCGCGGACCGGCCCGAAGCGCGCGTCACGCGGCAAAGTGGGATCGAACAGTGTGATGGCGATGAGGACGAGCGCTGCGAGCGCCGTGAGGGCCGTAAGAACCGTAAAAACACCGCGGAACAGCTTGGGTAGAAGGCGGCTCATGCATCGGCTCCATTGCCTGTTATCGATAAACGATATATCGTTTTTCGATAAAACGCAAGAGTGTGGCCGCGAAGCGCTACGCCTGCTTCAGATCGGATGCAGGTGCTTCGGTTTTGGCGGAAGGGGTGGGATTCGAACCCACGGAG
>CADEFQ010000027.1:0-13056 GCA_902826635.1 uncultured Pseudomonadota bacterium
CTGCGTTCGGTGAACTGCAACGTGTAACCCATGCGCTCGAGTTCGTCGCGAACCCAGGGCGGCGTTGCGTCCGCGAGCAGCATCCGGCCGGGCTGTGATTCGTGCCCTCCGAACGAAGCGCGCATCTGGTAGCTGTTGATGTTCGCCGCTTCGGTCGCCTGCTGCACGGTCATGTCGAACTCGACCATGTTGAGGAAAAACTGCAGCAGGTTCTGGTCCTGCGAGTCGCCACCCTGTACCGCGAAGGCCATCAACGGCTTGCCGTCCTTCATTGCAAGGCTGGGCGTCAGCGTGGCGCGCGGCCGTTTGCCGGGCTCGAGCACGTTGAACGGGTTCTCGGCGGCGTCGAGCACGAAGCTCTGCATGCGCTGCGAGAGGCCGATACCCGTCTTGCCCGCGATCACGGCGGGCACCCAGCCGCCGCTCGGAGTCACCGACACGACCCAACCGGCCTTGTCGACCGCAATCACGGAGGTCGTGCCGCTCATGAACTGACGCTGCAGTTCCACGAGCCGCGACGCGGTCGGCGGTGCGGAGACGTGGTCCGACGGCACCGTGTGCCATTTTTCGAGGCTCGCCGCGTAGGGATTGCGCCCGCCCTGGAAAGGGTACGGATCACCGGGGCGGATGTCGGGATCGTTCCGATCGGCGCGGATGAGCTTGGCGCGTGAACGGGCATAGTCCTTCGACAGCAGGCCCTGCACTGGCTCCGCCGGCGGAAAATACGGGTCGCCGTAGTAGAAATCGCGGTCCGCGAACGCGAGGTTCATCGCCTGGTACAGCGTGTGGAGGTAGCGCGCGCTGTTGTAGCCCATGCCCTTCAGGTCGAAATTCTCGAGGATGTTGAGGGCTTGCAGCATCGCGGGCCCCTGCACCCAGGTCGTGAGCTTGTAGACCTCGATGCCCTTGTAGTTCACGTGCACCGGCTCTTCGAGCCTGACTTGCCAGTTCGCGAGGTCCTCGCGCGTGAACAGGCCGCCGACGGCGCGAGTCGCCGCGACGAGATCCGCGGCAATGTCGCCGCGATAGAACCGGTCGTAAGCCGCGAGGATGGCAGTCCTGCGGTCCTTGCCGGCATCGAGTGCGGCACGTTCGGCGGCCACGAGCTTGCGCAGCGTGGCGGCGAGGTCGGGCTGGCGGAAAATCTCGCCCGCGTGCGGGGCTTCACGCGCGGCGCCCGGATGCGGCAGCATCACGCGTTTCGAATCGGGCCACTGCTTCAGCAATTTTTTCGACGACTCGATGCGATCCGCGGTTTCCGCCTCGATCGGATACCCGTCTGCGAGTGCAATGGCGGGCGCCAGCACCTCGGCGAGGGAGAGGGTGCCGTATTCCGCGAGCATCACCATGATGCCGCCCGGCGTGCCCGGCGTGACCGCGGCCAGCGGTCCGAACTCGGGCGGATACTTCATGCCCTGCTTCCTGAAAAAATCGACGGTCGCACCGCTCGGTGCCACGCCGAGCGCGTTGACGCCAATCACCTTGCCGGTGTTCGGGTTGTAGATGAGCGCCTGGGTCTCGCCGCCCCATGAGAGCACGTCCCACATCGTCGATGTGGCCGCGATCATCGCGCAGGCGGCATCGATCGCATTGCCGCCGCGCTCGAAGATCTTCGCGCCGGCGGTGGCGGCCAGCGGCTTGCCCGTGATCGCGACCCAGTTCTGCCCGTGCAGCGGCGGCTTCTGCGTGCGCGCGCTCGAAACGGGGGCGAGGGCGAATGCGATGAGCGTCAGGGCGAGGCCGGGCAGGGTACGTCGAAGCATGGCGGTCCTCCGGGAGCGGGGCCGCTACTTTAGCGCGTTCGTGACCCTCGGCCGGAAATCTCCGAACGCGTCGGCCAGCGCCTGCAGGAAAGCGTTCGCGTCACCGGTCTCGCGAATCTGCGTCGTGATATTGACGGGCCCCATCCCTTCGCCTGCGTCGGCAGGCGTGAGTTTGCGCCCGACGTAGACAGGCGCCGCGGTCCAGAGCGTGTCGTGCCCGGCGAAATCGGTCGCTGGATCGTAATGCGGCTTGCCCGGAGTGAGGTCACGCAGCAACACGAAAAGATTGGCGCCCTTCGCCTGTTCGGGCAACCGAAGCTGCAGCGTCAACGCGAGATCGCGTGTCGCCGCCCGACGTGCCTTCAGCGGCTGCGGGTAATGGAGGTTCAGGATTTCCGGCGCGATCGCCGCGCCATCGCGCGAGGGGAGCAGGCGCACTTCCGCGTAGAGGCGCGGCAAGCTGTGCCCGATGGTCGAAGCAGTGCGTGGTGTGTCACGGTCCGCTGCGGCGAGGAGCTTTCGCCCTTCCGGCGCGCAGGGCGCATCGAACGCCGGGCTCAAGGACGGCGCCCCGTCGTGGGCCGCGCACCAGTCGGCCGGCCGCGTGCCGGCGCGATCGGTGAGCGCGACGACGATGCACCCCGCGAGCGACGGCACGGGCGTGCCGCCGGTTCCAGCGACCGCGCGGCCGAAATAGAGATAGCGCGCATCGGCTCCCGACCAGGCCACGCCGTCCCGATCGGCGGCCGCGGCCGATGCCAACGCGCCCGCCAGCTGGTCGAGCACCAGATCAACCGCGGCGCCGACCAGCGGGGCAAGCGTTGCGCTCGCCGGCCGCGCCGGCTCCGAGGGGCATTGCGGCAGCGTCCACGCGTGCACGTGCAGCGCCGCGCGTGCGCCGCCGGGCGCCGTGGTGTCGAGCGCGGCGCAACCGGTCGTGCCTGCGAGCGCAGCCAGCGCCACGAGGCGCATCGTGCGCGAGCGGGATGTTCCTTCCAAGGTACCCCCTGCCGGCCCGGGTCGATGGGCCGCGATCGGCACACTATAGCGCGGTCAGTCGACGATCAGGGGCGTCGAAGTGGCGCCCGGGCGCCGCGAAAACGCGAGCAGCAGGGGTGTGGCCAGCAGGCAGGCCCACATCATCACGCGAAAATCCTGCAGGTAGGCGAGCAGTGTCGCCTGGCGCGTGATCTCGTGTTCCAGCGCCGCGATGCCGCCCAGGCTGTCGAGGTTCCACGCCGCCGGATATCCCGGCAGCTGGGTCGCGGCGTTGAAGGGCGAGGCGTATTGCGAAAATGCCGCGTGGTTCGCCTGGGTGTTGCGGGCGAGCAGGTTGACGACAAAGGAAATGCCGACGCTGCTGCCGATGTTGCGCATCAGGCTGAAGAGCGAGGTGCCTTCGTTGCGGTAGCGAGGATCGAGTGTCGAGAAGGTGGCCGTGGTGAGCGGCACGAAAATGAAGCCGATGCCGAGCCCCTGCACGACGCCGCTGCCGACGATCAGGCCCTGGGTCGTGTCGAAGTTGAACCGGCTCATCAGGTAGAGCGACAGGAAAGTCAGCAGCACGCCGAGCAGGATCAGGTGCACGGGCGCGGCGCGATTGCCGATCCGGCTGACCGCGATCATTGCCGCCATCGTGCCTGCGCCGCGTGGGGCGAGCAGCAGGCCGGCATCGAGCACGGGATAGCCGAGCAGGCTCTGCAGGAACGGCGGCAGCAACACGGTCGTGGAGAGGAGCACGACGCCGACACAGAACGCGAAAATGCAGCCGACGACGAAGCTGCGGTCGCGAAAGAGGCCGGGCTCGAGGAACGGTTCGCGGTCGGTGAGCAGGTGCACGATGAACATGTAGAAACACACGCCGGAGAGCAGCGTCTCGATGAGGATTTCCGGCGAGGCGAACCAGGCCAGCGACTCGCCGCGATCGAGGCACAGCTGGAGCGCGCCGATGCCGAGCGCGAGCAGGCCGAAGCCGAAGAAGTCGAACCGCTTGCCGCGCTCGATCGCGGTTTCGGGCAGGAACGCGGTCACGCCCAGCCAGGCGAGCGCGCCAATCGGGACGTTGAGGTAGAACACCCAGCGCCAGCTGTAGAGATCGGTCAGGTAGCCGCCCAGGGTCGGGCCGAGGATCGGGCCGACCATGACCCCTGCGCCCCACAACGCCATCGCGGAGGCATGCCGCTCGCGCGGCCAGGTGTCGAGCATCACGGCCTGCGACAGCGGCACGAGCGCCGCGCCGAACACGCCCTGCAGGAGCCGCGCGGCGACGATTTCCGGCAGCGATTGCGCCGCGCCGCACAGCACCGAGGCGATCGTGAAGCCGATGATCGCGGTCGAAAAGAGCCGCTTCCTGCCGAAGCGCGCCGCGAGATAGCCCGTGAGCGGCATGCAAATGGCCGCGGCGACGATGTACGAAGTCAGCACCCAGGCGATCTGGTCGAGCGACGCCGAGAGCGAGCCTTGCATGTGTGGCAGCGCAACGTTGGCGATCGTCATGTCGATCGTCTGCATCACCGTGGCGAGCATCACGGCGACCGTCACCCAGCCGCGCCGCACGGGCCTGCCTGTCATCACCGGCGTCCGGTGTCGATCTTCACCCAGGCCGACAGGCCGGCGCGCAGCTCGGGCGCGCCACTTTCCGGCAGCAGTTCGATGCGCACCGGGATCCGCTGCGTGATCTTGATCCAGTTGCCGGTGGCGTTCTGCGGCGGAATCACCGAGAACTCGGCGCCGGTCGCGGGACTGATGCTGTCGACGACGCCATGCCAGCGCTTCCCCGGATAGATGTCGAAGCGCAGGTCCACGGGCTGGCCGGCGTGCACGTGCGTCAGGGCCTTTTCGGTGAAGTTCGCCTCGACCCAGGGCGGCTGCCCGCCGACGAGGGCGAGGGCCGCTGTTCCGGGGGCGAGGTAGGTGCCGACCTTCGGCAGTTTCGTGACCACACCCGCAAACGGCGCGTGCACCGTCGTGCGCGCCAAATCAAGTTTCGCCTGCGCAAGCGCCGCCGCCGCCGCCAGGTACTCGGGGTGGCGCTCGATCGGCAGGTCGATGCTGCCGCCCAGCGTGGCGGCGATGCGCTGCAGGTCGTGTTCGAGCGCGACGGACTGCTGGCGCGCGATGTCCACCTGCTCTTTTGCGCTGTCGAGATTGATCGCGGAGATGTAACCCTTGGCGGCGAGATCGGACTGGCGGCGGTATTCGCGCCCGGCAAATTCTTCGCGCGTCTTCGACAGCGCGATCTGCGCCTGCTGCTCGCGATAGCTCGCCTTCAACGCCGCCACGTCGGTGCGCGCGCGGGCGAGGTCCGCTTCGGCCTTGGCCAGAGCCACTTCATAGGGCGCGGTGTCGAGCGTGAACAGCGCATCACCGGTCGCGACGGCCTGGTTCTCCCTGACGTGCACGGCCCGCACGGTTCCAGCCACATCGACGCTGACCGGTACCTTGTCGGATTTCACATACGCGTCGTCGGTGTCGACGTAGCGGCCGCCGGCGAGCCAGAACGCGCCCGCGATACCGATGACGACGAGCGGCACGCCACCGAGGAGCAACGGGCGCAGCCAGCGCTTCATGGCGCGGCCCCCGCGAGGTTGCGCTTGAGGGCGTCGAGCCCGTGCACGAGCGCATCGCGCTCGGCGCGATTCATGCCGCGCAGCGCGAGTGCGCGCACGTCCCGGATGGTTCGGGCGATGATCGCGAGCACGGGCCGCGCGGCGGGCGTCACGTACAGGCGGAACGCGCGGCGATCGGCCGGATCGGGCCGGCGCTCGACATGCCCCGCCTTCCCGAGCTGGTCGAGGAGGCGCACCAGCGTCATCGGGGCAATCTCGAGCACCTCGGCAAGCTCCACCTGTCGCAGCCCCGGCTGGCGTGCGAGGTGACGCAGGGTCTTTGCCTGGGCGAGGGTGATGCCGTGCTGCTGCACGCGGCGATTGAACTCGGCGCGCATCAGGCGCACCACGTCGCCCAGCAGGAAGCCGATGGAGTCCACGGGTCGGGGCATGACAGCAACGCCAATTAATAAGCAGTGCTTATGATAAGCCTGGCTGACCTCCGGGGAAAGTCCGGGGAAGCGCCGTCCACCACGCGGCGAGGTCCGCGTCGCGGCTCAGCGAACGGGCAGCTCGACGCCGGCGAAGTGGTGCTCGATCTCCCCGGGCGTCGTCAGGTCCCGCGCGCGATCCACGCTGCGCCGGTCGAGGTGGCCGCCGAGCGCCTGCAGGAACTCGTACATGTATTTGCGCAGCAGCGTGCCGCGCCGGAAACCCACCCAGGTCGTGTGCGCCGGGAAGATGTGCGAGGCGTCGAGGGCGACGAGGTCGCCATCCGCCTCCGGCTCGATCGCGACCGTGGCGACGATGCCGACGCCGAGCCCGAGGCGCACGTAGGTCTTGATCACGTCGGAATCCCGCGCGGTGAGCGCGACGTTCGGTTCGAGGCCCGCCGCGGCGAAGATCTGGTTGAGCGAGGAGGTGCCCGTGAAGCTGAACGAATACGTGATGATCGGGTACTGGGCCAGGGTCTTCACCGTGAGCTTCTTTTCACGAGTCAACGGGTGGCCCTTTGGTACCGCGACGGTCCGGTGCCAGCGATAGAGCGGCAGGATCGTGGTGTCCGGGAACAGCTCGTGCGAGCCGGTGGCAATCGCGAAATCGATCTGGTCGCGCTCCATCATCGCCGCGATCTGCTCGGACGTGCCTTGGTGCAGGTGCAGCTGCACGTCGGGGTAGCGCTCGCGAAAGGCATGGATCACGCGGGGGAGCACGTAGCGCGCCTGCGTGTGGGTCGTGCCGATCGACAGCGAACCGCCCGACTCGTTGCGCAGGTCCTCGGACAGGCGCTTGATCGATTTGATTTCGCCGAGAATGCGCTGCGCGCGCTCGACCACCTGCACGCCGATCGGCGTGAGGCGCGTCAGCGCGCGGCCCTCGCGCAGGAAGAGCTGGAATCCGAGTTCGTCCTCGAGCAGCTTCAGCTGCTTGCTGACACCCGGTTGCGAGGTGTGCAGGCGCTGTGCGGCGGCCGTGATATTGAGGCCGTTTTCGACCACCGCGACGAGGTAGCGGAGCTGGTGCAGTTTCATGGCGGGGGTGATTCTACGGGACAACGCCCGCCGTCTCGACGCCGCCGTCCGCGCTGACGTAATCTGCCCGGATGCCTGCGCTGCCGCGCCTCACGCACCTCGACCGGCTCGAAGCCGAGAGTATCCACATCCTGCGGGAAGTGTTCGCCGAGTGCGCCCGGCCCGTGCTGCTGTACTCGATCGGCAAGGACAGCTCGGTGCTGTTGCACCTCGCCCTGAAGGCCTGTTTCCCGGCGCGCCTGCCGCTGCCGCTGCTGCACATCGACACGACCTGGAAGTTCCGCGAAATGATCGGGTTTCGCGACGCGACGGCGCGCCGGCTCGGCGCCCAGCTGATCGTGCACACGAACGAGGAGGGGTTGCGACGGGGCATCGACCCGTTCAGCCACGGGTCGTCCGTCTATACCGATGTGATGAAGACGCAGGCGCTGCGCCAGGCGCTCGACGCGCAGGGTTTCGATGCGGCGATCGGCGGCGCGAGGCGTGACGAGGAAAAATCCCGCGCCAAGGAGCGCATTTTTTCGCTGCGTTCGGCGCAGCACCGCTGGGATCCGAAGCGCCAGCGGCCCGAGCTCTGGGACCTCTACAACCTGCGCCACGGAAAGGGCGAGAGCCTGCGTGTCTTTCCGCTCTCGAACTGGACCGAGCTCGATGTCTGGCAATACATCGAGCGCGAGGGCATTGCCGTCGTGCCGCTGTACTTCGCCGCCTTGCGCCCCGTGGTCGAGCGGGACGGGCAACTGATCATGGTGGACGACGGGCGGCTGCCGCTGGCGGCCGGCGAGCGTCCGCAACAGCGTCGCGTGCGGTTTCGCACGCTCGGCTGCTACCCGCTCACCGCCGCGATCGAAAGCAACGCCGCGAGCGTGCCGGAGATCGTCCGCGAAATGCAGGCCGCGACGCAGTCCGAGCGGCACGGGCGCCTGATCGACCACGAAGAGGCCGCGTCGATGGAGCGCAAGAAGCGGGAAGGCTATTTCTGATGTTGCGCTTCATCACCTGCGGCAGCGTCGATGACGGCAAGAGCACGCTGATCGGGCGGCTCCTCTACGAGACCCGCTCGCTGCATGCCGACCAGCTCGCGACGCTGGAAGCCGACTCGAAGCGCATCGGCACGCAGGCCGGTGGCCTCGATTTCGCGCTGCTGGTCGACGGCCTCGCGGCGGAGCGCGAGCAGGCGATCACGATCGATGTCGCCTATCGCTATTTCGCGACGCCCAAACGAAGTTTCATCGTTGCCGACACCCCCGGCCACGAGCAGTACACGCGCAACATGGTTACCGGCGCGACCACCGCCGACGCCGCCGTCCTGCTCGTCGATGCCCAGCTCGGACTCAGCACGCAGACCCTGCGCCACAGTTGCCTGATGGCGATCGTCGGCATCCGGCGCGTCGTCGTCGCGGTCAACAAAATGGACCGCGTCGGCTGGTCGCGCGACGCCTTCGCGCAGATCGAGGCGCAGTTTCGCGTTTTTGCCCAGCCGCTCGGTTTCACCGATATCGCCTGCGTGCCGCTCTCGGCCCTGCATGGTGACAACGTGGCCTCGCGCAGCCGGGCCACGCCCTGGCACGAAGGACCGACTTTGCTGGCGTGGCTCGAGACGGTCGCCGTCGACACCGATCGCGTCAGCCTGCCGTTTCGCCTGCCGGTTCAATGGGTCAATCGTCCGGACGACGCGTTTCGCGGCTTTGCCGGGACGATCGCGACTGGCGTGGTGCGCGTGGGGGACGCGCTCTGCGCATGGCCTTCAGGCGCGCAGGCGCGCGTGGCGCGGATCGTCACGCAGGGCGGCGACCTCGACGTCGCGGTCGCCGGCCAGGCCGTGACCGTCACTTTCGCGAACGAGATCGACGTCAGCCGCGGCGACCTGCTCGCCGGCTCGGCAAGTCAGCCTGCCGTCGCGGACCAGGCGGAAGCGACGCTCGTGTGGATGCACGAGGCGCCGATGTTGCCCGGGCGCGCTTATCTTGCGCGGATCGGCACACGCACCGTGACCTGCACCGTCACCCACCTGAAGCACCGGCTCGACGTCACGACCTTCGGGCAGCTGGCGGCGCGCACGCTCGAGCTGAACGACATCGGCGTGTGCACGCTCGCTTTCGGCGAGCCCGTGGCGTTCGATCCGTATGCGGAGAATCGCGAGACCGGCGCCTTCGTGCTGATCGACCGGATCACGAGCGATACGGTCGGCGCCGGGACGCTGCATTTCGCGCTACGCCGCTCGCAGAACGTGCACTGGCAGTTCCTCGACGTCGACCAGCGCCAGCGCGCCGCGCAGAAGGCGCAGCGGCCGCGCGTGCTGTGGTTCACGGGCCTCTCGGGCGCCGGCAAGTCGACGATCGCAAACCTCGTCGAGCGCAAGCTTCATGCGATGGGTCGCCACACCTACCTGCTCGACGGCGACAACGTGCGGCACGGCCTCAACCGCGACCTCGGTTTCCGCGACGCCGATCGCGTCGAGAACATCCGGCGCGTGGCGGAGGTTGCGCGATTGATGACCGACGCCGGGCTGATCGTGCTCGTTTCGTTCATCTCCCCGTTCCGCTCCGAGCGACGCATGGCGCGCGAACTCTTTCCCGACGGTGAGTTCGTCGAGGTGTTCGTCGATACCGCGCTCGCCGAGGCGGAGCAGCGCGACACGAAGGGGCTCTACGCCAAGGCGCGGCGTGGCGAGCTCACGAATTTCACCGGCATCGATTCGCCCTACGAAGCGCCGGAGAATCCCGAGCTTCGCATCGACACGGCGTCGATGTCGGCGGAAGATGCGGCGGATCTCGTGATTGCGCATCTCGGCGAAGGTGGAGGAACGGCATGAGGGCGATGAGGATCAACGGCGCCACGGCCGCGTGCATCGGGGTGATCCTTGCGTTCGCGCCGGCCGTGCGTGCCGACGACACTGCGCGCGAGCAGCTGAACGGTCTCCTCTGGATGCAGACCGCCGCCGAATACGCGGCCCTTGCCTCGCAGGTCTATGCGCAGGCCACCGCGCAGTTGCCGACCCTCGCGGCGCCGGGGTCGGCCGCACTCGAGCAGTGGGGCGCGGCATCCGGATCGCTCGCGGCGCTGCCGACCGCGATCGTTCTCGACGTCGACGATACGATCCTCGACAACAGCTACTATCAGGCGCGCCTGGTGCGCGATCGGCAGGAGTACAAAGCCGCAAGCTGGAGCGCCTGGGTGCAGGAGGCGGCCGCGACAGCGATTCCCGGCGCCCGCGAATTCCTGCGCGCCGCCCGCGGCGCGGGCCACCGGATCTTCTACCTTACGAATCGGGAATGCCCGCTGACGCCCGAGCCCGCCGGCGCCGACCCTTGTCCGCAGCGCACCGCGACGATGCGCAATCTCGTGGCGCTCGGCTTTCCGGACGCGGACAAAGTGAACAGCTACCTGATGCGCAACGGCACGCCCGAATGGCGCACGAGCGACAAGGGCTCGCGGCGCGCCGCGATCGCGCGGCAGTACCGGATCGTCGCGCTGTTCGGCGACGACCTGCGCGATTTCGTCGAGCGCGACGTGTTCGCGGCCCGGCGCGCCGAGCTGATGCCGATGTTCGGCGCGCGCTGGTTCGTATTACCGAACCCGGTCTACGGATCGTGGGAACGGGAGATCGTCGCGAAGGTGTGCGGCGAAAAGGACACGGCGCGCGCCTGTCAGCGCAAGCAGCTCGAGCGGAAATACTCCGTGCTGGATACCGTTCCCTAGGGCTGTTCGGTGAGGTCGACATCGACCCACACGAGGTGGTGATCCGACGGCGCTCGCGAGCCGTCGTCGGGCCATTCCACGCCCGCCGCGCGAACTTCGAGCTCGCGCGATGGCAGCACATAGTCGGCGCGCAGGTTGCCGGTGCGCCGGTCCTCAAAATCCGCGGTGTCGTTCGACGGGTCACCGCGCTGGTTGCGATTCACGCCGCCCTGGCGCTGTGAGGCGAGGCGCGCGCCCTCGCTCCGCGGCGCGGGCGATGTACCCACGCGCGGGTGCCCGAGCAGTTGCCGGATCGCGTGATCGACTGACTCGCCGTCTTCGGGGTCGGCATTCTGGTCGCCGAGGATGACGAAAAGCGCCTCGGCATCGAGGCCACCGCGCCTGCCCGCATCGTCGACGATCCAGTGCTCACGGCCGGGTGTCAGATAGTCCGCCCAGAGCCGGATCTCGTCGTGATTGCGCCGCCCGTTGCGGTCTTCGGGTCCGTCGAAAACGGGCGGCGTCGGATGGCTCGCGAGCACGTGCAGGGTCGTCGCCCCGATCCGGATCGGCAGGTCCCAGTGGCTCTTCGATGACAGCGGCTGCACCGCGAGCGCTTCGGCCGGGTACCAGCCCGGTGGCAGCAGCGAGCCCGGCATGTCGCGCCAGCGGAGGTGCTGGAACGTGCGCACACGAGCCAGGTCGATCGGATAGCGCGACAGCAGCAACATGCCGTACTGGCCGGGAAACGCGCCGAAGCCGAGCGCATCGGCCGGGCCGTTGCGACGACCGTCGTGATCGAGGTCGAACCCCGACGGCACCCCGGTGTTGACGGGTGCGAGATAGCGATACGGGAACCCGATCGCACGCTCCGCACCCTGCGCCACGCCGAGATAGTGCTGCTGGAAGCGATCGGCCGCGGCGCCCGCCGCGTCGTAATCAAACTCGTTCAGCAGGAGAATGTCGGGGCGGACATGCTGGATCATCCGCGCGATTGCGCGGGCCTGTGCATCGCTCGATGTCGAGAGGGCCGCGGACAACGCGCCCGCAACGGGCCGATTCAGGCTCGTGTTGAAAGTCGCGATTCGTACCGTGTCGCCGTTCGCCGCCGCGCCCGGCGCCGCGACGGCGAGCCACAGTGCGCTCGCGACGCCGCAGGTCGCGCGCTTGTTCAGAATTCGAACCGTATCCCCAACTGCATCTGCCACACCGAAGACTGTGCCGGCGAGACGACGAAGTTCGCCGGCGCCGGCGTGGTGCGGCCCGGCAGCGGCGAGTAGGTGTACCGGCCGGTCGCGGCGTTGATCGACGCGTTGAGCACCGGCGCGACGTACGGGAACTGCACGGACGCGAGCTGGCCCCAATCCTTGTTGATGAGGTTCGCGACGTTTTCGATGTCGAGCGACACCACCGCACGACTGCTACCCAGGAAAGCCGGGATTTCCTGCGAGAAACGCAGGTCGGCGGACGTGACCCAGGGGCTGCTGAAGGCGTTGCGTGGCGCGATGCTGCCGCGATATTTGTCGAGGCCGCTCGCCACGATGAAGTCTTCGAGCGCCTGCGGCGTGAGGCCGCCGCCGTAGTCGACGTCACCGGGATTCAGCGGTACGTACAGCAATTGCCGCTGGCGCGCGCTCTGGCGCGGGTCGCCGAAGCCGGAGGTCGCCGAACCGAAGGTGTAGCTGAACGGCCGGCCCGAACGGCGTTCGACGAAGAGGCCGACGTTGGTCTCGTAATCGCCGAAGAACGCCTTGCGCCACGTGAGCTGCAGCGGGAAGCGATGCGTAATCTCGTAGTTCGATCGCGCGAGCTTCGGATTGTTCGGGTCCTCGGTCGCTAGGTTGTCCCAGTTCGATGAGGCCTGCGAGCTCGTGCCGGGATTGACGTCCTTCACGTCCTGGTGGCCGTAGCCGAGGTAGGCGTCGAAGCGGCCGACGCTCGTATTCCAGCGGCCCGTCAGGTCGATCGTCCACACGATCGCCTCGCCCTCGCTCGTGTTGGTGAGCAGGAGGTCCTGCGCGGACCCGCGGCTCGAGGGTCCCTGCTGCGAGTAGATCGGGCGGCCGTCCGGCGCGGTGCCGGTCTGCCGCAGGCGCAGGTCGCGATACAGGATCTGGTCCTTGACCGTCGTGTAGAGGAGATCGGCGCTCAGCCGGTAACCCTCGCCGAGCTTGCCCAGGTCGAAGAAGTGCTCGACGCCGAGGTTGTAACGCCAGGAAGAGGGGATTTCGAAGCCGGGGTCGATTGCGTTCACGGGGCCGTCACCGGACAGGCCGCCTTGCGCTGCGAGTATCGCCGCCGGGATGACGCTGCCGTTCACGTTGGTGAGGATCTGCGCCGCCGGAATGGGCGCGCCCGCAGGCGCACTGCAGACGGTCGGCGACATCGAGTTCGCCGGGCAGTTCTGCGCGACGATCGCGACGCCGTCGTTGGCGAAACTGTTCGACAGCCAGACGTTCGGTGAACCGCCGCCGAAAAGGCCGACGCCGCCACGGATTTTCGTGTCGGCCGCGACTTCCCAATCGAAGCCGA
>CADEFQ010000027.1:13156-25118 GCA_902826635.1 uncultured Pseudomonadota bacterium
AGGCCGACGCCGCCACGGATTTTCGTGTCGGCCGCGACTTCCCAATCGAAGCCGAGGCGCGGCAGCAGCAGATCGCGGCCGTCGTAGGTTTCGGTGTTGCTGAAGCCGTAGCGCGTTGCGAAATTGGTGTTGACGCGTGGCTTGTCGCTGGAGGAATAGTCCTCGAGGCGCAGTCCGGCCTGCACGGTGAGCGACGGCGTCACCCGCCAGGCATCCTGCAGGTAAAAGCTCAGCGTGTCGGTGCCGAAGGCGGCCGCGCCGTCGATCGAGTTGTTCGTGAACGCGTTGCTGTAGCTGAAGCTCGCCGCAGACCGGTTCTGGTAGTCGGCGATCGAGTTGAAGATGTACTGGCCGAGGCTGCGCGGCACGAACTGGTTGAAGAGGTCGAGCTGCTCGAGTTCGGCGCCCACCGTCACCGTGTGGTCGCCGAAGAGCATGTCGGCCTTCAGCTTGAACGTGTTGAGGTCGTTCGTCAGCACGTTCGCGTGGCGGAATTCGTCGGGACCCACGTGCACGATGCCGCCGGTCGCGGTGCGAACCTGGAACTCGGAGAAGTTCGCACCGAACACCGGGGTCTGCGGCGCCGTCACTTCCTTGCGGCCCGCCTTCAGCTCGGTCGTGAGCCACGGTGTCCAGTTCGAGAACAGCTGCAGCGACAGGTTCTCGAGGTTGATCGGGCGGTTGTACCAGTTCGAGCGCGTGCCGAGGCGGCCGGTGGCGGCACTCGCGTTCGGCTGCACGACCGTGACCCCCTCGTTCTTCTGGTAGGTCACCGAAACGCGATGGTCATCGGCGATCTGCCAGTCGAGCTTCGCGAGGATGCGCTCGTCCTCTTCGGTGTTCGAGCGGATGAGTTCGCCGGCGTCGTAGCCGTAGACGCTCTGCGTGATCGACACGATCTGGTTGAAATCGGCGTCGGAAACCTGGTTCACGCTCACCGGGAAGCCGGCGCCGCCCGGGCCCGCGTCGACCGGTGTTTCGCGCTCGACCTTCTCGTAGCTGAGGAAGAAGAACAGGCGATCGCGCAGGATCGGCCCGCCGAGCGTTGCGCCGTAGGTGAACTCGTCGAAATTGAGGTTGATCCGGCGATCCTTGCTGCGATCGCCCGCCCAGGAATCCTGGTTCTTGTAGTACCAAGCGGAGCCATGGAAATCGTTGCTGCCCGATTTCGTCACGATATTGACCGAGCCGCCCTGGAAGCCGGAGTACTGCACGTCAAACGGCGCCACTTCGACCGTGAACGCCTCGATCGCATCGAGGGTGACCGGGGAGCGGTTCGACGGGTAACCGTTGTTGTTGAGGCCGAAATCGTCGCTCTGGCGGATGCCGTCGACGTTGATGCTGTTGTACTTGCTGTTGGTGCCGGCGATTTCCATCGCGTCGACGTTGGCCGCGTCGATCCAGATCTTGGGATCGATGCGCGCGATGTCCTTGATGTCACGGCCGATGCTGGGCATCTCGCTGATCGTTTCGAGCGAAAAACTCGTGCCGGAGCCAAGTGCCAGTTCCTGCTCGCGCGCGCTCGCGACCACCACCTCGGTGAGGGCGGGGCGCATCTGGATGCTGATGCTGGTCGGACGCCCGACTTGCGTCGAGACTCCTTCGGCCGTCGAGGCGTCGTAGCCCTCCTTCGAGACCGCGACGGTGAAGGGCCCGCCGATGCGCACGTTGTTGAGCGAAAAGTAGCCATCGGGGCGCGTCGTCACGACCGAGGCGGCTGCGGTCGGGACGTGCGTGATCGTCACCTCGGCGCCATCGACGGGATGGCCGTCGGTGTCGGTCACGGTGCCGACGATCTGGGAGGTGGTGACCTGGGCGAGCGCGGGTGGACTCGCGACGGCCAGCATGGCGAGGACGAGTGCAAACGAGTAACGGCCGGGACCGCGGCAGACTGTAATCATGTTTTTCTCCCTGATCGCGAATGGCAACTTAAATGGAAGCTGCCACGATGACAATGACTAAGCGCGTCCGCTACGCACCGCCGACACGAAATGTCGGCGGCACAAGGGGATATAGCGGTCATTGCCACCGATTTCGACCTGTGCCCCGGCGCGTTCGACGGCGCCTTGCGGCGTCACGCGCACCACCATGGTCGCCTTTCGGCCGCAATGGCAGATGGTCTTGATCTCGACGAGGTTGTCCGCCCAGCCGAGGAGCTGCGCGCTGCCCGGAAAGAGCTCGCCGCGAAAATCCGTGCGCAGCCCGTAGCACAGTACCGGCACGTCGAGCTCGTCGACCACCGCGCACAGCGCCCGCACCTGCAAGGGTTCGAGGAACTGCGCCTCGTCGACGAGCACGCAGGCGACCGGCGCATGCGCGTGCTCGCGCGCGATATCCGCATACAGGTCGTCGCCGGCGCCGAAATGCCGTGCGTCGGCCTCAATGCCGATGCGCGAATGCACGCGCCCGGCGCCACGGTTGTCGAAGCGCGCCGTGTACACGAGCGTGCGCATGCCGCGCTCGCCGTAGTTGTGGCTCGCCTGCAGCAGCGCGGTCGATTTGCCCGCGTTCATCGTCGAGTAATAGAAATACAGCTTCGCCATGCGCGTGCGCGCTCAATACGCGACGATGCCGACCACGGCGCCCGTCATCGTCGAGGCGAGCGTCGCCGCCACCAGCGCGCGCAGCCCAAGGTCCGCGAGATCGCGCTTGCGCTCCGGCGCCATGGCGCCGATGCCGCTGATCTGGATCCCGATGCTCGAGATGTTCGCGAAGCCACAGACCGCGTAGATCGTGATCAGGCGGCTGCGCTCGGACAGCGCGCCCGGCGGCAGGTCCGCGAGCTTCAGGTAGGCGATGAACTCGTTCAGCACGGTCTTCACGCCGATCAGCGAACCCGAGGTGAGCGCTTCGCTCCACGGTACGCCCATCAGCCAGGAAATCGGTGCGAACACCCAGCCCGCCATGCGCTCGAGCGTGAGCGGCGTGCCCGCGACGTCGGGGAAGAGGCCGAGCGCGCCGTTCAGCAACGCGACGAAGGCGATCAACACCAGCAGGATCGCGAGGATGTTGAGGTAGATGTTGAGGCCGTCGGAAGTGCCACGCGAAATGGCGTCCATCGCCCCTTCATAGATCCGCGGCGGTTCGGTCACCTGGGCGTGCGCGGCTTCCGCCTCGTCGGGCAGCATCACGTGCGCGAACAGGATCGCGGCGGGCACCGACATGATCGATTTCGTGATCAGGTGGCCGAGGATGCCCTCGAACTGCGGTCCGAGCATCGCGGCATAGATCACCATCACGGAGCCGGCGATCGTCGCCATGCCGGCCGTCATCAGCAGCAGCAGCTCGTAGCGGGTCATGGTGGCGATATACGGCCGCACGAGGAGCGGCGCTTCGATCTGCCCGAGGAACACGTTCGCCGTGGCCGCGAGCCCCGCCGGACCGCGCGTGTCGAGCGCTCGTTCGAACACCCACGCAATCGCACGCACGACCAGGGGCAGGATGCGCCAGAACCAGAAGAGCGCCGACAGCGCCGACATCACGATCACGAGCGGCAGCACCTGGAACGCGAACGTCACGAGCGTGCCGGGGTTCGTGACCGTGAACGGCGTCGCGCCGCCGCCAAGGTAGCCGTAAATGAAGGAGGTGCCTTCGCGGGTCGCGGCCCCGAGCGCCCCGACGGCGCGGTTCACCGCGGCGAGCCCGTCACTGATCACCGGCACCTTGAGCAGCAGGATGCAGATCGCGAACTGCAGCACGATCGCGATGGCGACGAGCTTCCAGTTGATGCGCCGGATGTTGGAGCTGAACGGCAACGCCAGGGCCACGAACACGCACAGGCCGAGCACGGCCTGGAGATACAGAGCCGTCATAGCAGTTTGATCTCTTTCAGACGCTGCAGCAGGAAGGCGTCCGCGGTGATGGGATCGGGAAAGCGATCCGGCGCGTCCGCCGAGATGCACGAGGGCAGTGTGCGGATTTCGTAGTCGGGATTGAAGTGCAGGAAGAACGGCATCGAGTAGCGTGCGCGGCCGGCGCGTTCCGGCGCCGGGTTGACGACGCGGTGGGTGGTCGAGCGCAGCACGCCATTCGTGAGCCGCTGCAGCATGTCGCCGACGTTGCAAACCACCGAGCCGGGCAGCGGGTTTACCGGCAGCCAGTGTCCTTCGCGCGTCCTGATCTCGAGGCCCGGCTCTTCGGCGCCGAGAAGCAGCGTGATCACGTTGATGTCTTCATGCTCGCCGGCGCGCACGCTGCCGGTTTCGCTGGCGACCGGAGGATAGTGCAGCACGCGCAGCACGCTGTTGCCCTCATTGACCTTGTCCTCGAAAAAATCCCGCGGCAACGCGAGGGCATGCGCAATCGCCCCGAGCAGGCGGCGGCCGAGCGCATCGAACGCGGCCCACAACGCGAGCGTGCGTTCGCGAAACTGCGGCACTTCGCTGACCCAGAGATTCGGCGGCATCGATGCCGTGTATCGCTGTCCCGGCAGCTCGCGACCCACGTGCCAGAATTCCTTCAGGTCGTGGTGGACCGCGCCCTTGGCGGTCTCGACGCCGAACGGCGTGTAGCCGCGCGCGCCGCCGCTACCCGGAACGTGATAGCGGCGCTTCACCGTTTCGGGGAGTGCGAAGAACGCGCGGAACGCCTCGAGGCAATCGTCGATCAGCCGCTGCTCGATGCCGTGATCGGCAATGACCACGAACCCCAGGCGCTCGTACGCAGTGGCGATCGCGCGTGCAAAAGCATCCGTCTCGACCGCCGTGGCGGAGAGTGTGGGGACGTGCTCACTCATGGGCGCGGTCATTGTGCGCCCGCCGCAACGGGCGCGCCAAAGAAAAAGCCCGCGACTCTCATCGCGGGCTTTTCCCCCGGCGCGACCTTGCGGTGCGCTCGACCCCCTTGCGGATGCTCTCGCTGCAGAGCCCCGTCTTCATGCAGCAACGCTTGTGCCACCCGTGTTAAGCCACTGAAAATGCTATATCTTTGGCAGGACGTCCCGCTCCGACCGCCGAAAACTGTAAACCCTGCCGACAGCCTCGATGATCCAGCAATGCACCGATACGGTGTTTCTCGTGCGCCCCGCGGCGTTCGGCTACAACGCCGAAACGGCCGTCACCAACCGCATGCAGAAGGCCGGCGCGCTCCCGGGCGCGGAAGCGCAGGCGCTCGCGCTCGCGGAGTTCGACGCGATGGTGGCGGCGCTGCGCAGTGAAGGCGTGCAGGTCTGCGTTGCGAGCGATACGCGCGCGCCGGTGAAGCCCGATGCGATCTTCCCGAACAACTGGGTGAGCTGGCACGCGGATGGCACGGTCGTGCTGTATCCCATGCAGGCCGTGAGCCGCCGTGCGGAGCGGCGACGCGAGATCGTCGATCAGGTGGCGAGCGACACCGGATTCCGGATCGCGCGCACGATCGATCTCACGGCGCATGAGCGTGAAGGCCGGTTCCTCGAAGGCACGGGCAGCCTCGTGCTCGATCGTGTCGAGCGCGTGGCGTATGCCTGCCGCTCGCCACGCACGAACGAGCACGTGCTGCGCGAGTGGTGCGAGGCGATGGGTTATGCGGCGGAGGTCTTCGACGCGAGCGATCGCGACGGCACGCCGCTCTACCACACGAATGTCCTGATGGGGATCGGGCGCCGTTTCGCGGCGATCGGGGCGGACTGCGTGGCGCCCGCCGATCGCGCGCGCGCCTTGGCGCGGCTTGCCGCGAGCGGCCGCGACGTCATCGAACTCACTCGTGCAGAGATCGAGGCCTTCGCCGGAAACCTGCTCGAGCTCGAAACCTGGGACGAGGCGCTGGGTGACAGTGGTGTCGTCGTGCTGTCGGCCACGGCTCGCGCGCAGCTTGCACCGGAACGGTACGCACGACTCGCCGCGTGCGCCGACAGCGTACTCGCCGTGCCGGTGCCGACGATCGAGCAACTGGGCGGCGGCAGCGTGCGCTGCATGATTGCGGAGGTGTTCAGGTGACCGCGAATGCACTCCTCGTCGCGGCGGTGGTCGCGGCGTACCTCCTCGGATCGGTGAGCGGTGCGCTCCTCGTCGGGCGGCTACGCGGCGGGGTCGACATCCGCACGCTCGGGAGCGGCAATGCAGGCGGAACCAATGCGCTGCGCACGCAGGGGCCGTGGTTCGCGCTCGCCGTCGTGATCATCGATTTCGGCAAGGGCTGGCTCGCCGCGGCGCTGTTGCCGGGCGTCGCGCTGCGCCTCGGCGCTTCGCCCCCGTGGCTGCCGGCCGCTTGTGCGTTGGCGGCGATGGTGGGCCACGTCTGGCCGGTGTGGCACGGTTTTCGCGGCGGCAAGGGCGCCGCTACGCTGGTCGGCGCGCTGCTGGCACTCGCTCCCGCCGCGCTCGTCGCCGTGCTGGCCGTCTGGTTCGTGATGGTGATCGTGTTCGGCTACGTGGGGCTTGCCTCGATGACCGCCACGGCGGCGCTGCCGCTCTACGTCTGGCTCGCCCGCGTCGATCCGACCGCTCCGCTGCTCGCCTTCGGTATTGCCGCCGCAGCGCTCGTGCTGTTCACGCACAGGGCGAATATCACCCGCATGCGCGCCGGCACCGAGCCCCGCGCGCGACGCCTGTGGCTCTTCGGGTGACGCTCGCACAGCAGGTTTTTCGCCGGCTGAGCGACGGCGAGTTTGCGTCCGGCCAGGCGCTCGCGGTCGAGTTCGGCGTGACGCGCAGCGCGGTGTGGAAGGCCGTACACGCACTCGAGGACGCCGGCGCACGCGTCGAGGTGGCGTCCAATCGGGGATATCGCCTTTGCGATGGCATCGCGGCGCTCGATGCGGCGCAGATCCGCGCGCAGTTGCCGGAAGGGGCGTTGGCGCGCCTCGCAGCTTGCGACGTCGAGTGGAGCCTGCCGTCCACGAATGCCGCGCTGCTCGCCGCGAAGGAGCCGGCGCCCGGGCGTGTCGCCGTATTGCTCGCCGAGCATCAGACCGCAGGTCGCGGGCGGCGGGGGCGACCGTGGGTCGCGCCACTCGGCGGCGCCGTGTGCCTCTCGATGGCGTGGACGTTCGACCAATTGCCGCGGGATCTCGCGGCGCTGTCGCTCGTGGTCGGCGTCTGCGCGCTGCGCGCGTTCAGTGCGCAGGGCGTGCCGGGTCTCGCGCTCAAGTGGCCGAACGATCTTGTCGCGGGCGGGCGCAAGCTCGGTGGCATCCTGATTGAAATGCGCGCGGAGTCGGCAGGCCCCGTCGTGGTCGTGATCGGGATCGGCGCGAATGTGGCGCTCGATGCCGCGACGAGGGCGCAGGTCGCCGCCGCCGGCAACGACGCGATCGACGTCGTCGAGCTCGGCGGCAGCGCGGATCGCAACGCGCTCGTCGCGCGCGTCGTCGGCGAGCTCGCGGCCGCGCTGCCGCAGTTTGCGGCGCGCGGCTTCGCGCCGTTTGCGGCGGAATGGCGGCACGCGGACGCGCTGCGCGGCCGGCCGGTCTCGGTCACGCTCGGCACTGAAGCGCAGGTCGGCATTGCGCGCGGCATCGACGCCGCCGGTGCGCTGCTCGTCGAAACACCCGCGGGACTGCAGCGCTTCGTCGCCGGTGAAGTCAGCGTGCGGGCGCAGGCATGAGCGAGGGTCGCACGCTGCTGCTCGACGTCGGCAACAGTCGCGTCAAGTGGGCGCTGCAAAATGCCGGTCGCATCGGGCGGCAACGCGCGCTGCCGATCGGCGCCGACAGCGAAATCCCGGTGGCCGCGTTACTCGCTGCGCTGCCGAAGCGCCTCGATGCGATTCGCATGGTGTCGGTCGCGCGCGCTCCACACACGCGGGCTTTGGTGTTCGCACTACGGCGTGCGACGGGTGTCGATCCGTGGCTCCTTCAGACCTCCGCGCGGGCGGCGGGCGTGCGCTGTGGCTATCGAGAGCCGTGGCGACTCGGCGCCGATCGCTGGGCGGCGGTGATCGGAGCGCACCACCTGTATGCGCCGGTGCGATCGCTCGTCGTGGTCGATATCGGGACCGCGATGACGGTCGATTTCGTCTCGCGCGACGGGCGGCACCGGGGCGGCGTGATCGTGCCGGGGCCGGCGCTCATGGTCGAGAGCCTGTTGCGCGACACGCACGGCATCCGCCGCCGCACCACGCCGGGTCGAGCGGGGCGTCGAACCGCGTTCGCGCGCAGCACACACGAGGCGCTCGTGCACGGATCGCGCCTCGCCGCGGCCGCGCTGATCGAGCGCGCGTACGGCGAGGCCCGGTCGCTCGGCGCACGGCCGGGGCTCGTGATCACGGGCGGTGGCGCGGCAGCGGTGCTTCCCTGGGTCACGGTGCCGTACCGGCAGGTGCCGGATCTCGTGCTGCGCGGTCTCGCAGCGCTCGCGTGATCGCCACGGCTCTCGGTTAGACTCGCGCCGTGCGCACGCTGTTCTTTGCCCTACTTGCCGCCAATCTCGGTCTGCTCGGCTGGGCGATGCTCACGCCGGCGGCGCCGCCGATGCCGACCTCCCCGCCGCCCGACGTGCCGCGGCTCAGGCTGGCGAGCGAGATCAAGGTCGCATCGGCCGGGGCAGCGAGCCCGGCGGGGGCAGCGTCCTCGACGGCGACTGCGACTGCGACTGCGGCTGCGGTGGCGGCTGCCGCCTGCCGTTCGATCGGGCCCTTCGCGAGTGAAGCGGAAGCGACGCGGGCAGCCACCGCCTTCGGGGACGGGGGCTATGACGCCCGCACCCGCACCGAAGAGTCGCGTCTGGCGGAAGGTTTCTGGGTGTCGCTCCCGGCGCAGCGCGATACCCGGGCGGAAACGCGTGCGCTCGCGCGCCTCGCGCGCGCCGGCATCACCGACGCGAGCGTGATGGCCGACACCGACGCGCGCCGCATTTCGGTCGGCCTTTTCACCGACCGCGATCGCGCCGATCGTCGCGCCGCCGAGCTGCGCCGGCTCGGGTATGTGCCCGACGTCACCGAACGGCTGCGCATCGGCACGAGCTGGTGGATCGACCTCTCGCTGCATACGCCGCAGGAGATCGCGGAGGCCGAGGCTTTCAACCGTGACGGGTCGAGCCAGCTCGAACTGAAGCCCTGTCCCGCCGCGGCGCCCGCGCCGGGGTAGAATCGCCTTCCTGGCGGCGCCGGCTTAGCTCAGTTGGTAGAGCACCTGATTTGTAATCAGGGGGTCACAGGTTCGAATCCTGTAGCCGGCACCAATTCCTGTCCGACCAAACAAGAAGTTAGCGTCCATACGATCAGCACCGATGACGCCTACGGAATTGAGGCCTATTGGCACAAGCGTTTTGCCGCAAAGCGCCGTGGCGGTGAGTGGTTCGAATAGGCGCCGTCGGATGTTCGGGCATTCAAGCGCCGGAGATTTCAATAGCAGACCGCGCTCCGTTGCTGGCGATTCGCTCCAGGAATGCCAACGGTTGAAATTCTCCGAGCCTCATGTTCAAGTAGATCCGCTGTAGCTCATTTCGAGTGCAGCCCGGTCCGACGTGACCGGTCATCTGTCTGGCCTGGCAAGGCCGAGGAAAAAATCATGAGTTATCCACTTCGTGTTGTTCACGATCTGCGGCCTGCGTTGCCGTGGACCATCTATTCCTTGCCGATCAAGATCGAGCACGGCCCTGACAGCGGCGCGTGCGAGCATCGGTTCGCCGTTAAGTGGGATGAAGACAATGACGAGCGGATTCACGCCGCCGTCCTGGATGTGTACTTTCGCCGCCCAGAAACCTTGTTGAATCTCTACGCTGTCGGTGAGCGGAAGGGCAGCCTGACAATTTGGGCGGCGGTGTTCCCGGTCGCCGATCAAAAAGCTTGGGCGGCGGCATCGAGAATCCCGGCCATCCTTGACGATTGGCCCGTAAGTCCGATCAACCTAAATTCAGAGATCGCGCGCACTGGCGGACTCCAGAACCTTGACCCGGTGGACTGGGATAAGGTCCACCGGAAGTTCCCGCCCGAGCATGACGAGTTGAATTGGCTCATTAGACTTTTCAACCTGGGGCCAACTGGGCCGCGTCTACCTTGGTAACAGCGTAGGTAGCATGGGCGGCGGCTAGGCGAGAAAGCGGCCATCGTCCGTGCAATTTTCTGTCGCACACGCCCCTGGGGGCTTCCGGCTACGCGATTTGTGGTTAATCCGGTCTATTCCGGTAAGTATTCGGCTTGATATTCCGGTCTATTCCGGTATAGATACCGGTATGGTCAATACCGACACCATAAAAATCACGACACAGCTTCTCGCCCTGCTGTCGGAGCTGGACGAGTTCAAGGGTGCCTGGCGCGCGCTGGGAACCATCGCGCCCGAGCGCCTGAGCGCGCTGAAGCGCATCGCGACCATCGAGAGTATCGGTTCATCCACGCGCATCGAAGGCAGCAAGCTGACCGATCGCGAGGTCGAGGAGTTGCTGGGTCGGCTCGACACCAAGGCTTTCAAGAGCCGTGATGAAGCGGAGGTCGCGGGCTATGCCGAGGTGATGGAAACGGTGTTTCAGTCGTGGGCGGATCTTCGCGTCACCGAAAACCACGTCAAGCAACTCCACCGCGACCTGCTGCGCCACAGCGCCAAGGACGAACGGCATCGCGGCGAATACAAAACCGTTCCCAACGATGTTGGCGCATTTGACGAGAAGGGCGCGATGATCGGAGTCGTGTTCAAGACGGCTACGCCATTCGCCACGCCGCGCCGAATGACCGAGCTTCTGGCATGGCTTGAAGACGCCAGAACAAACAAGACGCTGCACCCGCTCTTGATCGTCGCCGTGTTCATAGTGGTGTTTCTTGCGATCCACCCGTTTCAAGATGGCAACGGTCGCCTCTCGCGCATTCTCACGACGTTGCTTTTGCTCCAGGCAGGCTATTCCTATGTGCCTTACAGCTCGCTCGAGAGCGTGATCGAGAACAGCAAGGAAGGCTATTACCTCGCGCTGCGCCAGACGCAGGGCACGCTCAAAGCCGACGCGCCAGATTGGCAGCCGTGGCTTCTGTTTTTCATGCGCGCCCTGCAACAGCAAATGCGCACTCTCGCCCAAAAGGTAGAACGCGAGAGGTCGGCCGTCGAGCTCTCCGATCTGGCTGTGAAGATTCTCGATTACGCCAAAGCGCAAGGCCGCGTGACCACGCGCGACATGGTGCGTGAACATGGGGCGAGCGCAAACACGCTCAAATCCACATTCGGTACTCTGATCGAGAAGGGGTTGCT
This sequence comes from uncultured Pseudomonadota bacterium, assembly GCA_902826635.1. GTDB lineage: Bacteria > Pseudomonadota > Gammaproteobacteria > Steroidobacterales > Steroidobacteraceae > CADEFQ01. Next base: position 24,249 of record CADEFQ010000027.1, read on the forward strand.
CGTGCGACAAGGCGGCGGTCGCTCGACTTGGTACCGGTTGCCCTGACCAGCTGGTGCAGTTGGGGCCTCCAATTTGTAATCAGGGGGTCACAGGTTCGAATCCTGTAGCCGGCACCAAATCCCCGTTCACCGGCGCGCAAATGTGACGGGATGCAGCGCGACGCTTAGCCGGAGCGGATAGCCTGCCGCCTTGGCCTCAACAAGAACAATTGCCATGGCCCCGTCGAGCGGTTATCGGCCTGATATCGATGGCTTGCGGGCTGTCGCCGTGCTCTCTGTCATCGTCTTTCACATCGACAGGGCGTGGCTCCCCGGCGGCTTCGTCGGGGTGGACATATTCTTCGTCATCTCCGGCTACCTGATCTCGCTGAACATACTCAACGAGATGCGGGATGGGCGATTCTCGCTGCTCGAGTTCTATCGGCGCCGGGTGAAACGCATTGCGCCCGCGATGCTGGTGGTCGTCTTCGCGACGGTCCTCGCGGCCCACGTCCTGCTCCTGCCCGAAGACACCGAGCGCGCGGCGGAATCGGCGCTGTGGTCCGTGGCCTCGCTCGCGAATGTCTACTTCTGGACACATCAGGACACCAGTTATTTTGCCGCGGCAAGCAGCGAGCTGCCCTTGCTTCATCTGTGGTCGCTCGGCGTCGAGGAGCAGTTCTACATTTTCTGGCCGCTGTTGCTCCTTGCCGCGCGTCGGCTCTGCCACAGCTGGGGCCTTGCCATCGCGATGGGCGTGATCGCGCTGCTTTCATTCTGGCTGGCACAGGCGCTGTACGAGACCGCTGCGCTGTTCTCGTACTACATGCTGCCCACTCGCGCGGGAGAGCTGCTGCTGGGTGCGCTCGTGGCGTTTGGCGTGTTCAATGG
>CADEFQ010000027.1:25218-45219 GCA_902826635.1 uncultured Pseudomonadota bacterium
TCGGCGTATCTCTGGCACTGGCCGCTGCTGGCGTTCTATCGCTACGGGCACGCGCAGATCGGCCCGGCCGCCGCGGTTGCGCTGTTCGCGTCGACGTTCGCCTGCGCCTACCTCAGTTACCGTTTCGTCGAAACCCCCGCCCGCCGCTCGCCCGCGGCCGCTCCACGTGTCATCTGGAATCAGTATGTCCTTCCCGCAAGCGCGCTCGCGATCGTCTCGCTCGCGGCGATGTATACGGACGGGTATGGCCTGCACTGGACGTCGGATTACCGGGCGCAGGTGACCGCGCTGCGCAGGGAATCCCGACCCGCCAACACTTATGCGTACGTATGCCAGGTCCAGTCCCCGAGTGCGAACGACGCGAGGAAGGCGCAATGCGAGCTCGGTGACGCCGCGAGGACCAGCGACACGTTGCTATGGGGAGATTCGAACGCGGCGCACTACGTCGGCATGGTGGGCGCATTCGCGCAGGCCGCGGGATTCCGGTTCCGGAACCTCGAGATCGGCACCTGCCCGCCCATGGATCGCGATCCCACGCCATTCGTACAGCCCCGTCGGCTCGCGGACTGCCGCAAGGCGAGTGCGTTGGCGTCGGCGATCGTCGGGCCGTTTCATACGCTGATCATCTCCGCCGACTGGCCGAGCTATCAGGCGCGATCAGACCGGTTTCTCGACGAGTTTTTCGATTCGGTGCGCTCGCTCGCGAAGCGCGGCAAGCGGATCATCCTGATCGGCAAGGTGCCGGTCATCCCGGGGTACGACAGGCGCTGCCGCGAAAAGGCGCTGAGCTATCCGGGGCTCGTGTGTCCGCACCCGACGGCTACTGCGAGTGGAAGCGTGGCGTCGTTGAATGCCCGCCTGCAGGCGTTTGCCAATCAGACGCCGAACGTCGATTACTTCGACCCCACCCGCTTCCTGTGCCCGGACGGCGTCTGCTCGGCGGTGGACGCGAAGGGCGTTCCCCGCTACTACGACGCCAACCACCTCACGATCCCCACGTCGTGGAAGCTGGGTCGAACAATCGTCCGGCGCACGGGCGTTCCCGCGATCTTCCGGCCGCGGTAGCGCGGGCTAGGCCCGCGCCGGCATCACATTGGCATTCAGGTGAAAGAGGTTCGCCGGATCGTACTTCGTTTTCACCTTCGCAAGCCGTGCGAGATTGCCGCCGTAGTTGCTGTCGATCTTCGCCTGGCTTTGTTCGGCGAGGTTCACGTCGTTGACGTAGAAACCCTTCACGTGGGGCTCGGCGATCGCGTAGGCGCGGCGACCTGCCGCCATGTTCGACTCCGTATCGGCGGGGTTGTCCCACACCGTTGCGGTCACGATGTTCCAGCGCGCCGGCCGGTGCCAGAAAGCGGTGGCGGTCGGATCGACGCGGCTGATCGCGCCGCCCGCGTCGGCGAAGATCACGATGACCGCGGGTGGCAGGCTCGCGAATTCCTCGACCAGGCTGTCGCCGAAGGGTGCGTCGATGGTCCGCAGGAAGCCCGCCTTGAGATAGTAGTGGCGACCAACGGCGAGCACCTTGTCCGAGCTTGTCTGCAGGGTCACGTATGGCGTCGGTGCGATCGCATCCACCATGGGCTTGCCGAACTTGCGGATCGGTGCGAACGCCTTTTCGCCCGCGTCGATCGCGCCCGCATAGCAGGTGTCGATGACGATGACTTTCTGTCCGTCCGGCAAGGTCGTGAGCGCCGCGTCGGCGTACATGTCGTCGGTGGCGTCGCCGGCGAAGTCCGAATAGGCGCGCAGCACATCGCGCGCCTGGGCGAGCGGAAAGATCACCGGCCCGCCGAGCAGGACCGGTGGCGAACGGTGCAGGCGGAATTCGAACGAGGTGACAACGCCAAAATTGCCGCCGCCGCCGCGCAGTGCCCAGAAGAGGTCGGCGTTCTCGGTAGCGCTTGCGCGCACGAGGCGGCCGTCGGCGGCGACGAGGTCGGCGGATAGAAGGTTGTCGCAGGCGAGCCCATACCTGCGGGCGAGTCGGCCAAAGCCGCCGCCGAGCGTGAGGCCCGCGACGCCCGTGTGGGAAACGGTGCCGGCGGGCGTGACGAGGCCGAAAGCCTGCGCCTCGCGGTCGAACTCCCCGAGCAGCACACCCGGCTCGACCCGCGCAACGCGCGCCTCGGGGTCGATGCGGATGCCACGCATCCCGGCGAGGCTGATCATCAGGCCACCTTCGCAAACGGACTGTCCCGAAATGCTGTGCCCGCCGCCACGCACCGAAACGAGGAGGTCGTGGGCGCGCGCGAACTCGATGGCGGCGCGCACGTCGGCAGCGCCGGCGCAATGCGCGATCAGCGCGGGCTTGCGGTCAAAGGCGCCGTTCCAGATGCGACGAGCCGCGTCGTAGCCGGCGTCGCTCGCGAGCAGCAATCCGCCGCGAAGCTGCGCTCGAAGACTCGCGAGGTCGGAAGCCGGCAGCGTGATCGCCCCACCCGTGCGCGATACGGCAGGCAGGTCCTGCGCGGCCCACAGCCGGCGCAGCGGCAGCGAAGCGAGGGAAAGCGCGGCGGCGCCGCTACCGAGGAAAGTCCGTCTTCTCATGGCGTAGCTCCCGATGGGGGCCGCCATCGTACTCCTACCAGGCGACGAGAAGCACTACCAGGCCGAAGACGATCCGGTACCAGGCAAAGACGGAGAAGCTGTGCGTGCTGATGTAGCGGATGAAGCCGCGTACGGCGAGCAGTGCGGTGACGAACGCCACGACTGCGCCGATCGCGAACGGCATCGCGTCGGTGGCCACGAAAAGATCGCGACCCTCGTAGAGTTTGTAGAGCGTGGCTCCGATCAGTGTCGGGATCGCGAGAAAGAACGAGTATTCGGTCGCGAGACGGCGCGACATGCCGAGCGTGACGCCGCCGATGATAGTCGCGCCGGCGCGCGAGGTGCCGGGGATCAGCGCAAGCGCCTGCCAAAGCCCGAGGAGTAGCGCCGCGCGGACCGGCACCGCTTCGACCGTGTCGAGTGTGGCGCGCGACTCGCGCCGATCGACGAGCAGGATCGCGATACCGCCGAGCACGAGCGCGATCGCCACGGGCACGGGGCGGAAAAGCTTCTCCTCGATCACGTGCTGAAAGGCGAGCCCGAGCAATGCGAGCGGCAGGAAGCCGAGGAACACGTTCAGCGCGAAGCGCTGCGAGCCGCTATCCGTGGCGATCGAGACGGTGGTTCGCCACAGCAGCCTGCGGTATTCCCAGCACACCGCGAGGATCGCAGCGCCCTGGATGATGATCTCGAATGCGAGCACCTTGGGTCCGGTGAGGCCGAGGACGCTCGAAGTCAGGATCAGGTGGCCGGTGCTCGAGACCGGCAGGAATTCCGTCAAGCCTTCGACGATGCCGAGCACGAGCGCGGCCAATGCGCTGATTTCCATGGAGAGGCGGGCCCGCGACCGCGCTCAGCGCGCGGCGTAGGCATCCATCATGAGCCCGGTGCCGCCGCGCGAGACATGCGCCACGGTCGCGGTGCGCCGATGCAGTTTCGTGACGGCCCCGAGGTTGATCGCGAACGCGAGGCCGACCTGCTGACCCTTGCGCAATCCGAGGTTCGTCGTCTCGATGAACACGCCGGTGGCGGAAAGGTTGATCGCGCGGCACAGCCGTTTGCGGCCGCCGGGAACCGTGATGTACACGGTGGTACGTGCCCGGTGACGTGTATGCAGGCGGCGTTCCAACTCGATGCGCTCTTCTTCGCTGATGTTCTTCATGGCCCCTGCGCCGATTATGCCTACCGGGGGGAGTTTGCCAAATCGAAGTGAACTTAATCGAGTCACTTTGAGCGCCCGGGTACCCGCAGGCGGACCGACACCGGGCAATGGTCCGAGAGCTTGCGGCTGAGGGCGTCCTGGGTCCGGTAAACGACGCGGTCGAAAGAGCCCGGCACGAGGGCCGCGGCCAGTGTGTGCGACAGCACGATGTAGTCGATGTAACCCTTGTACGCCTGGGTCATCGCGCAGTTGACGAAGCGTTCGCCCTGCGCGGTGTTCGTGAGGTCGGCTTCGGGCGGCTCGCCATCGTCGATTTCGGGCCACATCCGCAGCCGGACGCCGGAGTCGCTGCGTGCCGCGCCCTGGTCGCGAAGCAGGTCGCGGTTGAAATCGCCGAGCACGGCGAACGGCCGGCCGGCGGCCGCTTCGCTGTCGATCCACGCCTCGAGGAGCGGCGTTTGCCGGCCGAGCGCTGCGCATTCCTCGCGGCGATCGTTCAGGAGCCGGTTGCCGCAACCGGATTTCAGGTGCACCGAGAGGAGGCGAAACTCGCGTGCCTCGCCCGGGTAGAGCACGACCTCCGCACCGCGCCGCACGGTGTCGCCGAGCGACAGGCCCTTCTGGTCCTTGCCGCAGCGAAACGGAATGCCGGCGCGAATCGCGAAACCGTTGTTCTGCACGTTGCGCCGCCCGGTGAAGCAGAAGCGATAGCCCGGGAACACGAGGCGCGCGGCGCTTTCGCCATCGACTTCCTGCAGCGCGATCACGTCGGCGTCGAGCACGCGCGCGTAGCGCGCGAGTGCGTCGAAATCGGCGCGGCTGCGATTCAGTTTGGCGGCGACATCACAGGGAATCGCGCGCGCGCCCGGCGGCGGGCGCGTGCCCTCGGGCGTGCAGTTCGCGCGCAGGGCCTGCAGCGCCTCGGGCGCGATGAGCCACTCGAGATTCCAGGTGGCGAGCTTCAGGTCGCCGGCCGCGAAGGCCGCGGCCGGCAGGAGGCAGAGGAGCAGGGCGAGGCGCATCGCGGCATTGTAGCCGCGGGCGCGGGAAGATCAGCGCCAGCAGTAGGCGGCGCCACTGGGTCCGGTTGCGCCGCGTACGCCGGTGTCCGTCAGCGAAAAGCCGGTGCACTTGCTGTCGTCCGCCTGGCCCGCGCCGGCGACCGGCGCGGCGCTCGCCGTGTAGGACTGTCCGCCCGCGCCGAGGACCGGCACCGTGATGCTGTAAAACCCGCGTTCGGTCACGGCCATGAGCCCAAGGCCGGCGGGCGGTGCCGCCGCCACCTGATCCGTATAGGCGTTATTCTGCAGGTAGAACTTTTCCTGTGCCGCCTGCAGATTGAGCAGCGCCGTGGTGGCCTCCGTGCGCTGCGCCCGGATCAGGTAGTTCCGGTAGCTTGGCACCGCGATCGAGGCGAGGATCGCGACGATCACGATCACCGTCAGCAGCTCGATCAGCGTCACGCCATTCTGGGTCGATCGCATAGTGCAGGTGCTCCCTTGATCAGTTCGCGTCGTCACGCTGCCAGAAGGTGCGGATTGTACCGCCGGCGCTGACGCACTTCTTCAGCACTTCCACGCCGGCGACGCAGACGGTGGGCGGGGAGCCAGGCGGCGTGCCCGGAGTCTGGTTCGCCTGCCGGATCATCGCGACGGTGATTTCGCCGACGATACCGTCCTGGTTGAGGTCGACCGACAGGTCGTTGTTGTCGAGCACGCCGTCGTCGTTGAAATCGAGCGCCGGTTTGCCAGAGTCCGCGAACATCGCATACGCCCGGTTGATGTTCGCCGGATAGCAGGGGTCGGCGCCCAACGCGGGCGACAGCGGCTGGAAGGTCGTGAACAGCAGGACATTGTTCACGGTCGTCGCTTCCGCCAGCACCTTCTCGCCGAGTCGCCCCGGCTGGTTCGGCAGGATGAACTTCCAGCCCGCGTGAATCGGCGCGACGGTCGAACCCGCGGGGTTGGCCGTGATGTCGATCAGGTCGCTGTCCAGGATCGGCGTGATCACGTTGTAGACCGCTTGTGAGAGGCGCGCATACGGCGCCTTGTCGCGGATCGCATAGAAGCGATCCTGTGTGATCGTATCGAGCGGATGCCCGCGGTAGCCCGAGCCGATCGCGATGTTGTAGTACGGGTCTTCCGCGCGCCGCTGCACCAGCGAGACGTCGGGCGCGTTGTAGAAGCGCCGCGCGGCCGAATTCGGCAGCGCGCCGTTGCTGCCCGCGCCGAGCTGGGCGATCACGCCGCCCGCCACGAGTGAGGCCGCCGGCTGGCCGTTCGTGATGTCGAAGCGCCACACTCGCCCGCCCATGTCGGCCGCGTACATGCGATCCGCGAACTTGTCGCCGTCGGTGTCGATCACCGTGATCTTGCCGGGAATCGCGTTGTTCATCTTCAGCCAGACCTCGTCCGGCGTGTCCGTGCCGACTGCGCCGCCATACCACAGGCGATTGCCTGTCACGGCATCGACGATGAAGATGCGGTTGCCGACGGAGTCGATGCTGTAAGGCTGGCTTTCCTGCAGCAGGTCGTAGCCGCCGCCGAAGATCAGCACGAACTTCTCGGGATTCTCGTTGGCCGAGCCGCCCGTGCCGACGCTCACGCGACTGACCACCGGCGGCGACCAGGTCAGGCCGAGTCCCGGGTAGTCGACGTCGCTCTTGCTCCACATCAGCTGCGGGTTTGCGCGATTGGTGACGTCGAGCCCGTAGTAGTGCGAGCCGCCGCTGCGCATGCCGAAGAACAGGTACACCGCGTCGCCGTCGGCCGGATCCACGATACCGTCCTGGTTCTTGTCGAACTTGAGCATCTGCACGTCGCCGTCGAGCCCGTAGCTGCGCTGTGCGACGGGATTGTCGACGTACAGCGTGTGCAGCCTCGGGAGCAGCTCCTCCGGGATGTAGGCCCACAGCTCCTGGCCCGACTTCGCGTCGATGGCGTGCAGCAGGCCGTCGTTGGTCGGGAAATAGACGACCGTATCCTGCGCATCGGGCGAGCCGGTCGTGCCACCGTAGGACACGACAGCCGGTTTGCCGTGCAGCGGGTCGCCCATGAATCGGGACGCTGCAGTTTCGGTCGTGTTGCCGTCGCCGTCACTGTCATCCGCGTCGTAGCCGCGCAGCCAGTTGATCGTGTTCTGGCACTCGGCGGAGCAGCCGCTGGTGGCAGCACCCGCACCGACGAGCGCATCGTTCATGGTGCTGTTCGCGACGCTGACCGCATTGGCCGCATCGTTCAGATCGCCGCTGGTCGTCGCGAGTGACGTATAGAGTTTGCGACTGGCGGGTGCGGGCAGCTTGCTAGTCGCGCCTCCCTGGGTGATGTCGTTGCCGTCGGGCGAGGGTGACCAGTAGCTCGTCGTGCCAGGCGCGAAGAATCCCGATGCGTCGACCGCAGGGAGTGCGGGAGTGCTCGCGTCCACGATCGCGGTCCCGTCGAGGCTGTATTTCTTGAGATTGCCCGGCCAGTGCTCGCCCTGCGAAACCCGGAACAGCGAGAAGTAGAGATCGGTGTTCGTCTGCGCACGGTTGAAGGTATTGACCGAGATCGAAGGCGTGATGAAGGTCGCACTCGTGATCTGGATCTTGTTGAAAATCTTCTGCATCGCCTCGGTCAGGGTCGGGACGTCGGTGGCCACGAAGGCCTTCTCGGTGCCGCCGGCCTTGGCGATTTCGTTCAGGTAACCCTGCGTATCGCCCGGCGTCTGGTTCAGGTCATTGCCGAACCCCACCATGAAGGTCGACGCTGTCTGCGTGCCGGGCAAGGAGCCCGAAAGGTCCGTGGTGTTGAGCCACGCGGCAAGGTCGTCCATGCACATGCCGCTGCCCGCCACCCAGCCCCCGTCGTGGAATGGCTCGATCGGGTCGGCCTTGCACGCTCCGCCGATCTTCGTGCCGATGTCCGCGATGGCGCCGTCGTCGCGGGTGGGCGCGCCGTCGGTGAGGTAGACGACATAGCTCTTCTGGCACTGATACTGGAGGGGCGATCGGTAGGTGCCACCGCCCGGTGCCGTGCGTGCATTGTCGTCACTGACACCGGGCATGCCTCGATCGCCGTACACGACACGATCGCCGGTCAGGTATTGCGCCGCCTCGTAGTAGGTCTCGGAGAGCGGTGTACCGCCGGAGCCGGACGTCGGCGTGAAGGCATTCAGCGTGCTGATGATGCTCGAACGGTTCGTCGCGATGTTATCGATCGCGTTGAGCACGTAGCCGCCCTCGGCATCCGTGTTGTAGCGCATCAGGCCGAGGTTGACGTTCTGCAGCGAGTTCGCGAGGTTGAGCGCCACATTGCGCACGATCTCGAGACGCGTCATCGTGGTGCTGCCCGTGCCGCTCTTGAAGTTCAGATAGTTCGCGGTATAGAACCGGTAGCTGTTGCCGGTGGACGACCAGTTGAGGGACGCGCTGGTTCCCCAGCCGGGGCTGCTGTTCCGGATGTACTTTCTCGTGCTTGCAGCCGTCTGACCGTGTACGCCGGCATCCGGGGCGCAATCCACGTAGCCCGTATCGCCCGAACTGATGCCACGCCACTTGGTGCCGCCGCTGCCGCTGCGATACTGCGCAGAACGTTCACGGGGATTGCCGAGGGCCGGCCACATGCCCGCGCCGCCGGGCGCCAGCGCGGCTGTCGACGCGGCACAGGTATTCGACAAAACGGGGAACCAGTCGCCGGAGCCACAGCTCGGCAGCGCCGTGTCATCCGTGATGTAGTAGATGCGGGTCGCGTCGCAGCTGCCCGTGTAGGTCGTGAGCGGATCATACGGCGGCGCGGTGGTAATCACTGTGCCGTCCATGCTGCCCGAAGTGTCCATGATGAACAGCACGTTGGGCCGTGCGCCTGCCGAGGCGTTGCTCTTGTAGATCTCGGTATCGTCCGCCAGGGCTGGCAGGCCAACGAAGACGGTGCACAGGGCGAAGCCCAGTGTCTTCAGGAGCGAGCGGTGGAGAGTCGACATAGGCGGTTCCTCGGTAAGTCGATGCGGTTACTTCGTGGCCGACACTTCAGTCACGACACCGGATTTCAGGTCGTAATTCACCGTCAGGATGCCCTCGGGGTTCTTGAGGGCCGCGGCGCGCAGCTCGACGACCGTGACGGGCTTGTCGCCGACGAAATACTTCGTCGCGGCGTTTGTCTGGAAGTCCTTCGGTGCGCAGTTCGCACAGGCCGGCATCGTCAGGCGACCGTTCGCCGCCGTGGGCAGTGCGACGGATCCCGCGGTGACTTCGGCCGCAATCGTGACCATCTGGATTCCGGGCGCCGGACCATCGGCGGTCTGCGCGTGACCCACCGCTGCGGCGAGGAACGCGAAGGCCGCGATCGCGGACCGGAGGTGAAATGTCGTGTTCATGCTGCGTTCCTTGAAACCGTCAGGGATTGATCGAACCGAATGAGCCGCCGCCACCGGCGTTCTGGATCACAAACGCGCCCTGCGCCTGCCGCGAGTTCGCATTGCGGGCCGAAGTGCCGGTGCTCGCGATCTCGTAGTGAAAACCGACAAACTTGCCGGCGCTGAAGCCGGGCAGGTTGAGGTCGTCGCCGACGTACCGGCTCGAGGTCGTGAATTCGTCCGAAGGCGAGCCCGGCACCGCCTGGTTTGCCACCACAACCGGTGTGCCCGACTGCGGGACCGTCGGCAACACGCTGAGCGCGCGCTCGATGCCGGATTCCGCCGCCTGGAAGGCGTTCTGACGGTACTGCTCGTTGCCCGCCATCAGCAGCTCGGACGACGCGGTGTTCATGCCGGTCACGGCGAGCAGCGTGAGAACCACGAGCAGCACGAGCCCGATGACGAGCGCGGCGCCCTGCTGCTTGCCAATGACCTTGTGTGTGGTGTGCATCATGAGTAGGGAGCCTGGGTCAGAGCTGACGCGAATTGCGCAGCTGGATCGTGCGGGAGACGAGCATGCGGCGGTTGCCGTCGTTCGGCGTGACGCTCTTGCCCGCGTAGTCGTAGGTGCGGCCGTCGGTGAAACCCGCTTCGAACTGCGAGCTGCGCATCATCAGCCACACACGCACCGAGACGACCTGGAAGCCGACCGGCAACGCGTCGGCGTCGACATAACGGGTCGCAATGCCGCGTGGTGCGTCGGGAATGCCGTTGCCATCGGTATCGAGGCCCGGGTCGATCACGCCGTCGTTGTTGTAGTCGCCCGTGTCGATGCCGAACTGCACCTGCAGGTCTTCCACGCCGGGCATGACCTGCGTGTCGAGGAAATTGCCGCCCGCGACGAGCTGCTTGACGCGCAGCGCGGGCAGACCCGCGCGCGCCGGCTGGGTCGAGTTCTGCGAAATGTAGTAGCTTCGAACGATGAGGTCGCGCACCTGCACCGTGTCGGGCTCGAGCGCCGGTGTGACGGGCAGGCTGCCATCCGAGAAGACGTACTGGTTCGTCGGCGACAGGCGGCTCACGAGCAGTTGCAGGCGGCCACCGGTGGCCGCTGCCTGCGGAGTGAGTGCTGCGCGGCGAATCGTCAGCGTGTCGGTGTTGGCCCGCGCGCCGCCCACCCCCGCGATCGGGGCACAGGCAAGGGTGTAGGCGTCGTTGCTGCCCTCGACTGTCGCGACGAGGTCCACCGCGAAATTGTTGCCGCAGGTCTGGTAAGAGGACGGCAGCCCGACGACGGCCGGCCGTGACGCCATCATGCGCGTCGCGCTCACGTAGGTCGACGAAGATCCGCCCGTGATGAACTTGAAATCGTCCGGCGAGTTCGAAAACCCGTAGTAGCCCGCGAGCTGCAGGTCGGGCTCGATGACCGACATCGCGTAGCGTGCGTCTTCCTGCAGGCGCGCCACCGTGTCGCTCACCCGAAAGGTGCTGCGGCTCTGCGAGTAGACGTACACGGCGCCGACGATCAGCACCGAGCCGATCGCGAGTGCGACCAGCAGTTCGATCAGGCCGAGGCCTCTTGCGCGCTTCATGGCGTTGCTGCGATCACGAACGTGCTCGCCCTGTAGTTGAAGGTTTCGCTGGCTTCCTGCCACGTCAACTGAATGTCGTACTGGTCGGGGAGGCCGGGCGCCCCGGCCGTGACGACTACCCGCGCAGCCGGGCCTGGCAGCACGGCGTTGACATTGTCGAGCCAGCTGGCGAGATCGTCCTCGGCGAGTTCATTGGCCGAGCAGTTGTTCCCAGCCGCCACGCAGGTGTGCGTTGCCGGAGCGCCGCCGTAGGTCGCCAGGTCGTACGCGGCCGGCGCGGTGGTGCTGGCGCGGCTGTTGGCGCGTATCCGGTCGCCGAGATCGCTGACGAGGCTGACGGCCTGGGTGCGGATGAGCGCGGTGCGCCCGGTCCGCAGGCTTGTCACGTACAGGCTCGCGATGCCGAGGAGGCCGATCGAGAGCACGACCAGCGCGACGAGTGACTCGACCATCGTGATGCCGCGCTGTGCTGGTGTCATTCGGTTTTTCATGGGTGAACTCAAGGGCAAGCCGTCCAGGGAGCGCCGTTGATCTCGGCCTCGCGGGTCACGCGTGAGCGGCCCGTCAGGCCCACGTCGATGCCGCGGGCCGCCGACAGGTTCGTGCCCGCCTGATTCGCCTTGCCGCGGCTGTCGCAAAATAGTGTGTTGGTCGCGGTGCCGACGGGCTGACTGAAGCCCGTCGCAGCGAACGAAACGCAGGAGCCGGTTGAGCGTGCGTTGAGCGACGCGTCGATCGTATCGCCAACGCGCAATACAGGCTCGATCGCCGGATTGCCGGCATCGCGATCGCAGTTGTTGTCGGGATCGGCGAAGACGATCCACCCCGTGAAAGCGCCTCCCGAGCAGGTGGCCGCGGCGTCACCAGGGTTCGCAGACGCACAGACCGCAACGGGTACCTGCCGCTTGATCGCCTCGCTGCGTGCGGTCTGCACCGCGCCGAGGAAATCATTGCCGACGCTCGTGAGCCGGTTGTTGCGCCGGAACTCGGTGAAGCTCGGCGCGCCGATCGAAAGGATGACCGCGGCGAGCGCCAGCGTGATCATCAGTTCCATCAGGGTAAATCCCGCACTACGCGTTTTCATGGGTCGGCAGTCTGGCGTGGCCGCAAGCCCGCCGCGGGCCGGCCCGACCAAAGGCGCGGGCGCCGGGATGAAAGGCGTCGACGCGTGAACTGCGTCACGCGCCGACACGACATAATTTGCAGGGACCCGTCAGTCCGCGCGCAGGAAGTCCCCGATCACGGCCGAGAAGCGCGGAATGTCGACGAGGAAGGCGTCGTGGCCTTCGATCGAAGGCATCGCGTGGAAACGGGTCGCGACGCCCGCGCGCTCGAGTGTCGCCGCGATCGCGCGCTGCCCGTCGAGTGGAAAGAGGATGTCGGACTCGACACCGATCACGAGCGCGCGCTCGACGCAGGCCTGCGCGAGCGGGCCGAGATCGAAGCGATCCATCGCGCGCGAAAGGTACAGGTAACAGTTCGCGTCGAAGGCGGCGACGAACTTCGCCGCCTGCGCTTCGAGATAGCCCTCGATCTCGAATTCCGGCGAGAAGCTCCCCGGCGGGCGCACTCCGGCAACGCGCGAGCGACCGAAGCGCTGTTGCCATTCGCCGGCCGAGCGGTAGGTGATGGTGCCGAGCTTGCGCGCGAGACGCAGCCCGGTGCCGGGCGGGGCGTCGGGCGCGTAGTTGCCGTTCTGCCAGGCGGGGTCGCGCAGGATCGCCTCGCGCTGCAGACTGCGCAGCGCGATCGCGAACGGCGTCGCGCCCGCACTGCCGCTCACGCTCACGAGCCGCCGCGCAGCGCCGGGATGCTGCGCGGCGAAGGCGAGCGCGACCATGCCGCCGAGCGATGGCCCGAGGATCGTGTCCGCGCGGCTGATGCCGAGCGCGCGCAGGAGTTCGTAGCCGCTGCGCGCGATGTCCTCGATCGCAAGTTCGGGAAAGTCGAGGCGGTAACGCTCACCCGTCGCCGGATCAATCGAGGCGGGCCCCGTCGAACCGAAGCAACTGCCGAGCGAGTTCACGACGATCACGAACCAGCGCTCGCTGTCGATCGCGAGGCCGGGTCCGATCATCGTGTCCCACCAGCCCGGTGACGGATCGGCCAGCGAGGGCGCGGCATGCGCGGGCGGCGAAAGCCCCGTGAAGATGAGGACCGCGTTGTCTTTCGCGGGCGCGAGCGTGCCCCAAGTCTCGAAGGCGACGCGCGCACCGCGCAGCGCGCCGCCCCGATGCATCCCGAAGGGATCGGGCAGCGCCGCGTACTGGCGCGCGCTCATGGTTCCGGATCGCTGCCCTCGGCTATTCCTTCAAAGAGCGGTGTCGACAGGTACCGCTCCGCGGTGTCGGGCAGCATGGCGAGCAAGGTGCTGCCACGCGGCGCTTCCGCCGCGACCTTCACCGCAGCCGCGAACGTGGCGCCGCTCGAGATGCCGCAGAAGATGCCCTCGCTGCGCGCGAGCGAACGTGACGCTTCGATCGCTTCCTGGTCGGTCACGGTGACGATGCGGTCGGGTATCTTGCGATCGAGGACCGCCGGCACGAAGTCCGGTGTCCAGCCCTGGATCTTGTGTGGCGCGAAGGCCGCGCCGGCAAGCAGCGAGGCCGCAGCGGGTTCGGCCACGATGACTTTGGTATCGGGACGCGCGAGTTTCACCACTTCACCCGCGCCGGTCAGCGTGCCGCCCGTGCCCCAGCCCGTCACGAAGAAATCGAGCCGGCGGCCGACGAAGTCGCCAACGATCTCGGGCCCGGTGGTCTGGCGGTGATAGCCGGGATTCGCCGGGTTCTCGAACTGGTTCGCGAGGAACCAGCCGTGTTTTTTCGCGAGCTCAGCGGCTTTTTTCACCATGCCGGTGCCGCGTTCCGCGGCCGGGGTGAGTATCACTTTTGCCCCGAGCATCCGCATGACCTTGCGCCGCTCGATCGAAAAGCTGTCCGCCATGGTCGCGACGAACGGATAACCCTTCGCGGCGCACACCATCGCGAGCGCGATGCCGGTGTTGCCGGAGGTGGCCTCCACGACCGTCTGGCCCGGCTTCAGCGTGCCGCGTCGTTCGGCGTCCTCGATGATCCCGATCGCGAGGCGATCCTTGACCGACGAGGCGGGGTTGAAGAACTCGCACTTCACGTAGATCGTGACGTGCTGGGGTGCGAGGCGGTTGATGCGCACGACCGGCGTGCGCCCGATCGTGCCGAGGATGCTGTCGTAGATCATGGGGACACTCTAGCTCCTGCGTGTGAGTGGTATCTATGCCGAATGGGCTGCTCGCGATAGCCAGCGATTATGATGGCCGCGTGTCCGCCCCTGAACGTCTTCAAAAACTGCTCGCCGGCGCTGGCCTTGGCTCGCGCCGGACCATCGAGGACTGGATCCGCGCCGGGCGGATTGCCGTCAATGGCAAGCTCGCCGGGCTCGGCTGCCGCGCGACGCCGGCTGATGCGATCACGCTCGACGGTCGCCCGGTGCACTTCGCGCCCCGATCCTCGGTGCGCGAAGTGCTCGCCTATCATAAACCCCTCGGCGAAGTGACGACACGCCACGATCCGCAGGGTCGGCCCACCGTGTTCGAGCGCTTGCCCGAGCCGCGATCGGGCCGCTGGATCGTCGTCGGGCGCCTCGACGTCAATACGACCGGCTTGCTCCTCTTCACGACCGACGGCGAACTGGCTCATCGGCTGATGCACCCGTCGAGCGAAATCGAGCGCGAATACCTCGTGCGCGTGCGTGGCGAGCCGGATGCCGCCACGCTGCGCCTCCTCACCGAAGGCGTGCGCCTCGAGGATGGTTACGGCCGCTTCGATCGCATCGAACGCCACGCGGAGGGAGGTAGCCACGACTGGTTCCGGGTCGTCCTGCGCGAGGGGCGCAATCGCGAGGTGCGGCGTCTGTGGTTGGCCGTCGGCTGCGACGTGAGCCGCCTGATGCGCCTGCGGTATGGTCCTGTAAGCTTGCCTTCGGACCTGCGCCCCGGCGCTGCGCGCCCGCTCGCGCCCGACGCCGTGGACGACCTCGTGGCCGCTACGACTGCAAGGGGAACGCGATGAAACCGAGTCTGCGGGCAGCCATGCTGCTCATCACTGCCCTCGCGCCGTTCGTCGGGGACGCTCGGGCGGCCGTCGCGACGGCGACGGCCGATGGCTTCACGCTCGTCATCGAAGTGGACGTCAAGGCGCCGCCCGCTCTCGCCTATCGCGAGCTCACCGTGGGGCCCGCCGCGTGGTGGGACCCCGAGCACACCTACAGCGGCAAATCGGAGCGCCTGACGCTCGACGCACGCGCGGGCGGCTGTTTCTGCGAGCTGATGGATGGCGGCGCGTCCGTGAGCCACGGCACCGTGATCTACGCCGACCCGGGCCAGATGCTGCGCCTCTCGTCGGCCCTTGGTCCGCTGCAGGAAATGGCGGTCATTGGCACGCTGTCGTTCGCGTTTGCGCCGCGGCCGGCCGGCACGCACGTGACGCTCACGTACCGCGTGTTCGGCGCATTCACCTCGGACGCCGTGGCGCTCTCGAAACTCGTCGACGGCGTGTTGACGCAGCAACTCACGCGCTACGCCGCACACGTCAACGGCAAGGCTTGAACCATGCACCCAAAACGCATTGCGTGGCTGATGATTGCGCTCCCCGCTTTCGCGCTGCTGGCGGCGCCCTCTCCGCTGCGCGCCGAAGGGCCGGCGGGGTTCGAGCGGGTCACCATCGACATCGAGCTCGAGGCCTGCGGGAAAACGCTGCGCCGCGTCGCGCGCCTGTTCACGGCGGGCTTCACGCGGAGCGACGCCGATCGGCTTGCGCGCGAAATCGACGCGCTACCGACCGACAAATCCGCCCAGTGGACGTACCAGGTGACTTACGGCGGCGATACTACGGCCCTCACCGTGCACGCACTCGTCGACGAACTGTCGATGGTCGATCTCGATTTCGTGACGACGCCGGCGATCGCGGCCCGCCTGCGCAAGGCGCTGGGCGACGTCGAGCACTGAAGAGTACAATTTCTGATGGCCAACGATCGAATCATCCGTGCCGCCCGCGGCACCCAACTCACCGCCCGCAGCTGGCTCACCGAAGCGCCGCTGCGCATGCTGATGAACAATCTCGACCCGGAAGTGGCGGAGCGCCCCGGCGATCTCGTCGTCTACGGCGGCATCGGGCGCGCGGCGCGGAACTGGGCGTGCTACGACCAGATCGTCGCGTCGCTCACGCGCCTCGGCGATGACGAGACCCTGCTGATCCAGTCGGGCAAGCCCGTGGGCGTCTTTCGCACGCACGTCGATGCGCCGCGCGTGCTGCTCGCCAATTCCAACCTGGTCGCGCGCTGGGCCAATTGGGAGCACTTCAACGAGCTCGATCGCAAGGGCCTCATGATGTACGGCCAGATGACGGCCGGCTCCTGGATCTACATCGGCAGCCAGGGCATCGTGCAGGGCACCTACGAAACATTCGTGGAAATGGGCCGCCGCCACTTCGGCGGCGATCTCGCGGGGCGCTGGGTCCTGACCGCGGGTCTCGGCGGCATGGGCGGGGCGCAGCCGCTCGCCGCGACGATGGCCGGCGCTTCGATGCTCGCGATCGAATGCCGTCCGGATCGCATTGCCATGCGTCTCGCCACGCGCTATCTCGACGAGCAGGCGCCCACGCTCGATGCGGCGCTCGAGCGTCTCGAGGCCGCCCGCAAGGCACGCAAGCCCGTGTCGATCGGGCTCCTCGGCAACGCAGCCGAAATCCTGCCGCAAATGCTCGCGCGCGGCGTGCGGCCGGACGCCGTGACCGACCAGACGTCGGCGCACGATCCGGTGAACGGCTACCTGCCTCGCGGCTGGACCCTCGCGCAGTGGGACGAACAGCGCGTCGCCGATTCGAAGCGTGTCGCGTCCGCGGCGCGCGAATCGATGGCGCGGCATGTCGAGGCCATGCTTGGCTTCGCGAAGCTCGGGATTCCCGTGTTCGACTACGGCAACAACATCCGCCAGGTCGCGTTCGATGAAGGCGTCAAGGATGCGTTCTCGTTCCCCGGCTTCGTGCCGGCTTACGTGCGGCCGCTCTTCTGTCGCGGCATCGGGCCGTTCCGCTGGGTCGCGCTGTCGGGGGATCCCGAAGACATTTATCGCACCGACCAAAAGGTGAAGGAGCTGCTGCCGCACAACGCGGCGCTGCACCGCTGGCTCGACATGGCGCGTGATCGCATCCAGTTCCAGGGCCTGCCGGCGCGCATCTGCTGGGTGGGGCTCGGTGATCGCCACCGGCTCGGCCTCGCGTTCAACGAGATGGTCCGGCGCGGCGAAGTGTCGGCGCCGATCGTGATCGGCCGCGATCACCTCGATTCGGGATCGGTTGCGAGCCCGAATCGCGAGACCGAAGCGATGCTCGATGGTTCCGATGCGGTCGCCGACTGGCCGCTGCTCAATGCGCTGCTGAATACCGCGAGCGGCGCGACCTGGGTGTCGATCCACCACGGCGGCGGCGTCGGCATGGGTTATTCGCAGCACGCCGGCGTCGTGATCGTGTGCGATGGCAGCGAGGCGGCGGCGCGCCGCATCGAGCGAGTGCTGTGGAACGACCCCGCCACGGGCGTGATGCGTCACGCCGACGCGGGCTACGAGCTCGCGGTCGACTGCGCGCGCGAGCACCAGCTCGACCTGCCGTTCCTCGCCGGGAAGTGATGGGCCCGGCGGCCCTCTGGCGTAACGCACGGGTCGTCCCGTGTACGTCGGTCGCGACCGCCACCGCTCCCGATGCCGATGCGCTCGTCACCGAAGACGGGCGCGTCGTGTGGGTCGGTCGCGAGCCGACGCTTTCGCCCGGGCTTCGTGCGCGCTGCGCGACCGTGCACGATCTCGCCGGCCGGCTCGTCACTCCGGGGCTCATCGACTGCCATACGCACCTCGTCTTCGCGGGCGACCGCGCGGCCGAGTTTGCCGAGCGCCAGCGCGGAGTGTCGTACGAGGAAATCGCGCGGCGCGGGGGCGGCATCCTCTCGACAGTGCGCGCAACGCGCGCGGCGGACGCCGCGGCGCTCATCGAAGCGGCGACTCCGCGTCTCGAGTCGCTGCTGCGCGAGGGCGTGACCGCAATCGAGATCAAATCCGGCTATGGCCTCACGCTCGAAGATGAAGCGCGCATGCTCGAGGTCGCGCGTACGCTCGCGCGCCGTCACGACATCGAGGTGCGCACGACCTATCTTGCGGCGCATGCGGTGCCGCCCGAATTCGCCGGCCGCGGCGCCGAATATGTGCGGGTGCTGGCGCGCGAATGGCTGCCCGAGCTCGCGCGCCGCGGCCTCGTCGACGCCGTCGACATCTACTGTGATCGCGGCGCCTTCAGCGCTGCCGATGCGGTCACGCTGTTCGATGCGGCGCGCGAGCTCGGCTTGCCCGTGAAGATGCACGCCGGGCAGTTCGCGGACGTCGGGGGCGTCGAAGTCGCGGCGCGCTTCGCGGCGTTGTCCTGCGATCATCTCGAGGAACTGAGCGCGGCGGACGCGGCGCGCATGGCGCAAGCGGGCACGGTGGCGGTGCTGCTACCCGTGGCGTATTACACGCTCGGGCAGGCCCCGCCGCCGCCGGTGCAACGGCTGCGCGACGCCGGCGTGCTGATGGCGGTCGCAACCGATTGCAATCCGGGCACGTCGCCCTGCGCGTCGATCCTGCTCGCGATGAACATGGCATGCCGGCTGTTCGCGCTGACGGCCGAGGAGGCGCTCGCGGGCGTGACTTGCCATGCCGCGCGGGCGCTCGCGCTGTCGCCCTCGACCGGGTCGCTGGCGCCCGGTGCGACCGCGGACTTCGTCGTATGGGACGCGACGGCGCCGTACGAACTCAGCTACTGGACCGGGCTCAATCGGTGCCGCGCGGTCGTGCGCCGCGGCGCCATCGCGCGCGGCAAATTGTGAGGAGCGCCATGGCGAGCGAAGACTGGCAGGGCAGGGTCGATGTCGCGGACGGCGAGAGCGGGCGGCGCTGGCACCAGGTCGTGCAGCCGCTCGGCAGCGGCGCGCTCGCCGGGGTCGCGCTCGCGGGCTTCGCGTCGGACGAGGGCGTGAGCCGCAACCAGGGTCGCGCGGGTGCGAGCGAAGGGCCGCGCGCCCTGCGGCGCGCGCTCGCACCGCTCGCCTACCACGGGACGCGCGGAACACCCCTCTATGACGCCGGCGACATCGCGTGCCGCAATCATGATCTTGAAGGCGCGCAGACCGAGCTTGGCGCGCAAATCGAGTCGTTGCTCGCGCAGGGCCACCTGCCGGTCCTGTTCGGTGGCGGGCATGAAATCGCGTGGGGCTCGTTCCAGGGAGTCAGTGCCGCGCTCGCGCGCGACGGCCGCTTGCCCCGCTTCGGCGTCGTGAATTTCGACGCGCACTTCGACCTGCGGCGCGGGCCGGCGACTTCGGGCACCCCGTTCCTGCAGATCCACGACTCACTCGCCGCGCGCAGCCTGCCGTTTCGCTATCTGTGCCTCGGCATCTCATGGGCATCGAATACGGAGGCGCTGTTCAACACGGCACGGGAATGCGGGGCGCGCTGGCTGCTCGACGAAGAGCTCGTTTGGGCCCATTGGGAGGCGGCCTGCCACGCGATCGACGCGTTCGTCGACCCGCTCGAAGCCCTGCAGTTGTCGATCTGCCTCGATGCGTTCCCGGCGGCGAGCGCGCCCGGCGTCAGCGCACCCGCCGCGCGGGGCATCGCGCCCGATTTCGCGCTGTCACTCCTTCGCTATCTGCTCGATCGCGCGGGCCACGGCAAACCCGGCTCGAAACTGGTGTTGGCGGAAGTGGCCGAGCTCGCCCCGAGCCTCGACACGGACGGCCGCACCGCGCGGCTCGCTGCCCGGATCGTGCACGACATCGTCTCGCCGCTTTTGTAGGGCCTCTTTTCCCCGGGTTTCGCCGGTGCCGGCGGCCTGTCCGGCGCAGCCGGATATATAAGGTGTGCACCGCGGCAGGACTTCTTAGCAAAAGACGCGCCAACTGCATTGACACACCGCGACGCGGAAACGAGAATACGCGGCTCGTTTTTCGCGGAGGGGTACCCAAGCGGCCAACGGGAGCAGACTGTAAATCTGCCGGCTTACGCCTTCGTAGGTTCGAATCCTACCCCCTCCACCAATCGAGCGGGACTGGCGAGAAGCGGGCAGGGTGGGCATCAGCGCGGGTGTAGTTCAATGGTAGAACCTCAGCCTTCCAAGCTGATGACGTGGGTTCGATTCCCACTACCCGCTCCATGGCAGTCGTAAAGCTCACGTAGCTCAGTTGGTAGAGCACGTCCTTGGTAAGGACGAGGTCACCGGTTCGATCCCGGTCGTGAGCTCCATGAACGTACAAGAGGAAGACCGTCGTGTCGAAAGAGAAGTTTGAACGCAGCAAGCCGCACGT
>CADEFQ010000028.1 GCA_902826635.1 uncultured Pseudomonadota bacterium
CGCCGCTCGACCTCGATGCCATTTTCGGCCGGCGCGCACCACGCACCCTCGAAATCGGCTTCGGCAACGGCGATCACCTCGCCGCACTCGCCGCGCGCCACCCCGAGCGCGACCACCTCGGCATCGAAGTGCATCGTCCCGGTGTCGGCCGGCTGCTGCTCAGCTGCGACGCGCAGGGCAGCCGCAACGTGCGGGCGATCTGCCGCGACGCTGTCGAAGTGCTCGAGTCCTGCCTGCCCGCCGCGAGCCTCGACGAAGTGCTGCTGCTCTTTCCCGATCCCTGGCACAAGAAGCGGCACCACAAGCGACGCATCGTGCAGGCGCCTTTCATCGCACTGGTCGCGAAAGTGCTCGCGCCGGACGGCATTTTTCGCCTCGCGACCGACTGGGAACCCTATGCGGAAGAGATGCTCGCGCAGCTGAACGTGGCGCCCGACTTCGAGAACGCCACGCCCGGCGGCGGCTACGCGCCGCGCGACGACGCCCGCACCGCGACCCGATTTGAGCGCCGCGGCCAGCGGCTCGGTCATGGTGTGCGGGATCTCATCTATCGGCGCCGCCGTGACGCCGCTCACAGGACCCGGGGGCCCGCGGCGTTACCCTTGACGCCATGAATGCGCCGGGATCACGACTGCTCCGCACCGCGAGCCTTGCGATTGCAGCGCTCGCGCTTGGCGGCTGCGCGTCGATGAACGAGACCGAGTGTCGCACGGTGGACTGGCGCACGATCGGCTATGAGGACGGCGTCGCAGGTCGTTCCGGCGATCGCATCGGCGAGCATCGCAAGGCTTGTGCGAAGCACGGCGTCAGCCCCGACCTCGTGCAGTATCAGGCCGGTCGCAACGACGGGCTGCGCGAGTACTGCCAGCCCTCGAACGGCTTTCGTGTCGGCGCCAACGGCCATGGCTACGCCGGCATCTGCCCGGCCGATCTCGATGCCGCTTTCACTGGCGCCTACGAATCAGGGCGCCAGCTCTACCACCTCGAATCGCGCGTCGCGAACGCGAGGAATGAAATCGAGTCGAAGCGGCGCGAGTTGAATCACGTCGAGGACCAGATGGTCCGCAGGTCGGCGCTGATCGTCGCCGGCGATACCCCCACCGAAGTCCGCGCGCAGGCGCTCATCGACACGAAACAGCTCGCCGAACGAGCGGGCCGCCTCAAAGCAGAGATCAGGGGCCTCGAGCACGACCTGCCACGCTACGAACAGGAACTCGAAGACTACCGCGTGACGGTGGCCTGGATCGGCTAGACGCCCCTCAAGACCCGAACGACCCCTTCAGCCCGTCGATCACGAACTGCACCGCGAGCGCGCCGAGGATCACGCCGAGGAGCCGGCTCGAGACGTTCGCGCCCGTTACGCCGATCACCCGCATCAGGCGGTCCGCGAGGCGCATGCACAGCCACGCGATCACCAGCACGGCCAGCACGCCGGCGAACAGCGCGGCCCAATGCGCCGGATCGCGCGTGATCGATACCGGGCCGAACCACAGCAGGATCGTCGCGAGCGCCCCCGGCCCCGCGATGAAAGGAAAAGCGAGCGGGAACACCGAGATGTCGGCACGCTGGCGGCTCTCGGCCGCTTCGCGGCTCGAGGTGCGCGTGCCCGACTCGCGAGCGAACACCATTTCGAGTGCGATCAGGAAGAGCAGCAGGCCGCCGAAGATCCGGAACGCCTCGAGACTGATGCCCATCACCGCGAGAAAACCCGCACCGGCGAGCGCGAACACGAAGAGGATCGCGCCGGAAAGGAGCACGGCCTTGCGCGCCATGCGCCGGCGGTACGCTTCATTCGCGCCTTCCGTGAGACTGACGAACAGCGGCAGCAGCGACACCGGCTCGACCACGACGAAGAACACGACGAAGAACTTGATGACCTGATCGAGCATGATGCTGCGCGACAAATTTCCCGCTTGAAAGCGCCGCTCCGCGGGCGCACGATGGAATCGTTTCGTCAGCATATCAGTTCGGCGCGGAGGCACAGATGGCCGCTCCC
This sequence comes from uncultured Pseudomonadota bacterium, assembly GCA_902826635.1. Lineage (GTDB taxonomy): Bacteria > Pseudomonadota > Gammaproteobacteria > Steroidobacterales > Steroidobacteraceae > CADEFQ01. The sequence continues at coordinate 1,997 of CADEFQ010000028.1, forward strand.
CTTCCGACAATCGGTGCGTGGTATCGCTTGAACGGCGGCGAGTCGTTCGAGGTGGTGGCTCACGATGCTGACGATGGCACGGTCGAGATCCAGTACTTCGACGGCACCGTCGAGGAAATGGACATCGAAGACTGGGAAGCGCACAGCGAAGAGAACCGTCTCGAGGAAGCCGAGCCTCCGGAAGACTGGACCGGTTCGGTCGATGTCGACTCCGAGGTCGAGCGCGACACGCGCGGCTCCGACGAATTCGACGAGAGCCGCGGCCAGCGGGCCGGCCCGCTAGAGGGCCTCGACATGTTCGAATGACGCCGCATCGACCGCGTCTTCGAGCACGACATACCCCGCTTCCACCCTGACCGGCACCGCGGTGAGCGCGCGCCCCGCGCAGGGCCCTGCGACGCAGGCGCCCGTCGATTTCTCGAACAGCGCCCCGTGGGAACGACACAGGATCAGGCTCGCATCGGGCGTCAGGAATTCATGCGCCCGAAGGTTCAACCCGTGGCCTGCGTGCGGGCAGCGATTCACGTAGGCGAAGACGCCCTCGCGCGTGCGCACGAGGAAGCCGCGCAGCGGCCAATCGCCTTCACCAAACACGAACCCGCGCGCGCCGGCCTGCGGGATCTCCTCGATCGCGCACAGAATTCGCGCCGTGTCGATTTCCCGCATCGGCTTCAGCCGAGGGCCCTGACCCGCTCGCGCAACAGCCATACGCAGGCGATCCCGGGCAGCGCGATCACGAAACTCACGACGTAGTAGTTGCCCCAGCCCCAGTGGTCGGCGATCCAGCCGGCCGGACCGCCGAGCGCGTAACGCGGCAGGAGCGCGAGCGACGAGAGCAGCGCGTACTGGAAGGCGCTGAATCGCACGTCGCAGATCGCCATGATGAGCGCGACGGTCGCCACGTTGCCCATGCCGCTCGCGAGATTGTCGACGGCAACGGCGAAAATCATCACCGGGAAACTCTTGCCGACGATTGCGAGCGCGAGGTAAGCGAGGTTCGACACGGCTTGCAGCACGCCGAAGAGCAGCATCGAGCGCAGCAGCCCGAGGCGCACCATCCACAGCCCGCCGAGCACGGCCCCCACGATCGTGCCGCTCGTCATGATCACTTTCGCGATGAGCCCGATCTCGGTCTTCGTGAACCCCACGTCCATCATGAACGGGGTGAAGAGCTTGAGTGCGAACGCATCACCGATCTTGAAGAGCATCACGAGCACGATCAGCGCGACGGCGCCCGGCGTGCCGAACAACTCGCGCAGCGGCTGGGCGACCGATTCGCGCAAGGACGGCGGTCGCGACGGTTGGTGGTCGGGCTCGGGCGCGAGCGCCGTTCCGATCGTGAATGCAACCATCGCGAGCGCGAGCGCAAGGAACGCCGCGCGCCAGCCGAAGGCATCCGCGATCACGAGTGCAAACGCAAACGCGAACCACGAAGACGCGCGATAACCCAGGTTCGCCGCCGCGGCGATGAGCCCGCGCTCGGCGGGCTTCGCGACGTCGACCTTGTAGGCATCGATGACGATGTCCTGCGACGCGGAGAACAGCACGATCACGACGGCGCACCCGGCGACCATCGCAAGCGAGCTGCCCGGGTCCTGAAACGCCAGTACCGCCGTACTCAACGCGATCGCGAGCTGCGTGGCGGCGATCCAGCCGCGGCGGCGCCCGAGCAGCGGCAGCGGGTAGCGGTCGAGCAGCGGCGCCCACAGGAACTTGAGCAGATACGGGATCGCAACGTAAGTCAGGATGCCGATCGTCGTATTCGATTCGCCGGCGTCCTTGAGCCAGGCCTGCAGCGTGCTTTCCGTGATCTGGTTCGGAAATCCCGAGGCGGCGCCGAGCACGAGAATTGCGAGCAGCTTCGGATCGGCGAGGATCCGCCGCAGCGAGGGCTTGTCGTTCACGGCAGTGAGGGTCACAGGCGCGGCAGATCGTAGTCCATGACGAGCGGCGCGTGATCGGAAAACCGGTCGGCGACGTGGATCGACGCGCGCTTCGCGCTGCCTGCGAGTCCCGGGCTTGCGATCTGATAATCGATGCGCCAGCCGACGTTCTTGGCGCGCGCCTGGCCGCGACTCGACCACCACGTGTACTGGTCGGGGCGCTGGTCGACCTCGCGGAACGCATCGACGTAGCGCAGTTCGCCGAAGAGGCGATCGAGCCAGGCACGCTCTTCGGGCAGGAAGCCGGAGTTCTTCTGGTTCGACTTCCAGTTGCGCAGGTCGATGGGCTTGTGTGCGATGTTCCAGTCACCGCACAGGATGAATTGCCGCCGCTTGCGCTTGAGCGCGGCGAGATGCGGCAGGAACACGTCGAGGAAGCGGAACTTCGACGCCTGGCGCTCGGGCCCCGACGAACCGGAGGGCAGATAGAGCGACACGACGGACACGCCGCCGAAGCGCGCCTCGAGATAGCGCCCCTCGTCGTCGAACTCCCTGACGCCAAAGCCGGACGTGACGGCATCGGGCTTGCGCCGCGCGTAGAGCGCGACGCCGGCATAGCCGGGGCGCTTTGCGTCGTAGAAAAAGCGATGGTAGCCGGGGATCTCGACGGGATGACCGTCGAGCTGATGCACCTGGGCCTTGGTTTCCTGCAGGCAGATGACATCGGCGTCCTGCTTGCCGAGCCATTTGAAGGCGCCCTTGGCCGCTGCCGAGCGGATGCCGTTCGCGTTCAGCGTGACGATGCGCATCCGCGCATGATAGCGTCCCGCCGCGACCCACGGACTCCCGCATGCACGAATATCAACGCGAGTTTCTCGACCTGGCGCTCGCCCGCGACGCACTTCGGTTCGGCCAGTTCACCCTGAAGTCGGGCCGTGAGAGCCCCTACTTCTTCAATGCGGGGCTGTTCAACGACGGCGAGGCGCTGGCGATCCTCGGCCGTTGCTACGCGGCGGCGATCGTTCGCGCGGGGCTCGCATTCGACATGCTGTTCGGCCCCGCCTACAAGGGCATCCCGCTGGTGGCCGCCACGGCGATCGCACTCGCGACCGCACACGGCCGCAGCGTGCCCTGGGCGTTCAACCGCAAGGAGGCCAAGGATCACGGCGAAGGCGGCCAGATCGTCGGCCACCGGCTCGCGGGCCGTGTGCTGATCATCGACGATGTGATCACTGCCGGCACCGCCATCCGCGAGTCGGTGGCGCTGATCGGCGCCACCGGGGCGAGCCCGGTCGGCATCGCCCTCGCGCTCGATCGCCAGGAACGCGGCCGGGGTGAACGATCGGCGGTGCAGGAAGTCGAGGCCGACTACGGCCTCACCTGCATCAGCATCCTCACGCTCGCCGGGCTGATCGAAGCCCTCGCCGAGCCAAAAGGTGATGCGAGTCGCATTTCCGGCGAACACCGCAGCGCACTGCAGGCCTACCGGGACCGGTATGGCGTAGCGTAAGCGCGCCTCCGTCGTGCAGAATACCGCCATGCCTCGCCGGCCCGCCCTGCCTGTCGCGCTCGCCCTCGCGGCTCTCGCCGCGGGCGTTGCCGATGCCCAGAACAACGCACACCGGCCCGAAAACAAGGGCGAGGTCGCCTACAAGTGGGTCGACGAAAAGGGCATCACGCATTACGGCGATCACGTGCCGCCGGAGTACGCCAAGCGCGAACGCGCCGTGCTCAACGCCGAAGGCGTCGTGATCCGCCAGCTCGAAGCGGAGCGGACCCCCGAGCAGCGCGCCGCCGATGCGCTGCGCCAGCGCGACTTCGAAACCCGCAAGCAGCACGACCAGTTCCTGCTGACGACCTATGCCTCGGTGGACGACATCGAAACGCTGCGCGACCAGCGGCTCGAACAGATCATCGGCCAGTCTTCCGCCGCGCAGCAGTACGTGGAGTCGCTCAACTCGCGGCTCACGGGATTGCAGGCGCGCGCGCAGCTCTTCAAGCCCTACAGCAGTGATACGGGCGCGGGCCGCATGCCGGACGATCTCGCGGCCGACCTCGTGCGCACGGTGAGCGAACTGCGCGCGCAGAACAACATCCTCCATGCGAAGCAGCAGGAACACGAAGGCGTGTCGCGCCAGTTCCAGGCCGATATCGAGCGGTTTGCCGAACTGCAGCACGGGCGCACGACGCGCTGAAGCGGCAACGGAGCGCGGGAATCAGCGCCCCGTATGCCCGAACCCCCCGGCACCGCGCTCCGTCGCGGTGAAGGAATCGACCACCTCGAGCGCGACCTGCACCACCGGCACCACGATCAGCTGCGCGATGCGCTCGCCGGGCTGCACGGTGTAGGCCGCACCCCCGCGGTTCCAGCACGACACCATCAGCGGACCCTGATAGTCCGAATCGATCAGCCCGACGAGATTGCCGAGCACGAGGCCGTGTTTGTGACCGAGGCCGGAGCGCGGCAGGATCACCGCCGCGAGTGACGGATCGTCGACCCAGATCGACAGGCCGGTCGGGATCAGTTCCGCCTTGCCGGGTGCGAGTTCGAGCGGCGCATTGATTGCGGCGCGCAGATCGAGGCCCGCCGCGCCCGCCGTGGCGTAGGCGGGCAACGGCCACTCGGCGCCGATGCGCGGGTCGAGCACCCGGACCTTGAGCGGCCGGCGCAGGTTGTCGGCGGCGGTAGTCACGCGCGGGCCAGGCCGCGCGCGGCGCAATGCGACGCGAAGCGCTCCGCGACGAGCGCGATGAAGGCCTGCGCGAGTTGCGTCTTCGGCGCAGGCCCCAGCGCCGTGCGATCGACTCGCGAAAGCACGATGAGCGCGTTGTCGTCCTTGTCGAAGACCTTGTCGTCACCCACTTCGTTGGCGGCGATCAGGTCGAGGTTCTTGCGCAGCAGCTTCGCGCGCGCGTTCGCCTCGACGTTCTCGGTTTCCGCCGCGAACCCCACCACGAACGGTCGATCCGGCCGCGCCGCGACGGCGGCGAGCACATCGGTCGTGCGTTCGAGCGCGAGGTCGAGCGAGGACTCGGTCTTCTTGATCTTCTGTCCCACGGGACGCGCCGGGCGGTAGTCCGCAACCGCGGCCGTCGAGACATAGATATCGGTTCCCGCGATTTCGCGCAGGACCGTCGCGAGCATGTCTTCGGCGGATTCGACCTCGAGGCGACGCACTCCGGCCGGCGTCGGCAACGCGACGGGCCCCGACACGAGCAGCACCTCGGCGCCGGCCTCCCGCGCGGCGCGCGCGATGGCAAACCCCATCTTGCCGGAGCTGCGATTGCTGATGAACCGCACCGGGTCGATGCGCTCGCGCGTCGGGCCGGCGGTCACGAGCACGCGGCGTCCCGCCAGCGGCCCGCCGCGCGACCCCAAGAGCGCTTCGGCGAAATCGGCGAGTTCGAGCGGCTCGAGCATGCGGCCGTCACCTGTCTCGCCACAGGCCTGGTCTCCCGCACCGGGGCCCCAGATGTGCACGCCGCGCTCGCGCAGCACTGCGACATTTGCCTGCGTCGCGACGCTCGCCCACATCACGCGATTCATCGCGGGCGCCACGGCGATCGGCGCCTCGGTCGCAAGACACAGCGTGCCGAGAAGATCGCCCGCGAGGCCGTGCGCGAGACTCGCGAGGTGGTGCGCCGTGGCGGGCGCGATCAGCACGAGGTCGGCCCAGCGCGCGAGTTCAATATGGCCCATCGCGGCTTCGGCCGCCGGGTCCCAAAGGCTGTCGCGCACCGCTCGACCGGAGACGGCCTGGAAGGTCGTCGCCGTGACGAATTGCGCGGCGCCTGCGGTCATGACCACCTGTACTTCCGCGCCACGTTCGGCGAGACGCCGGACGAGATCGGGACTTTTGTAGGCGGCAATGCCGCCGGTCACGCCGAGGAGGATCTTGCGGCCTTGCATGGCCCCATTATCGTGCCCGCCTCGCCGGGCACGCAAACAGACCCGATTCTCGACGTGCGCCCCGTCACGCCTGCCGCGAAACTGCTCCGCGAGGAGGGCTGACGATGGGGATCGAGACCTGGCCACCGCGCGAGCAACCGCGCGAAAAGCTCGTCGCGTTCGGAGTGCACAGCCTGTCCGACGCCGAACTGCTGGCGCTCGTCTTTGGCAGTGGCGCCGCGGGACTCGATGCCGTGGCGCTCGCCCGCCAGCTGCTGGCCCGCGCCGGGAGCCTGCGCGGGCTGCTCGCCGCGGACCGGGAGAGCTGCTGTCGCCTCCGCGGCGTGGGGCTCGCGCGCTGGTGCCGGCTGCAGGCGTCGCTCGAGATTGCGCGGCGGCACTATGAGGAGGCGCTGCGCGCACGGCCGATGCTCGACGCGCCGCGCCACACCGCGGAATTCCTGGTGGCGCAGCTTCGCGATCGGCCGTACGAGGTCTTCTGCTGCCTGCATCTCGACAGCCGCCACCGCCTGATCGCGTTCGACGAGCTCTTTCGCGGCACGATCGACGGCGCGAGCGTGCACCCGCGCGAGGTCGTGCGCCAGGCGCTCGCGCGCAACGCCGCGGCGGTGATCCTCGCGCACAACCACCCGTCCGGGGTTGCCGAAGCGAGCCAGGCCGACGAACTGATCACCCGCCGCCTGCGCGATGCGCTCGCGCTGATGGATATCCGGGTGCTCGATCACTTCATCGTCGGCGACGGTGCGTGCCTCTCGTTCGCCGAGCGGGGGTTATTGTGAGCGCGGCGCGATCGTGTACTGCAGCGTTGCGCGGAACGTGCGCGGCTCCACCGGATGGAAATGGATGTCCTCGACCGGCGCGGCTTCCCCGGGCAACTGTGACTCGTAGTAGTACGTGATGTCGTTGGCGCGCTCGTCGAAGGCGTTGTACATGCCGACCCCCAGCTTCCACCGCTCGCCGATGCGGCGACCCACGTTCAGGTTCACGAGCGTCGAGCTTGGCGCGCGCGCGCTGTCGTCTTCGAGGAGCGCCGCCGGGCCGAGATAGCGCAGGCGCGCGCCGGCGAACCAGCCCGTCGGCAGGTCGACGGCGATGCCGAGCGACGCAGCCGCCTCGACCGCACCGGGGATGCGATCGCCGACCGGGTCGTCATCGCGATAACGCGCCTGCGACCACGCGAAGTCGGCATCCACGATCAGCCAGTCGCGCGGCTTCGCGAACACGCCCAGCTCGAAGCCGCGGCGGCGGCTCGGACGCGTCGCTTCCGTCGTGCCGCCGTCGCCGATGAACAGCAGTTCGGACGCGAGATCGAGCCGCCACCACGACAGTGAGACCTGCATGCGCGGTATCAACGCCGTGCGCAAGCCGATTTCGCTGCCTCGGGCCTTCGCGAGGGGCGTGACGCGATCGACCGGGGTCGTGCCGTCGGCGGGATCGACGCGGATCGCCGCGCCCCGCGCGTCGTTGCTGTGAAACCCGCCACCGGCCGCGAGGAAGAACTCCGTGTCGCGCCACGGCCCGAAGGCGATCGAGCCTTTCGGGCTCGCGAGCGTCTCGTGGCCGGAGCCGGAATTGGCCGCGAGATCGCTCGAGACATCGAAACCGAAGCGATCGGCGCGCAGGCCGAATTCCGATCGCAACCACGGCGTCCACCGGGTCGACACCGCGGTCCACAGTCCCGTCAGCGTCTGGCGCACCTCGTCCTCGCGGACGGTGGCGTAGCGGATGCGGTCGCGCGTCAGGTACAGCCCGACGGAGGAGATGTCGTCGCTGCGCAGGTCGAGACCGGCGCGCCAGTCCACGGCGACGCCGAGGTCGAACGACTGCTCCCATGTGAGGGCGCCGCCGAACACGCGTCGATCGTCGAACTGTTCGAACTGATCTCCCTCAGGCGCGAGCGCATAGGTGAAGTTGGAGAAAAGTTGCAGTTCATAGTCGAGCGCATACGCGGAGAAATCGAGGCTACCTGCGCCGAGCTTCCGAAATCCCTGCGTCGAGAGCGAATAGCGGTGCGAACTGCCGCCATTCGTCGGATCGACGAATCCGAAGCGATCGATCTGCCCCGAATCGACTCCGCGCAGCGGGATCTGGTCGCTCGCGGTCCATTCACCGTCATACCCCATCAGCGCGACGGCGAGGCCCGAGTCATCGGATGCGCGCGACCAGCGCGCCACGGCGTTGTACTTGCGCAGGTCCTGCGGGAGGAGCCACGGGCCATCGGTGCGATCGTGCTCGAGGCCGGCGAGCAGCGTACCGCCGGCGAAATCGACGGAGCCGCCCGCGACGGCGCGTGCGTAGCCGTCTTCACCGCCCGAGAGTGTGAGAAATGCGTCGATCGAATCGCGATACGACATGTCGGCCGCGCCCGCCGCCGAGAAATTGCCGAGGTCCGCGTAATACGTTCCCTTGCGATAGACGACGCGATCGACGAGCTCCGGGATCACGAAGTTCACGTCCATGTAGCCCTGGCCATGGCCGTGGCTCGGCATGTTGACCGGCATGCCGTCGACCCGCGTCGAAAAATCGGTGCCGTGATCGAGGTTGAAGCCGCGCAGGAAGTACTGGTTCGCCTTGCCGTCACCGGTGTGCTGCGTGACGATCAGCCCGGGGACCACTTCCAGGAGCTCGCCGACGCGCAGCAGCGGGCGATTTTCGAGCTGCGCCGCGAGCACCGTGCCTTCGCTGGCCGCTCGCGGCGAGCCGGAGAGCGTGAGGCGCTGGGCGGTGACCACGACTTCGTCGATGTCGGCGCCGGTCAGGCCGCCGGACACGGCGATCGGGGAATGAGCGAAGGCCGCAAGGGCGGCGGCGATGGCGGGACACTGAATCACGGGTTTCATGGCGCGGCGGATGGTGCGTTGCAGTCGTGGGGTCGGGTATCCGTGGCATTACTCGGGATCGGGGGGTCTGGATGCACCGACACCGCCCTGAGGACAGCTGTCGCCAAGTCCCGACATTGGTGAGCGGCGCGGCGCGCGTTAAGGTGGTCGTTCGCATTGCTTATCGGAGGCTTCAATGGCCCTTTGGAAAGACACGATCGCTGCCCCACCGGGCGCCAGCCCGGCCCCCGCCCGTGAGCCGGAGCGCACCAACGTCGCACCGCTCAACCCCAATGTGGAGACACCCAGGCGTCCCAAGGAACGCACCGAAATGAAGGAATCCGTGATCGCGAACGGCCTCAACATCGAGGGAAAGATCGAGGGCGCCGGCAATGTGCGCATTGGCGGGCGCTTCAAGGGCGACGTCCACATCGACGGCGACCTGACGATCGAAGCCGGTGCGCATCTCACCGGCCAGGTCCGCGCGAACCTCGTCGTGGTGGCAGGCGAACTGCAAGGCAACGTCGAATCGGCGCGCCGCGTCGAACTCGCCGAAACCGCCGTCATGAGCGGCGACGTCAAGGCGGGCGCACTCACCGTTGCGGCCGGCTCGCGCATGCGTGGCCAGGTCGAGTTCGGCTGGGAAGAGAAGCTCGGCAAGGGCCACAACGAAACGCGGGGCCTCGGCAGCAGCACATGAGCGAGCGTCCGCCGCTCGCCACGCGCGTCGCGCAGACGGCGCGGACGCGGCTGTGTCCGCATTGCAAGGCGACGATCCTCGAGAGCGCGAACGTCTGTCCGGGTTGCCGGCACCACCTCAAGTTCGACCCCGCCGCGGCGCAGCGTCAGTCCGAGACCCGGACGGCGCTGCGCATCGAGGGGTCGATCCAGGGGCCGAGCCCCGCCGAGCCGTGCGAGTACTGCGTGGTCATCGCGATTCGCGATGACCACGGCCGGGAAGTAGGCCGCCATGTCGTCGGGGTCGGCGCGATGCGGCCGGGCGAGCGACGCAGCTTCACCCTGTCGGTGGATGTCGTACCCCCTCCGGGACCGAAGCCGCTGAAGCGGGAGTGACGCCCGAAGTTGCCCCGCCCGCGCCGGACTGGTATAAAGCCCGTCCTTTTCCCGGGGTGCAATCCCGCGGAATGCTTCCAAGTAACTGAATTTCGAGGGCTTACCATGTCCCGCGTCTGCGAAGTCACCGGCAAGCGCCCGGCTGTCGGCAATCGCGTCTCGCACGCCAACAACAAGAAGCGTCGCCGCTTCCTGCCGAACCTGCACGCCCAGCGCTTCTGGCTGGAAGAGGAAAAGCGCTGGATCAGCCTGCGCGTATCGACCCGCGGCCTGCGTACGATCGAGAAGAACGGCATCGACGCCGTCGTCGCCGATCTGCGCGGGAAGGGCGTGAAGGTCTGAGGGGCACACTGCCATGCGTGAAAAAATCAAGCTGCTCTCCTCCGCCGGCACCGGCCATTTCTACGTGACGATGAAGAACAAGCGTCTTCATCCCGAAAAGCTCGAGACGAAGAAATACGATCCGCGCGTGCGCAAGCACGTCGCGTATAAAGAGACCAAGATCAAGTAGGGCGAGTGGCGCCGCCAGGCCGGCGGACGCACATGCCCGAACTCCCCGAAGTCGAAACGACCCGGCGCGGGATCGAACCCCACGTCGTCGGCCGTCGCATTCGCGTGCTCGCCGTGCACGAGCCGCGGTTGCGCTGGCGCGTCGACGCGAGCCTGCCGGCGGTAGTGGCGGGCCAGAAGGTGCTTGCGGCCGGTCGACGCGCGAAATACCTGCTGCTCGCGCTCGAGCGCGGCACGATCCTGCTGCACCTCGGCATGTCGGGGAGCCTGCGCGTGCTGCCCGGCGAAACGCCGCGGGGCAAACACGACCATTTCGACCTGGTGCTCGATTCGGGCCAGACGTTGCGATTCAACGATCCGCGCCGTTTCGGCAGCCTGATGTACACGGCCGGTGATCCGGCGGCGCATCCGCTGCTCGCTCCTCTTGCGCCGGAGCCGCTCTCGGCCGCATTCGACGACGCCTACCTGTGGCGCGTGACCCGCGGGCGGCGCGTCACGGTGAAGCAGCTGATCATGAATGCGCGCCTCGTCGTCGGCGTCGGCAACATCTACGCGAGCGAGGCGCTCTTTCGCGCGCGCATCCGCCCCGAGCGTGCCGCGCGGCGCGTGACCGAGCGCGAGGCCGCGCGCCTCGTGCGCGCGATTCGCTCCGTGCTCGCGAACGCCGTGAAGGCCGGCGGCACGACGCTGCGCGACTATGTCGGCGCCGACGGCGCGCCCGGGTACTTCGGGCAGAAACTCTACGTTTACGGTCGTGCCGGCCAGCCCTGCCGGGCGTGCCGCACTCCGATCCGGCGCCGCGTGCAGGGCCAGCGAGCGACCTATTGGTGTCCGCAATGTCAAAAATGATCCGGCATTTCACTGCTCTCGATCCCGTGATGGCCGCCTTGATCCGCGCCGCGGGCCCCTATCGACTCACGGTACAGTCGGCGCACTCGCCGTTCGAATCGCTGGCGCGTGCGATTACGCACCAGCAGCTGAACGGTGTCGCCGCGAACCGGATCCTCACGCGCTTCATTGCGCTGTTCGGCGACGGCGCCTTTCCGGAGCCAGCCGCGGTGATCGCGCGACCGGATCACGAACTGCGCGCCGTGGGCCTTTCGTTTGCGAAGATCGCGAGCCTGAAAGACCTTGCGGCCAAGGCTGCCGGCGGCACCGTACCGGACAGCGCCACGCTCGCCACCCTCGACGATGTCGAAATCATCGAGCGGCTCACGCAGGTGCGCGGCATCGGTCGCTGGACCGTCGAGATGCTGCTGATGTTCCAGCTCGGCCGCGCCGACGTACTGCCGGTCGATGACTTCGGCGTGCGCAACGGCTTTCGTCTCGCGTACGCGCTGCGCGGCATGCCGACGCCGCGCGCGCTCGCCGCCTTCGGCGAGCGCTGGGCGCCGCATCGCACGGCGGCGGCGTGGTACCTGTGGCGGGCAGTGGATCTCTCGCGCGAGGGCAAGCTGCCGGCGCCGCTCGAGAAGCCGCGCGGCGTGAAGATCGTCAAGCGCAAGGCCGCGCCGGCGAAGACGCCCGTCAGGAAGGTCGCCGCGCGTCGCGTTGGTACGAAATCCGCAGCAGCAGCTGGTCCTCGTCGGGCTCCATCGCCTCGGGCCGCGCGAGCCCGTCGAGGTCGTAGCAAACGGTGAGCAGGTCGCCGGCGAGCTCGATGATCGCCTCGAGCTTGCGGCCCGCGTAGGGGCCGTCGACACCGACCAGGTCCATCACGAGCGGCCGCACGTCCGCGTCGATGCTGTAGCCGCCGCTGTCGACCACTTCCCCGCTGCGGTCACGGATCTCATAGCGCCCGGCGTGAAGGTCGAGGCGGGCGACGCGCAGTTCTTCGATCGGCAGTTCCCTGTCCGACACGAAAGCGGCCACCGGCAGCCAGCTGCCCTCGAGCCCGCGCTCGATCGCCTCAGTAGACTTGTCCTTCACCTTCACCACGCGGATCCGATGCGGCCTCCACGCGACCGCTCGCATAGTCCCAGGTGACCACCTGCATGTTGCCCCAGCGACGGTTCGATTCGCGCAGCTGGTAGCCGCGTTTCGTGAGCGCGTCGACCTCGCCCGGGCTCAGCGCGCCGGCCTCGTACTGCAGGACATCCGGCAGGTACTGGTGATGGATGCGCGGCGCGGCCACGATCTGCGCGGCGCCCTTGCCATCGAGGAAATCGAGCGTCGCGAGCAACACCATGCCCGTGATGTAGCTGCCGCCGGGGCTGCCGACGATCATCAGGCCGCGATCGCTTTCGACGAAAGTGGGCGTCGACGACGAGAGCATGCGCTTGCCGGGTGCAATTTCGTTCGCGGCGTTACCGACGAGATTGAAGCCGTTCGGCACCCCGGCCTTCGATGAAAAATCGTCCATCTCGTTGTTGAGGAAGAGGCCCGTGCCCGGAACCACGAGTCCCGAGCCGAAGAGAAAATTGAGCGTGATCGTGCAGGCGACGCGGTTGCCTTCTGAATCGAGGATCGAGAAATGGGTGGTCTGCGTGCCCTGCGGCGGCGGCATGACGCCCGGCAGGTCGGCGCTCGGCATCGCACGATCGAGTCGCAGGGACGCTCGCAGTCCGGCTGCATAGTAAGGGTGGATCAGTTCCGCGACCGGCATGCTGACAAAATCCGGATCGCCGAGCCACACCGCGCGATCGCGATGCGCGCGACGCAGCGACGCGATGATCAGGTGCTTCCGCGTCGCGGAGTCGAGCTGCGCGAGATCGTAGCCCGAGAGTACATTGAGCGCTTCGACGAGCACGATCCCGCCCGAGGCGGGCGGTGACGCCGACACGATGCGCGCGCCCCGATACTCACCGACGATCGGCGCCCGCTCAACGACGCGGTACGCCGCGAGGTCCGCGGCGGTCCAGATGCCGCCAAGCCTGCGCACGCCGGCGACGAGCTTGCGCGACACCCCGCCTTCGTAGAAATCACGCATGCCGTGCTTCGCGAGCGCCTCGAGCGTGCGCGCGAGATCGCGCTGGCGGATGATCGTGCCGAGTGCGGGCGTAGCGCCGTTGCGCAGCCACACCTGCGCGACTTCCTTCTGCTTCGCGAAGATCGCGCGCTTGCGCTCGATGTTCGCCGCGAGCCGCGTGTAGACCGGAAAGCCCTCGCGCGCGAGGCGGATCGCGGGCGCCAGGCTCACCGCGAGCGGCAGCCGGCCGTACTCCGCAACGAGATGCGCCATGCCCGCCGGCTCGCCGGCGATGCCCGCGGCGAGCGCGGAGTTCAACGACAGGCCCGGCACCGGATTGCCGTCGGGGCCGAGGAACATGTCGCGCGAGGCGCCGCCGGGCGCTTTTTCGCGCGCATCGACCATCACGTCGCGACCGTCGCTCGCACGGTGCAGCAGGTAGAAGCCGCCGCCGGCGAGCCCGGAGCTGGTCGGCTCGACCACTGCGAGCGCCGCGGACACCGCCACCGCGGCGTCGAACGCGTTACCGCCCTGGGCGAGGATCTCGTGGCCGGCCTCGGTCGCGAGCACATGCGCGCTCGAGATCGCCGCTTTGCCCGGCGCGCGTTCGGCGGCCGCGAGCGGCGCCGCGACCAGCGCGGCCAGCACGAAGGCCGCGGCGAGCCGGCGCATCGGGGCTTGCGTCGTGTTCCCCATCATGGCGCGCGCCGGTGCTTGCGCAGTTCCGCGGCGACCACCGGGTGCACGAATTCCTTCACGTCGCCGCCGAGCACCGCGATCTCCCGCACGAGCGTCGAGGAGATGAACGTGAACTGCTCCTTCGGCGTCATGAAGACGGTTTCGATGTCGTGCGACAGGTGGCGGGTCATGTTCGCAAGCTGGAACTCGAACTCGAAATCCGACACGGCGCGCAAACCCCGCACGATCACGGACAGCTGGTGCTCGCGTGCAAAATCCACGGTGAGGCCCGAATACCCCATCACCTCGACTTGCGGCACATCGGCGAGCACCGCGCGCGCGAGCTCGACGCGCTTTTCCACGGAGAACATCGGCGTCTTGTTCGGGTTGGCCGCAATCGCGACCACGACGCGCGAAAAGATGCTCGCGGCGCGGCGCACGAGATCGTGATGGCCGTTGGTGATCGGATCAAATGTGCCGGGATAAACGGCGTGCCGCTTCATGCTTCCGGTACTCCCCTCGCTGTTGTGGCCAGATGATACCCGACGTCGCCCGCGCGCCCGGATTTGGCGAGCCGCCACGCAGCCGGCAGCTCCGGCAACGCCTCGCGGGCGGGAAGCTCGAGGTAGGCGAGCGCCGCGTCCGTGAGCCAGCCGCCGGCGTCGAGGGCCGCGGCCGCGCGCGCAATCAACGTGCTGTCGAAAGGCGGATCGAGGAACACGAGATCATACGGGCGCGCTGGCGTGGCCAGGAACCGCAGGGCCTCCGCGCACTCGACGACACCGTGCCTCGCGCCGAACTGCGTGAGTACCTCGCCAAGACCGCGCGCCGCGCCGGCATCGTGCTCGACGAACGTGACGTGCGCGGCGCCGCGCGAAAGCGCCTCGAGGCCGAGCGCACCGCTGCCCGCAAACAGATCGAGGACGCGCGCGCCGACGACGCGCCCCATCAACCAGTTGAAGAGCGTCTCCCGCACGCGATCGGGCGTTGGGCGGATGGTGCTCTCCCCGGGAAAACGAAAGCGCCGGCCGCGCCATTCGCCGCCGATGATGCGCAATTGCCCTGCCGGTCGTCTGCTATTGCTGGCCACGATGCCGAAAGCGTAACCTAGCTCGGCTGCACGAGAAGCTCGAGATTTCAGAGGGGAACTCCATGAGATCGATCCACGGCAGGTCAGTCTTCGCGGCCATCGCAACGAGTGCGCTGCTCCTTGCAGGCTGCAGCGGTGGATCGGGCGTCGACGGGAACGACATCGGCCAGACCGACACGTCGAGCGGCAGCCTGCCGGGCGGCTCAACGGTTCCGCCGTCGCCCACCGGGTTGCACCCGCTGTTCCAGGTTGCGCAGGGGCTGCTTCCGTACCCGACCGATCTGTACTTTTCGGGTTCGACCGACGGCACCCTCAACATCGCACCCGCGAATTCGCTGATCCCCGCGCAGGGCGCGCTCAATTCGATCGACGGCTACGGCGTGAACACGCCGATCCGCGCGCGCTTCTCCGGCGCGGTCAGTGCCGCGTCGCTCACCGCAGCAAGCGTGCGCGTCGTGCGCGTCAACATCGACAACACGACCAAGGCCACGGTCGGCGTCGCGGGCGTGCTCGTGCCGGGCGTTGATTACGCGGTGGGCCTCGCGACCGACGCAGGCGTCGGCAACCAGATCGTCGAGATTCGCCCGTTGCGCCCGCTGGTGCCGAGCACGGGCGCAACGAACAATGGCTACCTCGTGCTGCTGACGAACGGCATCACCGATGCCGCGGGCGCCGCGGCCGTGCCGGACACCGACTACGCGACGATCAAGAACGCGCTCGCGGGTGGCGCCAGCTGCCCGAGCATCACGAGCCCCACGATGAACGGCGTGTGCCGTCTCACGGGCGCGCACCTGCAGATCGCCGCAGGCGTGGGACTGAATCCGGCCAACGTGATCCTGTCGTTCAGCTTCTCCACCGGCTCGACCCGCGACACGCTCGCGGCCGTGGCGGCGGGCGTCACCGCGCGCCCGATCGTCGCGCAAGCCACGGGCCTCAACACGAAGCAGATCAATCCGGCGCTGCCCGGCGTGGCGGATATCTACGCAGGCACGCTGCAGATTCCCTACTACCTCTCGAAGGCCGCCCCGCTCACCGGCTCTTGGCAGGGCAATCCGTCGCCGGTCGGTGGCACGCGTTTCCTCACGCGCTTCAACCCGGTGCCGGTCGCCACGGAAACTCTATCGATCCCGCTGCTCGCGACAGTGCCGAACGCGGCATCGGGTCGCGTGAAGCCGGCGAACGGCTGGCCCGTCGTGATCTTCCAGCACGGCATCACGGGCAACCGCACCAACATGCTGGGCCTCGCGGACAGCTTCGCCGCTCAAGGCTTCGTCGTCGTCGCGATCGACCAGCCGCTGCACGGCATCACCGACCCGATGAACCCGCTGTACCAGCAGGCGAACGAGCGCACGTTCAACCTGGACGTCATGAACAACACGACCGGCGCATCGGGCCCCGACGGCGTGATCGATTCCTCGGGCGCGAGCTTCATCAATCTGTCGAGCCTGCTCACCGCGCGCGACAACCTGCGCGAGGCGTCGGCCGACCTCCTCACCGTCGCGCGCAGCGTCGGCAACCTCGACGTCTCGGGCGACGCCGTCTCCGACATCGATGCGACGCGCATCCATTTCGTCGGCCAGTCGCTCGGCAGCATCGTCGCGATCCCGTGGCTCTCGCTGTCGACCGCCGTGCAGACCGCGACGCTGTCGGTGCCGGGTGGGCTCGTCACGCAGCTGCTGCGCGATTCGCCGACTTTCGGCCCGCGCATCAACGCCGGCCTGCAGGCACAGGGCCTCGTACCCGGCACCACGCTCTACAACCAGTTCTTCCGTGATGCACAGAACGTGATCGAGGCCGGCGACCCGATCAACTACATGGCGGCCGCCGCGGCGGCGAAACCGATCCTGTTGCACCAGGTGATCGGCGATACGGTGATCCCGAACTCGGCGACGCAGCGCCTGATCGATGTCGCGGCGCTGCCGAAAGTCAGCACGCCGGGCCCGAATCCGATCTCGCGCGCCTATGTCAGCTTCACGGCCGGCGTGCACTCGTCGCTCCTCGATCCGACCGCAAGTCTCCCGGTCACGGTCGAGATGCAGACCCAAGCCGTGACTTTCGCGGTGACGAACGGCACGATCGTTGCGATCACCAATCCGGCGGTGGTGCAGCCCTAGCCGGGTGGCTGCGTGAATTGACGCTACAATGCGCCTTGGGTCAAGGCGAGGCGCATGGCGACGATCGACACCGAATCCGGCGGGGCGCGTGAAGGCTTCTTCAGGCGGCTGCGCGCGAAGCTCCACAAGCCCGACTCGTGGCTGTCGTATGACCTCGGCAACCTGTTTCGCGGCCGCGCGATCGACGCGGCCGTGCTCGAAGAGCTCGAGACGCGGCTGCTGACTGCCGATGTCGGCGTCGAGGCAACGGAGCAGATCCTCGAAGCCCTTGCGCAGCGCGTGCGACGCAAGGAGCTCGACGACGTCGACGCGCTCATCGACGCGCTCAAGAACGCGATCTTCGAGATCCTCGACCCCTGCGCGAAGCCGCTCGACATCAGCGCGTCACGCAAACCCTTCGTGCTGCTCGTGGTGGGCGTCAACGGCTCGGGCAAGACGACCACCATCGGCAAGCTGGCACAGCGCCTGCACGACGAGGGCAAGAGCGTCGTGCTCGCCGCCGGCGACACCTTTCGCGCCGCCGCGATCGAACAACTCGGCGTCTGGGCCGATCGCACCGGTGCGGCCATGGTCGCGCAGCAGGCCGGCGCCGATCCGGCGGCGGTCGTGTTCGACGCGCTGCAGTCGGCGCGCTCGCGCGGCTCGCAGGTGCTGATCGCGGACACGGCGGGGCGCCTGCAGAACCAGTCGCACCTGATGGACGAGCTGAAGAAGGTCAAGCGCGTGATCCAGCGCGCGGACCCCTCGGCGCCGCATGAAGTGCTGCTCGTCCTCGATGCGAACCAGGGCCAGAACGCGCTCGTGCAGGCGCGCGAATTCAACGAGGCGGTCGGAGTCACCGGACTCGTGCTCACGAAGCTCGACGGCACCGCGAAGGGCGGCATCGTCGTCGCGATCGCGCGCCAGCTGCGTCTGCCGATCCGCTACATCGGCATCGGCGAGGGCGCGGACGACTTCGGCGTCTTCGATGCGCGCGCGTTCGCGGAGGCACTCGTCGAGGGCGCGGAGCGCCCGGCGTGATCCGGTTCGAGCGCGTCGCCAAGCGCTATCCCAACGGTCGCGAGGCGATCTCCGGCGTCAGCTTCGAAGTGCCGCGCGGCGAGATGGTGTTCCTGACGGGCCGGTCGGGCGCGGGCAAGAGCACCGTCCTCAAGCTCATCGCCCTGCTCGAGCGGCCCACGCGCGGGGCCGTCACCGTGAACGACCACAGCACCGGCCCGTTGCCGGCCCGCAAGATCCCGGCGTTTCGCCGCGAGATCGGCGTCGTGTTCCAGGACCACAAGCTGCTCGTCGATCGCCCGGTGTTCGACAACGTCGCGCTGCCGCTCGTGGTCGCCGACACGCCTTTGCGCGAGATCGACAAGCGCGTGCGCGCCGCGCTCGACCAGGTGGGCCTCCTCGGCAAGGAGCGCCTGCTGCCGCTCGAACTGTCGATCGGCGAGCAGCAGCGCGTCGGCATCGCGCGTGCCGTGATCACGAAGCCCGCGGTCCTGATCGCGGACGAGCCGACGGGCAACCTCGACCCCGAACTCGCGCTCGAAGTGATGAACGTGTTTCGCCGCTTCCAGGAAGTCGGCACGACCGTGATGGTCGCGACGCACGACATGCATCTCGTGCGCGAGTTCGGCAAGCGCGAGATCGTGCTCGAAAGCGGCCACGTGCGCGGCGTCGAGGACGTGCAGGTGCCGACGGTGGGGGCGGCGGCGCGATGACGGGCCCGGGCACCTGGCTCGCGCGCCACGCGCAGGCCGCGCTCGGCGCGACCGGCAGGCTCGCGCGCGCGCCGCTCGCGACCCTGTTCACGATCGGTGTGATCGGGCTCGCGCTCGCGATGCCGCTCGGGCTCAAGCTGTTCGTCGACAATGCGCGCGCCGCCACCGGGGATTTCGCCAATGCGGTCGACCTGTCGATCTACTTCAAGATCGGGACTCCGCTCGAGAAGGTGCGGCAGCTCGCGGACCGCGCGCAGGCCCGCCCGGGAGTCGCCTCGGTCAAGGTGATCCCGGCCGACACCGCGCTCGCGGAGTTTCGCAAGTACTCCGGCTTCGGCGCGGCGCTCGATGCCATCAGCGACAACCCGCTGCCGCACGTGCTCGGCATCCGCCCACGCGCGGGCGCGGATTCGACCGCCGATCTCGCGAAGCTGAGGGACTACTTCGCGT
The DNA here is from genome assembly GCA_902826635.1 of uncultured Pseudomonadota bacterium. GTDB lineage: Bacteria > Pseudomonadota > Gammaproteobacteria > Steroidobacterales > Steroidobacteraceae > CADEFQ01. Next base: position 21,145 of record CADEFQ010000028.1, read on the forward strand.
CCTGGCCCGAAGTCGAGCTCGTGCAGATGGACATCGAGTGGGTGCATCGCTTCAACGCGATACTCGAAGTGCTGCGCCGGACGCTCGCGATCGCCGCCGTCGTGCTCGCCTTCGGCGTGCTCGCGGTGGTCGGCAATACGATCCGCCTCGAAATCCAGAACCGGCGTGCCGAAATCGAAGTGACGAAACTGGTCGGTGGCTCGAACGCCTTCGTGCGCCGGCCATTTCTCTACACCGGCGTGCTCTATGGCTTCCTCGGCGCATTGCTCGCGTTCCTGATCGTCTACGCCGCAACGACCCTGCTTGCCCCGGCAGTCGCCGATCTCGCAAAGGCCTATGGCAGCCGTTTCGCGCTGCTTGGGCCGGGCCGGGACGACGTTTCCCGGCTGCTCGGCGGCGGCGCAGCGCTCGGCTGGGTGGGGGCGTGGCTCGCCGCGGCGCGGCACCTTCGCTCGATAGAACCCCAGGCCTGAAGGGCGATCGCCGCTCGCTCCAATTCGTGATATCTGGTTGATTATAAAAGCTATTTTATTGGTTTCGGCGGGGAACCGGAGCGGCGGTTAGCACTCTAATACCGCGACTGCTAACATCTGGAGCATGAACGATATGCAGCTCGTTGCTCGCCGTAATGATTTCTTGCTGTCGGCCCCGATTGGGAGCTTCGACGCGTACCTCGATCGCGTCGCGCAGATTCCCGTGCTGACGCGCGAGCGCGAGCAGGAGCTCGCACAGCGTCTTCGCAACGCGGGCGACCTCGCCGCCGCGCGCGAGCTCGTGCTTTCGCACCTTCGTTTTGTCGTGCATGTGGCGCGCGGCTACTCGGGCTATGGCCTGCCGCTCGGCGACATCGTGCAAGAGGGCAACGTCGGCTTGATGAAGGCCGTCAAGCGCTTCGACCCCGACATGGGCGTGCGCCTCGTGTCGTTCGCGGTGCACTGGATCCGCGCCGAGATCCATGAGTTCGTGCTGCGCAACTGGCGGATCGTGAAGATCGCGACCACCAAGGCGCAGCGCAAGCTCTTCTTCAACCTGCGCCGCATGAAGAAAAACCTCGCGTGGCTGACGCACGAGGAAACGCAGGCGGTGGCGAAAGACCTCGGCGTTCGCCCCGAGGAAGTCACGGAGATGGAGCAGCGCCTCGCGTCACGCGAGCTCTCCTTCGATCCGGCGCCCGATGCCGAGGACGACGAAGCCTACGGCCCCGCGGCGTATCTCCCTTCGCCCGAAGCGGATCCGGCCGAGCAGATCGCGGAAGCCGAATGGGAGCGGGAATCCTCGACGCAGCTCGCGAGCGCGATCGAAGCGCTCGATCCGCGCAGCCGCGAGATCGTTCGCCGCCGCTGGATCACGGAAGAAAAGGCCACCCTGCACGATCTCGCCGACCAATACGGCGTGTCGGCCGAGCGGGTGCGCCAGATCGAAGCGGCGGCGCTGAAGAAACTCCGCGGCGCGCTCGCGGCGGCGTAGTCGCCGCGCGGCCTGCGCGGGCCCGGTCCTTACTGCGCGCGGATCGGCGCGAAGGTCAGCTCCACGCGCCGGTTCTGCGCACGCCCCGCGGCCGTGTCATTGGTCGCGATCGGCCGCATTTCACCCGCACCCACGGTGATCAGGCGATCTGCACGAATGCCGTGACTGCGCAGGTATTCGGCGACTGCGCCGGCGCGGCGCTCCGACAGCTGCTGGTTGTACGCCTCGCTGCCGGTGCTGTCGGTGTGGCCGGCCGACTCGATCAGCGTCTTGTCGTATTCCTTCGCGACGAGGGCAACCGAATCGAGCACGCGGAAGAACGATGCGTTGAGGTCCGCACTGTCGGTCCTGAACGTGATGTGGCCGGGCATGTTGAGCGTGATGTTGTCGCCGACGCGGGTGACGGAAACACCGGTGCCGCGCAGCTGCTCGCGCAGTTTTGCTTCCTGCCTGTCCATGTAGACGCCGATGCCGGCACCCGCCAGCCCGCCGATGCCGGCGCCGATCAGCGCGCGCTCGCGACGTTCCCGCGAATTGTCGCCGGTGATGAGTCCGATCACGACCCCGGACGCGACGCCGATCATCGCGCCCTTCGAGGCCTTGTTCATCTCCCTCCCACCGGTGTAGGGATCGGTCGTGTAGCAGCCGGCCGCAGCGACTGCGACGAGCGCCGCAAGCCACAGCGAGCGGGTGGCGATCAGGCGTGACATGTCAGCGAACCTCCGCAATGTCTATTCGACGGAATCGCCGGAAGCCGGCGGCGTCGTGGCGCGATCATACCCTCGCGGACGGATCGCGACGGTATTGCGGATGCGGGTGCAGCGCGTGCCGTCGGCGAGGTAGTAGCCGTATTCGAATATCGGGGTCGCGCGCCCCTTGGCCGCGAGCTGCGCACTGATGTCGCGCTCTTGCGACGGTGTCATCTCGAAGCGCAGTTCGAGGTCCGTGCTGCCGCCTCGTTCGAATTCGATGTGGAGACCGCGCGTCCATACCGAAAAACCCGGAAACACGCGCGCGCACGCGAGCGCCGCGATCGGATCGGCGAGCGAGGCCTGGAAGCCGCCGAACATCACGCCGCCCGGATTGCGCGAGATCGAATTGAGTGGCAGGCGGATGCGCACGATGCGCCAGTCGTTCGTCATTTCGAGCACACGAATGTGCATCAGCCAGAACGGCGGGTACCACTCGAGCTTGCGCGCGTCGGTGAGCCAGCGGCGCGTGAGGAGCCAGCCCATGAGGCGCTGCATCAGGCGCGGCGATCTTGCAGGCGAGGACACGCGAGGGTAGCGTCACCGAAAGGACCAGAGGCAGAGGTTACACCATGCGCACGGTGACCCAGTGGCTCGACGAATACGGCGACAGCCACCGCAACCCCGTCAACAAGGGGCTGCACTGGTTGTGCGTGCCGCCGATCGTCATTTCCGTGATCGGGCTGCTCTGGTCGTTGCCCGTGCCGGAGGTGGCCGGCACCCTCTCGCCGTGGCTCAACTGGGCGACGATCGCCGCGGCGCTGAGCCTCGTGTACTACTTCACGCTCTCGCCACCACTCGCGATCGGCAGCGTGGTCGTGTTCGCAGCGATGTTCGCGGTCGTGCTGGCGCTTGCCCGCCTCGCCTGGCCACTGTGGCAGACCTGCGCGGTGATCTTCGTCGTGGCGTGGATCGGGCAGTTCATTGGCCACGTGCTCGAAGGCAAGCGCCCGTCGTTCTTCAAGGACCTGCAATTCCTGCTGATCGGCCCGCTGTGGCTCCTCGCCTTCATTTACCGGGGCCTCGGCCTGCCCTACACGCCGCGCCGGCGCGCCGGGCAGAATACGTAATCCTCACTGCCTGGCTGCGGGGCCGCCCCGCTATACTGGGCGACCCCGTCCAGGAGACTGCCCCGTGGCCGCACCCGCCAGCAAGAAGCACATTGCCCTCGACCCGATGGATCTCTATGGCGTGCGCGCCCTCCTCAGCGAGGACGAGCAGATGGTGCAGGACTCCGTGGCGCGGCTCGTCGACGACAAGGTGCTGCCGATCATCCGCGAGTGCTTCGAGCACCACCGCTTTCCGAAAGAGCTCGTGCCCGAACTCGCGGCGCTCGGTCTGCTCGGCTCCTCGATCGACGGCTACGGCTGCGCCGGGCTGAACGGCGTCAGCTACGGGCTCATCTGCCAGGAGCTCGAACGCGGCGACTCGGGCGTGCGCAGCTTCGTGTCGGTGCAGTCCTCGCTGTGCATGTTCCCGATCCACGCCTTCGGCAGCGAGGAGCAGAAGCAGAAGTACCTGCCGGGCATGGCAAAGGGCGAGCTGATCGGCTGCTTCGGCCTCACCGAGCCGCACGGCGGCTCCGACCCTTCGAACATGAAGACCCACGCGAAGAAGCGCGGCAAGGATTGGGTGATCAACGGTTCGAAGATGTGGATCACGAACGGCGCGATCGCCGATCTGTGCGTCTGCTGGGCGATGACGGACGAGGGCATCCGCGGCTTCATCATCGACAAGGGCACGAAGGGGTTCTCGGCGCCGGAGATCGAGAACAAGTTCTCGCTGCGCGCCTCGGTCACCTCCGCGCTTTTCTTCGACAACGTGGTGGTGCCGGAAGAACAGATGCTGCCCGGCGTCGTCGGCCTGCGCGGCCCGCTTTCCTGCCTCACGCAGGCGCGCTACGGCATCACCTGGGGCGTGATCGGCGCGGCACAGGCGTGCCTCGCGCAGATGATCGACTACACGAAATCGCGCGTGATGTTCGGCCGCCCGCTCGCGCAAACGCAGGCGATCCAGATCCGCCTCGCCGACATGGCTCGCCGCATCACGACCGCGCAACTGCTGTCGCTGCAGCTCGGGCGCCTGAAGGACCAGGGCGACATGGCGCCCTCGCACGTCTCGCTCGCGAAATGGAACAACTGCCGGATGGCCCTCGACATCGCCCGCGACGCGCGCGACATGCTGGGTGGCGCGGGCATCAGCGCCGAGTACGTGCCGATCCGCCACATGCTCAACCTCGAGAGTGTCATCACCTATGAGGGCACCGAGACGGTGCACCAGCTGACGATCGGGCGCGAACTGACGGGAATCAACGCTTTCTAGACGCCTTCCAGGAGCTTCGACATGCGTCACGGACGGCTGGCAGCCACCCTCGCCCTGTGCGGCGCGCTCGTCTCGTGCGGCGTGAACCCGGTCACGGGCAAGAAGGAAATCCAGTTCGTCTCCGAGGCGCAGGAACTCGCGATCGGACAGCAGCAATACGCGCCGATGCAGCAGGTCGAGGGCGGCGATCTCGACGTACTGCCCGAGCTCACGACTTACGTGAACGGCGTCGGCCAGAAGCTCGCGGCGGTGTCGGACCGCAAGCTGCCATACGAATTCGTCGTCCTCGACAATTCCGTGCCGAACGCATGGGCGCTGCCCGGCGGAAAAATCGCGGTGAACCGGGGCCTCCTGACTGAACTCACGAGCGAAGCCGAGCTCGCGGCGGTGCTGGGCCACGAGATCGTGCATGCCGCCGCGCGCCACGGCGCGAAGGCACAGGAGCGCGGCACGATGATGCAGGTGGGTCTCGCAGCCGCGCAGATCGGCGCGGCGGTCGGCGGCCTGGACGCCGGGCTCGCGAACCTCGCACTGAGCGGCTCGGCCATCGGCTTGCAGATGGTGCAGATGAAATATGGCCGCGACCAGGAACTCGAGAGCGACCACTACGGCATGAAGTACATGAAGCTCGCGGGCTACGACCCGTGGGGTGCCGTCACGCTGCAGGAAACATTCGTACGCCTCTCGAGCGGGAAGGGCGCGAAGCAGCAGGGCTGGCTCGACGGCCTCTTTGCCTCGCACCCGCCGTCGCAGGAACGCGTCGAGCGCAATCGAGCCACCGCCGCGGAGCTCGGGCGTGGTGGCGTGATCGGCGCCGACACCTATGCCGCGCATCTTGCCCCGCTCGTCGCGATGAAGCCGGGCTATGACAAGTACGACGAGGCCGTCGCCGCGGCGCGCAAGAAGGAGTTCGACCGCGCGAACGCGCTCGCACTCGAAGCGACCCGCCTGCTGCCGAAGGAGGGCCGCGCCCAGCAGCTCCTCGGCGACATCGCGATCGCGCAGAAGAATCCGCAGAAGGCACTCGGGTACTTTCGCAAGGCCGAGAGCCTGAACCCGGATTATTTCGGCTCGCACCTCGGCGTCGGCATCGCCTCCTACCAGCTCGGCGACAAGACGGCCGCGACGACTGCGTTCGAACGCAGCGCGAAGCTGCTGCCGACTGCGCCTGCGGCGTACTATCTCGGCGCGATCGCGCGCGACCGGGGCGACAAGGTGGCCGCGCTGCAGTATTTCAAGACCGCGGCGGGCTCGGATAGCAGCTACGGCAAGGAAGCGGCCGAAGAATATGTGCGGCTCGATTTGCCGGAGCACCCCGGCAATTACGTCGCCGCGGGCGTACAGACCGACGCGAGCGGCAAGGCCTACGTGATCATCGAGAACCGCGCGCCCGCCGCGCTCGCGAACATTGTCGTCACGCCGGTGCTCGTCGACGCGAACGGTCGCATCATGCAGCAGGGCTCAGCCGTGCAGTTCCGCGGCCCGGTGCCCGCCGGGCAGCGCGCGTCGGCGGCGATCAGCACCGGGAATCTCACCGCCGAGCAGCTGCAGTCCCTGAAGGCCCGCGTCGATTCGGCACGGCTCGCGCAGTAAGCGCGCGCCGAATCACGGCCACTTCATCTCGCCCTTGGCGACCTTGGCGCTCAACTCGAGCGAGGACTCGCCCGACAGGCCGGGGTAGCGCGACCTCATCGCCGCGATCAGATCGGCCGGGTTCTTCGCCCTGGTGGCCTCCTCGTCGAAGGCGCGGATGTAGTCGGCGGTGAATGTCACCGAGAGCACGTTCTGCGGCGCGCCTGGCGCGAAATGACCGGGGATCACCACCTCCGGTCCGAGCGCACGAATCCGGTCGAACGTGGCCAGCCAGTCGGTGTGCGACTGTGGCGTCTGGGTGTCAGCCATCCACACGTGTTGGTTGCCCCACACCAGGACCCCGCCCGCAACAGTCTTGATCGACGGAATCCAGACGAAGCTGCGCTCCGGCGTCGGTCCGTCCAAGCCGATGATCTCGAGTGCACTGCCTTCGAGTTCCAGCCTGTCGCTCGACAACGGCTCCGGGAATTCGATCCGCTTCGGCGCATTCGCGCCCAGCTGCGGCCCCCACACCGCGAGCTTCCCGGCCTGGGTCTCCTTGATGTGGGCGACCGTCTGTGGCGCGGCGAGGATCTTGGCCTCCGGAAAAGAAGCGTGCAGCGTATCGAGGCCGAAGTAGTAATCTGGATCGCCGTGACTGACGTAGATCGTGGTCAGGCGCTTGCCGGACGCGCGGATCATCTCAACCAGCTTGTTTGCATCTGCCGCCGAGAACTGCGCGTCGATCAGGATGGCGTCCCTGGCGCCGCTCACCAGAACCGAAGACACCTGGAAGATGCCTTGCTCGCCGGGGTTGTACACCGTCGTCGTCAGTGCTTGGACCGGCGGTGCTGATAGCGCGGCAGTACCGCCCGCGTCATCGGCTCGAGAACAACCTGTCGATGCGATGGTGGCGAACAGGGTGAGACTGATCGGGACTGCAAGGCGCGCTTTCATGTGGGACCCTCCGGGGAACAATGGACCGTGGATGAGCCGTCGCGCATTATCTTGGGGATGAAATGGACGGACTCCCGATGCGCCTCAAAGGTAGGCCGGCGCGCCCAGTGAGGGAAGTACGCACAGGAAGGTAAGTACCCGATGCCGAAACTCGAGAACGACAATGTGGGCAGCGCAGCGGCGCTTTCCGAAAAACTGCGCCGCGGCGACCTCTCGGCCCAGGATTGTCCTTCGCGGGACATTCTCAAGCACGTCACCAGCCTTTGGGGCGTGCTGGCGCTCGTCGCTCTGCGAGACGAGAGGCTTCGCTTCAGCGACATGCGACGAAAGCTCGGCGGTGTCAGCGAGAAGATGCTCGCGCAGACCTTGCGCGTGCTGGAATCAGACGGGTTCGTCGAGCGGACTCCCTATCCGGTGACCCCGCCGCATGTCGAGTACGGTCTGGCCCCTCTGGGAAAAGAAGTCGCCGAACGTGTCGCGTCGCTCGTCGACTGGATCGAAACGATTACACCGCAAGTGATCGGAACCAGAGGTTTGCGACGAACGCCGCAGGAATGAACGATATGGCCCGCCGCGGGCGCCAACGCGAGATCCTCGCGATCGCCGGCCCGATGATCCTCGCGAACATCTCGCCACCGCTGATCGGGCTCGTCGACACCGCGGTCGTCGGGCACCTCGGCGACGCGCGCTACATCGGCGCCGTCGCGGTCGGCGCGCTGATCCTGAGCTTCGCGTTCACGGCGCTCAATTTCCTGCGCATGACGACGACGGGGCTCGCCGCACAGGCGGCCGGCGCGGGTGATGCGACGCGACTGCGCACGGTGCTCGCGCAGGCCTGCGGCACGGCGCTCTACCTCGGCGCGCTGCTGCTCGTCGTGCAGGTGCCGCTCGGCGCGTTCGCACTGCGCCTGATCGATCCGAGCCCGGGGGTCGCGGATGCCGCGTGGAACTACTACGCGATCCGCATCTGGAGCGCGCCTGCGGCGCTCGCGAACTTCGTGCTGATCGGCTGGTTCATCGGGCTCGGCAATGCGCGCGCACCGCTCGCGATGGTGCTCACGGCGAATGCGGTCAATGTCGTGCTCGACCTGGTTCTCGTGCCCGGTTTTGGTTTGGCGGTCCGGGGCGTCGCCTGGGCATCGGTCGTCGCGGAATATGTCGGCACCGCGCTCGGGGCCTGGCTCGTCGCGAGGGAACTCGCGCTGCGCCCGGGGCGCTGGCTGCGCGCCGAGATCCTCCATCTGCGGAGCCTCCACGCGCTGTTTGCCGCCAACGCCGCGCTGTTCCTGCGCACGCTGCTGCTGATGTTCGCGTTCGCGTTCCTCACGACGATGGGCGCGCGACAGACCGACGCGATCCTCGCGGCCAACGCAATCCTCGTGAACCTGCAGTATTTGATGGCGTATGTCCTCGACGCCTTCGCGAATGCCGCCGAGTCGCTCTCGGGCCGCGCCATCGGCGCGCGGGATCGCACCGGCGTCACCGAAATCGTGCGCGAGTGCCTCGTCTGGACGCTCGTGCTCGCCTTCGTCGTGGCCGTCATTTTTGCCGTCGCAGGGCCGCTCGCGATCCGCATCGTGACGAACGTCCCGGCGGTGATCGACGCCGCGTATAGGTATTTGCCGTGGATGATCGTCTCGCCGCTCGTCTGCGCGTGGGCATTCCTCTACGATGGGGTCTTCATCGGCGCGCAGCGCCCCGGCGCGATGTTCGGCGTGATGCTGGTGGCGGTGGTCGCCGTGTTCCTGCCCGCGTGGTGGCTCACGCGGGGTTTCGGCAACCACGGACTGTGGTTTGCGTTCACGCTTTTCAATGCTGCGCGCGGCGTGCAGCAGCACCTCCTGTTCAGGAGCTGGCTGCGCAGCGGCAGCTTGCTGGAGGTTCGATGAGCACTTCGATTTTGCAGCGCGACCATCGCAGCGTGATGGGTCGCATCCTCTATACGAGCCGCAAGCCCGAACGACTCGGGCAGGAGCGCGGGCGCGAATACTTCCGTATCGACACGCACGCGGGCGGCGCGCGCACCTGCACCGCGCACTGCGAAATCGACGACCGCCCGAGCGTGATGCGCGACATCACCTACGCGCTCGACGCCGACTGGATGCCGACCGACTGCTTCGTGCGCATCTCGGTCGCCGACCGGTTCACGGGCTCCGGTTGGTTCCGCTTCGCGCCAGCGCTGGCCGAATGCGAGACCTGGACCGCGGCCGAAGGGCGCGTGCGCCAGACGATGGCGCTCGCGTCCCCGCTCGTGACCTTCCAGAACCACGCGATCGCCTGCGATGCATGGCACTTGCGCCTGATCGACCGTGCGCGCCCCGGCGTCGTACAGCGGATTCACCCGATGCTGCTGTCCTCTCCCGACCACCGTGGCGCGACGGGCCCGATGCTGCACTCGATTGGCGTGAACATCGTCTACGTCGGACCCGAGAAAGTGACCGTGGGCGCCGGCAGTTTCGACGCCTGGCACTACCAGTTCGTCGCCAACGCCGAGCTGCCTGAGGAGCATCCGCCGTACGACGTCTGGTGCACGGCCGACGGCGACTTCCTGTTCCTGAAGGGCGGGGTCGCGGGCTACATGCAGACCTGGTACGAGCTGGTGGAGCTCGCGCGAAGCTGATTCCGTGACGTGTCGCGCCGAGACGACGTAGACAATTTGTCGGCAGGGTTTACAATCCGGCGTGTAGGCAGTCCAGTTGCGGCGGTAAGTACCCGATTCAGCTAGGGTTCAGGTAGCTGGTCCGAGACTTGCTGCGTATCTGGTGTGGCGGCGAAGCATCCAGGTGATGCGGGGAGCGCACAACGGTTTACCGATAAAAAGTCGAGGCAGTCGGCGCGGACACGGGTCCAGAAGGCGGTAAATAATGCCGCTTTCGGGAGCGACGAAGAGCGTGAACTGACACGCGGGCCTTCATGCAATTGGCCGGGGCATTGCCCCAACGTTCCAGCCGTAACTAATCATGTCCGTGAGAACGCCGCCCACCGTGCGCGCTTACAGGGCGCGGGCGATGGCAGCTGACAGCGACCGACCTCGAATGTGATCAGCGAACTCCGGCCCCGCCAAGTGCGGGGCTGATTTTTTTGGGGCGCCCCTCAACGCACCCCGAGCTGCGCGAGGATGCCCTTCGCCGCCTCGCGGCCCTCGAACACCGCGGTCACGACGAGGTCCGCGCCGCGCACCATGTCCCCGCCCGCGAACACCTTCGGGTTCGTGGTCTGGAACGGCGTCGCTTTCGCCGCCGACACGCGCACTCGTCCATTCGGGTGCAGCGCGATGCCGTGCTCGGCGAACCACGGCGGCGGATTCGGCAGGAAGCCGAACGCGATCACGACCGCGTCGGCCGGAATGATCTCCTCGCTGCCCGGCACGGTCTCCGGCAGCCTGCGGCCGCGCGGCCCCGGCGGACCGAGCCGCGTCTGCACGACCTTCACGCCTTCGACCCGATCGCCGCCGACGATCTCGATCGGCTGGCGATTGAAGAGGAATTCGACGCCCTCCTCCTTGCTGTTCTTGTAGTCGCGGCGCGAGCCCGGCATGTTCGCCTCGTCGCGGCGATAGGTGCAGGTGACCGACGCGGCGCCCTGGCGGATCGCCGTGCGGTTGCAGTCCATGCTCGTGTCGCCGCCGCCCAGCACCAGCACTCGCTTGCCGCGCAGGTCGATCAGCGGCGCCGCGTCGCTCTCGCCGAGCTCGTGGTTGATGTTCGAGATCAGGTACGGCAGCGCTTCGTGCACACCCGGCAGGTCTTCGCCCGGAAAGCCGCCCTTCACGTGCGCGTAGGTGCCCATGCCGAGGAACACGGCGTCGTGATCGGCGACGAAACGGTCGAACGACTGGTCGCGCCCGATCTCGACGCCGAGCCGGAACTCGACGCCCATGCCCTCGAGGATCTCGCGGCGTTTCTCGACGACTTCCTTCTCGAGCTTGAACGGCGGAATGCCGTAAGTGAGCAGGCCGCCGATGCGGCGGTAACGGTCGTACACGATCGGCGTGACGCCGCTCCTCGCGAGCACGTCGGCGCAGGCCAGCCCCGCGGGCCCCGCACCGATGATGCCGACGCGCCGCCCGGTCGGCACCACGTTCGACATGTCGGGCTTCCAGCCCTGCTTCAGCGCTTCGTCAGTGATGTACTTCTCGATCGAACCGATCGACACCGCGCCGTGCCCGTCGTTCAGCGTGCAAGCGCCTTCGCACAGGCGGTCCTGCGGGCAGATGCGGCCGCAGACTTCGGGCAGCGAATTGGTCTTGTGCGAGAGCTCCGCCGCCTCGAAGAGATTGCCTTCCTCGATCAGCTTCAGCCAGTTCGGGATGTAGTTGTGCACCGGGCACTTCCACTCGCAGAACGGATTGCCGCAGGAAAGGCAGCGCCCCGCCTGCTGCGACGCCGCCGCGGCGTCGTAGGGCTTGTAGATTTCCGCGAACTTCACGACGCGCTCTTCGACGGGGAGCTTGTCCGGATCGCGACGCGGGATATCAAGGAACTGCAGGTTCTTATCGGACATTGGAAATCCATGGTGAGCAGCACACAGCGACCGAGCTCCGCCGGATCATGCCGCGCGCCTCAAATTCTCGATGAGGCTGTCGATCGACGCCGCCTTCGGCTTCACCACCCAGAACTTGCCGACGTAGGTGCGGAAATCGTTCAGCAGTTCTTCGCCCCACACGCTGGCCGTCTCCTCGACATGGCGCCCGATCAGCGCCCGCAGGTGCTGCACGTGGGACTGCATCGCCTCGACCTGGAGGCGCGAAATGTCGATCAGCTCGTGGTTGTAGCGATCCACGAAGTCGCGCTCGAGGTCGAGCACGTAGGCGAAGCCACCGGTGAAGCCCGCGCCGAAATTGACGCCGGTGCGCCCGAGCACGCAGACGACACCGCCCGTCATGTATTCGCTGCAGTGATCGCCCGCGCCCTCGATGACCGCGACGGCGCCGCTGTTGCGCACCGCGAAGCGTTCGCCGGCCACTCCCGCGGCGTAGAGCTCGCCGCCGGTCGCGCCGTAGAGGCAGGTGTTGCCCATGATGATGGTCTCGCGATGCACGAAGCCCGCTGCGCGGGGATGTCGCAGCACGATGCGCCCGCCCGCCATGCCCTTGCCGACGTAGTCGTTCGCGTCGCCTTCGAGATGCAGGTGCAGTCCACCTGCGTTCCACACGCCGAAGCTCTGGCCCACGTTGCCGGTGAGGCGCGCGATCACCGGCGCCTCCGCCATGCCGCTGTCGCCCCAGCGGCGCGCGATCTCGCCCGAAAGGCGCGCGCCGATCGAGCGATTGTAGTTGTTCACGGCGTAGTGCCACTCACCACCGCTCCGCGCCTCGATCGCGCCGCGCATGTCCGCGACCATGCGTTCGGCGAGCTCGCCCTTGTCGAAGGGCGCGTTCGACGGCGCGACGCAGTATTGCGGCCGGTCCCGCGCGAGCCCCGCGGTCGAAAGGATCGGCGTGAGGTCGAGCTTCTTCTGCTTCGGTGTTTCGCCCTCGAGGATCTCGAGGAGTTCGGTGCGCCCGATGAGGTCGGCGAGCCGCGCGATGCCGAGCGTGGCCAGGATCTCGCGCACTTCTTCCGCGACGAAGCGGAAGTAGTGCATCACCATCTCGGGCAGCCCGATGAAGAACTTCGCGCGCAGCACGTTGTGCTGGGTCGCGACGCCCGTCGCGCAGTTGTTCAGGTGACAGATGCGCAGGTACTTGCAGCCGAGCGCGACCATCGGCGCCGTGCCGAAACCGAAACTCTCCGCGCCGATGATCGCGGCCTTGACGACGTCGAGGCCCGTCTTCAGGCCGCCGTCGGTCTGCAGCCGCACCTTGTGGCGCATGTTCATCAGCCGCAGCGTCTGGTGGGTCTCGGACAGTCCCAGCTCCCAGGGCGTGCCGGCGTAGTGGATCGAGGACAGCGGGCTTGCGCCCGTGCCGCCGTCGTGGCCGGACACGGTGATCAGATCCGCGTAGGCCTTCGCGACGCCCGCCGCCACCGTGCCGACGCCGGGCTCCGCGACGAGCTTCACCGACACCAGCGCCTGCGGGTTCACCTGCTTCAGGTCGAAGATCAGCTGCGCGAGGTCCTCGATCGAGTAGATGTCGTGGTGCGGCGGCGGGGAGATGAGGCCGACGCCGGGGCGCGCGAAGCGCAGCCGGGCGATCATCTCGTTGACCTTGTGGCCGGGCAGCTGCCCGCCTTCACCGGGCTTCGCGCCCTGCGCGACCTTGATCTGCAGCACTTCCGCGCTCACGAGGTACGCGGGCGTCACGCCGAAGCGGCCCGAGGCGACCTGCTTGATCTTCGAGTTCTTCTCGGTGCCATAGCGCGCCGGATCCTCGCCACCTTCGCCCGAATTCGAGCGCGCGCCGAGCCGGTTCATCGCGACCGCGAGCGCTTCGTGCGCTTCAGGCGAGAGCGCGCCGAGCGACATGCCGGCGCTGTCGAAGCGCGCAATGATTGCCTCGATCGGCTCCACCGCGTCGAGCGCGATCGGTGGCGCGCCCGCCTTCAGGCGCAACAGGTCGCGGAACGCCGAGACCGGCCGCTCGTTCACGAGCCGCGCAAAATCACGATAGCGCTCGTAGTCGCCCGTCATGACCGCCGCCTGCAGCGTCGCGATCACGTCGGGGTTGTACATGTGGTACTCGCCGCCGTGCACGTACTTGTGCAGGCCACCTTGCTCGAGGCTCTCGCGCGGGTTCCACGCCCGCGCCGCGAGCTGCGCCAGATCGGTGGCGAGATCGTCGAAGTCGGCGCCCTGCACGCGGCTCTCGCTGCCCGCGAAGCACAGGTCCACGATCCTGTCCGAGAGGCCCACGATCTCAAATAGCTGCGAGCTGCGATAGCTCGCGATCGTCGTGATGCCCATCTTCGACATGACCTTGTACAGGCCCTTCCTGATTCCCGCGCGATAGCGGCGGCCGATTTCGAGCCGCTCCGCCACGTCGAGCTTGAGGCGCCCCTTGCGCATCATGTCGAACAGCGTCTGGTACGCCATGTACGGGTACACAGCGGTCGCGCCGTAGCCGATCAGGCACGCGAAGTGGTGCGGGTCGCGCGCGGTGCCCGTCTCGACGAGGAGATTGCACTTCGAACGCAGCCCGGTCTTGACGAGCCGGTGGTGGACGGCGCCGGTGGCCAGCAGCGCGTGCATCGGCAGCTTGCCGCGCACGAGATAGCGGTCGGAGAGGAGCAGCACCAGCGTGCCGTCGCGCACGGCCTTTTCCGCCGTGTCGCAGAGACCGCGGATCGCCGCTTCGAGCGATTCGCCTTCCGGGTACTGCAAGTCAAGGAAGGCGTGCGTGACGCCGAATTCCTCGAGCCCGAGGATCTGGCGGAGTTTGCGCTGCGAGAGGATCGGCGAGCCGAGCACGATCTGCCGCGCATGTTCGGGCGCCGGCACGAAGATGTTGCACTCGGGCCCGATCTGGGTCTGCAGCGACATCACGATCGCTTCCCGCAGCGGATCGATCGGCGGATTCGTGACCTGCGCGAACTGCTGGCGGAAGTAGTCGTACAGCGAGCGGATCTTGTGCGACAGCACCGGCATCGGCGTGTCGTCGCCCATCGAACCGACCGCCTCGCTCTCGTCCGCTGCGAGCACGCGGATGATCTCGTCGCGCTCCTCGGCCGTGAGGTTGAACATCTTCTGGTAGGTGCCGAGCGTCTCGCGGTCCATCGGCTCCGCCGCGAGACGCGGGTCGATGAGATCGGTCTCGAGGTAGCGAACACCCTTCTTGAGCCAGGTCTTGTACGGGTGGCGCGACTTCAGGATCTGGTCGATGTCGCGCGTCGAGAGCAGCTTCCCGGTCGCGAGGTCGAGCGCGATCATGTCGCCCGGCCCGAGCTTGCCCTTCGTGACGATGTCTTCCGGCCGGTAATCCCACACGCCCGTTTCGGAGGCGATCGTGAGGTGGCGGTTCTTCGTGATCACGTAGCGCGCGGGGCGCAGGCCGTTCCGGTCGAGCAGGCAGGCCGCGTAACGGCCATCCGTCGTGACGATGCCCGCGGGGCCGTCCCAGGGTTCCATGTGCGTCGCGTAATACTCGTAGAACGCGCGCAGGTCGGAATCGATCGAATCGAGCGTCTGCCAGGCCGGCGGCACGAGCATTCGCATCGCGTGCAGCACGTCGAGCCCGCCCATCAGCAGCACTTCGAGCATGTTGTCGAGGCTCTGCGAATCCGAACCGGTGAGCGACACGAGCGGCTGGATGTCCGCAAGATCCGGCAATAGCGGCGAGCGGAACAGCGGTCCGCGGGCCACCGCCCAGTTGCGGTTGCCCTGGATCGTGTTGATCTCGCCGTTGTGCGCAAGAAAGCGATAGGGGTGCGCGAGGCGCCACTGCGGCAGCGTGTTGGTCGAGAAGCGCTGGTGGAACACGACCACCGACGCCTCGAGGCGCGGATCGGTGAGGTCCGGATAAAACTCCTCGAGGTGTTGCGGCATCACCATGCCCTTGAACACGAGCGTCGAGGCCGACAGGCTCGGCACGTAGAACACGGGGTCCACGCCTTCGAGTGCCTTCTCGGTGCGGCGGCGCGCGAGGAAGAGCTTGCGGTTGAACGACGCTTCGTCGATGTCGGCGATGCGGCAGTTGACGTAGAGCTGCTCGATGCGCGGCAGCGTCTTCAGCGCTTCCTCGCCGCAGGCGCCCGGGTCGGTCGGCACCTCGCGCCAGCCCGCGACTTCGAGGCCTTCGCGCTCGAGCTCGCCGGCGAACGCGAGCTTCGCTTCGGCGGCCCTCGTGGGGTCGGTGTGCAGGAAAACATTGCCCGCCGCGAAGCGCGCGGCGAGCTTGATGCCGGCGTCTTTCGCGACGGCGCGCAGGTATTTCTCCGGCTTCTTGATGAGGAGCCCGCAACCGTCACCGGTCTTGCCGTCGGCTGCGACCGCGCCACGATGCGTGAGGCGCTTCAGCGAAGTAATCGCGGTCTCGATCAGCCAGTGGCTCGGCTGATCGTCGAGATTGGCGATCAGCCCGAACCCGCAACTGTCGCGTTCGTAGCTGTCCCTGTACAGGCCCCGGTCGGGTGCGATCATGGTCATGGCCCCTGCGTCGACGAAATGCGCGGCGGGCACAGTGCCCCCGCGCCGCAGGCTACCGGCCTGCGACGGCAAATATTTCAAAGGGTTATCGTGGACCGACCGCTCGGACCCGAGGCCATGGGGTTAGCCCGAGTGGGACGCCGTGCAACACCTTAAACTACTATGCGTTCGATCATACTGGCCGCGAACGCGCGGTCAATCGCGCTCTACCCGTATGCACAGGGAATGAAAATGGACGCTCGCCGACGGACCCGCTCTTTCTTTATAGCCGTGGTGGCGGTGGGCCTCGGCTCCTGCGGCGGCGGGGGTGGTGGGGCGGGCGGCGGCGGCAACATCGGCGGGTCGGGCTACACGCCCGGCCGGTTCGACGTCTCGACCACGTTCGAAGCGCGCTGCGCGGCGCCGCGCTCCGGCAACGACCCGACGACGGGCCGCCCCTGGCCCGACCGGCCCGGCGCGGCGCTCGATGAAAAGAACTGGCTGCGCTCGTGGACGCATGAGTTGTACCTCTGGTACCGGGAAGTGCCGGACCGGGATCCCGCCGGTTTCACCGTGCCCGACTACTTCGATCTGCTGAAGACCACGCTCAACACGGCCTCGGGTGCACCGAAGGACCAGTTTCATTTCACCTTCCCGACGGACGCATGGCTGCAACTCTCGGGATCGGGCGTGTCGGCCGGCTACGGACTGCTGTGGGCCATGCTCGCGAGCACTCCGCCGCGCGATCTGCGGGTGGCCTATACCGAGCCCGGCGCCGGCTCGCCCGCGGCGATGGCGGGTCTCGCGCGTGGCGCGCGCGTGCTCGCGATCGACGGCATCGACCTCGTGAACACGAATGTCGCCTCCGAGATCGATCGACTGAATGACGCGCTCGAGCCGGGCGCGGCCGGCCAGTCGCATTCCTTCACGGTGCAGGACGTCGCCGGCGGACCGCAGCGCACCGTCTCGATGACTTCCGCCAACGTGACGTCAACGCCCGTGCAGAACGTGCGCACGATCGCGACCGCAAACGGCGCCGTGGGCTACATGCTCTTCAACGACCACATCGCAACATCGGAAGCCGGCCTCGTGAATGCCATCACTGCGCTGCGCAACGCCGGTGTCGTCGATCTGGTGCTCGACGTGCGCTACAACGGTGGCGGCTTCCTCGACATCGCGAGTGAGCTCGCCTTCATGGTCGCGGGCGCCACGCGCACGAACGGCCGCACGTTCGAACTGCAGCAGTTCAACGACCAGCACCCGACGCGCAATCCGGTCACCGGCGAAACGCTCGCGCCGGTGCCGTTTCATTCTTCGGCGGAGGGCTTCAGCGTCGCGGCCGGCACACCATTACCGACCCTCAACCTCGGGCGCGTGTATGTCCTCACGGGGAACGGCACCTGCTCCGCGAGCGAATCGATCATCAACAGCCTGCGCGGCGTCGATGTCGAGGTGATCCAGGTCGGCTCGACGACCTGCGGCAAACCCTACGGCTTTTATCCGCAGGACAATTGCGGCACGACGTATTTCTCAATTCAGTTCCGCGGCCTCAACGCGAAACAGTTCGGTGACTACCCGGACGGTTTCTCGCCCGCGAACAGCATCGGTGCGATCGGCGTGTCGCTGCCCGGCTGCTCGGTCGCCGACGATTTCACGCGTGCGCTGGGGGACCCGGGCGAGGGGCGCCTTGCGGCGGCGCTCAACTACCGCGCGACGAGCCAGTGCGGCGTGCCGCCAAGTGGCGTCGCCGGCAAGGCGGGCGCGGCCGCGACGGAGCAAGGTTTCGTTGAACCGCGAGTGCGCAAATCGCCCTGGCTCGAGAACCGCATCCTGCGGCGGTAGTGCCGGACGGGTCGCTCAGTCCGCTGCGGCAAAATGCGCCACTTGGTCCGCGTGCGCCTTCACGAACGACGGTCGGGCCGTCGCGCGCACCACGTAGTCACGACAGGCAGGGTACGTTGCCAGCCCGTCGAAACGATCGACGAGGCGCAGCACGTCCGCCATCAGTATGTCGGCGACCGAGAAGCTTCCCGCCAGCCATTCGCGGCCTGCCAGCACCGGCTCCAGGTGCGCGAGTCGGGATTTCCTGAGGAACTCTTCAAAGAGCTTCCACGCCGACGTGTCGTGCGCTTCACCGGTGAATATCAATATCGACCACGGCAGGCTCGCCATCTCGACTGAATTGAGCGCCGCGAAGAGCCATGCGATGGCCTCGCTGCGGCCGCGCGGATCAACCGGCAACAGCGCCTCACTGCGCTCACCCAGATGGAGCAGGATCGCACCGCTCTCGAAGATCGTGAGGTCTCCATCGGTCAA
Source organism: uncultured Pseudomonadota bacterium (assembly GCA_902826635.1). GTDB lineage: Bacteria > Pseudomonadota > Gammaproteobacteria > Steroidobacterales > Steroidobacteraceae > CADEFQ01. Next base: position 39,531 of record CADEFQ010000028.1, read on the forward strand.
CCACGGCGCCTGCCCGAAGGGCTGATGCGAGAAATGCGCGGCGGTTCGGGCGCGGAAAGGCGTGCTTTCGACGCGATAGGGCAAGCCGGCCTCTTCCAGTGCCCAACGCACACGGATGTCCCGCACGTAACCGCGCGGCAGCTCGGGAACCCAATCGAAGGTGGTGAGAATCAGCTCGGCCATGCGGCGTCCCCGACGAATAACGAGAGTTTGTCGAGGAAGCCTCTCCAGCCGACCTCATGACTGTTGCGCGCCGCTTCGTCGGGCAGTTGTTCGTGGATCAGGGTCAGTTCGGTGCCACCTTCGAGCGGCTCGAGCAGAAACGTGACCCGCGATTCGCGTTCCGGCGAACCGGCCCATTCCCAGGTGAAAACCAGCTTCTTGTCACGCACGACTTCCTGATACACGCCCCGGGGATTGTGTTCGTCGCCGTTCAGCAACCGGAATACGATGCTGAAGCGGCCTCCGGGTCGAACGTCCGCTTCGGCACTGAGGGTCGGGCCCGCGTCAGGACCCCACCACTGGATCATCAAGCCAGGCTGCGTAAGCGCCGCGTACACCTTGGCGGGCGGGGCCTTGATCTTGCGCACGAGAGTCACGCTCGGGATCTTGGCCATCACTGGCCGTCCTCTTCCACGAGCGCAGCCAGGCGATCGATGCTCGCCGTCCAGAAGCGTTCATATCGCCCGAGCCACTCCATGGCTTCCCGCATGGGCCCCACCGAAAGGTAAACGGACACGGTGCGGCCGGTCTTGGTGCGCGTGATCAATCCCGCATCCGACAGGACATCGAGGTGTTTCATCAAGCCCGGGAGCTTGAGTGCCAGCGGCAGAGCAAGCTCGCTCACCGACAGCCCGGGCTCCCGCTTCAGTCGCAGAAGGACGTTCCGCCGGGTGGGATCGGCCAGCGCGGAAAACGTGCGATCGATGCGTGATTCTGAACACTTCGCCATTCGGTGAAGTATCGTGGATCCCCCCGGCGCAGTCAACCCTTGGTCAGCCGAAGGCCCGCATCACGCGAATGACGGCCCCGGGACGCCGTCCGCAACGACGAAGCTCGCCAGGGTTTTTCGCGCGGTGTCGCGCGTGTCGGTTCGTTCCATCGCAATCAGGTCCGTCTCGAGGCGCTGCGGCGTCAGCGCGAGGCGCAAGTAACCGCGCCAGGCGCTCGTCCCATAGATCAGGTTCGGGTTCTCGCGCTTGAACGTATCGACGCGCGATTCGGCGAGCCCCTGCGAGGCGATCGAGGTGCCGACGAACTCGGTCGCGACCACCGGTGTCGCGAGATCGTCGGGTTTCGCGTTGATCCCGCCGACGAGGAAGGTGTGGATGTCGCCGCTCAGGCACACCGGGTTTGACGTGCGGTGTTTCGCGAGCTGGTCAAGCAGGCGCCGGCGCGAGGCCGGGTAGCCGTTCCATGTGTCGGTCCAGTAGCGGCGGCCCGGGCCGGCCTGTTCGTCGATGTGGCTCATCACGACACCCTGCGCGAGCAGGTTCCATTTCGCCCGGCCCGCGGCGAGACGGGCGTCGAGCCACGCCTCCTGCCGCGCGCCGAGCATCGAGCCCGGGTCGTGTTCGAGCTCCGGGCATTTCATCGGTTCCTTGCGCCCGCCGGGCGGCGGCGGACAGAGGCGGGGGGACCGGTACTGGCGGCTGTCGAGCAGGTAGAGGGTCGCGAGGTCGCCGAAGTTCGCGCTCGTATGGAGCGGCAGGCTTGCGCCGAACGGCACCGCGCTGCGTGGCAGAGGCAGGTGTTCGTAATACGCGCGGTAAGCGGCTGCGCGGCGCTCGTGAAACCACGCCGGGTCGTCGCCATTGATGGATTGATCCGCCGCGTAATCGTTCTCGACCTCGTGATCGTCCCAGGTGACGAACCACGGGTACGCGGCGTGCGCTGCGCGCAGATCGGGGTCGGACTTGTAGAGCGCGTACTGAGAGCGGTAGTCGTCGAGCGTGTACACCTCGCGCTGCGGATGCTGGCGCACGAGCGGCGGCACCCCCCAGCTTTCCTCGTAGATGTAGTCGCCGACGTGGACGATGAAATCGAGCTCGTCGTCGAGCATGTGGCGGTACGCCCCGTAGTAGCCGTGCTCGTACTGCTGGCACGACGCGACGGCGATGCGCAGCGCGTCGAGTGGCGCGCCCGAGGCAGGTGCCGTTCGCGTACGCCCGATCGGGCTCTGCGCGCCGCCGGCCGTGAAGCGATACCAGTAGGGGCGGCCCGGGTCGAGGCGGGTCAGTTCGATGTGGATCGAGTACGCCCAATCGGGGGTCGCGTAGACGGTACCGGACCGCACCACGTTTTGCAGGCGCTCGTCGGTGCCGAGGACCCAGTCGACCGGGATGAACGGGGCGGTCAGCCCGCCGAGCGGCGCGAGCGGCTGCGGCGCGAGGCGCGTCCACAGCACGATGCCGTTCGGCGTCGGATATCCCGAGGCGATGCCGAGTGTGAACGGGTCGTCGCGGAAATTTTCCGGTACCTGCCCGGCGGCGCGACCGCGCGTCGCGCAGAGGACGCTCGCCGCAAACGCGGACCGAATGAGCTGGCGGCGGTTCATGCGAGCGGCGCTCCCGTCTACGTGACTTCGCTGTTGCATCGTACCGCGAGCGCGCGTAACGTTCGCGCCGGAATGCACAAGCGCAAAGTGTCCGCCGATAGCGAACCTGAGCCCCGTCTCCACCGAGTCAGTCAGTATCTCGAGCGGAATTTCCCCGACTTTTTCGCCGAAGCGCGCTTCCAGGTCGGTGACGACGACTATTTCCTCTACGCCCGCTTCGGGCAGTACCTCGCCCGCGTGATCGAACAGCGTCGCGTCTCCCGCGACAAGATCGCCCGCGGTTTCACCGTCCTCAACAAGATGGCCCGGATTTCGACCCGCGACCCCGGCGTGCGCCGGATGCTGGTCTCCGGTCCGCTCGAGTACCTCGTCGACGCGCCGAAGGCGCGCGCGCTCGCTCGCAAGCGCCTCTCGCCGGTCGCGCAGGGGTATATGGCGAGCCTCTGCGA
>CADEFQ010000029.1:0-34750 GCA_902826635.1 uncultured Pseudomonadota bacterium
GCATTCGCGAGCCGGCAGACCTCGGCATGCAGCTCGCGATAGGACAGCCGGCGCGTATCGCCAGGCTCGCCTTCGAAAATCAGCGCTGTCTTGTGGCCGCGCGTCTCGAGATGGCGATCGAGGCAGTTCACGGAGACGTTGAGCTTGCCGTCCGCGAACCAGCGGTAAAGGGGTGCGCGGGTATCGTCGAGGGTCCGGGTGAAGGGGCGGTCCCAGACGAGCTCGCTGCGCGCGAGATCCGCCCAGAAACCAACCGGGTCGGCCGCGGCGCGCGAGCGCAGCGCCGCCAGGTCCGCGGGTTTGACGCGCGCCCGCGCCGCAAACGCCGCCGGTGGGGCGAACTCGCGTTCCTCGACGAGCACGGACCGGATATTCTTGTCACTCACGGCAGTTCCTCGCGGTCAGTCCCGCATAGCGTAGCAACCCTCGGGGCACGGCGCGCATCCAATCAGGGAAAGCGGCACCGCCGGGTCGCCATTGGAGGAAAACATGATGCGAACTATCGGCCTTCTGATCATCCTGGGCCTGGCAGTGGGCGGCGTCACGGCGGCGCACGCGGACTGCGCGTTTTCCGCGAAACGCGAGGGCGTCGCAGAACTCGCCGGCGTGACGAAAGTCGTGGTTTCGACGGGCGCCGGGGACCTCGACATCGTCGCGAGCGCCGATGCGAAGCGCATTGCCGCGCGCGGCAACGCCTGCGCCTCCTCGCAGGTCCTGCTCGACAACCTGCAGCTCGAAGTGCGGCGCGAAGGCGACGTCGTCCTGATCGACGCCGGCGGGCGCGACAACGACAAGGTCATCACGATCGGCAACTCGTATGCCCACATCCATGTCGGAATCGCATTGCCCGCGGACCTGCCGGTCGAAGTGCGCAATTCGAGCGGCGACACGGTCGTGCGCGGGGTCGCGAGCCTCAAGCTCGACGACAGCTCGGGCGACATCGAAGTGAAGGATGTCGGCAGCGCGGAGATCAAGGACAGCTCGGGAGACCTCTCGGTCTCCGGCGCGCGCGGCAATGTCACGGTCACCTTCGACGGCTCGGGCGACATCCGGATCACGGATGTCGGCGGTAACGTGGAGATCGGCAGCGACGGTTCGGGCGAAATTCGCGTGACCGACGTCAAGGGCAACGTGCTCGTCGGATCCGACGGCTCGGGCGACATCACCGCCGAGAACGTGGGCGGTGATTTCACGGTCGGCAACGACGGCAGTGGCGAGATCCATTCCCGCAACGTTGCCGGGAAAGTCAGCGTGCCATAGAGCCTTCGTGCGCCGCCGCCTGGAAGCGGCGCATGCGTTCTTCATCGGCGGGATGACTCGCAAGTGCGATGCCGAGGTCGAAGTGTTTCGCCTCTTTCGCACGGCGATGGGACTCTGCCTGCAAGCGCTGGAAGAGCATCGCCATCACCTCGGGTGATATGCCGTTTGCGCGCAGCAGGCGAATCGACTCGTCGTCCGCGCGGCGCTCGAAGTCGCGCGAATAGGCCATCTGCCCGAGCACCGCCGGCACGCCGGCAAGCACCGCGCTGTAGTCGCCGTACGCCAGACCAGCCACGGCGCCGAGCAGGGACACCTGCACGAGCGCCCGCATGCTGTGCCGTTCGCGCACGTGGCCGATTTCGTGCGCGAGTACCCCGAGCATCACGTCTTCACGGTCGGCAAGCAGCCGCACCATGTCGTCGGTCACGATGATGGTGCCGCCGGGCAGCGCGAGCGCGTTGGCGCCGAGCGCGCTTTCGTAGAAACGCAGATGGAGCGCCGGCCGATCGCCGGGTGGCCAGGTGCGCCCCACGGCCGCGGCGAATGCGGTCCGGATCCGTTCCTGCTGCTCCCATTCGATCGCCGACGGCGCAACGATCTCCTGGTCGCGCAGTGTATCGAGTACGATCTCGCCGACGCGGGCATCGACGCCGGGCGGGACCAGCCGCACAATCACCCGCGCCGCCACTGGCACGCCCCACAGGTAGAACGCTGCGCAGACCGCGATCAGCGCAGCGATCGCCCCGACCGCGAGACGCCAGCTCTGCTGTGCCCGCACCACCAACGAGTCACCCAACCCCTGGTCGCGCGCCCACGCATCCCACGCCACGCCGCTGCTGCAATGCAGGCTGCCGCCGCCCTTCAGGTGCGCCATGCGCACGCCGCGGCTGCGTCGCTCCGGCCAGTCGATGCTCGCGACCGGTACGCTCAAATCGAGCGCATCGCCGACGATGCGCAGCATCCCGTTCTCGACCCGCAACGACACTCGAATCGCGCGCGCGGAGCGCCCGTCGAAATAGTCGGCTTCGAGTCCTGGCGGCACGCCCGCTAGAAACCGATGTCGATGCCGAACAGGTCCCCCGCGGCGTCGCCTGCGGCATCGTCGTCGCGGCGCCATTCCGTCGCGAGCTCATCCGGCGATACGTCGAGCTGCACGGTCACGGCCTCGAGACGCATTTTCGCCGTCGCCGTAGCCGCATAGGGCCAGTAGAAGCCGAGCGTGAGGATCACGAGCACCGCATTCGTGATCGCGAGCCGGATGTACGGTAGCGCCTCGAGCGCGCTGCGAAACCTGATCCGCGCGCTCGCGGTATTCGACCACAGGAGGTTCTGCAGGCGGCTCGTGGCGTAGGCGCCCGAGATCGCGAGCACGATCAGGTAGCCGAACACCAGCAAGAGCAGAACCCAGGTGCGGCCGCGAACATCCTCGAGGCCGACAGCCAAAGCCGGGCCGATGTTGAGCGCCAGGGACGCGAGCACGAACACGCCGGCGACCTTGAAGGACAAGGCAAAGAACGGCCCGGGTCCGAGACCGAGTCGGCTGCGCTCTTCACCGAGCGCGAGATTGCCGTGCTGATAGCGCTTGAACAGCCAGAACATCAGTGGGGCGAGTGACAGCGCCAGCAGCACCACCAGCGGCGCGGCGATCGCCAACGCAGTACGCGGCGGCTGATCGGGGTCGTCCGTCGGCGACCCCGAGAGCCATCCAAGGCCGACGAGCAGTGCGATAGGCACCACCGCGGCCGCCAGCGCGCGATAGGCTCCACCGATCGTCCCTGCAAAGCGCATGCGCATTCCGCGCCAGCTCGTGTTGGCGAGCCGGAAACGCAGCGCCGCCCACAGCAGCGCCGGAACGAAGCTCGCGACTGCGAGGAACGCGACGCCGCCGGCCAGCGGCGAAATCCGCCCGGCGAAGGAATACAGCAGCACGAGCGCCCCCGCGAGCAGGAAGCCGCGCAGCATCTTCTTCGGCTCCCCGTGGAAATCGAGCGCGTGGCCGCCGACCAGCGTATTGCCGTGGAAGTAGCGCAGGCGGCGCACTCTCGCCCACGGGTAGTACAGGCCGAGCGTGATGATCGTGAGCAGCAGGTTCACGATCCAGATGCGGAAGTATTCGTTGCCGGAGCCCGTGAAACGCAGCTCGAGCGCGTGCGAAGTACCGGTTTGCGGCACGGCTTGTATTTCTTCCATGCTCCCCCCGTTCGGGCGCACTGCGGCACCCTTTTCCCGACTCTAGCCGCTCGCGCCCCTGTTTGGCGAGAGGGCCGCGAGGCGCTCGGCCTGCCGGCGCAGCATCGGGCCGAAGCCCAGCCGGTCGAAGAAGGCGGCGAGGCCCGCCATGTCGGGCGCGCGCGGGCGCATCGCACTGTGGGCGAAATCGATCGGCATGTCGCAGGCGATGCCCGTGAGCTGGCGCGCGAGATAGGCAGCGTCGCGATGCTGCCGCAGTTTCTCCGGCAATTTCGCCGCGCCACGGATCGGCAGCGCGCGCACTCGCTCGAGGTCCGCGTACAGCGCATCGAGGGACTCGAACTCGCGCATGATCGCAGTCGCGGTCTTGGGTCCCACACCGGGCACGCCCGGGATGTTGTCGACGCTGTCGCCCGTGAGCGCGAGCCAGTCGGCGAAGCGCTCGGGAGCGACCCCGAAGCGACCTTCGATCTCGTGATAGCGAAAGCGCTCGTTCGCGGCGTAGTCCCAGTACACATCGCCATCGCGCACGAGTTGCGCCATGTCCTTGTCGCGCGTGACCACCGTGAACGGCAGGCCGCTCGCGCGCCCCCGCGCGGCGAGCGTACCGATGATGTCGTCGGCTTCGTACTCGTTGCTCGAAAAGTTCCGCACACCGACGAGATCACAGAACTCGCGGCAGCGCGTGAACTGCCACAGCAGGTCCGCGGGCGCCGGATCCCGATTCGCCTTGTAGGCAGGATAGATGCGATTGCGAAACGACGACGTGAGGCTCTCGTCGAAGGCGACCGCGAGATATTCGGGCTTCGCCCGCTCCATCAGGTCGCCGAGGAAACGCGCGAAGCCGAAGAGCGCATGCGTCGGGTTGCCTTCCCCATCCGCCATGTCGGGCGGCATGGAGTAGTAGGCGCGGAAGACGTAGACGGAAGCGTCGATGAGGAAGAGCATTGAGCGCTGCGCTACGCGGCGACCTTTTCGAAGGAGAACTTAGGCGCACCTGCGCGCACCGAGGCGTGCTCGATCGTGATCGCGCAGATGTGGCCGTCGGCATCCACGTCGATGACCGTGTTCTCGTCCAGATTGCGCGTCTCAGCGACCGGAGCGTCCCGGAACTCGATCAACATCGTGTCCGTATCCTCGAAGTACCGGACCTTCATGGAACATACCCTCTGTCAAAAAACGCGTTGTGCACCGTCTCTCCGTCCGGCAAGAGAATAACGCGGAGGTACCGGTTGTCCATCTCCGGCACCCGACACCAGCGACGGATGCGGGCGTTGCATCCGAGCGCCCACACGAGCGACAACCAGAATGCCGGGAAACACAGCCAACGCCTCCGGCTATCAGCTGTTCGCCATTCGCTGTTCGCTTCTTCTTACGCCATCCACTTCTGTATCCGCGCATGCAGTGGCGAGCTGCGGGGGAAATGCGCGAGCAGGTATTGCATCTGGTCCGCCAGCACGCGGCGACCCTTCAGGAAGATGTACTCGGCGTAGGTCGGCGTGAACGGCACCGCGATCAGTTGCATGCGCGCCTGCTCGGGCGTACGCGACGCCTTGAGGTTGTTGCACCGACGGCAGGCGGTAACCACGTTCGCCCAGACATCCTTGCCACCCTGGCTGAAGGGGCGGATGTGGTCGCGCGACAGCTCGCGCGCCGCGAAACGCTGCGCGCAGTACATGCAGAGGAACGCGTCGCGCCGAAACAGGGTCTGGTTGTTGAGCGGCGGCACATAGTCGTGGCGCGTGTTGCCGGGATTGCCCGTATGGCCGACGGTCGCGACGATGGAATTCACGTCGAGCACGGTTCGTTGGCCGGTGCGCGCGTTGGTGCCACCGCACAGCCGGAAAATCGAGCGTCCGCAGGTGTACGCGACTTGCTCCTGGTGATAGAGCCGCGCGGCCTCCCGGTAGTCGATCCATTCGAGCGGCATGCCCGACACGTCCGTTCGAAGGACGAGCTGGGAGAGCGAGCTGCCGTGCGCGCTCGCGATGATGTGCAGGCCGTCCCGCGACCCGCGGTCCGCGCTGTCGAGATCGATGCCGTCCATTGCGCTGTTAGATTATGCAGGTTTGTGCAACAATTCAACGCCGCAAGATACTAATTCTACGAGACATTTCACGGGGCGAAGCGGACAATCCGCGCCCCGCTCGAAACCAGGGAGCCCACGAGATGCCGGTAACGATCGGGGTGCTTCGCGAAAGCGCCCCCCAGGAAGCGCGTGTGAGCCTCGTTCCCGAGGTCGCCGCCAAATTTGCTGCGCTCGGCGCGCGGGTCCTCATCGAGCGTGGCGCCGGTGGCTCCGCCCAGTTTCCGGATGCGCTCTACAAACAAGTCGAATGGGCGGACTCGGCGGGCGCCGTGCTCGACGCCGCCGACATCCTCCTCACGGTCCAGCCGCTTTCGCTCGCGCAGATCGGCGCCGTGAAGGCCGGCGCGGTGGTCGTCGGCTACGCGCAGGCGCACGCGAAACACGCGGAAGTGAAGGCGCTGCGCGACGGCCGCATCACGCACTTCGCAATGGAGTTCGTGCCGCGCATCTCCCGTGCGCAATCGATGGATGCGCTCTCCTCGCAGGCCGCCGTCGCGGGCTACAAGTCCGTGCTGATCGCCGCCGACCATCTGCAGAAGTTCATGCCGATGCTGACGACCGCGGCCGGCACGATCCGGCCCTCGCAGGTGCTCGTGATCGGCGCGGGCGTCGCGGGACTGCAGGCGATTGCGACGGCGCGCCGCCTGGGCGCCGTCGTCGAGGCCTACGACGTGCGCAGCGCGACGAAGGAACAGGTGAAATCGCTCGGCGCAAAGTTCGTCGATGTCGGTGTCTCCGCCGAAGGCAGCGGCGGCTACGCCCGCGAGCTCACCGCCGACGAGAAAGCGAAGCAGCAGGAGGTGCTCGACGCGCGCATCGCCGCGGCGGACGCTGTGATCACCACCGCCTCCGTACCGGGCCGCCCGGCCCCGAAGATCGTCTCGCGCGCCGCAGTGGAGCGCATGCGCGCCGGGTCCGTGGTCGTCGACATCGCCGCCGAACAGGGCGGAAACTGCGAACTCACCCGCACGGGCGAGACGGTCGTGCACCAGGGCGTGAAGATCATCGGCCCCGAGAACCTGCCCTCGCGACTCGCTTACAACGCGAGCGAGATGTACGCGCGCAATCTCTACAATTTCCTCTCACCGGCGCTCAAGGCCGGCGAGCTGAAGATCGACTGGAACGACGAGGTGTTTGCGCAGTCCTGCCTCACGCACGATGGGGCGGTGAGGCATGAGGCGACCCGAAAGGTCATAGAGGGCCAATAGATGACGGGAATAGTCGCACTTTACATTTTCATGCTCGCAGCCTTCACGGGTTACGAAGTGATTGCGCGCGTGCCGGTGATCCTGCACACGCCCCTGATGTCGGGCTCGAACTTCGTGCACGGCATCGTGCTCGTCGGCGCGATGGTGGCACTCGGGGCCGCGGTCACGCCCCTCGAAAAAGCAATCGGCTTTGTCGGCGTGCTGCTCGCCGCGGGCAACGCGGTCGGCGGCTATGTCGTGACCGAACGCATGCTCGAGATGTTCAAGTCGAGCGGCGCGAAGCGCAGCGGATCGAAGGGGGCGCACTGACATGCCCGATTTCATTTCCGCGGGCGCGCTGATCCAGGGGAGCTACCTCCTCACCGCGATCCTGTTCATCATGGGCCTGAAGCGCATGAGTTCGCCGGTGACCGCGCGCAGCGGCATCGTGTGGGCCGGCGCCGGCATGTTGCTCGCCGTGCTCGTCACGTTCCTGTATCCGGACATGACGAACTACCCGCTGATCATCGCCGCGATCGTCGTCGGCTCGCTGCTCGCGTGGTGGAGCGGCAAGCGCGTCGCGATGACCGACATGCCGCAGATGATCGCGCTCTACAACGGCATGGGCGGTGGAGCGGCGGCGGCGATTGCCGCGGTCGAGCTCTACAAGGGCGGCGAGCACGGACTCGTGACCATGGTGCTCGCGGTCGTCGGCGGGCTCATCGGCGCGGTGTCGTTCAGCGGCAGCGCCATCGCCTTCGGCAAGCTGCAGGGCCTGATCAAGCGCTCGTACCGCTTCGGCGGACAGCAGGTCTTCAACCTGCTGCTGCTGGTCGGCGCGCTCGTGCTCGGGGGAATGGTGGCGCTGCACTTCAACGCGTCGACGGCCGTCATCACCGGATTCTTCGCGGTCGCGCTGCTGCTCGGCCTCACGATGACCCTGCCGATCGGCGGCGCCGACATGCCCGTCGTGATTTCACTTTACAACGCGCTCACCGGCCTCGCGGTCGCGTTCGAGGGCTTCGTGCTCGGCAACGCCGCGATGATCATCGCGGGAACGGTCGTCGGATCGGCCGGTACGCTGCTGACGCAGTTGATGGCGAAGGCGATGAACCGCTCGCTCGGCAACGTGCTCTTCGCCGGTTTCGGCGACACGGGCGGCGCCGCGAGCGGCGAGGTTGCCGGCAGCATGAAGCCGATCGACGCAGCGGACGTCGGCGTGATGATGGCGTTCGCGAGCAAGGTGATCATCGTGCCGGGGTACGGCATGGCGGTCGCGCAGGCCCAGCACAAGGTCTGGGAGTTGACCCAATTGCTGATCGATCGGGGCGTCACGGTGAAGTTCGCGATCCATCCGGTCGCCGGCCGCATGCCCGGCCACATGAACGTGCTGCTCGCCGAGGCCGGGGTGCCCTACGACCTGATCGCCGACCTCGATGAAATCAACGCGGAGTTCGAGACCGCCGATGTAGCGCTCGTGATCGGCGCGAACGACGTCGTGAACCCGGTGGCGCGCAACGACAAGTCGAGCCCGATCTACGGCATGCCGATCCTGAACGCCGACAAGGCGAAGAACTGTATCGTCGTCAAGCGCGGCCAGGGCGCGGGTTTCTCCGGCATCGAGAACGCCCTCTTCTATCTCGACAACACCCGCATGCTGTACGGCGACGGCCAGAAGGCGGTCGCCGAACTGATCGGCGCGGTGAAGGCGATCGGCTGATGCAGGTGCGCGCCTGCATGCTGGCGGACCTGCCGGCCGTGCAGGCGATCTACGCGCACCATGTGTTGCACGGCACCGGCACGTTCGAGGAAGTGCCGCCCACTACCCGCGAAACGGAGGCGCACTGGCGACACATCGTGGCCAGCGGGGGTTTTCCCTTCTTCGTCGCGATCGAAGGCGACGCTGCTCTCACGGGTGAGCGCGTCCTCGGCTACGCATCCGCGAGGGAGTTCCGCGCACGGCCGGCTTACCGCTACACCTGCGAAAACTCGGTCTACGTGGCTCCGGACGCGCAGCGGCGCGGGGTCGGCTTCGCGTTGATGCAGGCTGTGATCGCGCACTGCGAAGCGCAGGGACTGCGCGAAATGCTGGCCGTGATCGGCGACTCGGAGAACCGCGGTTCCATCGGGCTGCACGGCGCGCTCGGTTTTTCGCACGTGGGTACTTTTCGCAATGTCGGCTACAAGTTCAATCGCTGGATCGATGTGGTCCTGATGCAGCGAACGCTGGAGACTCGCGCACCACCCGCAGCTTAGGGAAAGCAGAAAGGATTCGAACATGCTCGGCACACTCGTCTTGCTCGGCATCCTCGCGGCGATCGCGTTTGGCGGCATCGGGCTTTACAACCGCCTCGTCGCGCTGAAACACCGTGTCGCGACCTCGTGGTCCAACATCGACGTGCTGCTGAAGCAGCGCCACGACGAGCTGCCGAAGCTCGTGGACACCTGCCGGCAGTACATGCAGTACGAGCAGGCGACACTCGAGAAAGTGATGCAGGCGCGTAACAGCGTTTATGCCGCGCGCGAATCGGCCGATATCGCCGCTGTCAGCGCAGCCGAGGGCGGCTTGCGCGCGCAACTCGGCAAGCTTTTCGCCGTCGCAGAAGCCTACCCGGACCTCAAGGCGAACGCGTCGTTCCAGCAGTTGCAGGGGCGCATCAGCGAACTCGAGACCGGCATCTCCGATCGGCGCGAGCTCTACAACGAAAGCGTCAACATCAACAACGCGACCCTCGAACAGTTTCCGGCGTCGATCATCGCGGGGATGTTCGGCTTCAGGGCAGCGAAGCTGCTCGAGTTCGAGGACGCCGAGAAAGCCGACGTGAACGTGAAGGCGCTCTTCAACGCCTGAGCGTCATGGTCGGTTTCGCGATTCTCCTCGGTCTGTTCGTCGCGGGCGTCTACGTCGCGGCGCTCTACAACCAGCTCGTGCTCGTGAAGCACAACGTCGCGAAGGCGTGGGCGAATACCGACGTACTCCTGAAGCAGCGCAACGACGAGATCCCCAAGCTGATCGCTGTCTGCCGCGAGTACGCCGGTTTCGAGGCGACGCTCCTCGCGCGGCTCGCGGGCGCGCACGCGGCCGCCGTGGCCGCGCAACAGGGCGCCCGCGTGACGTTGGTGGGCGCCGCGGAAGCGAAGCTGGGCGAAGAGTTCACCCGCCTGGCGGCGGTCGCCGAGGCCTGGCCCGACCTCAAGTCGAACCTGCAGTTTCGCGCGCTGCAGGAGCGCATCTCGGGCCTCGAGGCCGCGATCGCCGATCGGCGCGAGTTCTACAACGAGAGCGTGCGCATCCACAATGTGACCATCGAGCGGTTTCCTGCGAGCTTGCTGGCCGGGTGGTTCTCGTTTCAGGCCGCCGATTTGCTGAGATTTCGCAATGACTGACGACGTCCAGGTCTTCCTCGGCGCCGCCGCCGTGGCGATCGGCGGCTACGCGCTGTGGCGCCGGACCATGCGCGCCGCGAACCTGATGGAAGGTACCGCGACCTCCCGCGTCGCGACGGCCGCGAAAGGCTACGTCGAGCTGTCCGGAACCGCGCGTGGCGCCGGCGGCGCGCCGGTGCGCGACCCCATCGAGGGCCTGGCCTGCCTGTGGTTCAAAGTGGTCACAGAGCGGCGCAGCGGCAACGACTGGGATGTGGAGCGGCGTCAGGCGAGTATCGAGCCGCTGTCGCTTCAGGACGCCACCGGATCCTGCCTGATCATCCCCGGCGAAGCGAAGATCGACGAGGAGCAGGAACCCGACTTGATCGTCAAGGAGACCGCCTCACGTCGACACAAGATCTGGCGTGTGCACGACGGCGATCCGCTCTATGCGCTCGGCTTTCTCGAACGACGCAATCCACCGCTCGCCGGGCCGATGCCGGGCAGTATCGCTGCTGATCACGCCGGGATCGAGTTGCTGCGCGTATGGAAGCGCGACCAGGCGAAGCTGCTCGCGCGCTTCGATGAGAATCGCGACGGCCGCGTGGATGCCGCGGAATGGGAACGCGCACGTCGCGCGGCGCAGGACGCGGTCGCCGCGGATGCCGCCGCCGAGGCGCAGCGTTCGCGCGCGGCGGCCGCCACTGCGCCCGATGCGCATATCAGCCATCGGCTCAGTCGTCCGGATGACGGCCGCCCGCTGCTCATCGCAAGTCGCCCGGAAAGCGAGCTCCTGCGGCGGATGAAATGGCGCTCGCGCCTCGGGCTCCTGATGTTCATCGGCGGCACGCTGTATATTCTGTACGCGCTCACTCGCTACTTCCCATGAAAATCGAACTCACCCCGACCGAAGCCCGTGTCATCGCCTGCCTCATCGAGAAGCAGGTGACGACACCCGACCAATACCCGCTGTCGCTCAACGCGCTGACGAACGCCTGCAACCAGAAGAGCAATCGTGACCCTGTCCTCTCGCTCGACGAAGGCGAAGTGCAGCGAACGCTCGACGCCCTCTCGCGCAAGCACCTCGTGATCGAGCGGTCGGGCTTCGGCAGTCGCGTGCCGAAGTACCAGCACTGCTTCTGCAACACCGAATACGGCTCACTCAAGTTCACGCCCGTTGAACTGGGCATCGTGTGCGAACTGATGCTGCGCGGCCCGCAAACGCCGGGTGAACTGCGCAGCCGGGTGCCGCGCATGGCGGCGCTCGGCGATCAGGGCGAAATCGAGACTGCGCTGCGGGCGCTTGCGGTGCGCGAGAGCGGCGCCGTGGTCGTGCGGCTCCCGCGAGAGCCGGGGCGGCGCGACGCGTGCTACGCGCACCTGTTCTGCGGCCCACCGGCAAGCACGCCGATCGCCGACGCGACCGATCCGGCCGTGGTGACCGATACGGTGCTGACCGGTGCGGTGACGGCCGACGACGACCGGCTGGCTCGACTCGAGGCCGAAGTGCGCGCGCTACGCGCCGAGCTCGACGAACTGAAGCGCCGCGGCTGAGCGATTCAGGCCGGAGCGAACCAGGGCACGTGCGTTTCCCGGAATTCCGGCAAGGCTTCGCATCGCGCCGTCAGTGACCGCAAAGCCGGGTACGCCGCCTGATCGAGCGCTACGGCGGGCGACTCCGTCAGGAAAGTCGTGATGACCGCGGCCGTGATGTCGGCGTGCGACATCTGCGCGCCCACGAGCCAGACGCCGTCGCCCCGCGCCGCACATGCCCGGTGGAGTTCGGCTAGCGCGCCGTGCATCTGTGAGCGACAGCGCTCGATCCAGGGTTCGTGGCGCTTTTCCGGCGGCCGAAATGCCGATTCGTAGATCTGTTCACGCCCCTTCTCGGCTGCGCCGATCGTGAGCGCGATGAGCTGCAGCGCACGACGGCGCTCCGCGCCACGGGCGGGCAGCAGCGATCGGGTCTCGCCGACCTGCTGGTCGAGGTAATCGAGGATTGCGGCCGATTCCGTCAGCACCTCGCCGTCATCGAGCACGAGGGTCGGCACCCGCCCGAGCGGGCTGTACTGCCTGATACGCGCAAAGTCGCGCCCGACCGACCAGTCGAGGTGTTCGAACGGGAGGCCATAGCGCTTCATGGCGATCGCCACGCGCCGCACGAAGGGCGAATCGAGCATGCCGATGAGTTTCATGAACTGGGCTACGATGTGGGCAGTACGATCCACGGAGTGTGGCAGCTTTGAACGTTCGCATCGACTCGCTTGCGTACTACCCGATCAAGGGCTGCCACCGGATCGAGTGCCGGATGGCCGAGTTGCTGCCGTCCGGGCTCCGGCACGATCGCGAATGGATGGTCGTCGAGGCGAACGGCACGTTCATCACGCAGCGCACCGATGCCATTCTCGCAACCGTCGTGCCGGCGCTCGATGCGGCGGCCCTCCATGTGGCGGCGCCCGGCCGGCGCGCGCTGCGTGTGCCACTCTCCACGCGCGGCGAACGGCGTGCCGTGCGCATCTGGAAGGACACTTGCGACGCCAACGACATGGGCGATGAAGCCGCTGACTGGTTTTCCGCCTTGCTCGGCCGCCCCTTGCGACTGGTGCGCTTCGCTGTCGACGGCGACCGACGTGCAAACCCACAGTACGCGCGCGACGATTTCGCGCCGGTGAAATTCTCCGATGCCTATCCGGTGCTCGTGACACAGCTGGCTTCGCTCGCGGCCGTGAACGCGCATATCGGGGGCGAGATCGGCTCGCCGTTGCCGATGAACCGTTTTCGCCCGAACATCGTGCTGGCGGGCCTCGAACCGTGGGATGAGGATCGCATCGACCGGTTGCGAATCGGCGCTGCCCAACTGCGACTCGCGAAGGCGAGCACTCGCTGCATTGTCACGACCACCGATCAGGATACGGGCGAGCGTGGCGT
The DNA here is from genome assembly GCA_902826635.1 of uncultured Pseudomonadota bacterium. Lineage (GTDB taxonomy): Bacteria > Pseudomonadota > Gammaproteobacteria > Steroidobacterales > Steroidobacteraceae > CADEFQ01. Next base: position 13,021 of record CADEFQ010000029.1, read on the forward strand.
CGAGCCGTTGCCCGCGCTGAAGAAGCTCCGGTGGAACCGCGAACTGAAAGGCGTCACTTTCGGCGAAAACGCCACCGTGCTCGCATCGGGCACGATCCGTGTCGGCGACCCGGTCGAGGTGACCTGGCGCTAGAGCGACAGCCGTTCTCACCCCGCCAGGAAGCGTGTCAACAGCACGAGTGCCCAGGTGTCCTGCCGGCAATAATCGAGCATCGCCTTCGCGAGCGCGACGCGCCTCGACTCGTCGATGGCGCCCTCGCGCAGTTCGAGAAACGCGAGTTGCGCCGCCTCCCCTTCCTGCACCTCCCCCAACGCGGCGTAGTCGAGTTCCGGCGCGATCGTCGGAATCACGGCTTTCAGCGACCAGGAGCCCTGCATCCGGGGATGGTAGTAAGCGCGCTTCGTGATCGGCAGCAAGTCGATCAGGCGCTCGCGAAGCGCGAGCAGCCCGACGGCGTGCGCGCTCGCGTGCCGGGCAAGCAGGCCCAGCACGCGCGCTTCGAAGCCCGCGTTGTAAGCGAACACGGGCCCCTCGCGCGGCACCGCCGCGAGCAGTGCGGCCGACAGCGCGTCGAAGTTCCCGAAGTCTTCGATCGCGAGGTATTCCGCGTGCTGCACCACGTCCGGCGCGCTCTCGGTGTGCAGCGACCATTGGAACGGCAGCTGTTCATACGGTCGCGTGCCCATCACTTGCGGGACGGCAAACGCGATCGTCTCGAAATCGAGCCAGGCGCGAGGATAGGAAGCCGTTTGCAATTCCGTTGCGGCGCTCCGATCGACGAACACCCTCCCGGCGCGCACGCGCTCGTCGCGGTGCGTGGAAAAATCAGGCGGTGGCGCTGCTTGTGAGCAGCGCGCGATGAAAGGGCATGGGTACGGTGACGTGCACTGTGGGCCCATCGCAATCACCGGAGTCTCGCGTGCCGACATCAACCGATGGAGGTCGATCGCCTGCTCGCCGAGCGCCGGCAGCATCGCGTCGACCTGCGCCGTGATGTCCTCTTCGACGAGCAGGCCCGGGAAGTCGCCCTCGCGCTCGAGGGTGAATGCATTGTTCACGTGACCGATCAGCACACGCTCGACCGGCACGCGCGCACCGCGCAGCACGAGCGTCTGGTACGCAGCGTCGGGGATATGTTCCGGCTTGACCGCGGTGGACGCCTTGACTTCGATCAGTTCCGGCAGCCCACGATCCCGCCGGAGCACGTCGGCAATCACTGCGAAGTTGCCGTTCCGCACCGCCGGCTGATGCACGACGGTGGCGTCGCCCGCCGCCAGCACGCGTGTCGTTTCGGCAATCGCAGCCGGCATGCCGCGTTCGCGTGAAATGACCCGGCCGGGCCATAGATCGCGTACGCAGTCGTCGAACGCGCGCCCTTGGCGCATCGCCATGGTGTCGGGCGCGCGCCCCTCGTGCGGCTCGTTGACCTCGAACCACAAGCGCTTCCTGCATTGGCGGCCGGCCATGAAGCGGGACTTCGTCAACCATGGCATGCGCTCTTTATACCGCTCAATGCGTCGAGGCGTTGGGCCGGCGCCATGGGGTGGCCGGGACGACACGCCGGGGGGCGCCGCTTCGGACTATGCTGGCGACATGAGCCGCGCATTTGCCCTGGCAACCCTGCTGCTTCAGCCGGTCGTCGCGCAGACACCGCTTGAAACGCCTGCGACATCCGATGCACCGACGGAAGAAGTCATTATCGCGGCGCCCGAGCCGCGCTACGTCGCGCCGACTTTGCGCGATCGCATCGGGCGCGTATGGGCGCCCGTGTACGTGAACGGCGAAGGGCCGCTACGCCTCGTACTCGACACGGGCGCAACCCGTTCCGCCGTGACGGCGATGGCGGCGGCGCGGCTCAAGCTGCCGGTCGAGACGGCACCGAAGGTCCTGCTCCGCGGCATGACGGGAGCCGCGGAGGTACCCATCGTCGATGTCGACAATCTCGAGATCGGCGACCTGGTCGTGGAGCCTGCGAAACTGCTGATCGTGCAGGACGCGTTCGGCGGCGCCGAGGGCGTCCTCGCCGCGCGGGGCCTCAAGGACCGGCGCATCCTGATCGAGTTTCGCAAGGACCGCATCGAGATCGTGCGCTCGAAGAACCAGCGGGCGCCCGGTGGCTACACGGTGCTGCCCATTCGCCTGATTCGCGGCCATGTGCCGAGCGTACGGGCGGTCGTGGGCAAGATTGCGGTCAAGGCGATCATCGACACCGGCGCGCAGCAGACGACGGGGAACCTCGCATTGCGCGAGGCGCTGCTCGCGCGTCGCCGCCTCGACGAAAAACAGGACCGCCTCATCGGCGTCACCGGCGACGTGCAGGAAGGCCCGACGAGCCGTGTGCCGCCGATCTACCTCGGTGACGTGCAGGTCAGCAACGCGCAAATCACCTTCGTCGATCTCTACATTTTCAACCATTGGCGCCTCACCGACGAACCCGCCATCATGCTCGGGATGGACGTGCTCGGCGTGCTCGACACGTTGATACTCGACTACCGGCGCAAGGAAATGCAGATCAAACTCGTGCGCTGATTCTGCTACGGTTCCACGACATGCCAACGCCACCACCTGATGCCCTCCTCGAACTCCGCGATGCGCTGCGTCGCTTTGCCGGTGAGCGAGACTGGGACCAGTTCCATTCGCCGAAAAACCTCGCTGCGGCGCTCGCGGTCGAGGCGGCGGAACTGCTCGAGCATTATCAGTGGTCGGAGACCGCGACCGATCCCGCGAAAGTGCGTGAGGAACTCGCCGACGTGCTGCTCTACCTGATTCGCCTCGCCGACAAGCTCGACGTTGACCTGGCCGCCGCGGCACGCGACAAGATGGGCATCAACGCCCGGAAATATCCTGCCGACAAGGCGCGCGGCAGCAGCCGCAAGTACACCGACCTCTAGTTCATTTGCGGTAGATCAGCCACAACCCCGCCACACAGAGCGCGATCCCTGCGAGATTGACCGGCGAAAGCTTCTCGCGGAACAGCGCGACACCGAGCAGCAGCAGCACGAGTGCCGCCACCGATTGGGTGACGAGCTGGCCGAGGCTCACATCGAACCCCGTGCGATAGAGCAGCAGGAAGCCGAGATCGAGCCCGGCGATCGTGGCCGCGAGCGCGATCGCGGTCCAGTTGACCTGCTGCATCGACGCGCGCAGCGGCGCGGTAGCCGGAGTGAGCAGGTAAATCACGAGAAAAACCACCGTGACGAGCGCGTAGGTCGCGGTGAGCGACAGGACCGGATTGACGCTTGCAGGCGTGACCTTCAGGACGAGGTGATAGCCGACCGTAGCGGCGATCGCGAGTGCAAGAAAGGCCCATTGCATGCGTGGATGCTACGCTTTTTCCTGCGGATACCTGGGCAAGGCGTCGCCGATCACGATCCACGGCAGTCGATCGCTCACCCAGAGGTGATACCTCGGTGTGAACGCCGTCGGGTCGTCCAATGACAGCACCATGACGTCGATTTCAAGGGGCCGCGTGGCGTGGCGATAGGTCAGCGCCGTGCCACATGCGCGGCAGAAGCCGCGCTGCACATCCGGAGACGACGTGTACTGCACGAGTTCGCCCTCGTCGAGCGCGAAGTGCGCAACATTGAACGTGGCCCAAGGCACCGGCGATGCCCCCGCCGAGCGGCGACAACTTTCGCAGTGACAGAAGAATTGCTCGCTCGCCGCTCCGGTCACGCGGTAGCGAATGCAACCGCAGCGGCAGCCGCCCTGGCAAGACATCGTCCGTGACCCTCCGTCGCCCATCATCTGCTACTGTCGCCGCCATGCCAAATACCTTCATCCTCGTCGATTTCGAGAACGTCCAGCCGAAGAACCTGGCACAGCTCGCCAACGGATCGTATCGGCTCAAGATTTTCGTCGGCAGCCAGCAGGCCAAAGTGCCCTTCGAACTCGCGCAGACCGTGCAGGCGCTGGGTGAGCGCGCGACCTACGTGCAGATCGCGGGTACAGGGCGCAATGCGCTCGACCTGCACATCGCCTACTACGTCGGCCGCCTCGCCGTGCAGAACCCCGACGCGTCGTTCCACATCATCTCGAAGGACAAGGACTACGACGTCCTGATCAAGCATCTGGTTTCACAGGGCATCCGGTGTCGGCGCACGGGTTCGGTGGAAGACGTCGTCCCGAACAGGCCGACGCCGGGCCGCGCCGCGCCGAAGGCCCGGCAGCGACCGGGCGTCGCGCCAACTGCCCCGCAGGCCGCCGCGCCCGCGCCGACACCCGCACCGTCGATCGCATCGGATCGGCTCACGCCGGTGATCGCGCATTTGCGCAACCTGAAGGCCTCGCGGCCGCGAAAGGTGAAGACGTTGTCGAGCACCCTGAAGGCGCGCTTCGCCAAGAACGGTGGCGATCGCGACGTGCAGGCGCTCGTGGAGGAGCTGCGGCGGCGCGGCGTGATCGCGATCGAAGGGACGAACGTGGCTTATCGACTGGACTGACGCGACCACGCACCGGTCGACGAGGAATCAGACATGGGCCTGCAGGATCGGGACTACATGCGGTCTGGGGGCGAAAGGCCGACACGACTCGTGTTCCCGAACCTGTCTCCGCAGCCATGGTGGCGCCGGATCACGTGGCAGGCGTGGGTGGGCGTCGCGCTGTCCGTGATCGCGGTGGCGTCCGGGGTCGTGTGGTTGGTGCGTGATGCTCAAGGCCTGTTTGGGCCTGCGGCGCCGACGGAGGCTTCGTTGATCGTGAATATCAACACCGCCACGCGTGAAGAAATCGAGACCCTTCCGGGCATCGGGCCCGCCAAGGCGCTGTTGATCATTCGCGATCGACCCTATGTGAAGGCGGATGAGCTCCTTGAGGTGAACGGAATCGGCACGGCGTTGCTCGAGGACATTCGTCCCTACGTCGTGGTCGAAGGCGAGACCAGGGCCATCGAGTAGGCTCGAAGCGGCGAGTCCAGCGGCGACGATTGCCTCGCACCGCCGTCTCCCCTATAACGACGGGCATGCCAACACCCGTACACCAGAAGTATCCGACCGCCTGCTACGCCGTGATCTGCCGCGACGCCCCCGACGGCGCCGAGAAGCGCAAGGCCGCTACGCAGGACCATCTGCGACACATCGAGCAGCTCATGGACGAATTGCACGTCGCGGGGCCGATCTTCGATGACGAAGGCCAGCGCCCCATCGGCAGCATCCTCGTGTTTCGCACGCAGAGCGCCGATCGCGCGCGCGAGCTGGCCACCGCCGATCCGTATTTCGAGGCAGGCGTGTGGGAATCGGTCGAGGTGATGCCGTTCTATCCCGCGGCGGGCGGTTATGTCGGTGGCAAGACCTGGTAGTCAGCGCCGGCGAATCAAGCTGACTCCCGCGGCGGCCAGCAGGAAGAGCGGCACGATCACCTGACCGAACCGCGCCGCCGTGCGCAGCACTGGCGGGCCTTCGACGGCGCGGAGCGCGAAGAACGCGCCGATCGCACCCGCCACGCTCAGCCACCACGGCAAGCGGCTGGCGAGCTCAAGGAGATTCTCGAGGAGGCTCGCACGCCGTTGCCGTGAACGCCTCATGCTTCCTTGCCGCGCAGCCTCTTCCACAGCGCCGCACCGCCCGCGATCGCCGCCACCGCGATGAGCTTGCCGAACTTCACCGCAAACGCAGCAATCATCGCAATGAGGCCCAGCTTCTTTGCCGCGACGCCGGCGACGAGCGCCGCGAGCCCATAGGCCGCGACCTTGTCGGTCTTCTCATTGAAATCCGCATAGGTCTTGCCGGGGTTGAACGACAGCGCGCCCAGCAGCTTGTGCGCATCGGCCTTGTCGGTGGCGATATTGTCGCTGGCCGTCACGAGGTTCATCGTGATGTAGCCCTCGCGGCCGAGCATGTAGGTGTTGTAGTTGATCGTCTGCGCGTCGCCCGGCTCGCTATCCGTGTCCTGTGCAGTCACGGACCAGACGAGCCGGTGGGTCGCGGCGTCGTAGTTCGGTTTCTCCGCCCATCCGACAATCTTGAGTTCACCGACCCCCATTTCCCGGCGCCGCTCGTTCTGCGCTTCGGTGCCCGCCTTCAGGCTGTCGAGCAGCTCCTCGATATCCCAGTTCTTCGCGTCGTCGTCCTTGATGTAGCCGGATTCCTCGTACTCCGCGACGACGAACCAGTTCGCGTCACCCCTGGGATATATGAGGCCGAGGAAGCGGTCGTCGTGGCTGTTGCCATAGAGCTCCATGATCTGGTCCGCCGCCGGTCTCGGCACGAAGATATAGCCCTCGGGCAAACTGAGCGTGGCCTGCTCGATCCACGGCACCTCGGCCGGCCCGTGCACGGCCACTTCGCGCGCTGCGGCGAAGGCCTTGTCGGCGGGCGTTTCCGGTGCCGCCGCCTCTTCCGCTTCGACCGGGAAAGCTGTCGTCAGGAAAAACGCGGCCAGCCCGATGCCGCAGCAACGAAGTGCATTAGTCATGAGACCCCCTGTGGCCCCGTGGACGGGGCGCTTTGGGGGATGCTATCACTGACTCCGACGTTCTGGCTTGAACCGCACCGCCGCGCCGCCGCCGGGCGCGAGCCAGATTGACAGCACGTCGCCACGCTTCACCGCGCGCCGCTCGATCGTGATCGCGAAGCGGTTCGTCTGGTAATGCGCGCCCTCGGCGTCGCGATAGATCTGCGCGACGTAGCCGCGGCCGTCGGCGAGAAAGTCGAGTGGCACCTCGATCGTACGCGCGTTGGCATCGGTGACGCTGCCGAGATACCAGTCGTCGCTCGCGCGGTCGCGGCGCGCGAAGGTCACGAACTCGCCGACCTCGCCGTTCACCACAAGCGTATCCGCCCAGTCACAGGGCACGTCCTTGATGAACTGGAACGGCCCCGGGAACTTCGCGTAGTTCTCCGGCAGGTCGGCGGCCATCTGCAGCGGGCTGTAGAGCACCACGTAGTTCGCGAGCTGTTTCGCGAGCGTCGACTCGATCGGACGGCCGTCCTTGCCGGTGAGGCTCAGTACTCCGGGCGTGTAGTCGAAGGGTCCCGCGAGCATGCGCGTGAACGCCAGAGTCGCCGCATGGTTGGGCGGATTCTGCGGATCGCCCCAGGCGTCGTACTCCATGCCGCGCGCGCCCTCACGCGTCATCCAGTTCGGCCAGGTGCGGCGCAGGCCCGTGTCCTTGATCGGCTCGTGCGCGTCGATCGTGATGTGCCGCTTCGCGGCCTCGGTCACCACCTTCAGATGGTGGCGCGACATGACCTGGCCGTCGTGCCACTCGAAGTGGATGTGGCCGTCGTCGCCCCGCGCTTTCACGCCGCCGGCATCCGCCACGTAGCCGGTCTTGACGCTCGCGATGCCGAGCTTCGCGTCGAGGTCGAGCGCCGCGCCAAGCTGTGCCTCGTAGTGCGCGATGTTCGCCGAGGTCTCGTGATGACCGATCAGCGTGACGCCTTTGCGACGCGCATAGTCCGCGACCGCCGCGAGGTCGAAGTCAGGGTACGGCTCCGTAAAGTCGAAGGTCTCGCCGTTCGCGAACCAGTCGCCGTCCCAGCCGAGGTTCCACCCTTCGATCAGCACGCCCTTGAAGCCGTTCCTCGCCGCGAAGTCGATGTACTCGCGCGCGTGCGCGGTGGTCGCGCCATGTCGCGGCCCCGACGCCCAGGTCCAGGTGCCGATATGCATACCCCACCAGATGCCGACATACTTCATCGGCTTCACCCAGGACACGTCGCCGAGCGCATTCGGCTCGTTGAGGTTGAGGATCAGGTCCGAGGAGGCATAGAGCGCCGCAGCGGAATCGGCGATCTGGATGGTGCGCCACGGAGTGGCGAACGGCGCCGCCCGGCGCACTTTCGCGCCTTGCGACGACGGTGAAAGCTGCGCCTTGAGCCGCTGCCCGTCGACCCGCCGCAGCCACATGGAGGAATAGTCGACCAGTGCCGCCTCGTGGAAGGCGAGGTGCAGGCCCGATGCGGTTCGTACCGTGATCGGCGTGTGCGCCTGCGAGACTTCGGCGAGAGGTGTGTGCCGATACACGTACTCGTAGCGGTTCCACTCGCCGGCCGGTATCCACCAGGCCGTCGCGGGCTCCGCCACGTCGAACTCGGTCAGCTCCTCGCCGATGTTCACCTCGCGCAGCGACGCCTGCTCCGGAAACTCGTAGCGAAAGCCGACGCCGTCGTCGTACAGGCGGAAGACAACCTCGAGAGAACGGGCCTGCGGCGGCTTCTCGACGAGCCGCACCCGCAGCTCGTTGTAATGGTTGCGCACAAGGCGCCGCTCGCCCCACGGTTGCTCCCAGGTTTCGTCAGCGCTGCGCCGGCCCTGCGCGGCGAGCGTGAAGTTGCGCTCGAGCTTCGGCGCATCGGTGAGGAGGAAGCCGAGACGGGAGTCACCGATCACCGCCGTGCCTCGCCGCGCGACGCGATACGAGGCGCGCCCTTCGCCGTCCAGCGAGACGGTCACCGTCAGCACCCCGCCGGGCGAGGAGACGGCCGCGACATCGGCGGCGCGGGCAAGTGGCGCGAGGAGAAGCACGGATAGCGCGACCGCGCCCTTCATGCCACGCGCTCGGCGATCAGGCCCGCGTACGGCGGCAGGCGCTCGAGGCTCGCGCCGCCAGCCGCCTCCACGATGCGCCAGTGTTGCGGCAGCTGCGGCCGCCACGACTGCTCAATCGCGCCCAGATTGAACACGCACAGCAGTTCCTCCCGGCCGCTGCGACGCTCGAGTGCCAGCACCGCCTGCGACGCTTCGACGACCCGCATTGCGCCGCTGCGCAGCGCTTCACTGCGTCGGCGCAGCGCGATCACGCGTCGAGTGAACGCGAGCACGGAATCAGCATCCCGCTGCTGCGCCTCGACGGAGAGCGCGAGATGCCCGGCGCCGATCGGCAGCCACGGCCTCGCCTTCGTGAAGCCGCCGTGCGTCGCATCGGCACGCCAGGGCATCGGGGTGCGCGCCCCGTCGCGCCCGAGCGTGAGCGGCCAGTTGCTGATCGCTTCGGGATCGCGCAGGTCTTCGAAGCGGATGTTGGCCTGCGGCAGGCCCAGCTCCTCGCCCTGATACAGGAACACGTTGCCGCGCAGCGAGGCGAGCAGCAGGATCGCGAGCCGCGCGATCGCGGCCTGGTGCTGCGGGCCCGCCCAGCGCGAGATCGCGCGCGGCGCGTCGTGATTGGAGAACGCCCAGCTCGGCCAGGGGCCGGCTTCCGTCTCCGGCCACGCCTCGAGCGCACGCTTCACGAGCTGCGGCGTGAGCTCGTCGGCGTAGAGGAAATGGAAGCCGTACGCAGTGTGCAGCCGTTGCTCGCCCTGCGTGTAGAGCTGCATGATCGGCTCGGCGTCGAGGCCGCCGATCTCCGCGACCGTGAAACGCCCGCCGTATTCGTCCATGAGCGCGCGGACACGCTCGAGAAAGTGTGGGATGTCGGCGTGCGAGTGGCTGTAGAGCGCGCGCTGGAAATCCACCGGGCGCGTGCGCACCCGGCCGTCCTCCGGCAGCGGCGGGTTGTCGCGCAGCGCCGGGTCGTGCATCGCGAAATTGATCGCATCGAGCCGAAAGCCGTCGACGCTGCGGTCGAGCCAGAAGCGCGCGCTCGCGAGCAGCGCGTCCTGCACCGCGCGGTTGTGCACATTGAGATCGGGCTGCTCGACGAGGAAGTTGTGCAGGTAGTACTGGCGGCGGCGCGCGTCCCATTGCCACGCGGGCCCGCCGAAGATCGACTGCCAGTTGGAGGGCGGCGAGCCGTCGGGCCTGGGGTCCGCCCACACATACCAGTCGGCCTTCGGGTTGCTGCGGTTCGCGCGGCTCTCGGCGAACCAGGGGTGGCGGTCCGAGGTGTGCGAATAGATCTGGTCGATCACGACCCTGAGACCGAGGGCATGCGCGCGCGCGATCAGCGCGTCGAAGTCGGCGAGCGTGCCGAAAATCGGATCGACATCGCAGTAGTCGGCAACGTCGTAGCCGAAGTCCTTCATCGGCGACGTGAAAAACGGCGACAGCCAGATCGCATCGACGCCGAGAGAGGCCACGTGGTCGAGGTGCGCGGTGATGCCCGGCAGATCGCCGATGCCATCGTCGTTCGAGTCCGCGAAGCTGCGCGGATAGATCTGGTAGATCACGGCGCCGCGCCACCAGGCGGCATCAGCGACCGCCACGCCCCGCTGCGCGTTCACGGCGGGCCCTCGGCCGCGCAGACGGCGAAGCCGAGCGGCGGGAGCGACACCGGATAGCTCCCGGGTGCCGCGGCAGCCGGCGCACACTCCCCGTGCAGCGTGCTGAAGCGCGCCGAGGCGGCATTCACCTCGACGTAACCCTGGAAAGCCGTGGTCGCCGTGTTGAACGCCACGACCACTTCGCGGCCCGTCGCCGGATCGAGGCGGGAAACGGCGAAGAGACCCGGCGCGTCGGAGTAGTTGCGCACGATCTGCTCGCCGCGGCGGAGCGCGGGCGTGACAGCGCGCAGGCGCGCGAGATCGGCGAGCGCGCGGTAGATCGGGTGCCCCGGATTGAAGTTCGCGACCGCGGTGGTCGAAGTCGTGCCGACGAGCGGTGTCCAGTTGTAGCGTGGCACCCGGCTCGCGAAGAGGCTCTGGCGTGCGTCCTGGTCGTCGCCGAGCCCCGCAAAGCCCTGCTCGTCACCGTAGTACACGACTGGCGCGCCGCGCAGCGTGTAAAGCATCGCGTGGGCGAGGAGTACGCGCTTCAGCACTTCCGCGTCGTCCGCGCGTGGCAGGGCCGAGCGCACGAACCACGCGAAGCGCCCCATGTCGTGGTTGCTGACGAAGGTCGGCAGTGCGCGCGCGGCAGCGGCGCAGCCCTCATAGAGCACGTCGTCGGCGTAGAGCCGTGCGAGGACGTCGGTCCCGGCGTCACCGGCCACCGTCTCGCGCACGGCGTTCGCGAAGGCGAAGTCGAGCACGGCCGGCAGCCCGGCCTCGCGCGTGTGGCGCGCGAGCAGCGCGACGTCGACCTTCGGCGTGAACACCTCGCCGAAGATGAAGAAATTCCCGATGCCGGCCGCGCGCGCGCGCGCCTGCATCGCCGGCACGAAGGCGCGCCAGAACTCGGGATTCACGTGCCGCGCGGTGTCAATGCGATAGCCATCAATGCGGAACTCGTCGATCCACCGGCCGAAAATCTCGATGAAGCCCTGCACCACGCGCGGGTTCTCGGTCGCGAGATCGTCGAGCCCGACGAAATCGCCCATCGTCGAGCTCTCGCCCTCGAAGGTCGTGTTGCCGCGGTTGTGGTAATAGATGGGATCGTTGAGCCACTCCGGCACCTTCACGTGCGCCTCAGCCGGCGGCACATAGGGTGTGTACGCGTAGTCGGGCCGGGTCAGCTTCGAGTAGTCCCGGCCGTCGAAGCCCGCGTTGATCGGCTTGCCACGCGGCCCGCCGCGGCGCGTGTACGGGTAGTCGGCTCGCGAGCGGTACGGGCAATCGCTCGTCGGGCATTCGCGATAGCGGATCACGTCGGCCGTGTGGTTCGCGATGATGTCGAGGTACACCTTCATGCCGCGCGTGTGTGCGGCGACGACGAAGGCGCGCAGATCCTCATTGGTGCCGAAATGCGGATCGACCTGCGTGAAATCGGTGACCCAGTAGCCGTGATAGCCCGCGGATTCGCCGCCTTTCGGCCCCTGCACCGGCTTGTTGCGGAAGATCGGCGCGAGCCACACGGCGGTGGCGCCGAGCCCCTGGATGTAGTCGAGCCGCGCGGTGAGGCCCCGCAGATCGCCACCGTTGTAGAAGGCTTTCGACGTGGGATCGAAGCCGGTCGTGAGCCGGTCGCCGACGAGTCCGCCGCGATCGTTCGCCGGATCGCCGTTCTCGAAGCGATCGGGCAGCAGGAAATAGGTCACCTCGTCCTGCGGCAGGCGCTCCTCCAGTGCCCGCTCCTGCGCGGCGGCGAGGCCCGTCGAAAACAGCAACAGGTATAGGACGTAGCGCATCATGGGAACGAGGCGCTCCCGCAGCGCCTCCGGCTATCAGCTGTCCGCTGTTCGCCGCCCGCCATCGGCACTGCGTCAGAACTTGTAGTTCACACCGAGCAGGAACTGCCGGCCATATTCCTGGAAGTCCTGCTGCCGCGACTTCGTCACAGCGTACGCGATGTACGGCTCGTCCGACAGGTTGTTCACCTGGAAGAGCAGCGACAGCCCGCGCAGCCGCGTATCCGCGCCGAACTCGTAGCCGAGCTGCGCATCGGTGATCGTCTCGCCGTCGATGTAGCGCAGCGCGCGGTCGTTCGCGAAGTTCGTGACCTCGCCGATGTACTTCGAGCGGGCGCGGGTCGCGACGCGGGCCGAGAAACCAGCGCGCTCGTAGTAGACGGTCGCGTTCCAGACGTCCTGCGACAGGCCCGGCAGCGGGATCGTGCCGAGGCCGGTGCCGTTGACGAAGTTGTTGCCCGGCGGATCGACGATCGTGATGTTGCTGTCGGTGTAGGAGTAGCTGAGGATCGCGCCGAAGCCGCGCAGGGCCTCGGTCCACATGTCGCCCTGCACCGAGAGCGAGATCTCGTAGCCCTGCAGGTCTCCGCCCTTGCCGTTCACCGGCTCGAAGAAGTTGCCGGTCGTGCGCGGCGTGACGCCGGGCGCGAAGTAGCCGGGCGGCAGCGAGGCGAGGAAGGCGCTGAAGTCGTACTGGCCGTTCGTCTGGTTGAAAATGTAGGTCTTGAGGTCCTTGTAGAACGCCGCGATCGAGAGATAGCCCTTCGTGCCGAAGTACTTCTCGTAGGAAAGATCGAACGCGTTGGCGCGCCACGGATCGAGGCGCGGATTGCCGCCGGAGCCGCCTGGAATGCCGGTCGCGGCGTCGTAGCCGAGCTCGCTCGACGCCTTCAGTTGATCCATGCGCGCGCGGGCGATTTCGCGCGCGACGCCGATTCGGAACGCCTGGTTGTTCGGCAGCACGAAGGCGAAGTTGAGGGCCGGCAGCACGTCGCCATAGGTCTTGCCGTCGCTCGTGGGTCTGACCTGGCCCGTGGCGTTGTCCTGGAACAGCGCGCTCGAGCTCTGGTCCGTGTAGACGTACTGCACGCCGATGTTGCCCTTCAGCGTGAGGCTCCCGGTGAGTTCCCGATCGAGATTGCCGCGGATGAATCCCGTGGCGACTTTCTCCTCAACGCCCCAGTTCTTGCCGATCAGGTAACTGAAGCCCGGCGTCGACGGCGTGCCGTAGACGATCGGGTTGTAGTAAGCCGCGAGCACGCCGGGAACACTCCACGCGAGTGCGGAGCCCGCGCCCGCGTAGGACAGGTTCGTCGGCGAAACGAGATGGTCCGGCGCGACCTGGAAGTAGCCGCCGCCGATCGTCGAGAGGCCGCCCTCGGGCTGCAGCTTGTCCTTGGTGCGGTCGGTGTAGTTTGCGCCGAACGCGAGCTGCGAGACCCAGCCGCCGAGGTTGCGCGTGACGTCGATGCGCCCCGCCTTCAGCTCGTCCTCGACATGCGGGATCTTGCTGTAGCCCGCACCGTAGATCGTGGGACCGACCTGCACGTTCGCCGCGTTGGCGTAGTCGCGGCTGAACGAGAGATGCGGCATGTCGTTCGGCGAGATCGCGAACGTGCCGGTGTCATAGATATTGCGCGGGGTGCCCGGCGGCGCCGCGGCATTCGGCGCGAACTGCGCGTTTGTCTCGAACTGCTCCTCGTCGCGCGTCGCCTTCGAGTAGCTGATGTCGGTCGTGAACGACCAGTCGCTCATCTGCCACTCGTTCTTCCAGCCGGCCGCCTTGATCTCGTCCTCGGTGTTGAAGAGGAAGTTGCGCGCGAGCGGCACGCGCTGGTTCAACGTCGCGGCGACGACCGTGTTGTTGACGATCGTCGGGTTCGAGTAGCCGAACACGGTGTTCGGCGGGAAGGTACCGTCGCAGCAGGGAGCCGGATAGCCGCCGAGATTCACCTCGAGGCTGCGCGCGTTGTCCTCCTTCCTGCTCTTCGTATAGTAGACGTCGAGGATGCTGTGGTACGACTCGGTCGGCCGCCATTCGAGCGCGGCCATCGCGCCGGTGCGGACGTTGTTGCCGATGTCCGAGCGCACCTTGATGCCGTCGGTGATGAACACGCCCGGCCCCACGCCTGGATTGACGACGCCGGTCGGATTGCCGCCGCCCGCATTGGGCGTGCCGTTCGCGTGCCAGGGCTCATAGGTGCCCGCGCCCTGGGTCGCGATCGGCGTATCGAGCCGCGCGACGCCGAAGGAGAGACCCAGCTTGTCGTCCATGAACTGGTCGATGTACGAGAAGCTCACCCTGTAGCCCTGCTCGTCGGCACCGCCACCCATGTTGTCGTGTGAATTGCGCTCGCCGCGGATGTTGAACGCGAGCGCGCGGCGGTCGCGGTCGAGCGGCCGGGTCGTGCGCAGATCGATGGTGCCGGCGAGGCCCTGGCCCACGAGCTGCGCATCGGGCGTCTTGTAGACGAGCACCGAGTTGATCAACTCCGACGGGTACTGGTCGTACTCGACGCTGCGGTTGTCCTGCGTGCTCACCTGCTCGCGCCCGTTGAGGAGCGTCGTCGTGAAGCCCGGGTCGGTGCCGCGCACGCTGACCTGCGAGCCGCGCCCCTCGGCGCGCTGCGAAGTGAGGCCCGGCAGGCGCGAGATCGATTCGGCGATGCTGGTGTCAGGCAACTTGCCGAGGTCCTCGGCGGAGATCGCCTCGATGATGCTGCCTGAATTGCGCTTCTCGGCGATCGCGCTTTCGATCGCGTAGCGAATGCCGGTGACTTCGACGGTCGGCATCTCGGTGCCGGCGGCTTGCTTGTCGGTATCCGCCTGCGCGACCGGATCGGCCTGCGCAGCGACTCCCGATACCAGAGAAACAGCGGCGAAAACGCCACAAATCGTGCGCGACATGATTCCAGCCCCCCTCTGCTGTACCTGTCTTGCAATCTTATGGAGACCTCGGACAATGCCAAGCGCTTGCATACGTATTCATGGGGCGCCGGTGCACGATAAGCCCACCTCGTTCGACATCGCCTACCTCGCCGGCGTCTCCCAGCCGACTGTGTCGCGCGCGCTACGCGGCAGCCCGAGCGTCAACGAGGAAACGCGGCGCCGCATCGAGGCGATCGCGCGCGACTTGCACTACAAGGTCGACAAGAACGCGTCCAACCTGCGCTTCCAGCGCTCGAACACGGTCGCGCTCCTCTTCTTCGAGGACCCGACGCCCGACGATTCGCTGATCAATCCCTTCTTTCTCGCGATGCTCGGCTCGATCACGCGTGCCTGTGTGCAGCGCAGCTACGACCTCCTGATTTCTTTCCAGCAGCATTCCGCCAACTGGCATGAGGACTACGAGGACAGCCGCAAGGCCGACGGCATCATTCTCCTCGGCTACGGCGACTATCACGAAACGCGCGCGCGGCTCGACGCCCTCGTCGAGCAGGGCACGCATTTCGTGCGCTGGGGCGCCGTACTCGAGGGCCAGCCGGGCGTGTCAGTGGGCTGCGACAATTTCAAGGGTGGCTACGACGTCACCCACCACCTGCTGACGCTGGGCCGCCGCCGCATCGCGTTCATCGGCACTGCGTCGACGCACTACCCGGAGTTCTTCGAGCGCTATCGTGGCTACGGCGAGGCACAGAAGACCGTCGGCATCGCCGCCTCCGAGGCGCTGCAGGTCGATGCGGTCACGATGGAGGCCTCGGGCTACGCGGGCGCACTCGAGCTGCTCGCACGCGGCGAGGCTTTCGACGCGATCGTCGCAGCGAGCGATCTCATCGCGATCGGCGCGATGCGCGCGCTGCAGGAACGCGGCATCGACGTGCCGGGGCGGGTGGCCGTCGTCGGCTTCGACGACATCCCGGCCGCGAGCTTCACGAACCCGCCGCTCACCACCGTGATGCAGGACACGCGCGTCGCGGGAGAGGCGCTCGTCGAGACGCTGCTCAGGCTGGTGCGGGAGGAGGAAGCGGTGCAGGGGCGCGTGCTGCCGACGCGGCTCGTGGTGCGGAAGTCTTGCGGGGGATGAAGGGCTCAGGGCTTACCTTGGTACCCGGAGCATGAGGAGCGCGGCGGCGAAGAAGCAGCAGCCGCCGATCAGGAGTGCGTCGATCGCGGCGCCGTGAAAGAAGATTCGCAGCAAGACGCCGAGGACCGTCGCGGCGAAGAGCTGCGGGATCACGATGAAGAAATTGAAGAGGCCCATGTAGAGGCCCATCTTCGCGGCGGGCAGGCTGTCGGACAACAGCGCATAGGGCACTGAAAGAATCGACGCCCACGCGATACCCACACCCACCATCGACACGAGCAGCCAGCGCGGATCGGCGATCCAGCCGATCGACAGCAGCGCAACGCCGCCGATCACGAGATTGATGAGATGCGTGGCGCGCAACCCGACCCTGCGTACCAGCACCGGAATCGCAATGGCGGCGAGCGCCGCGAAGCCGTTGTACGCCGCGAACAGCACGCCCACCCAGTTGGCGCCCTCGTTGTACGCGGGCGAAGCCGGATCGGTCGAACCGAAGTGCACTTCGGCGATGGCGGCCGTCGTGTAGATCCACATCGCAAAGAGTGCGATCCACGAGAAGAACTGCACGGGGGCGAGCCGGCGCATCGTTTCAGGCATCGTGTCGAAGTCGCGCAGCACCGTCGCGATACCGCCGCCGCGCGACCCGGCCCCATAGACGAGCAAGGCGAGACCCCATACGAGCGCGCCCGCGCACACGAGATAGAGCTGCTTGTCGAGCGCGGCGCCGTACACGATCACGCCGCCAAGCAAGCCGGCCGCGAGCCAGGGGAGGCCGCGGCGCCGACTGCGTGCCGCATCGGCGGGCGCGTTCACCACGGGCGTTGTGGCCACCGGCGCGTTGTCGGCGAAGCTGCGCAGAGTCTCCGGCGGATACTCGCGGGTGCGCAGTACGGTCCAGCCCACTGCGAGGAAAAGCACCGCGGCACCGATGTGGAACGCGTAGCGCACCGTATCCGGCACCATCGCCGCACCGGCGGCCGACTCCGCGTGGTTGCTGACACCCGTCTGCGCCAGCAGCCAGGGCAGCATGCTCGCGATCACGGCGCCGGCGCCGATGAAGAAACTCTGCATCGCGTAACCCGTGGGGCGCTGCGCCGGCGGCAGCTGATCACCGACGAAGGCGCGAAACGGTTCCATCGACACATTGATCGACGCATCGAGCATCCAGAGGAGCCCCGCCGCAACCCATAGCGCCGGCGAGAGCGGCATGAAGATGAGCGCGAACGAAGCGAGCAGCGCACCGGCCAGGAAGTAAGGACGCCGGCGGCCGAGCCGCGTCCAGGTGCGATCGGAGAAATAGCCGACAATCGGCTGCACGACGAGGCCGGTGAGGGGCGCCGCGATCCACAGCACCGGAATGTCGTCGATGCGCGCGCCGAGCGTCTGGAAGATGCGGCTGACGTTCGCGTTCTGCAGCGCGAAGCCGAACTGAATGCCGAGGAAGCCGAAGCACATGTTCCAGATCTGCCAGAACGTGAGTGGCGGGCGGTTGCACGCGGGCATCGGCTGCGACATGCGGCCACTCTACCGCGCCGCGGGCTCGGACGTCGCGAGGCCTGCAGCCGGCCCCGGCGCACACTCGACGGCAGCGCGGCTATGCGGCTATAATAGCCATATGGAAAAGGCCACGGTTTCAAGGCTCAAGAACAACCTGAGCGCTTATCTGCGCAAGGTGCGTGCGGGGCACGCCGTCGTGATCTACGACCGCGACCTGCCGATCGCGCGCATCGAGCGGATCGAGGCCGCCGGGCGCGGCGCTGACAGGCTCGCGTTGCTGCGCGCCCAGGGTCTCGTGCGCCCGCCGACCCGTCGCGTCGCGCTGCGCGAGCTCGCGTCGCGCGAGGCGCCCGTGCCCGAAGGCGCGCGCCTGCTCGACGCCCTGCGCAGCGATCGCGACGAAGATCGCTGAGGCCGCGGCGATGCGCTTCTGGGATGCCTCGGCCATCGTGCCACTGATCGTCGATGGGCCGCGCCGTGCGACCTTGCTCCGCATGATCGAGGAAGACGGCGATCTGCTCGTGTGGTGGGGCACGCCCGTCGAGATCGCATCGGCGCTCGCCCGGCGCGAGCGCGAGCATCAGCTCGCGGCGGACGCGGCAACCGCTGCCCACGACGCTTTGCATGAGATTTCGACCACGTGGCACGAGGTCGTTCCGAGCGATGCAGTGCGCCGTACCGCGGAACGCCTGCTCCGGACCCATGCCCTGCGCGCCGCCGACAGTCTGCAACTTGCGGCGGCGCTCGCCGCGGCGGACCATGACGCGCGCACACTCACGTTCGTGTGTCTCGATGAGCGGCTGGCCGCCGCCGCACGCCGCGAGGGCTTCGCAGTACTCACCGGCTGAATTGCATCGCCCCATGGGGGAGTCTCATGCCATCCGACATCACCCGGCGCGATTTCCTGAACGGTACGGCGCTCGCGATCGTCGCGGGCCTCTCGCCGGCCGGGCTGTTCGCCGCGACGCGCGGCGGCGCGCCCTACCCGCCTGCGAGCGCTGGCTTTCGCGGCTCGGCGCCCGGCAGCTTCACCGTTGCGCACGCACTACGCGACGGCCGCTCGTTTGATGCCGCGGGCGCGTCGTTCGATGAACGCCATGATCTCATCGTCGTCGGCGCCGGAATCAGCGGGCTTGCCGCGGCCTGGTTCTATCGCCGCGAGAAGCCGAACGCCCGCATCCTGCTGCTCGAATCGAACGACGACTTCGGCGGCCATGCGCAGCGCAACGAATTCGAAGTCGACGGCC
Organism: uncultured Pseudomonadota bacterium; assembly: GCA_902826635.1. Taxonomy (GTDB): domain Bacteria; phylum Pseudomonadota; class Gammaproteobacteria; order Steroidobacterales; family Steroidobacteraceae; genus CADEFQ01. Next base: position 31,677 of record CADEFQ010000029.1, read on the forward strand.
GCAAGCTGATCGGCTACGGCGGCAGCGAGTCACTGCAGTCGCCGCACTGGCTGTACAGCAAGGAGGCCCTCGGCCTGCTGCGCGCGCTCGGCGTCGACATCGACCGCTTCGAGACGGCGTTCGATCGCGTGCTTTACCCGGGCCTCGGGCTATCACGCGGCATTCTCTTCAAGCGCGAGCACTTCGGCGTCGATCGGCTCGTCACCGGCGATCCGACGCGCATGGTCGCCGACGACATTCCGCGGGACCGCTTGAACGCGCGGCCGATCGCCGAGTTCGTGGCCGACTTTCCGGTGTCGGACATCGCGAAGCGGCAGCTCGTCGAGCTCTACACCTCGAAGCGCGATCCGCTTGCGGGCAAGTCCCGCGCGCAGAAGGAAGCCTCGCTCGAGCACACGAGCTATCGCGACTGGATCACGAAGGTGTGGGGCTTCGACGAGGAGGTCGCGGACACCTTCCAGGACCGCTCGCACGATTTTTTCGCGAGCGGCATCGATGCAGTGCCCGCAAGCTGGGCGCGCGAAACCGGGTATCCGGGGTTTGACGGCCTCGGTCTCGGCGACGGAGCCGACAACGCCGAGATGGACGACCCGTACATCCACCACTTCCCGGACGGCAATGCTTCGATTGCACGCCTGCTGGTGCGCTCGCTGATCGCGGGTGTCGCGCCGGGGCACGGCATGGACGACATCGTGCTCGCTCCGTTCGACTACTCACGCCTCGATTCCGACGGCGCACTCGTGCGGCTGCGGCTCAAGAGCACTGCGGCGCAAGTTCGCCAGCGGGACGCGCAGTCGGTCGACGTCGCGTATGTGCAGGATGGTGTCGTGCGTGGAGCCAATGCGAAGCACGCCATCATGGCCTGCTATCACTCGATGGATCCGTACGTGCTGCCGGGCCTGCCCCCCGCGCAGCGCGAAGCGCTTGCGCTCAACGTCAAGATGCCGCTCGTGTATGTCAACGTCGCCGTGCGCAACTGGAAACCCTGGGTCGCGCGCGGTGTGCACGAGGTCACGAACGCAATCGGGTTCTATTCACGCATGAAGCTCGATTACCCTGTGAGCCTCGGCGGCTATCGCTGCCCGCATTCACCCGGCGAGCCGATGCTGCTCCATCTCGTGCACGTGCCGACCGTGCCGCTCACACCCGGGCTCGATCCGCGCGACGCGTTGCGCGCCGCGCGCGGCCAGCTCATCGCGACACCGTTCGATCGCTTCGAGCAGGAAGCGCGCGACGAGCTCACGCGGATCGTGGGACCGAGCGGCTTCGACGCGCAGCGCGACATCGCGGCCATCACCGTGAATCGCTGGGGACACGGCTACTCCGGCGGCGACAATCCGCTCTTCGACCCGCCGCGCAAGGGCCCCGAGCCGTACGAGGTCGCGCGCGCCCGCTTCGGCCGGATCGCGTTCGCCAGTTCCGACTCCGAGTGGGCGGCCTACGCGCACGCCGCAATCGACCAGGCGCACCGCGCGGTGGGGGAGTTGCTGGGAGCGTGAGACGGGCTGCCTGCGCGCGCTGTTCAGTCGTCGTCAGTGTCGTAGGGGTCGTAGATCGAAACGAGTTCGAGTTCATCGTCGAGCACGAGTCCGACGCCGGGGCAGTAGGTCTTCTCTGAGGAACTGCCGGGCTCGAGTGGCGTCGTCTCCTCGACGAGCACGCAGTCCTCGAACTCGCCCGCTTCCGTTTCGAGCTCGATGTCGAGCGCGATGTGTTCGGCGCGGTCGAGCGCGACGCCAGGAGCCATTTCCTGGAAGTAGCGCGCCCCGAGCAGGAACGCCCCGCCCGGCATGATGATCCCCGGTTCCGCACCCTTGCGGCCGGCGAGCCAGGCGTCCGGCAGCGGCTTACCCGCGCCGTCGGACACGTCCTCACCGAAATAGTACACGTCGCCGCCCGGCAGACAGGTGGCGAAGTAGTTGCGCGAGATTTCCTTCACGACCCCGTTCGAGGTTTCGAACTCGCGCACCACCCGGGTGCGCACGGTGCGCCAGTGATCGTCGATGCGCAAACGGATGTCGCGCGTTGCAGGCAGAACGGTGATCTCGACTTCATCGAGGGTGTCGCAGTCGCCGTCGGACACGCAGGCGGCGTTGCTGTAGCGCAGCTGGCGCCCCGGCTGCAGCCGAAAATACGCATTGCCTCCCCAGGGCACGAAGCGGCAGGACTCGAGTGGAAACTCGTCGGTGAACGGCGCATCGTCGTCGGCGAGCGCGGCCGCTCCGCCGAGGCAGCAGAGCGCGATCGGCAGGGCTAAGGAGCTAAGCTTCATGGCAGTTCTTCCGGACGCGACGCGGGTTGCGCCTCCCCTTGAGACCGTGCGGCACCGTCCCGCGTGTCGGCGACACGTCGCGGCGGGCGCCCCCGTCTAACCTGTCATGGCCGAGCACGCACGGGATCTCGCGCTCGCCCGCCGGGTCGTGTCGGGCGACCGCGGCGCGTTCGACGGGTTCTTCACGCAGCACTTTCCGCGGCTCTATCGCTTCGTGCTGCTGCGCGTCGAGCGCGATGCGGATACGGCGCAGGACCTGTGCCAGCAGGTGCTCGAGCGCGCGATCCGCCGGCTCGCGGCATACCGCGGCGAGGCCTCCCTCCTGACGTGGCTGTGCCAGATCGCGCGCCACGAGATCGCCGACCACTGGGAACGCCATACGCGCGATCGCCACCGTCACGTCTCCTACGACCAGGACGACCTGCTGCGCCATGCGCTCGAGTCGCTCGAGGTCGAGGCGAGCGCCTCGCCCGAGGCGCAGCACGAGCAGCGCGACCTGCATCTGCTCGTGCAGAGCGTCCTCGATCACCTGCCGGAACGCTATGGCGACGCGCTCGAGTGGAAGTACGTCGAGGGGCTCGCGGGCGAGGAAATCGCCGCGCGCCTCGGTCTCACCGCCGAGGCTGCGCATTCGCTGCTCGCACGTGCGCGGCGCGCGTTCAAGGTGGAGTTCGAAGCTGTCGTACAGGAGCTGGAATATGAGCGATGAGGCCGGCAGCGATCCGCTGACGCGGCTGCTCGCGCGAGTCGGGCGTCGGCCCGAGCCGCCCGAGGAGACGCGCGAGGCCGTTTACCTCACCAC
>CADEFQ010000029.1:34850-41996 GCA_902826635.1 uncultured Pseudomonadota bacterium
TCGGGCGTCGGCCCGAGCCGCCCGAGGAGACGCGCGAGGCCGTTTACCTCACCACGGTAATCGCCTGGCGCGACAGCGTGCGCCGACGACGACGCCGGCGCTTCGGCCTGCTCACGCTCGCCGCAGCGGCGGCGGCAGCGGTGGCCGGCCTGTCGTTCCGCGTGCCGTCAGGCGGCCCGACGCCCGTATTGGTCGCGACCGTGATCCGCGGGCCGGGTGCGGCGACGCCCGTCGCCACGATACAGGTGGGCGATGCCATCGCCGCACCGCGGCCCGATGGACTCGTTCTCTCGACTCTCGCCGGGCACGAACTGCGTCTCGCCGCCGGCACCCGCGCGCACTTCACGGCACCCGATCGCCTGTGGCTCGAGACCGGCCGCGTGTACTTCGATTCGGCGACGCCGGGACGCTTCGAGATCGACAGCCGCTACGGCGCGGTTTCGCATGTCGGCACACGCTATGCGCTCGAGCTGCGTGCGACCGAGCTGATCGTCCGCGTGCGTGACGGCCTCGTGGCGGTCGAGACCCAGGCCGCGCACGTGCGCGTGCCGCGCGGCACGCAGGTGACGTTCGACGCGCGCGGACGCGAGCAGAGCCGCGGCGCGATCAGTACCTGGGGCCCTGCCTGGAGCTGGGTCGATGCGCTCGCGCCACCGTTGCGCCTCGACGGGCGGCCGCTCGTCGACGTGCTCGAGGAGATCGCGCGGGAGAGTGGCCGGCAGCTCGAGTTCGCCGACGACCGCGTGCGCGAAGCCTGCCGCCACATCGACCTCAAGGGCCCGCTGCTCGAACTGCCTATCGGAGATAGACTCTACGCGGTGCTCGCGACCACCGGGTTCGAGGCGGTCGAGAGCGGCGACAGGATCCTGATTCGGGGCCAGGCGACAGACTGAGCGGAGGCGGAAGCCCGTGCGTCCTCGATGTGCGACGGTCGTACTGACGGCGCTGCTGGCCGCGGCGCCGGCGCATGCGGCCGAGCCAATTCGCATCGAGGCGGGCACGCCTGTCGCCGAGGCGCTCGACGAGCTGCGCGGCCGTGGCGCCCGCATCGTCTACAGCAGCGCGCTCGTGCCGTATTCGCTGCGCGTCGCGCGCACGGTGTCGGGCTCGGATGCACTCGACCTCGCGCGCAACATCCTCGCGCCCCACGGGCTCGAGCTGCGGGCGCTCGGCGCGAGCGTGTTCGGCGTGGTCGCGGCCCGCGACGGCGCGCGCGGCCTGCTGGCCGGGCGGGTGCTCGATGCCGGCGACGGACATCCGATCCGGGGCGCGCGTGTGGAAGCGCTCGACTCGGGATTCATCGGCTGGAGCGACGAAAATGGTGCGTTCACACTTCGCATGCGCGGCCGTGGTCGCGGCGCGCTGCGCGTCGGCGCCGACGGCTATCGAGCGCAAGTCGTCGAGCAGAGCGCGGCGGCGGACGGCCTGACCGTGGTCCGGCTCGAGCCGGCGCCGATCGACATCGAACAGGTGACGGTCGTGGCGAGCCGCTTCACTTATGAGGACCCGATCGCCGCCAGCGCTTTTCTGCTCGATCAGGCCGACATCGTTGCCCAACCCAAAGTGGGCGAAGATGCGCTGCAGTCGATTGCACGGTTGCCCGGTGTCGCATTCTCGGGCGTCTCGGCGCGGCCGAACGTGCGCGGCGGCGAGAAAACCGAAACGCTCGTCGTGCTCGACCGGATGCCGCTCCGCGAAGCCTTTCACCTGCCGTCCTACAACAGCGCCTTCAGCGTGATCGACGAATCGCTCGTCGCCCGTCTCGATGCGTACACCGGCCCGCAGCCCGCGCGCTTCGGCAACCGGCTGGGCGCGTTGATCGAACTCGAAAGCGTCGGCGCGGCGAACGCTCCCGCGAGCCTCGTTGGCTTGAGCACCTTCAACGCACGGGCGCGCACCGCCGGGCCGCAGCGCGACGAGCACAGGCCGATGTGGCTCGCCGCGGGGCGCGTCGGCACGGTGCGCGCCTGGCTCGACGACTACGCGCCCGATGTCGGTCGTCCGACCTACGGCGATGTGTTCGCGAAGCTCAGGCGATCGAACGAGAACGGCGCCGGCTGGCAGCTCGCCGGGTTGTGGTCGGGATCGGAGCTCGAGTTCTTCGATCCGGATACGACCGAGCGAGCCGAGCTGACGAGCCGCGCGGCCTATCTGTGGCTCACGGCGGACCGGCCGCTCGGCGATGCAACTCTGCTGCGCGCTCTGCTGGGCTACTCGCACATCGACAGCGATCGGCACGGCACACTCGCCGGCGGACTCACACCACAGGGCGAGCTCGCCGACACGCGCTCGAGCCGCATCTTCGATGCCTCTTTCCGCGTCACCTGGCAGCCGACCGGGCGGCACACGATCGAAGCCGGGCTCGCCGCGACGGCGGGCCACGCGCGTTACCGCTACACGAGCGAAGTCGAATTCGACGCGATCGCGGGCACGCTGTTCGGCGTATCCGAGAGCCGCGAGCGCACGAGCGATCTCGATCTGAATAGAAGCTCCGTGAGCGCTTTCGTCAGCGACCGTGCGCAGCTCGCGCAGGACTGGTTCTTCGAAGCCGGCCTGCGCTTCGATCGCGATCTCGAGGGCCCACGGCGAAAGCGCGGCTATCTCAGCCCGCGACTGGCGCTGCGCTGGGACGCCGGGCCGAGAACGGCGTGGCGCATGAGCTACGGACGCGCGCTGCAGAGCGACGACGTGCAGGAGCTGCGCGTCGAGGACGGCGTCGCAAGCTTCGAAGAAGCGCAACGCGCGGACCAGTTCGTCCTCTCGGTCGATCGGCGTATCGCCGCGAGCGGCATGCTGCGCATCGAAGGGTTCGACCGGCGAGTGCGCAATCCTCGCACCCGGTACGAGAATCTCCTCGACCCGCTGCGCTTCATGCCGGAGCTCTCACCCGATCGCGTCGCAGTGTCGCCCTCCTCCGCGCGCCTGCGCGGCATCGAAGCCTCCGCCCAGTGGGAGCTCGGCGAGTGGTCGATCTGGGGCGCGTACACGCGGGCGGAAGCTTTCGATGAGATCGACGGGCAGCAAATCGCGCGCGACTGGGATCAGCGGCACACGCTGGCACTCGCGCTCACGTGGCGGCATGGCGCGTGGATCGCATCGGCGCTCGGCAGTTGGCACAGCGGTCGGCCGACGACGAAGATCGTGGACGCTTCCCTCGCAGCGCCACGGCTCGGCGCACGCAACTTCGCACGACTGCCCGGCGCTGCGACGCTCGACCTGCGCGTCTCGCGGGAATTTCGGCTGAAGCGCGGGCGGCTGATCGCGTACTTGCAGGTCACCAACGTGCTCGACCGGGACAATCGTTGCTGCACGGAGATCGACCTTCCCGACGAGGACGCCGACGCCGCGACGCTCGAAACCGAGCCCATCTACAGTTATCCCGCGCTGCCCGCCCTCGGCGTGCAGTGGGAGTACTAGGCGCAGCGCACCTCAGTTGCCGAAAGTCTTTCTCACCGTGAGTTCGACGTACGGGCCGATCCGCAGCGTGCGCGTCTCGACGTACTCGAGCGGCGCGCTGCCGCGCGAGCCTGCGTAGATCTCCCGCCGGCGCTCGGCCGCCCGGTCGGTGAGATTCTTGAGATAGAGGCGAACGATCCAGCGCTCGACGGGCCGCATCTCGATGAAGGCGTCGAGCCGCGCATCGAGCCGATCGGTCTGGATCTGGTCGAACTGATACTCGGTCTCCTCGCTCGCGAGCGTGACATCGATGCCCCAGCGACTCTTCCAGAAAGGCAGCTGTTGCGAGAAATGCGCCGACGCCTCGAGCGGCTCGTCTTCCGATATCTCGCGCGTCGCGCCGGTCGCCGGATCGGTCGCACGGCTCGTGCGCCACAGGGCGTTCAGCTTGATCAGCCCGCCGGCGACACCGTAACGGTCGAGCGGCAGATCCAGGCCGGCTTCGAGTTCGTCGCGTGTACCCGAGCCGATATTGCCGACCGCGTCGAACGTGCCGTCGGGTCCCGTGACCGGAATGCGGTCCACGAGGTCATCGATCGCCTCGTGTCGTGCGGCAAGCACGAGCGCGCCAGCGCCCTCCATGAAATGCCGCTCCCATGCGAGTTCGAGCCGCCAGGCCCTCTCGGGCTCGAGATCGGGATTACCCGCCGTGACGGTACCGGCCGAGAGTGAGGCCGAGCTCGTGAAGTCGCCGAAGTCGAGCTGGCCGACGTCGCGCTCGACGAGGAGTCGCAGGCGGTCGCTGTTGCTCGCGGACCAGGACAGCAGGGCGCGCGGCTTCGGATAGAAGAAAGTCTTCGTCAGAACGTTGTCGCCGCTCTGCGAGAGTTCCGAACGCTCGAAGCGCGAGCCGATCTCGAGCGTCCACGCGCGCGACGCGCGCCAGACGGCGAGCACCGATGCCTCACCGCGCCGCTCCTCCACACGCACGTCTGCGGTCGGCAGCGGCACCGGGGCACCGTTCTCGGTGAGCGAGGCGTGGCTGTCGAGTACGTTTAGCGCGGCTTCGAGCCCGCCCTCGAGCGTCCAGCGCTCGCCGGTCCGGCGCAGTGTGCCGCGCAGGATGCTCTCGCTCGCCGTCGATTGGTCGCGGAAGAGCGAAGTCTCGTCGGCCTCGATACTGCTCTCCCCTTCGTCCTCGTCCACATCGCGCCGGATGCCGAACACCTCGAGCGTGAGGCGCTCGCCGAGTGAGCGCTCGAAATGCGCGCCGAGTTCGGTGCTGCGCGCAACCTTGAATTCCGCGCCGATCTCTTCCCCGGGATCGGGGGAGAGTTCCGTCTCGCGGATATCCGCGCCGAAACGCTCCTTCTGAAACGCGCCATTGGCGCGGAACGTGCCCCCGCCCACCGGCACGGTGGCGCCTGCCGCCAGTTCCGCGATCTTCGAGCCTTCGTATTGCCGGAAGCCGGTGTCGCGAATCACTTCGCCATTCGGGTCCACGCGTGGACGATCGCCGACACCGTGTTCATCGTCCCACGCGCGATAGAGCGCGCCCGAAAGGTCGTAGCGCCACGAGCCGCTTTCGCGCGCGAGTTCGCCCGCGATGCGCGGCGCTTCGTAGCCGCGCCGGAACACGCCGACGGCGGCCTCGGCCGAGCCGCGCGTCTCCGCGCCGCGCACGCGCACGACGTTGGCGAGCACCGCCTGGCCCTGCATGTCGGTGCCCGGGGCACCGGCGCGGATCACTTCGATGCGCTCGACCGAGGCGGCCGAAATGCGCCGCAGGATCGCCTCGAGTGTTTCCTGCTTGCTCGCCGGGCGGCTGCCGTCGATCAGCACGTTGCCGCCTGCGCCGGCGAAGCCGCGCACGTCGGCGTTGCCTTCATTGAAGCTGTAGCCCGGCAGCACCGCGAGCATGTCGAAGGCGGAATAGGGCTGCACGCGCGCGAAGAACGCGGCTGGATACGACGTGACACGATCGGAAGCCTCGTCGGCGAAGGCGCCCGCCGCGCACAGACACAGCGCAAGAAATGCCGGATACCGCATGGGCCCAGCATGCCTCACCCCGCATTATCGCGAGATTATCCACAGGGCCGATCGCCGGTGCGGACTGGATGGACGCCGCGCGCGGCCCTCGCCATGCTTGGCACACGGAGGCCTCCATGCACAACGCAACTGTCACCCTCTTCCACTCGCCGAACACCCGCTCGACCGGCGCGCTCGCACTGCTCGAGGAACTCGGCATGCCCTATGAGCTGCACGTGCTCGATATGAAGGCTGGCGAGCAGCGCCAGTCCGCCTATCTCGCCGTCAATCCGATGGGCAAGGTGCCTGCAATAAAGCACGGCGATGCGATCGTCACCGAGCAGGGCGCGGTCTATATCTATCTGGCGGACCTCTGGCCGCAGGCCGGCCTCGCGCCCCCGATCGGCGATCCGCTGCGAGGTCCGTACCTGCGCTGGCTCGTGTTCTACGGCTCCTCATTCGAGCCCGCGATGGTCGACCGCGCGCTGAAGCGCGAGCCGGGCCAGGCCTCGACGATGCCCTACGGCGATGTCGACACCACTGTCTCCACCCTCAAGGGGCAGCTCACGAAGGGACCGTGGATCCTCGGGGAGAGCTTTACCGCCGCGGACGTGCTGTGGGGCACTGCGCTCACCTGGATGACATCATTCGGCCTCCTGCCGGCCGAGGAGCCATTCAAAAGCTATGTCGCACGATGGAACGCGCGGCCTTCGGTCGCGCGCGTGCGCGAGATCGACGCGAAGCTCGCCGCTCAGTAGTGCGGCGGAACCTCGATCGCGGTGGCCGATGCGGCGGTCGTATCGTGCGCGGCGGCAAGCTGCTGCGCGAGCTGCTGGTTGCGCGTGCGCAGTTCGCCGAGATCGCGCTGCTGGCGCGCGAGCTCGTCGCTCAGCTCCTGCAGCGCGCGCTCGAGATGCGCCACCTTCACTTCGAGCAGTTCGATTCGCGTGTCGTTCATGCTCCCCTCCATCAACGCATCGCCAGCAGTTTGCGCGCCTGCACGATGAAGGCTTGCGGGTCGTGCGGCGTCACGAGCACTTTGCGGTGGGCAAACTCGAGCAGCACCGCGCGATCCGGATCGGTCGCGAACGCGCGGTAGCGCCCGAGCTGCCGGTTCCAGAACCAGCCAGTGATCGAGAAGAGCCCGCTGTTACCGAAGAGGCGCAAGGAGCCGCGGAGCGCGTCTGCGACCCCGCGCACGCCGCGCAGGTCGTCGAGCGGCAGCGTCGTGTCGAAGCCGAGCCGGTGCACGACGAGGCTGCGGCTCGTGAGCGTGTAGCCGCGCACCATGAAGGGCAGCGCCGAGGTCATCACGACGAGCGGCATGCCGATCATCGCGAGGCGCCAGATCGCCAGATGACGCGGGCCGGTCAGCAGGCCGGCGGCGATGACCGCGAACAGCACGGCGAGGCTGAGCGCCGTCTTGAAGCGCAGCGATCTCCCCCACGGCGCCCCGTACTGCTGGTCCATGATAATAAGTGTACTTCACGCTACGCTTGCCGCAGAGGTGAACCATGCGGCAACCATACACGCGGCACCGGCCACTGGCCGCCGTCACGCTCGCCCTCCTTGCCTGCGCGCCCCTCGCGCAAGCGCGCGAGAAGATTGGGCTCGTGCTCGGCGGTGGTGGCGCGCGCGGCGCGGCACACATCGGTGTCCTTCGGGCGATCGAACGCGAGCACATTCCGATCGACTACATCGCCGGCACGAGCATGGGCGCGA
>CADEFQ010000030.1 GCA_902826635.1 uncultured Pseudomonadota bacterium
TCAACCGTAGGCCCGCCTCGACATCGCGCATCACCGTGGGCGACACACGCCCGGCCCGGGAAGTCAGATAGCGCTTGTCCAACGTGATCAACTGCGACACGTTGACGACTGATTCACGCGCCAGCCCGCCGGCCTTGCGGGACAGGCGCACATTTCCCGGCGCAGCGGACAGACGCAGGTTCGAAGTGACCACCGCGCAAAGGGTCGTGCGAATGGCGCTTTCATTGAATTCATTTGATTGCACGATCAGCACCGGACGGCGAAATCCCGGCCCCGAGCCGGCGGGGTCGCCGAGCGACACCCACCAGATCTCTCCGCGGCGCACTACCAGCGCTCCTTCGCGAGCGAGCGGGTCTGGGCCCGCGCAATGTCGGGGTCGAGCTCCGACTCGGCAGGCGCTGACGCGTAGACCGTATCAAGCCGCTCGCGTACGCCGGCGAACCGCTGGCTCTCGACGTAGTCGGACACCGCTTTCGAGTAGAGTTCGCTCCGCGACATTCCGCGTCGCTTCGCGAGCTGTTCCGCTTCCTCAAGCGGTTACTCGATCCCGAGCTTCTTGATCCGGTAACGCAACGCTCGAAAGCTCATGCCGAGGAGCTTCGCGGCGGCGGTCTTGTTGTAGCGCGTCTGCTCGAGCGCCTTGACGATCGCGTCGCGTTCGATGCTGTCGAGCTGCTCACCGAGCGCGCCGCCGCCGATCGAGCGGGCCGCGGTGCCGCCGGCGCCGGAAGACCCATCGGCCGCCTCGACTGCCGGCGCGTCCAGCATCGGCGCCCGCAGCTGGATATCGGCGGCCTCGATCGTGTCGGTGACACACAGCGTGAGCGCGCGCTCGAGCACGTTTTCGAGCTCGCGCACGTTGCCCGGAAACGCATGGCCCGAGACTGCGGCGAGCGCGCTCTCACCAATCTCCGGCGCTTCGACACCCAGGCGGCGCGAAAGGCGTCGCACGATCGCCTCGGCGAGATCGGGGATGTCCTCGGCGCGCTCGCGCAATGCAGGCACGCGCATTTCGATCACATTGATGCGGTAGTACAAGTCCTCGCGGAACCGGCCGTCGCGCACGAGCGCAGCGAGATTCTTGTGGGTGGCCGACAGGATCCGCACATCGACCGGCACTTCGCGCGCCTCGCCGATCGGGCGCACAGTCTTCTCCTGGATCACGCGCAGCAGCTTCACCTGCATGTGCAGCGGCAGGTCGGCGACTTCGTCGAGAAAGAGCGTGCCGCCCTCGGCCGACTGGATCAGGCCCTTGCTGTCGTTCACCGCGCCGGTGAAGCTGCCGCGCTTGTAGCCGAACAGCTCGCTTTCCATCAGCTCGGTCGGGATCGCGCCGCAATTGACCGGTACGAACGGACCTTCGGCGCGCGGCCCTGAATCGTGGATCAGCCGCGCGACGAGTTCCTTGCCCGTGCCCGATTCGCCGGAAATATGCACGGGCGCCTGGCTGCGCGCGACGCGCGCGATCAGCTGCCGCAGCGCGTCCATCACCGGCGAATGGCCGATCAGGCGCGGGCCCCGCACGGTCGAGTCGCCGCCCTGTTCGCCGAGCTTGATCGCGCTCGAGACGAGCTTGCGCAGCACGCCGAGGTCGAGCGGCTTCGAGACGAAATCGAACGCGCCGAGCTTCAGGGCGCGCACGGCCGATTCGACATTGCCGTGGGCCGAAATCACCGCGACCGGCACCAGCGCCTTGTGCTCCTGGATCCACGCGACGAGGTCGAGGCCATCTCCGTCCGGCAGGCGCATGTCGGTCAGGCACAGGTCGAAGTGCCGCGCCTTCAGTAGCTCGCGCGCGCCGGCAATGTCGCCCGCGGCGGCGGTGTCGAGGCTCATGCGGGAGAGGGTGAGGCTGACGAGTTCGACGAGGTCCGGCTCGTCATCGACGACCAGCACGACGGGTCTGCTCATGCCCGCCATCGTAACGGATCGGAGAACACCAGGCGGAATACGCTGCCGCCGCCGGGACGCGGTTCATAGATCAGCGTTGCGCCGTTTGCCTGCGCCAGCTCGCGCGCGAGATAGAGTCCGAGGCCGGTGCCGCGGGATTCGCTCGTCACGAAAGGTTCGAAGATCCGCTCGGCGAGCGCCTCCGGGATACCCTGGCCGCGATCGGCCACTTCGAGGAAGGGGCGCTGCGTGGGCGAGAGCCGCCCGATGCGCAGTTCGATCGGGTGGAGCGTGTCGCCATTGTGCTTCACCGCGTTGTGCGCGAGGTTCCACAGGATCTGGCGCAGCTGGCTGCGATCGCAACGCACGTCGAGACCGTCGTCGGCCGAATGAAGCGTGACCAGATGCTCGGGGCAGGGCAACGTCGCGCAGAACTCGGTACGGAACTCGCGCAGCCACTCACCCAGCTCGAATTGTTCGGTCAGCGCCGATTCGCGACGTGACATCGACTGCACGTTCGAGATGATCTCGCTCACCCGGATCGCGTTCGTGCGAATGATCTCGGCGAGCCGCCGCTCCTCGTCGCCGAGTCGGGCTGATTCGCCGAGGAGCTGCGCCGCGTGGCTCATCGCTCCGACCGGGTTCCTGATCTCGTGCGCGATGCTCGCGGACAAGCGCCCGAGCGAGGCGAGTTTGAGCTGCTGCAGCTTGCCCGCAATCTCGGTGGTGTCTTCGAGGAAGACGATCACGGGTGGCGGGTTATCGGTTCCGAGCGGCGCGAAATGCGGCAGGATTTCGTTCGCCCCGTTGCTGGCGATGAACGTCGCGCCGCTGTCTTTCGGGCGCTCCCCGCTCTGCCGCCAGGTGGAAAGCAGGTACAGCAGCCGCGGCGATGCTTCGCCGAGCAGCGCGCCGGGGTAGGCGCTGCGGTCGCCGAGGATCTGCGCGGCCGATTCGTTGATCAACCGGATCCGGTCCTCGTGGTCGATGACGAGCAGGCTCTCCCGCAGGTGCTGCACGATGTACTGCGAGAGCTCGGCGAGGTTCGCGAGATCGACTTCGCGGCGTTTGATCAGCGCCTCGCTCTCGGCGAGCCTCGCCGTGAGGGGCCAGCTCGCGAGCGCGACCACGAAGATCACGATGCCGATCATGCCGGCGGTCGGGTAGTCGGCGGACGGCGCGCTGCCCGCGAGCTGCCCGATCACCTGCTGCACGAGCAGGGCGACCACGGCAATCGCGGCCGTCAGCAGGGTCTGGCGGCCCTCGGCGAGCAGGGCAACGGAACCCACTGGAACGACCAGCAGGATGCCGAGGCCGCTCCCCACGCCGCCGCTGGCGTAAAGCAGGAGACCGATGGCAACCGAATCGACGATCGCGTGGGCAAGGAGCAGCAGCTGCCCGGGGAGCCGCGGCAGGCGCTGCGCCAGCACCAGCCCGATGCCGGCGAAGAAATAGAGGGCGCAGATCGCGAAGAAGAGCCGGGGGTGCGCGCCGCCGATCGTCGGCTGCGGCAGCGTGAAGCGAAAAATGGCGAAAAGGACCGGCGGAATGAGCAGCCGATACAGATTCAGCAGCCCGATGATCCGCCAGCCGAGATCGCCCAGCGTGGAGCTGCGCTCGTTGCTCTCTGACCCCATTGCCGCGGACTTTAACATTCCGCGACAATAGGCGTTCTTTTTGCGATCCGGCGGGCCCATGAATCTGCACGAATACCAGGCGAAGGAAGTTTTCCGGAAATACGGCGTGCCGGTGCCCGAAGGCCGCGTCGCGCGCAGCGCCGACGAAGCGGCCGCCGCGGCGCAGGCGATCGGCGGCGCGGTGTGGGTCGTCAAGGCGCAGGTGCATGCGGGCGGGCGCGGCAAGGCGGGCGGCGTGAAGCTCGCACGCGACCTCGCGGCGGTGCGTGCCGCTGCCGCGGGCATGCTGGGTCAACGGCTCGTCACCAAGCAGACCGGTGAGGAGGGGCTGCCGATCAACTCGGTGTACGTGGAGTCGGGCTCGGATATCGCGCGCGAGATCTACCTCTCGCTCACGCTCAATCGCGAAAAGGGGCGCATCGCGCTCATCGGTTCGTCGGCTGGCGGCATGGACATCGAGGAAGTCGCCGAGCACACACCCGGGCAGATCTTCACCGTGAACATCCATCCGGCCGCGGGCCTGCAGCCCTATCAGTGCCGCCAGATGGCGTTCGCGCTCGGCTTCTCCGGCACGCAGGTCGGCGAGTTCCAGCAGATCGCCCTGGCGCTCTACCAGCTTTACCTCGAGCGCGACGCCAGCCTCCTCGAAGTGAACCCGCTGATCGTGACGAAGGCCGGCAAGCTGGTCGCGCTCGATGCGAAGATCAACATCGACCCGAACGCGCTTTTTCGCCAGAAGGATCTCGCCGCGCTGCGCGACGTGACGCAGGAAGATGCGATGGAGGTCACGGCGAGCGAGCACGACCTCAACTATGTCTCGCTCGACGGCGATATCGCGTGCATGGTGAACGGCGCGGGGCTCGCGATGGCGACCATGGACCTGATCAAGTTGCATGGCGGGCGCCCCGCGAACTTCCTCGACGTGGGCGGCGGCGCGACCGCCGAACGCGTGACCGAAGCGTTTCAGCTGATCCTGTCGAACGCGAACGTGCGCGCGATCCTCGTCAACATCTTCGGCGGGATCGTGCGCTGTGACCTGATCGCCGAGGGCATCATCATCGCGGCGAAGAAGCTCGGGGTAAAAGTGCCGGTGGTGGTGCGCCTGCAGGGCACCAATGCCGACAAGGCGCGCGAGATGCTCGCGGGCAGCGGGCTCGCACTCACCCCCGGTGCGGATCTGACGGACGCTGCGAAGAAGGTCGTCGCGCTGGCGGCCCAGGGCAAGACCACGAAGGGCAAGGCATGAGCATTCTCGTCAACAAGCACACCAAGGTCATCTGCCAGGGCTTCACCGGCAAGCAGGGCACGTTCCACTCCGAGCAGTGCCTCGCTTACGGCACGCGGCTCGTCGGCGGCGTGACGCCCGGGCGCGGCGGTGAAAAGCACATCGGGCTGCCGGTGTTCGACACCGTGCACGATGCGGTGAAGCAGACCGGCGCGACGGCGAGCATGATCTACGTGCCGCCGCCGTTCGCGGCGGACGCGATCCTCGAGGCCGCGGATGCGGGCATCGAACTCGTCGTATGCATCACCGAAGGCATTCCGGTGAACGACATGGTGAGGGTGAAGGCGGCGCTCGCGGGCAAGGGCACGCGCCTCGTCGGCCCGAATTGCCCGGGCGTCATCACGCCCGACGAGTGCAAGATCGGCATCATGCCGGGCTTCATCCACAAGAAAGGTGCGATCGGTGTCGTGTCGCGCTCCGGTACGCTCACCTATGAGACCGTCTTCCAGACCACCAACAACGGCCTCGGCCAGAGCACCTGCGTCGGTATCGGTGGCGATCCGGTGCGCGGCATGAACTTCGTCGACGTGCTCGAGCTCTTCGAGCGCGATCCGGGCACCGAAGGCATCATCATGGTCGGCGAGATCGGCGGCAGCGACGAAGAAGCTGGCGCCGAGTTCATCCGCCGATTCGTCTCGAAGCCGGTGGTGGCCTACATCGCCGGCGTGACTGCGCCGCCGGGCAAGCGCATGGGGCATGCCGGCGCGATCGTCGCGGGCGGCAAGGGCACCGCGGCCGACAAGTATCGCGCGCTCGAACGCGCGGGCGTGCGCACCGTGAGCTCGCCCGCCGATCTCGGCAGCGCGATGCGCGACCTGCTGTTCAAGCGCCGCAAACGGGCTGCTGACGTGCTTCGCATTGCACCGCGGCCCGCTGCGGGCAAGAAGAAGGCGAAGGGAAAGAAGAAGGCCACCGTGAAGCGGGTGGCGACGCGCAAGGTCGCGACCCGCAAGGTCGCGAAGCGCGGAGCGGCGACGCGCAAGGTGGCGACGCGGCGGGCCCGCCGGCCCAAATGACCGGCGCCGCGCCGCTACGGATCGCGCTCGCCCAACTCGATTTTCTGGTCGGCGACGTGCGGGGCAACGTCGCACGGGTGATCGAGACGGCGCGGACGGCGCTCGCGCAGCGCGCGGATCTCGTCGTATTCCCGGAGCTCGCGCTGTCGGGCTATCCGCCCGAGGACCTGCTGTTTCACCGCGGCTTTCGCCTGCAGGTCGAGGCGGGGCTCGCGGAGGTCTGCCGCGGCATCGGCGATATCGCCGTCCTGGTCGGCCTGCCGGAGTACAGCGGTACGCAGATCTACAATTCCTCGGCGCTAGTGGCCCGTGGAGCCGTACAGGCCATGCACCGCAAGAACGCGCTGCCGAACTATCAGGTATTCGACGAAAAGCGCTATTTCAGCGCCGGTGCGCAGCCGACCGTCGTCGCGATCGGTGGCGTACAGGTCGGTATCCTCGTGTGTGAGGACATCTGGGAGCCGGAAGCTGCGCAGCTCGCGCGGTCCGCGGGCGCCGAGTTGTTGGTCGTCGGCAACGCATCGCCCTATCAGCTGCACAAGCAGCGCGATCGCGAGAAGGTCGCCCACGCGCGCACGCTCGATGTCGGCCTGCCGCTCGCCTACGTGAATCTCGTCGGCGGCCAGGACGAACTCGTCTTCGACGGCCAGTCCTTCGTGATGGACGCGCACGGCTCGATCACGATGCGCGCGCCCGCGTACACCGAAGGCCTGCATCTGATCGAGTTCGGCCGTGACGCGGGCGGCGCGGTGACGCCGCGGCGCGGGGCGATCGAGCCGGAGTTGCCGGAAGTCGCGAGCGTCTACGGCGCGCTGGTGCTCGGGGTGCGCGACTACGTGTCGAAGCACCGTTTCCCCGGCGTCGTGATCGGGCTTTCGGGCGGCGTCGATTCGGCGTTGACACTCGCGATCGCAGTCGACGCGCTCGGCGCCGCGCAGGTGCATGCCGTGATGATGCCTTCGCGCTATACCTCCTCGATGAGCCTCGAAGACGCAAGGGCGCAGGCGGAGCTGCTCGGTGTGAAGTACAGCGTGCTGCCGATCGAACCGATGTTCGAGTCGACGCTTGCCACGCTGCGGGGCGAGTTCGCGGGTCGCGAGCCCGACGCGACCGAGGAGAACATCCAGTCACGCTGCCGCATGCTGCTGCTGATGGGCATCTCGAACAAGACGGGGCGCATGCTGCTCACCACCGGCAACAAGAGTGAGATGGCGGTGGGGTACGCGACACTCTACGGCGACATGGCCGGCGGCTTCGCTCCGATCAAGGATTGCAGCAAGCAGCTCGTGTACCGGCTCGCCGACCATCGCAATGCGCTGTCGCGTGCGATTCCGCAGCGGGTCATCGATCGCCCGCCGTCCGCCGAACTGCGAGCCGACCAGAAGGACAGCGACTCGCTTCCGACCTACGACATCCTCGATCCGATCCTCGCGGCCTTCATCGAGGAGGATCTTTCGGTCGACGAGATCTGCGCGCGCGGATTCGATCGTGCGACCGTGGGCCGGGTGCTCGACCTCGTGAAGCGAAATGAATACAAACGGCGGCAGGCGCCGCCCGGTGTACGCGTGAGCCGCCGCGCGTTCGGCCGCGACTGGCGCTATCCGATCACGAACGGCTATCGACGCTGACGGCGGGGGCCGGCGCGACGCGTCACCAGGCGCGCGTCACCAGAACTTCCACCACGATTTCTTTTCCGCGACGCGCCGCTGATCGGCCGGGAAGTTCGCGGCGTAAACGGCGCGCGTCTGCTCGGCGAGTTCCTTCATGCCGAGCTTGTCATACGAAGCCACCATGATCTCGAGCGCTGTGCGTACCGCGGGCGAGCCGTCGTATTGTTCGACCGTCTGCTTGGCGCGCTGTGCAGCCGCGACCCAGGCGCCGCGCTTCATGTAGTAGCGCGCGACAGACAGCTCGTAGTCGGCCAGCCGGTTGCGCAGATAGAGCATGCGGCGGCGCGCGTCGTGCGCGTACTCGCTCTTGGGATACTGCTCGACCACCGTCTTGAACGACGCGAAGGCCTTGGTCGCAGTCTGCGGTGGACGTTCCGACAGGTCGACGCGGAACAGCCGCTCGATCGCGTTCGGCATGCGTTCGAAATCGACGAGACCCTTGATGTACCACGCGTAATCCACGCGCGGATGCGTCGGATTCTCGCGAATGAAGGTCTCGGCGGCGTCTATCGCACTCTCGGCTTCGCGGCCGCGGTAGTACGCATAAATGAGATCGAGGCGCGCCTGGCGCGACTCGGGCGCGAACGGATAGCGGGCCGTCAACGCTTCGTACATGCGAATCGAACCGTCGAAGTCCTGGTTCATCAGCGCCTTGTGGGCCTGGCTGTAGAGGACTTCGGGATTCGTCTTGGCGTACTGGTCCTGACGATTGGTGCGACAGCCTGCCACGGCAACGAGCGAAACGAGCGCGGCCAGCAGGACCAGACGGCCGCCGGGCGGCGCGGATACTCTCGACATCAACGGGGGGCCTCTCGTTGGAATATGGCCGCTAAACCGACAGTATAGACAATAAATGAAGCCCGAGTTCCGCAGCCACGACCTCCACCTCGACCCGACTGTCGCGGGCTTGCGCCTCGACCAGGCGCTCGCCCGGCTCCTGCCGCAGTATTCCCGCTCCCGCATCCAGGGCTGGATCGAGCAGGGCACCGTGATGATCGACGGTCGCGCGGCCCGCGCCCGCGACCGCGTGGTGGGGGGCGAGCGGGTGACGCTCGAAGGGGAAGTGCCCACTGAAACGGGCGTCTCACCCGAGGCGATGCTCCTGCCCATCGTTTTTGAGGATGACGATCTCCTCGTGATCGACAAGCCGCCCGGGCTCGTCGTGCACCCCGGCGCCGGTAACCGCGAGGGTACGTTGCAGAACGGTCTGCTGGCCCACGACCCGCGGCTCGCGCGCGTGCCGCGCGCGGGGCTCGTGCACCGTCTCGACAAGGACACGAGCGGATTGATGGTCGTCGCGCGCACGATCGAGGCGCACATGGCGCTCGTCGCGCTGCTCGCGGCGCGCGACATCTCGCGCGAGTATCTCGCCGTCGCCACCGGCGTGATGACGGGCGGTGGCACCATCGATGAGCCCATCGGCCGGCACCGGTCGGCGCGCGTGAAAATGGCGGTGCGCGCAGACGGACGCGAAGCCATCACGCACTATCGCATCGTCGAGCGTTTTCGCGCGCACACCCTTGTGCGCGTCACGCTCGAGACCGGGCGCACGCACCAGATCCGCGTGCACCTCGCGCACGCGGGGTATCCGATCCTCGGCGACCCCGTGTATGGCGGGCGACGGCGCCTGCCGGCCGGCGCGACGCCCGCGTTGCTCGATGCGCTGCAGGCGTTCCAGCGCCAGGCGCTGCACGCTGCGCGGCTCGCCTTCGTGCACCCGTTGAGCGGCGCGGAACTCGTCTTCGAGGCGCCGCTGCCGGCGGACATGCAGGCGCTGATCGCCGTCTTGCGGCAGGACTTGCCCGCCGCCGGCCGGTAAACCAAGGGTGCACGTTCGTCAAATTTCCGCGAGTCGCCGCACGGTGTCGGGATATCGCTGCACCAGTCGAATGAGCAGTGCGGCCTGGGCGTTCGGTCTGGCGCGACCCTGTTCCCAGTTCTCCAGAGTCCGCACGTTTGTGCGCAAGTACCCCGCCAGAACACCGCGGGAAAGGTTGAGTTGTTTACGCAGATTCGTCAGTTCGCGTGCAGTGAGTGTCGGCGCGGGCTGGACCCTGGACGCATGAGTGCGCAGGGTTCGCTTGCCGGCACGCCGTTCGGCGAGTGCTTCGAAGCCCTCCACGAGTTCGTCGAACAGGTCGCGCTTCTTGCTCATGATTGTCGCCTCGATCTCAATTCCGTCTTGACCAATTCCTTCAGGGCAGCCCGCTGCTTCGAAGACAAATCCGGCAATTCATCCTTGTCGTACAGCGTGAATAGCCAGTATTCAGGGCCACCGATCCAGAAATAGTAGATCACTCGCAGCCCACCACGTTTCCCTTTCCCGCGACGAGCATCTGCAAATCGAAGCTTGCGAAGCCCACCAGTGCCTTCGATCAAATCGCCTGCGGCGGGATTTGCCATGAGCGCACCCTGGAGCAAGGCGAAGCGGTCGTCATCGAGATATTCATCGCGATGCCGCGCGAAGGCGGGCAGTTCAACGAATACCGCGCGCATGGCGCGTACTATACGCAAGTTACGTATAATTGGCTAGTCCTTCCAGTCCCCCAACTCGGGCGCCGTGTTCATGTCCTTGAACAGGTCGCCGCGAGCCTCTTCCTTTCCGAGGGCGCAGACGGGCAGCAGGAAATTGACGAGCACGCAGCGCTCGTTGAGTCGCAGGATCGTGGCGCCGTCCTCCGTCCGCTCGATGCGGCGGGTATGCGCTTTCGACCACGCGAAGTCAGGGCCCGGTTTCTTCGGCGCTTCGGCGAGGCTACGCGCGGCGATCGCGCCGCGACCCATCGATCCCGCCTGACGATCCCGCGTTTCATCCGCATGCGCCTGCGCGGCAGCCGCGTCGGTGGCCGAGTCGAACCAGCGATCTATCGTGATCGCCGTGCTTGCGGGGGGTGCCGCCGGCACGATCGGCGGTCGAGGTGCCAGGGTCGGTGCCGGTTGCAGGCGGGCCGCGGTGGAAGCGCTCGGCTCGGCCGGCCGTTGCGGCGGCTCAGCAGCCTCGGGCACGAAAAAAAGCGTCGTGACGATATCGCGATCGGGCCCCGTGAGCCGGGAACGATGCGTCAGGAAGAGCAGCGCGACGATCAGCCCGACATGCGCGGCGACCACGGCCGCCGCGACGACGGGGCGCGCAGTCACGCGCGTCGCCTGGGTGCCCGCCGCGGGCTATTTCGCCGGCGGCGCGAGACCGGGGGTGTAGTACACCTTGCCGTCGGGGCCGACGAACACGGCATCGATGTCGGGGATGCGCGAGAGGATTTCGAGGGCCTTCTCCGGCCCGAGCACGAACGCGGTTTTGGAGAGACCGTCGGTCTGCGTGGCAGTGGGCCCGATGATCGTCGCGCTGCGCACCTTGCTCGCCGAATGCCCGGTGCGCGGATCGATGATGTGGTGGTAGCGCACGCCGTTCTCATCGAAATAGCGCTCGTAGTCCCCCGACGTCGACAGCGCCACGTTCTCGAGCGGTATGCGCAGGATCACGCGGTTGGCATCGTCCGGATGACGGATGCCGACGATCCACGGCCGACCGAAGCGGTCGCCCAGGATGCGCGTGTCCCCGCCGGCGCTGACGGAAGCATGTTCGATGCCGCGGGCTTTCAGAAGTTCAATGCTGCGATCGACCGCGTACCCCTTGGCGAAGCCCCCGAGGTCGATGCGCATGCCCGGCTTCATGAAGCGGACGGTCGAATTCGCCGGGTCGAGCGCGAGGCTGCGCCAGTCGACGGAAGACAGGTGCGCCTCGATCTGCGCTTCGTCGGGCTTCACATGATGCCGGTAGTCGTACAGGTAGCCGACGCTCGCATAGGTGATGTCGAACGCGCCGTTCGTCAGGCGTGAGAACTCGAGCGATCGCGCAATGAGGTCGAACAGCTCGCGATCGACGCGTACCGGGCCCGCGCCCGCCTTGGCGTTGATGCGGGAAAGCTGGCTTTCCGGCTTGTAGTGACTCATCAGGACATCGACGCGGTTCATCTCGGCCATGACCGCGTCGATGGCGGCCTCGCCCTGCGCATCGGTCTTCGACCACAGCTCGACCGCGATGCGCGTGCCCATGATCGCCGCTTCGCGCTGATGCCACGCGCCCGCCGGCGCCGGCGCAGTGACCGCCGCGGTGACCGGCGCGGCAGCGAGCGCGAGCGCCAGCAGCTTCAGCAGCATCGATTCACGCCTTGCCATCTGCGATCCACCTCGTCGCACCAGAACTCCCGCCGCGATGGTAACGGCAAGCCCGGATGTACGGCACAACGATGTGCGACGAACCGTTGGTACGCGGCGTCACCGTTCGCACGCCGAAGCAGCGCCCAAAGCGCGCGCAAGCGACGCTTCACGCGGGACTCCTCGCCGGCTCGTATGGCGCCTCGGAACTCGGCAGCACCGGCTTGCCTCGGACGGCGCGCCAGCACACGCGCAGCATGTCGGCGATCACCACCCACACGACGATCAGGAAAAACGCGGTGATCCAGGCATCGAGCTGCTGGTTGAAGATCAGTTGCGGCGCGACTGCGGCGCGCTCCGGCGGCAACGCGCCGGCGGCGAGTTTCGCGGCGAGGTCGCGCGCGGCAGCGAAGAACCCGAGCCTCGGATCGTCGCTGACGATCTTCTGCACCGCCGCGGTGGTCGTGACGATCGCGAGCCAGGCGAGCGGCGCAAGCGTGACCCAGGCATAGCGCGCCTTGCCCTGCTTGACGAGGATGCCGGTCGCGACGGATAGCGCGATCGCGGCCAGCATCTGGTTCGCGATGCCGAAGAGCGGCCAGAGGATGTTGACGCCGCCATTCGGGTCGATCACGCCGATGTAGAGGAAATAGCCCCACGCCGCGACGACCAGCGTGCTCGCAAAGAGCACCGACGGATACCACGACGTGCGCCCGAGCGGCTGCCACACATTGCCCAGCATGTCCTGCAGCATGAAGCGCCCGACGCGCGTGCCGGCGTCGAGCGTCGTCAGGATGAACACCGCTTCGAACATGATCGCGAAGTGGTACCAGATCGCGAGCATTCCCTGGCCGAAGCTGCTCGCGAAGATGCTCGCCATTCCGACCGCGAGCGAAGGCGCGCCGCCGGTGCGCGCAAAGAGCGTGCTCTCGCCCATTTCGCGCGCGAGCGCCTGCATCTGCTCGACGGTGACCGGGAAACCCCACGACGTGATCGTTGCGACCGCTGCCTCGGGCGTCGCGCCAACCACGCCCGCCGCGGTGTTGATCGCGAAGTAGACGCCCGGGTCGAGCAGTGTCGCGGCGATCATCGCCATGATCGCGACGAAGGATTCGAGCGCCATGCTGCCGTAGCCGACGAGGCGCACGTCGGACTCCGAGCCGATCAGCTTCGGTGTCGTGCCGCTCGCGACGAGCGCGTGGAAGCCCGAGACCGCGCCGCAGGCGATGGTGATGAACACGAACGGAAACACCTTGCCGCCGAAGATCGGGCCGGTGCCGTCGACGAACTGCGTGATCGCGGGCATCTTGATGTCGGGCTGCGCGAACACCAGCGCGATCGCGAGCAGCAGGATGGTGCCGAGCTTCAGGAATGTGGAGAGATAGTCGCGGGGCGCGAGCAGCAGCCACACGGGCAGGATCGCCGCGCACCATCCATAGGCGATCACGAACCACGCGAGCGTGAGGCCCGGATAATCGAACCAGCCGCGGATCACCGGATGCGAGTTCACCCAGCCGCCGCCGATCACGGCAAAAAGCAGCAGGCTGACGCCGATCAACGAGCCCTCGAGCACGCGGCCGGGGCGCCAGTTGCGAAGGTAAAGGCCCACGAGGATTGCGATCGGAATCGTCGCAAACACGGTCGCGGTCGCCCACGGGCTGTGCTTCATCGCGTTCACGACCACGAGGCCGAGCACCGCGATCAGGATCACCATGATCACGATCGTGCCGGTGAGGGCGGCGATGCCGCCGACGGGACCCAGTTCGTCACGCGCCATCTGGCCGAGGCTGCGCCCGTTCCTGCGGGTCGAGAGCAGCAGGATCGTCATGTCCTGCACGCAGCCGCCGAGCACGGCGCCGACCAGGATCCACAGTGTCCCCGGCAAATAACCGAACTGCGCCGCGAGTGTCGGCCCGATCAGCGGACCGGGGCCGGCGATGGCGGCGAAATGGTGGCCGAAGACGATCCAGCGATGCGTCGGGACGAAGTCCCGGCCGTTGTCGAGCCGTTCCGCCGGGGTGGCGCGGGTCGCATCAACCGTGAGGACTGTCGCGGCGACCCAGGCCGAATAGAAGCGAAAGC
Source organism: uncultured Pseudomonadota bacterium (assembly GCA_902826635.1). GTDB lineage: Bacteria > Pseudomonadota > Gammaproteobacteria > Steroidobacterales > Steroidobacteraceae > CADEFQ01. The sequence continues at coordinate 13,736 of CADEFQ010000030.1, forward strand.
CGATCGCGTAGATGCAGACGGCGGCAACGACGATCCACAGCGCGTTGATGCTTTCGCCTCGATGGAGGGCGAGTCCGCCGAGCGCAATCGCACCCGCAGCGGCAACGGCAAGCCAGAAAAGTCGCTTCATACCCCTCGCATTCGTCGTTCCGACACCGGATCATGCAATCCATGTGGATCACGCCGCAATGGGCAGCCCCGAAAGGGGTTCGCGCCGCCTTCACGCTGCGCAGCGGCGGCGTCAGCGCGGCGCCGTTCGATACGCTCAATCTCGGCGCGCACGTGGGCGATGACCCGTTGCGGGTCGCCGAGAATCGCCGCCGCATCGTCCAGGGCCTCGCGCTGCCCTCGAGCCCCGCGTGGCTGCAACAGGTTCATGGCGTCGCCGTGCACGAGCTGGCCGCGGACGCGGCCGCGCCCGGCGGCGGCGTGCCGCGCGGCCCGGCGGACGCGGCCTGGACGCGCGTGCGCGGTCGCGTCTGCGCGATCATGGTGGCCGACTGCCTGCCGGTGCTGTTTGCTTCCCGCGACGGGTCGATCGTCGCTGCCGCTCATGCCGGCTGGCGCGGCCTCGCCGCGGGCGTGCTCGAGGCGACCGTGCGTGCGATGGCCGTGGAAGGTCGCGACCTCGTCGCCTGGCTCGGGCCGTCGATCGGTCCGCGGCATTTCGAGGTGGGCGAGGAGGTGCGCGCCGCATTCGTCGCGCAGGACGCGGGCGCGTCCGTTGCCTTTCGACCCGGGCGCGAAGATCGCTGGTGGTGCGACCTGCCGCAACTTGCAGAGCGGCGCCTGGCGGCCGGTGGCATCGATATTGTTGCGGTCGATGGGTCGTGCACGGTGACCGATCCGGATCGCTTCTTCTCTTTTCGACGTGACGGCCAGTGCGGCAGGATGGCGGCACTCGTCTGGCTGGAATCATGAGCACGCTTTCGATCATCGTGCTCGCCACGGCCTTGAGCGGCCTCGCGAGCGCGGCCTTTGCCGGGCTCGTGCTGCTGTTGCCGGCGCAAGCGCGGGCGCGCAGCCTGCCGTTTCTCGTCAGCTTCGCGACCGGCGCACTGCTTGGCGCGGCACTCCTCGCACTGCTGCCGCACGCGATCGAAGGCGCCGGCGAGGGCGGTGCGCATGGCATCGGCCTTGCGCTCGTCGGCGGGCTGCTGGTGTTTTTCATGCTCGAAAAGCTCGTCCTGTGGCGCCACTGTCATGGCGAGCACCACGATGACCCCCACGAACAGGCTGCGGCCTGGCTCGTGTTGACGGGCGACGCGTTGCACAACGCGCTCGACGGCGTGCTGATCGCCGCGGCTTTCCTCACGGACGTCAACCTCGGCATCGCGACGGCGCTCGCGGTGGCCGCGCACGAGATTCCCCAGGAAGTGGGCGATTTCGCAGTGCTGCTGCACGCAGGCTGGTCGCGCGCGCGGGCCCTCTGGTTCAATCTCGCGACGAGCCTGACCGCGGTGATCGGTGGTGTCATCGCCTGGTTCGCACTGCGCCCGGTGCTCGATGCCCTGCCGTACGTGCTGGCGGTGGCCGCGGCGAGCCTGCTGTATGTGGCCGTGGCGGACCTCATACCCGGCCTGCACCGGCGCTTCGATGCACGTTCCAGCGTCCTGCAGATTGCGCTGATCGCGGCCGGGATCCTGGTGATCGCGGTCGTGGAACGCACCGCTCACTAGCGCGCGGCAGCGCTGCGCGCAACTAGCCGGCGGGCGCGGGCATCCGCACCCGGATGTGCAGATCGCGCAACTGCTGCTCGCTCACTTCGGTCGGGGCTTCCGTCAGCGGGCAGGCGGCCGTCTGCGTCTTCGGGAAAGCGATGACATCACGGATGCTGTCCGCGCCCGCCATCAGCATCACGAGGCGGTCGATGCCGAAAGCAATGCCACCGTGCGGCGGCGCACCGTACTTCAGCGCATCGAGCAGAAAGCCGAACTTGCGCTGCGCTTCCTCGTGATCGATGCCGAGCAGATCGAACACGGTCGACTGCAGCGCCTGCGAATGGATACGCACGCTGCCGCCGCCGATCTCCGAACCGTTCAGCACCATGTCATACGCTTTTGCGAGCGCGTCGCCCGGCTGCGCACGCAGCGCCTCCGGGTCGAGGTTCGCCGGCGAGGTGAAAGGGTGGTGCATCGCCACCCAGCGCTTCGATTCCTCGTCCCGCTCGAACATCGGGAAATCGACCACCCAGAGCGGTCGCCACGCCTCCGCGACGAGCTTCAGATCCGTGCCGAGCCTCAGGCGCAGCGCGCCGAGCGCGTCGCCGACCACCTTCGCGCTGTCGGCGCCGAAGAAAATCAGTTCGCCGTCCTGCGCGCCGGTGCGTTCGAGGATGCCGGCCACCGCGGCGTCCGACAGGAACTTGATGATCGGCGACTGCAGGCCGTCGCGGCCTTTCGCGCGCTCGTTCACCTTCACATAGGCGAGGCCGCGGGCGCCGTAGCGCGCGACGTACGCCGTGTATTCGTCGATCTGTGAACGCGGCATCGCGGCGCCGCCCGGCACGCGCAGCGCCGCGACGCGACCCTTCGGGTCCTTCGCCGGCGCCGCGAACACCTTGAAGTCGCAGCCGGCGACGAGATCGCCGACGTCGACGAGTTCGAGCGCCACGCGCAGATCGGGCTTGTCCGACCCGTAGCGGCGCATCGCCTCGGCGTAAGCCATGCGCGGGAAAGGATCTGGCAGCTCGACGGCGAGCGCGGTCCGGAAGAGATGGCGGATCAACCCCTCCATCAGCGCCATGATCTCGTCCTGCGAGAGGAACGAAGTCTCGATGTCGAGCTGCGTGAAGTCGGGCTGGCGGTCGGCGCGCAGGTCTTCGTCGCGGAAACAGCGCGCGACCTGGTAGTACCGTTCGAAGCCGGCCACCATCAGCAGTTGCTTGAAGATCTGCGGCGATTGCGGCAGCGCAAAGAACTTGCCGGCGTGTGTTCGCGACGGCACGAGGTAGTCGCGCGCGCCCTCGGGCGTCGCCTTGGTGAGCATCGGCGTCTCGATCTCGACGAAACCCGCTTCATCGAGGTGGCTGCGCAGCGCGCGGGTCGCCGAGTGGCGCAGCCGCAGCCGCTTGGCCATCACGTCACGACGCAGGTCGATGTAGCGGTAGCGCAGGCGCACCTCTTCGGAAACCTGCTCGTCGAGCTGGAACGGAAGGGGGTCGGCGCGGTTCAGGATCTCGAGATCGTGCGCGAGGATCTCGATGCGGCCGGAAGCGAGATTCGCGTTGACCGTGCCGGCGGGGCGTTCGCGCACGCGACCCGTGACGCGAATGACGAACTCGTTGCGCAGTTTCTCCGCGCCCTCGAACACCGCCTTGGCATCGGGGTCGAACACGACCTGCACGAGCCCCGAGCGGTCGCGCAGGTCGGCGAAGATCACGCCGCCGTGATCCCGCCGCCTGTGCACCCATCCCGCAACCGTTACCGTCGTGTCAGCCGAATGCTCGTCAACCTGTCCGCAAAAGTGTGTACGCATCCAGCCATTTTACGACGGAACCGGCTTACTTGGGGCCGAGCCCGAGCGAGGACACGTCCATCACGTGCAGTCGCAGGTTCTGCATGAACTTCTTCGAGGCGTCGCTGCGGTTCGACGTCCAGACCATCTTGCGACCGTCCGGCGAGATCGACGGGAAACCGTCGAAGCCGTCGTCGAAGGTGATGCGGCGCGGCTTGGCATTCGGGCCGCCATCGATTTCGCCGAGGTAGACTTCCCAGTTGTTGCTGTTGGGCTCGATGCGCACATAGAGGAAGTGCTTGCCATCGGGCGTCGGGTATGGCGCCCAGTTCATATCGTGCGTGTGGGTCTGCTCCTTGAGATCGGAGCCGTCACGCTTCACCGTGAAGATGGTCATCGGCGTCGGCCGCTGGCCGTACTCGGAAGCCTTCCAGGCGCGAAACATGATCGTGTTGCTGTCGGGGAGGAAGTACGGCGCGCCCTCCTGCCAGTCTTCGGTGAAGGTGATCTGCTTCTCGCCCGTGCCATCGGAATTCATGACCCACAGGTCCATGTTTCCCTTGATCTGGCGCCCGAAGACGATCCACTTGCCGTCCGGCGAGATCGTGACCTCGGCCTCGTAATAATTGTTGTTTGTCAGGCGCTTGACGTGGCCGCCCTTTCTGTCGGAAATATACAACTCCGCGCCTTGCGGGTAGTTCCGCCAGTCGGACCAGTTACCTTCGAGCTTGCCACTCGTGCCCATGTGGTCCTTCACGGACGTCCAGAGGAGGTGTTTGCCGTCCGGGAAGAAATAGGAGCAGGCGTCATAGCCCTTGTCGTTCACGAGGACGATGTCGGTTCCCGCGTCGGTGAACGTCGTCGTCAGGAAACCGGGCTTGCCGTGCGCGCCCATCATGGCGTGCGAATCCTGGACCTGCGCGATCAGGTGGGTGCTGTCCGGGCCGTAGTAGGCTTCCGCGGCTTCCCCGAGGTTCGGAATCTGCCAGGACGGCAGTTCGCCTTCCCGCGTCGAAACGGCCGCCCCGGGCGGGGCGGTGACCGTCGCCGTGGCACACCCGGTCAGGAGCGTGACCACCACGAGGTATCTGTTGCGCATAAGTCTCACCCTTCCGCTGTTTGTTATTGAACCGAGTGTGGTGCCGCGTTAGCGTACAAGGCAAGGGGGGCGCATGGTGCGTCCACAGGGAGAACGATGCGTACAATCAACATGCTTGCCGGGCTCACGGCGATGTCGTTGCTCGGCGGCGCCGGCGCTGCCGTGGCAGAGCCGCAATCCAGCGACAGCCTCGATGAAATCGTCGTCACGGCCCGCAAGACCGAAGAGCGGCTGATCGACGTCCCTCTTGCGATCACGGCGCTGTCCGAGCGCGCGATCGAAGAGCGTGGCATCCGCAACCTCGACGACGTCGCGGCGAACACGCCCGGCCTCACGTTCTCGAACGTGATCGGCGAGTTCCTCCCGGCCCCGGTCATCCGCGGCGTCGCGCCGATCGACATCCTCGGCGAGAACAACACCGCGATCTTCATCGACGGCATCTTCGTGTCGGCCCGTGAAGGTCTCAACTTCAGCCAGCTCGACCTCGAGCGCATCGAAGTGGTGAAGGGCCCGCAGGCGGCGATGTACGGGCGCAACAGCTTCAGCGGCGCGATCAACTACGTGACCGCCAAGCCCACCGATACGTTCAAGGGCAAGACCGAGGTCACCTGGGGCAACGACGGCAAGCTGCTCGCATCGATCTCGGCAAGCGGCCCGCTGATCGAAGGCGTGCTGAAGGGCCGTGCGGCGGTGCTGTATGACAACTTCGACGGCTCGTACAAGAACCGGTGGGCAGGCCCGGGCCCCGGTCCCGACATCGGCGGTTATCAGTACAAGACTTTCCAGGGCGGTCTCGTCTGGACACCGAGCGACAGCTTCGAAGGCGAGCTCGGTCTCTATATATCCGACGACCAGATCGACAATTCAGCGTTGTCCGCGGCGACCGCCAATTGCGAGAACCGCAATGCCGTGAACCCGATGCTATCGAGCCGCCTGCTGAACTTCTGCGGTGAATTCCAGGCGGTCGGTGCCAACGATCTCGCGGTCATTGCCGGCGCGACAGGCGAAGATCGCGATGTCGCGCGCGGCCATATGAAACTGAAATGGTCGCTCGGCAACGGCGGCACGATCGACTCGCTGAGCGGCTATTCCAACGTCAGCCAGTCGTTCTGGGTCGACGGTGGCCGCGGCGGCGGCAACGACCAGATCTTCACTTACCTGGCGGCGCCGATCACCCCGATGTTCGGGTTCCCCACTTCGTCGACGCGGGCGCAGTTCTCGACCGGTCTGCTGCAGATCGGGCCCGGCACGACGACCGAGGAGTTCAGCCAGGAGCTGCGCTACTCGAGCGACCCGACCAAGCGCTTCACCTGGTCGGCCGGCGCCTATTACTACGACACGACCAGCAAGGCGGGCATCGACGACGTGGTCGCCAACAGGCCGCTGCCGGCGAACTTCGGCACCTTCTGCCTCGCGTGCACCTTTGGCGCACTTGGCCCGATCTGGGCCGATTTCGCGCCCGGCGCCGGCGACGCAGCCTTCATGCCCTGGTTCACGAGCCCGACCGGCGCCGCGATCGGCGGCAATGTGCTCCAGAACGACACGGAAGCACCGTCCGGCTTCCTGCAGTTCGAGTTCGACCTGACCGACAAGCTCTCGTGGGGTGCCGAAGGCCGTTACACCGATGAGGAAAAGACCTTCACCGATCACCAGACGAATACCCGGCGCAAGGTGAAGTCCGAACTCATCAACTGGCGCACCAATCTGCGCTACCAGCCAAACGACAGCCTCACGTTCTACGGCGCGGTCGCGCACGCGGAGAAGGGCGGCGGCTCCGACGGCGCGCAGGTCCAGTTCGTGGGCCCCCCCCCCACCACAGAAACAGTCGTGGTGGGCTTTGATCCGGAAGACCTGCTCAGCTACGAGCTCGGCATGAAGAGTGAGTTCCTCGATCGCCGCCTGAGCGTCGAGTTCGACGTCTACTACATGGACTGGTCGGAGATCGTGATCCCGCAAGTGCTCGATTCGATCGACGGTCGAGCCCTGCTGATTCCGACGGCCTTCAGCGTCAACGGCGGCGATGCCTCGATCCAGGGCGCCGAGCTCGCGATTACCGCGCACCCGGTCGCCGGCCTCGACCTCAACCTTGGCGTGGCCTACATCGACGGCGAATACGGCGACGCAAAGGTCGCTTCGTTCGCGCAGTTCCCGACCTACGCTCCGGATGGCGACGTGTCGGGCAACCGGATCCTCCGCCAGTCGGAATGGCAGTGGAACCTGGGCGCGGGCTACAGCGCGGCAGCGCGTGGCGACGTCAACTGGTTCATCCGCGGCGACCTCTCGTACCGCGGCGAGCAATTCGCGGATGCGTCGAACCAGGCCATCGTGCCCGAGTCGATGATCCTGAACGCCTCGGTCGGCCTGCGCGCCGATCGCTGGTCGCTCGAACTGTGGGGCCGCAACCTGACGGACGAAGACGCACCGACGGGCGCGTTCCGCGACGTGTACTTCACCAACACGTTGCCGAACGGCACCTCGTCCGGCGGAACGTTCTTCCCGTTCCGCTACACCGTGAGCCACCCGCGCCTGATGACGTACGGCCTCACATGGCGCATGCGGTTCTGATGCGGTCTATCGTTGTTGCCGCATGCTGGCTCGCAGCCAGCATGTCGGCAGTGGCCGCGGACAATGTCCTCGACCTTCCGATCGGCGACGCTTCGCGCGCCGGTCGGGAGGTGGCGGTCACCCTCGACGGCGTGCTCGACACGCGCGCCGGGGAGCTCGTGACCCCGGCCGAGTTTGCGAAACGCCTTGCGAACACCCGCGTGCTCTTCATCGGTGAGGAGCACACCAACCCCGAATTCCACGACGTCGAGTTCGCCGCGGTGAAGGCGCTGCACGACGCCGGTCGCGAGGTGCTGATCGGCCTCGAGATGTATCCGTACGACCAGCAGGCGCCGCTCGACCAATGGATCGACGGCAAGCTCACGGAGAAGGGCTTCGTTGACCTGTCCGGCTGGTATGTCTACTGGTCCCACCATTGGGGCTATTACCGCGACATCTTCAACTATGCGCGGGAGAACGGCCTGCGCATGTACGGCGTGAACATGCCGCGCGCCGACGTCAATCTCGTGCGCGAGAAGGGCTTCGATGCGCTCGACCCCGAGGCGCGATCGCACCTGCCACCGAAGATCGACGTGACGAGCGCCGAACATCGGCGCTTGTTCCGGTCGTATTTCACGGCGGACGACGCGCTGCACTCGCAGATGTCGGAGGCGCAGCTCGACTCCCTCTATCGCGCGCAGGTGACCTGGGACGCGACGATGGGATGGAACGCCGCGCAAGCGCTCGAGAAGCACGGTGGCAAGAACGCCATCATCGTGATCTTCATCGGCGCCGGCCACGTTGCATACAACCTGGGTGGCGTGCGTCAGCTCACCGCCAACTACAGCGGCGAGGTCCGTTCGCTCATTCCGGTCGCGGTACGCGGCGCCGACGGCAAACCTGTCGGGCCGGTACGGGCGTCCTATGCCGATTTCATCTGGGGCGTACCGGGGCGCGATGGCCCGGGGCTGCCGGTACTCGGCGTTTCGCTCGCGGGACGCATCGGCAAGGAACCCTCGAAGGTCATCCAGGTCGATAAGGACGGCAGCGCGGCACAGGCCGGCATCAAAGTGGGCGATGTGATCGTGCGTCTCGACGACGTGGCGATCCGTTCCACCACCGACCTGCAAAGCGCGACGGGCGAATACGCTTGGGGTGACGACGCGGCGCTCGAGATCCGCCGTGACGGCAAGCCGATGAAGGTCGATCTCGTTTTCCGACGCCCAACACCGAAATAATGAAAAACCCGATCCCGGCCAGGGTGGGCGCATTGGCGCTCATCCTCGCGGCTCTTTGCTTCGGGCCCGCCACGGCGGCGCCCATCGGCGAGTTGCCGCAGTACGACCTCGATGTTCGCGTCGAGCCTGCCACCCACCAGCTCTCGGTCGATGCGACCGTGAGCTTTCCCGCAACGTACGCGGGCCGGGAAGTCGAGTTCCTGCTGGCGACTCCGCTTGTGATCGCCTCGTCCACTCCGGCCGTTGAGCGGCTGCCGGTGGGTGATACCGCCGGCTTCTCGGGCATCAACGGCTCGAGCGGTTCGCTCGTGAAGTCGGGCCGCGCGGCGCGCTATCGCGTGACGCTGCCGAAGGACTCCCCGACGCTGCGCCTTGCGTACTCGGGGCCGGTGGATTTCGGCTTCGACACGCCGGAAGAAGAATACGCCCGTGGTTTCAGCGAAACCGCGGGCACGATCGGCGAGAAAGGGGTCTATCTCGCCGGCAGCTCGCTCTGGTACCCCTACCTCGGCGACACGCTGTTCGTGCCGAAGCTGCGCACGCATGCCCCGGACGGCTGGCACCTGATCACCGTGGATCCCGCGCCGGTCGACGAACTGCCGCTCGTCGGGGGCCCGCTCACGCGCTACACGGAAACGGTGGGCGCGGTCGAGGCGCAGGTGTTCCTGCGTACGCCCGATGACGCGCTCGCGCGCAAGTTCCTCGAAGCGACTGCCCGCGATCTCGAGATGTATCGGCAGCTCGTGGGGCCCTATCCGTATTCGAAGTTCGCGCTCGTCGAGAACTTCTGGGAAACGGGCTACGGCATGCCGTCCTTCACGCTGCTCGGCTCGCAGATCATCCGTTTCCCGTTCATCCTCACCTCGTCCTATCCGCACGAGATCCTGCACAACTGGTGGGGCAACTCGGTTTTCGTCGACTACGCGACCGGCAACTGGTGCGAAGGGCTCACCGCTTACATGGCGGATCACCTGTTCAAGGAACAGGTCGGCCAGGGCGCGGATTACCGGCGTGACACGCTGAAGCGCTATCGCGACTACGTGAAGGACGCGCACGATTTCCCGCTGAACCAGTTCCGCTCGCGCTACAGCGCGGTGACCGAAGCGGTCGGCTACGGCAAGACGATGATGGGCTTTCACATGCTGCGCCGGCAGCTCGGTGACGACGCGTTCCGCAAGACGCTGCAAGGGTTCTACCGCGCCGATCGTGGCCAGCGCGTCGGCTTCATGGACTTGAAGCGCGAGTTCGCGAAAGCGGGCGGTGCGAACCTCGATACGTTCTTCGAACAATGGGTCAATCAGGCCGGCGCGGCCGATCTGCGGCTCGACGACGTGCGCGCCGAGGGAAACCGGGTGCGCGGCGTGATCCGCCAGTTGCAGCGCACGAACCCGCTTGAAATGAGCGTGCCCGTTTCGGTGCGGACGGCGAAGGGGTATTTCGCGCAGACCGTGCCGATCAAGGGCGCGGCGACTTCGTTCGACTTCGCGGTCGACGCCGAACCGCTGCTCGTCGAACTCGACCCGGAATTCGACCTGTTCCGCTTGCTCGATCCGCGCGAAACGGCGCCGTCGATCGGGCAGCTCTTCGGCGACACGAAGGTGCTCGCGGTATTGCCGTCGAAGGCCGACAAGGCAACGCAGGATCTCTACCGCGGCGTGCTCGCGCGCTGGGCAAACCCGGCCCAGAAGCTCGAAGTGAAGCTCGACTCGGACGTCAGGAAGCTGCCCGCGGACCGCGCGGTGTGGGTGTTCGGCCGCGACAATCGCTACGCGGCGCAACTGCTCAAGGAAGCCTCCGCGGAGCCGGCGCTCGCGCGCACGGATGCGAGCGTCGTATTCGCGCTCCGTCACCCGGCGAATGTGGCGAAGGCGATCGGTTTCGTTTCGGTCGGCAGTGCTGCCGCCGCGCCGGGGCTCGCGGGCAAGCTGCCGCACTATGGCAAGTATTCTTACCTCGTGTTCGAAGGCGATGAAGCGAAGAACTCGGTCAAGGGCGAGTGGCCCACCGACGACTCGCCGCTGCGCGTCGACCTGCGCAGCGTGCGCACGCCGCTCCCGCCGCTCGCACGCCCGGAGCGCGCGCCGCTCGCCGAGCAGCCGCCGGTGTTCAATGCGCAGGCCATGCTCGAGCACGTGCGGTATCTCGCGGCGCCCGAGCGAGAGGGCCGCGGCCTCGGCACGCGCGGCATCCAGGAAGCCGCCGACTACATCGCGAAGGCGTTTGCGGCGGCAGGTCTCGCACCCGCCGGCGACAAGGGCGGGTGGCAGCAGGCGTTCCCCGAAGGCGCGAACGTGATCGGCGTGTTGCCGGGCGCAAACCCCGCGTTTGACGGCCAGACCGTGATCGTTTCGGCCCACTATGATCACCTCGGCCCGAACCACCCCGGCGCCGACGACAATGCCAGCGGCGTCGCGGCGCTGCTCGAACTCGCGCGCACCATCGCTTCGCAGGGGCGTCCGCCGCGCACGCTCGTGTTTGCAGCGTTTTCGGGCGAGGAGTCGGGACTGCTCGGCTCGCGCTGGTACGCGGCGCACCCGACTCCGGTGGCGCTCACGGGCATTCGCGCCAACGTGAACCTCGACACGGTCGGGCGCCTCGGCGCAGGCCCCGTCCGCATCATCGGCACGGGCACCGCGACCGAGTGGTCGCCGATGTTCCGCGGCGTCGGTTTCTCGACCGGTATCGCGATCCAGAGCATCGAGGGCGCGGCGGTCTCATCGGACCAGCAGGCGTTCATCGAACGCGGCATCCCGGGCGTGCAGGTCTTCTCCGGCGCGAACCTCGACTATCACAAGTCGACCGACACGGCCGACAAGATCGACGGCGCGGGGCTCGTGAAGATCGTCACGGTCACGAAGGAAGCGGTCGACTATCTCGCGGCGCGCCCCGAACCGCTGCACGCGACCATCCCGGGCGCCTCCGCGCAGGGTCCGGTGGCCAAGCCAGCAGCGCCGACCGAGCGCAAGGTGTCGTTCGGCGTCGTGCCGGACTTCGGCTACACCGGCCGCGGCGTTCGCGCCGATTCGATCATCCCGGGCTCGCCCGCGGCCGCGGCCAAGCTGCAGGCGGGGGACATCATCCTCTCGATGCGCGGTGAGCCGGTCGACACGTTACAGGCGTTCTCGAACGTGCTGAAGACGTTCAAGGTCGGTGAACTCGTCAACGTGGAATACCGCCGCGGCGACGCGGTCGAGACGGTACGCGTCGAACTGGCCGCGCGTTGAGGCCGCGCGCGGCGATCAGCTGTCGCGCAGGTACCAGGCGTAGTCGAGTGGCGTGACTTCCGCCATGAAGCGCTCGCACTCCTGGCGCTTCACGGCGAGAAACACTTTCATGAACGCGGCGCCCAGCGCTGCGTGCAGGAATCCGGACCCCGCGGCGCGTTCGATCGCTTCCTGCCAGCTCGCGGGAAAGACCCGCGATCGCGCGATCGCGTAACCGTTGCCTTCGACCGGGGCGCCCGGATCCGACCGCTCCTCGATACCCTGCGCGAGCCCCGCGAGCACCGTCGCCACGGCGAGATAGAGATTCGCATCGGCGCCGGCGATCCGATGCTCGATATGCCGTGACGCCGGCGGCCCCGCCGGCACGCGCAGCGACACGGTGCGATTGTTGATCCCCCACGTCGGCGCCACGGGTGCGTAGCTGAGGCTCCGGTAGCGCCGATACGAATTGGCATTCGGCGCAAAGACAAGAAAGCTCTCGCCAACGGTCGCGGCAAGCCCACCGATCGCGTGGCGCAATAGCGGCGTGCCCGCCGGGTCTTCGGCGGCGAAGACATTGCGACCGCTGTCATCCGCGAGGCTCACATGGATGTGCAGGCCGCTGCCGGCATGTTCCGCGAAGGGCTTCGCCATGAACGTGGCGATACAGCCGTGCTTGCGCGCCACGCCGCGCAGCAGCCGCTTGAAGAGGATCGCCTCATCGACGGCGCGCAGTGCGTCGGCCCGGTGATGCAACGTGATCTCGAACTGGCCCGGGGCGTACTCGGCCATCAGCGTTTCGGCGGGCAGCCCTTGCGCCTTCGCAGCCGCGTGCACCTCGGCAAAGAGCGGCGCGAGGTCGTCGAGGCGCGTCAGGCTGTACGACTCGATGCGCGCCGCGTCGCCGAAGGGCCCGCCACCGGCCGGTTCGAGCTTGCCGCGCGCCTCGCGCAGCAGGTAGAACTCGAGCTCGCAGGCGACGACGGGTGTGTAGCCCATCGCCGCGAGCCGTTCGATCGCACGCGCGAGGGCATGGCGCGGATCGGCCGCGGCGGGTTGTCCCGCGTCGTCGTGCATCGTCAGCATCAGCTGCCCGGTCGGTGGCTCGATCCACGGGGAAGGGAGGAGGGTGCCCCGCACCGGGCGGCAGAGCCCGTCGGCATCCCCGGCTTCCCACACGAGGCCCGTCGCATCGACATCCCGGCCCGTGATATCGAGGCCGAGGATCGAACCGGCGACGCGCCGGCCGTCGCGGAAGATCGCTTCGAGTTCGCTCGCGCGTACGCTCTTGCCGCGCGGCACGCCGCTCGCGTCGGTGATGAACACCTGCACCGCGTCGATGTCAGGATGGGCCGAGAGAAAACGCTGCAGCTCGTTCATGCGAGCTCGCCGAGGCAGGCGTCGAGTGCCGCGATCAGGCGATCCGCGTCGGCCGGCGCGGTCACCGGCGAGTACAGCATCATGTTGTGAAACGGGGTCAGCAGGAAGCCGCGATTGAGCAGGAAGAGGTGCATGGCGCCCTCGAGGGCGGGCTGCAGGCCGGCGGCCGCCTGCGTGCCGTTGCGCGGCGCCGGGCCGAAGACGATCTCGAGCCGTGCGCCGACGCGCGCGACCTGCCAGTCGAGGCGGCGGCGATCGAAGAGCGCGCGCAGGCCAGCGTCCAGCCGCACCGCGCCTGCGAGCATCGGCGCATAGGTGTCCGGCGTGTGCAGGGCCGCGAGCGCCGCCGAGAGTGCCGCCAGCGCGAGCGGGTTCGCCGCGAGGGTCGTGCCCATGCCCGTGTGGCCATGATCCTCGTTACGTGCGGCGAGCACGCCGCGCATGCGCGCCTCGACATCGACCGTGAATCCGTAGACCGCGCAGGGCACGCCGCCTGCGATCGCCTTGCCGCAGACGAGCAGGTCCGGTTCGAGGCCGTGTGCGCGCGTGTAGCCGCCGGGACCGCTCGACAGGGTGTGGGTTTCATCGACGATCAGCAGCGTGCCGTGGTGGCGCGTGAGTTCGCGCAGCCGCTCGTGCAAGCCCGGCTGCGGCAGCACCATCCCCGTGTTGGTCATCACCGGCTCGTACAGCAGTGCCGCGATGTCGCCGCGGCGCAAGGCGGCCTCGACCGCCCCGACATCGTCGAACTCCACTGCGACGGCACTCGCCCGCACATCGTGCGCGATGCCGATGCCGCCGGGCCGCAGCATGATCTCGTCCACCGTGCCGTGATAGCAGCCGCGGAACACCAACGTCTTCGGTCGGCGCGTGAGCGCGCGCGCCCAGCGCAGCGCCGCGCGGTTGGCATCGGTCGCCGTCTGCGTCATTTGCCAGAACGGGAGCCCGAAGAGGCGGGCGAGCCCTTCGCCGACCTCCGCGGCGCGCTCGCCGGGCAGCATCGCGGTGAGGCCGCGCGCGGCCTGCGTGGCGACGGCCTGCGCGACGGCGGGCGGCGAGTGCCCGAACAGGGCCCCGGTGTCACCGAGGCAGAAATCCGCGTAGCGGCAGCCGTCGACATCGGTCAGCTGTGCGCCCTCGGCCGCGTGCACGACGGGCGGGAACGGCGTACCCCAGTCGCGCATCCAGTGCATCGGCACGCCGTTCAGCCAGTGCGCGCCGAGACGGCTCGCATGGGCCGCGGAAACCGGATGCTCTGCCGTGTAGCGTGCCGCCTCATCGGCGGCGAGCGACGCCACGCGGCGCTCCTCGAACATGGCTAGCTGCGGCCTCGACGCGCCGGCTTGGCCTTCGCCTTGGGCCGGGCCCTGGGCTTCGCCTTCGGCTTGTCTTTCTCGGGCTTCGGTTCGGGCTTCGACTCAGGCTTGGGTTCCGGCTTGGCGTCGGCCTTGGCCTCGGCCTTGGGCTCTTCCTTTTTTTCTTCTTTCTTGTCGTCGACGAGGTTGCGCTTCGCTTCCTTGTCGGATTTGAAGTCGGTCTCGTACCAGCCGCTGCCTTTCAGGCGAAAGACCGGCGCCGACAGCAGCTTCTTCAGGGCGGACTTGCCACAGTCGGGGCATTTGCGCAGCGGCGCGTCGGTGATCTTCTGCATGGCCTCGAAAAAGTGGCCGCAGCTTGCGCACTGATACTCGTAGAACGGCATTGTTCCTCCCGGCGCCTATTCTACGGGGACGCGCCCCGGATCAGAGGCGCTTTTCGAACGCCACCTTGTCCTCGTGCAGGGTCGCGCGGATATGGTCCCCGGGACCGAAAGCGCCCGACAGCAGCGCTTGCGCCAGCGGGTTTTCGATCTGCTGCTGGATCGCGCGCTTGAGCGGGCGCGCACCGTAGACCGGGTCGAAGCCGGCCTCGCCAATCAGGTCGCGAGCCGCCTCGTCGAGGGTCAGTTCGATATTGCGCTCGGCCAGCCGCTTCTTCAGGTGCACGAGCTGGATGTCGACGATCTTCCTGATCTCGGCCGTGCCGAGTGGATGGAACACGCAGATATCGTCGATACGGTTGATGAACTCGGGCCGGAACTGCTGCTGCACGATTTCCATTACCGCGCTCTTCATGCGCGCGTAGTTGCCTTCGCCCGCGAGCTCCTGGATCACGTTCGAGCCGAGGTTCGAAGTCATGATCACGACCGTGTTCCGGAAATCGACCGTGCGGCCCTGGCCGTCGGTCAGGCGACCGTCGTCGAGCACCTGCAACAGCACGTTGAACACGTCCGGGTGGGCCTTCTCGACCTCGTCGAGCAGGATCACGGCGTACGGGCGGCGGCGGACGGCCTCGGTGAGATAGCCGCCTTCCTCGTAGCCGACATAGCCCGGCGGCGCGCCGATGAGCCGCGCCACGGAGTGCTTCTCCATGAACTCGGACATGTCGATGCGCACCATCGATTCTTCGGTATCGAACAGGAATTCCGCGAGCGCCTTGCACAGCTCGGTCTTGCCGACACCGGTCGGCCCGAGGAACAGGAATGAGCCGTTCGGCCGGCGCGGATCGGCGAGGCCGGCGCGCGAGCGGCGGATCGCGTTCGACACGATGCGCACCGCTTCGTCCTGGCCGACGACGCGGCGAGACAGCGCTTCTTCCATGCGCAGCAGCTTTTCCTTCTCGCCCTCGAGCATTTTCGAGACCGGGATGCCGGTCCACTTCGAGACGACTTCCGCGATTTCCTCGTCCGTCACCTTGCTGCGAACGAGCTGCGTTTCGGTTTGTTCGGCGGCCTGCGCCTGCGCGAGTTTCTTCTCGAGCTCGGGCATGCGGCCGTACTGCAGCTTGGCGACCTCGCCCAGGTCGCCCTTGCGCCGCGCGGCATCCATCTCGAGCTTCACCTTCTCGAGCTCTTCCCTGATGGTCGCTGCGCCCTGCAGCGTGGCCTTTTCGCTCTTCCAGATCTCCTCGAGGTCGGCGTACTCCTTCTCGAGCTGGGCGAGCGATTCCTCGAGCGCCGCGAGGCGCCGCTTTGACGCGTCGTCCTTCTCGTTCTTGAGCGCTTCCTGCTCGATCTTGAACTGGATGATGCGCCGCTCGAGCTTGTCGAGCGCCTCGGGCTTGGAGTCGATCTCCATGCGGATGCGCGCGGCGGCCTCGTCAATCAGGTCGATCGCCTTGTCCGGGAGCTGGCGATCCGCGATGTAGCGGTGCGACAGCGTCGCGGCGGCGACGATCGCCGGGTCGGTGATGTCGACGCCGTGGTGCACTTCGTAGCGCTCCTGCAGGCCGCGCAGGATCGCGATCGTGTCCTCGACCGAGGGTTCCTCGACGAGCACTTTCTGGAAGCGCCGCTCGAGCGCCGCATCCTTCTCGATGTACTTGCGGTACTCATCGAGCGTGGTCGCCCCGACGCAGTGCAGCTCGCCGCGCGCGAGCGCGGGCTTCAGCATGTTGCCGGCGTCCATCGCGCCCTCGGCCTTGCCGGCGCCGACCATGGTGTGCAGCTCGTCGATGAAGAGGATGACCTGGCCTTCCTGCTTCGCGAGGTCGCCGAGCACGGCCTTCAAGCGCTCCTCGAATTCGCCGCGGAACTTCGCGCCCGCGATCAACGCGCCCATGTCGAGCGCGAGAATGCGCTTGCCCTTCAGGCCCTCGGGCACTTCACCATTGACGATGCGTTGTGCGAGACCCTCGACGATCGCGGTCTTGCCGACGCCCGGTTCGCCGATCAGGACGGGATTGTTCTTGGTGCGCCGCTGCAGCACCTGGATCGTGCGGCGGATCTCGTCGTCGCGGCCGATCACCGGGTCGAGCTTGCCGGCCGTGGCGCGGGCCGTGAGATCGATGGTGTATTTCTCGAGCGCCTGGCGGCTCTCCTCGGCATTCGGGTCGCTGACGGCCTCGCCACCGCGCACCTCGTCGATCGCTTTCTCGACGGCGGCCTTGGCGGCTCCGGCATCCTTCAGCAGCTTCGCAAGGGTCGCCTTGTCCTCAAACGCCGCAAGCACGTAGAGCTCGCTCGAGATGAACTGGTCACCGCGCCGCTGCGCGAGTTTGTCGGTGACGTTCAGCAGGCGCGCAAGATCGTTCGAGACATGGATCTCGCCCGGCACGCCCTCGACCTTCGCCAGTCGGTCGATCGCCGCGGCGAGATCGGTGCGCAGCCGCGCCACGTTGGCGCCGGCCTTCAGGAGCAACGGCCGCACGGTGCCACCCTGCTGGTCGATGAGGGCCCGCAGTACGTGCGCGGGCTCCATCATGGCGTTGTCGGCGCCGAGCGCGATCGACTGGGCGTCGGCCAGCGCCGCCTGGAACTTGCTCGTCAGTTTGTCCATACGCATACGCGCAATATGGTGGCGCGGCGGGGAAAATCAACAGCCCCCCTTCGGGCCCCGGGAACGCATAATCCCACCGTGCCCTCCCACGTGATCTTCATCCACGGCCTCTACCTGACCGGCGCGGAATCGGTGCTGCTGCGGCGGCATCTCGCGCGCGAGCTCGCAGCCCGCACCCACACCTTTCCGTACCTGGCGACTGCGGAACACCCCGATCGGGTCGCCGATCGGCTGGCCCGGAAAATCATGGCGCTCGGCGTCAACGGCGAGGGCGAGGTGCATCTCGTCGGCCACAGTCTCGGCGGCCTCATGGCGCTGCGTGCGCTCGACCGCGCGAGCGCAGGGAAAGCCGCGTTGCCGCCGGGCCGCGTGGTGCTGCTCGGGTCGCCGGTGGCAGGGAGCAGCGCGGCCGCCGCCGTCTCGCGACTGCCGTTCGTCGGGCTGGCGCTCGGTCGAAGTCGCGCGGCGCTGACGGCGTGCGCCCCGCCAGGCGCCTGCGAAGGCCATGACATCGGCGTGATCGCCGGGAGCCGCCCGGCGGGGCTGGGAAGGCTCTTCGCGCGCTTCAACGAGCCGAACGATGGCACCGTCGCCGTGCGCGAGACGCAGTACGCGGGCGCGGCAGACCGCATCGTGCTGCCCGTCAGTCACACCGGCATGCTGCTTTCGCGCCGCGTCGCGCACGAAGCGGCGCAGTTCCTGCGTTACGGCCGCTTCAGCCTCACCGCGAGCTCGTAGAGCGCATCGAGTGCCGCACGGGGCGTCAGCGTGTCGGGGTCGAGCGCATAGAGCTGCTCGAGCGCGGCGCGTTCCGCAAGCATCTGCGCGGTGGGCTCGGGAGGCTGCGCTTCGAGCGCGAGTTCCCGCTGCGGCGTCGCCCGCAAGGGCGCGTGGACAGGCCGATCGCGCCGTGCCTCGAGATCGGCGAGATAAGCACGGGCCGCCGCAATGACGGGCCGTGGCACGCCGGCGAGTTGCGCGACCGCGAGTCCGTAGCTGCGGTTCGCCGGTCCATCCTTGACTGCGTGCAGGAAGACGAGCGAGTCGCCGTGCTCGGTGGCATCGAGGTGCACATTCGCGCAACCGTCGATTTCGGTCGCGAGCGCGGTGAGCTCGAAATAGTGGGTGGCGAAGAGCGTGTAGCCCCGTAGCTGCATCGCGAGCTGCCGCGCAACCGCCCACGCGAGCGAAAGGCCGTCGAACGTGCTCGTGCCGCGGCCGATCTCGTCCATCAGGATGAGGCTCTGCGCAGTCGCGTTGTGCAGGATGTTGGCGGTCTCGGTCATCTCGACCATGAAGGTCGAGCGCCCGCCCGCGAGATCGTCGGCGGCGCCGATGCGCGAAAAAATGCGGTCGACGGGTCCGATCACCGCGCGAGCGGCCGGCACGAAGCTGCCCATGTGCGCGAGGATCACGATCAGCGCGCACTGGCGCATGTAGGTCGATTTGCCGCCCATGTTGGGGCCCGTGATGATCAGCATGCGCCGGTGCGCGTCGAGCGCGAGATCGTTCGGTACGAACGGATCCGCGATGCAGCGCTCGACCACCGGGTGCCGGCCGGCCTCGATCGTAAGGCGGGGCTCAGTGGAGAGTTCGGGTGCGACCCAGCGGTGCGCCTGTGCGCGCTCGGCGAGCGAGGCGAGCGCGTCGATTTCAGCGATCGCCGCGGCGGTCGCCAGTAGAGGCGCGAGGCGATCGGTCAACTGGGTGAGCACGGCGTCGTACAGCTCGCGTTCGCGCGCCAGCGCCTTGTCGCGCGCGCCGAGCACCTGGTCCTCGAAACGCTTCAGCTCCGGCGTGATGAAGCGCTCGGCGGACTTCACGGTTTGTCGCCGGATGTAATCCGCGGGCACGCGATCGGCCTGCGCGCGCGTCACCTCGATGAAAAAGCCCTGGACGCGGTTGTAGCCGAGCTTCAGGTTCGCGATGCCGGAACGCTCGCGCTCGCGGCGCTCGAGTTCGAGCAGGAAGGCGTCGGTGTCGGTCGCGATCAGGCGCAACTCGTCGAGCCCGGCATCGTAGCCGGCGGCGATCACGTCGCCCTCGCGCAGCATCTGCGAGGGTTCCTCGGCAATCGCGGCGGTGAGCAGCGAGCGCACATCGGCGTGTTCCGAAACGCGTGCGGCCTGCTCGCCGAGCAGCGGCGAATCGATCGTTGCGAGCGAGGCGCGCACGGCGGGCAGGGCACCGATCGCGCGCCGCAGCTGGGTCAGGTCGCGCGGGCGCGCCGAGCGCAGCGCGACCCGCGCGAGGATGCGCTCGACATCGCCGATCGTGCGCAGCGGCTCGCGCACCTCGGTGTAACGGCGCGAATGCACGAGCTCACCGATCGCCTGGTAGCGCGCGCGCAGCGTTGCGGGGTCCCGCAACGGCCGGTTGAGCCAGCGGCGCAGCACCCGCGAGCCCATCGCGGTCACTGCCGCGTCGATCTGCGCGATCAGCGTGGCGTCGGCACGGCCGGTCAGGCTCGAATCGAGTTCGAGATTGCGGCGCGTGGCGGCATCGATCGCGAGCGCCTCGTTGCGTTCCTCGACGGAGAGCGCCGTCAGGTGCGGAAGCGCTGACTTCTGGGTGTCGCGCACATACTGCAGCAGCGCACCTGCAGCGCAGATCGCGAGCGGCAGGTCGTCGGCGCCGAATCCGCCAAGGTCGAGCGTGCCGAGCTGGTCGGTCAGGAGCCGCGACGCGCTCGCGAGCTCGAAATGCCACGGCGGGCGAGATCGAAAAGGCGGCGGTGAACCCTGCGCCGTGCCGCCGAGCTTCGCGGCGTCGCCTTCGGCGATCAGCAGCTCGGCGGGCTTGAGTCGCTCGAGCTCGGCCGCGAGCGCACCGGCGCTTTCGCCCTGCGTCACCGTGAAACGGCCCGCGCCGAGATCGAGCCAGGCGAGGCCGAAGCGCCCGTTTTCGCGGCCCGGTTCGAACGCCACCGCCGCGAGCAGCGTGTCGCGCCGGTCCTCGAGCAGTGCCTCGTCGGTGATGGTGCCCGGTGTGACGACGCGCACGACTTGCCGTTCG
The DNA here is from genome assembly GCA_902826635.1 of uncultured Pseudomonadota bacterium. Classification (GTDB taxonomy): domain Bacteria; phylum Pseudomonadota; class Gammaproteobacteria; order Steroidobacterales; family Steroidobacteraceae; genus CADEFQ01. The sequence goes on from CADEFQ010000030.1 coordinate 33,987, forward strand.
ACCGGTCCCTTCGACTTCGCGGGGTCGCCGATCTGCTCGCAGATCGCGACCGATTCGCCTTTCTTCACGAGGCGCGCGAGATAGCCATCGACACTGTGGAACGGCACGCCGGCCATCGGGATCGGCGCGCCGGCCGATTGGCCACGCGCCGTCAGCGTGATGTCGAGCAGCGCGGCGGCGCGCCGCGCGTCGTCGTAGAAGAGTTCGTAGAAATCGCCCATGCGATAGAAGAGCAGCACGTCCGGGTGCTGCGCCTTGATGCGCAGGTACTGCTGCATCATCGGTGTGTGGCCGACGGAATCGGTCGGAGGCGTGCTCATTCGGGGAAGACGATCGTCCGGCTACCGTTCACGATCACGCGGCTTTCGAGATGGCAGCGCACGGCGCGCGCGAGCACGCGCCGCTCGATGTCGCGACCGCGGCGCGCCAGGTCTTCCGGGCCGTCGCGATGCGTGACGCGCTCGACGTCCTGCTCGATGATCGGGCCTTCGTCGAGGTCCGCGGTCACGTAGTGCGCCGTCGCGCCGATCACCTTCACGCCGCGCGCGTGCGCCTGGTGGTAGGGTTTCGCGCCCTTGAAGCCGGGCAGGAAGCTGTGGTGGATGTTGATGCAGCGGCCGGCGAGCCGCCGGGTGAAATCGTCGGAGAGGATCTGCATGTAGCGGGCGAGCACGACCAGGTCTGCAGCGGTCTCGTCGACGAGCCGCAGGATCTGCGCTTCCTGCTGCGCCTTGGTCGACGGTGTCACCGGCAGGTAGTGAAACGGCACGGCGCCGATGTTGAGGTGCGAATAGGTTTCGCGAGGGTGGTTCGCGACGATGCCGACCACGTCCATCGCAAGCTCCCGCGTATGCCAGCGGTAGAGCAGGTCGGCGAGACAGTGGTCCTGTTTCGAGGCGAGCAACAGTACGCGAGCGCGGCGCGAGCCATCGTCGATGGACCAGTCCATCGCGAAGTCGCGGCCAATCGCCCCAAAGCGTTCCCGCATCGCGTCGATGGCCGGCGCGCGGGCAGCGTCGACGGGATTGAAGACGATGCGGGAGAAGAAGAGCCCGTTGCGCGTGTCGTCGAACTGCTGGGCATCGAGGATGTTGCAGCCGTTCTGGTAGAGGAAACTCGAAACGGCGGCGACGATGCCGGGGCGGTCCGGGCACGTCAGGCGAAGCGCGAAGGAACGATGGGTCAAGCGGTCAATCCGGTGGGAAATAGCCCACGATACTAAACCAGCGACCGGATCGGTTAGCCTTGATCGGCCATGAATGGGGATGCGGCGCTACTCGAACTCTCGCACACGGTGGGCAGGCAGTTGCTCGCGGCCGGGTGGCGTCTCGCCACGGCCGAGTCCTGCACCGCCGGCTGGATCGCGAAGGTCATCACCGATGTCCCGGGCAGCTCGGCCTGGTTCGATTGCGGGTTCCTGACCTATTCGAACGACGCAAAGATCCGCGATCTCGCGGTCCCCGCGACGACTCTCGCCGCGCACGGCGCGGTCAGCGAGGCGGTGGTGCGCGCCATGGCCGAAGGCGCGCTGCGCCGCACGGGTGTCGAGATCGCGCTCGCAACGAGCGGCATCGCCGGGCCCGACGGCGGCGCGCCCGGCAAGCCGGTCGGCACGGTGTGGTTCGCGCGCGCGCTGCGGCGAGGCGATGCGATCGAGACCGTCGCGCGCGTCCGGCACTTCCCCGGCGACCGCGAAGCGGTGCGCCGCGCGTCGGTGCGGTGCGCTCTCGAAATGATCACGGAGCTCGCCGCCGATGGGAGCTCGTGACGACACGGCGGCTTTTCTTCGCCCTCTGGCCCGATGACGCCGGGCGCGATGCGCTGCTCTCGGCGTCCCGAGCGATGCGTGAGGCGTTGGGTGGCCACCCCGTCCCACGCGACAACCTGCATCTCACGCTGTGCTTCCTCGGCGAGGTCGCGGCGGATGCGGAGCGGGAGGCACGTGATCGCGCGGCCGCCGTCGGGTGTGCGCCGCTCACGGTGGTGCTCGGCGCGCTCGCCTGGTGGCCGGCGCCACGCGTGCTGGTCGCCGTGCCCTCCGCGGCTGCCGCGGAGGCCTCGGCGGGCGCGGCCGCGGCGCTGGCGCGCGACATTTGCCCGCACATCAAATCCTTCCGTGCACATGTGACGCTGGCACGCGAAGTCCGGCCGCCGCGGACGGCGCAGCAGGCGATGACCGGCGACGCGCCGTCGTGGCCGCTGGCTCCCGTGCAATGGCACTGCGATCGCTTCGTGCTCGTCGAAAGTCGTCGCGGCTCGCCATACAGTGTTGTCGGTGAGTGGCCCCTGTATAGCCGATAAATACAGCAGATTTGCGCCGCCATCGCGTGCGCATCTATGGAATAATCAGGCGATGGAAGACAATCGCAAGAAAGCGCTCGCTGCGGCGCTCGGCCAGATCGAAAAGCAGTTCGGCAAGGGTTCGGTGATGCGCCTCGGCGATGCGTCGGCATCGTATGACATCGAGGCCGTCTCCACCGGTTCGCTCGGCCTCGACATCGCGCTCGGCATCGGCGGTTTGCCGCGCGGCCGCGTGGTCGAGATTTATGGCCCGGAGGCGTCGGGAAAGACCACGCTGACCTTGCAGGTCGTCGCCGAAGTGCAGAAGCTGGGCGGCACCGCGGCCTTCGTCGACGCCGAGCACGCGCTCGACCCTACCTACGCCGAAAAGCTCGGCGTCAACGTCAACGAGCTGCTCGTCTCGCAGCCGGATACCGGCGAGCAGGCGCTCGAGATCACCGACATGCTGGTGCGCTCCGGCGCGGTCGACGTGGTGGTGATCGATTCGGTCGCGGCGCTCACGCCGAAAGCCGAAATCGAAGGCGAAATGGGCGAGCTGCAGGTCGGCCTCCATGCGCGCCTGATGTCGCAGGCGCTGCGCAAGCTCACCGGCAACATCAAGCGTTCGAACACCATCGTGATCTTCATCAACCAGATCCGCATGAAGATCGGGGTGATGTTCGGCAGCCCCGAAACGACCACCGGTGGCAATGCGCTCAAGTTCTACGCCTCGGTCCGCCTCGACATCCGCCGCATCGGTGCGCTGAAGTCGGGTGAGGAAGTGATCGGCAACATGACCCGGGTGAAGGTCGTGAAGAACAAGGTCGCCCCGCCGTTCCGCGAGGCCGAGTTCGAGATCATGTACGGGGTGGGTATTTCCCGCGAAGGCGAAATCATCGATCTCGGCAGCACCCACGGCATCGTCGAGAAATCGGGCGCCTGGTACAGCTACAAGGGCGAACGCATCGGCCAGGGCAAGGACAACGCCCGCAACTTCCTCGTGCAGCACCCCGAGATCGCGAAGGACATCGAAACCCAGGTCCGCGCGAAACTGCTGGTGCCGAAGGTGGCGCGCAACGGCAATGGCGAGCAGGCGGCTGACAGCGCCTAGCCCCCTCCCCCTACCCCCTCCCCCTCAAGGCGGGGGAGGGGGTTAAGAGGGGGTTAAGTGTGCTGCGATCGTTTCCAGTACTGACTCCGTCCGGTGCAGTACATCGTGGTTCCAGAATCTGATTACCAGAAAGCCCCGGGATTCCAGCCACTCCGTGCGGTTGGCGTCATGTTCGCGGTGGCGGGCGTCATCATGTTGCCCGCCGTCGAGTTCGATGATCAGCCGGTGTTCGAGACAAGCAAAATCGACGACATAGAGGCCCAGCGGGTGCTGGCGGCGAAAGCGCGCGTTGGACAAACCCCGGCAGCGCAAATAGCGCCAGAGTGCCCGCTCCGCGTCCGTGGCGTTCCGGCGGAGTTGGCGTGCGAAGTCGAGACGAGGTTCCCGCATGATTGTCAGCGATCATCGGAGATCCCGGCACATCGAATCACCCCGCAAATCCGTGCCGTATGACCCGATCTGCCGCCCACACTGATGGGATCGCGCTGCTTGCCCGCCGCGACTACGCCTCGGGCGAGCTGCGCGCAAAGCTCATCGACAAGGGCCACGGCGTAACCGAGGTCGAAGCGGTCGTCGCCGAATTCTGCGCGCAGCGGCTGATCGACGACGCGCGCTACGCCGAGCGCTTCGTCGCCTATAAGGCCGCCCGGGGGCAGGGCCCGGTGCGCATCCGCATGGATCTGAAGGCGCTCGGGCTCCCGGTCGAGCTGATCGATGCAGCGCTCGCCTCGGGCCCCGACTTCCCGACCCTGGCCGCGGCCGCCCGGGCCCGCAAGTTCGGCGCACGGGCGCCGAAGGAATTCAAGGAAAAGGCGCGCCAGTCCCGTTTTTTGCAATACCGGGGCTTTTCCGCCGATGATATCCGCTCAGCCCTCGGGAACGACCCCGGGGACACTTTCGACCCGGATCTATGACTGCCAACAAACCGCCTTATATGAGCGCGGCGGATGTCCGACGCGCGTTCCTTGAGTTTTTCCGCGAGCGCGGCCACACCGTCGTGCCTTCATCGTCGCTGGTCCCCGGCAACGACCCGACGTTGCTGTTCACCAACGCCGGCATGGTGCAGTTCAAGGACGTGTTCCTCGGCAAGGACCGGCGCGACTACGTGCGCGCGGCCTCGAGCCAGCGCTGCGTGCGCGCGGGCGGCAAGCACAACGACCTCGAGAACGTGGGCTACACCGCGCGCCACCACACCTTCTTCGAGATGCTGGGCAACTTCTCGTTCGGCGACTACTTCAAGCGTGACGCCATCCGCTATGCGTGGGATTTCGTCACGCAGGTGCTGAAGCTCGATCCGGCGCGGCTCTGGGTCACCGTCTACCAGGAAGATGACGAGGCGGCTGACATCTGGCTGAAGGAGATCGGCGTGCCGGCGAGCCGCTTCTCGCGCATGGGCGAGAAGTCGAATTTCTGGGCGATGGGCGACACCGGCCCCTGCGGCCCGTGCAGCGAGATTTTCTACGATCACGGCCCCGCATTGGCGGGCGGCCCGCCGGGCTCGCCCGACGAGGACGGCGATCGCTACACCGAGATCTGGAATCTCGTTTTCATGCAGTTCGACCGTGCGCCGGACGGCACGATGGCGCCGCTGCCCAAGCCCTCGGTCGACACCGGCGCGGGCCTCGAACGCCTCTCGGCGGTGATGCAGGGCGTGCACAACAACTACGAAATCGACCTCTTCAGGAATCTCGTTGCGGCGGCGGCGGATCTCGCGGGGACGAAGGATCACGCGCAAGGCTCGCTGCGCGTGATCGCGGATCACATCCGCGCCTGCTCGTTCCTGATCGTCGACGGCGTCACGCCTTCGAACGAAGGTCGCGGGTACGTGCTGCGCCGGATCGTGCGGCGCGCGATTCGCCACGGCTACAAGCTCGGTATCAAGGACGTGTTCTTCTGGAAACTCGTCGCGCCGCTCGCGCGGGAAATGGGCGCGGCATACCCGGAGCTCACCCAAGCGCGATCGCACGTCGAGCGGGTGCTGAAGCTCGAGGAGGAGCAGTTTGCGCGCACGCTCGAGACCGGCATGAGCCTCCTCGAGGCCGCGATCGGCAAGCTCGGCGCGGCGAAAACGATCGATGGCGAGACGGTTTTCCGGCTCTACGACACCTATGGCTTTCCGGCCGATCTCACCGCGGACATCGCGCGCGAGCGCGGCCTCGCGATCGACCAGGCAGGATTCGAGTCCGCGATGGAGGCGCAGCGCGAGCGGGCGCGCGCGGCGAGCCGGTTCGGAGTCGATCTTCGGGGCGGCGCGCAGATCGATGCGACCTCCGAATTCGCCGGCTATGACGGTGTCGCGGATCGCGGCACGGTTGTCGCGCTGCTGAAGGCCGGCGCGGAAGTCGCCTCGCTCGCAGCGGGCGACACCGGCGAAGTCGTGCTCGACCGCACGC
>CADEFQ010000031.1:0-25712 GCA_902826635.1 uncultured Pseudomonadota bacterium
TTTGTGATCGATGCGCTCGAGTTTCCCGCGGCGTACACGAGCCTGATGCAGATCACGCTCGCCGCAACCGATTTCGGTGACCTCGTGACCGCCGGGCGCGCGAGCGGTACGGTCGATCTCGCGCGCAACGCCGTCGAACGCGTCGACCTCAAGCTCGAACGCTTCTCGACGCACAACGACCGCGAATTTTTCATGAACGAAGTCGCGGGCGAGCTGCGGTGGGCCGCCGGGACCCATGCCGACGTTTCACCGTCGTGGCTTTCGTGGAGTTCGGGGGGCGCCTACGGCCTTTCGGGCGGCGCATCGCGCGTCGAGTTCATCACGCGCGCGGCGGGGTTCATGCTCGCGGAACCCTGGCACATGCCGATCTTCGACGGCGCGATCGACATCCGCACCCTCGCCGTCACCGACATCGGCACGCCCGGCATGAGCTTGCGCTTCGACGCCTCGATCGACCCGATCAGCATGCCGCCGCTCTGCAAGGCCTTCGGCTGGCCCGAGTTCTCCGGGCGCATCGGCGGGCGCATCCCGGGCGTGGAACTGCGCGGCAACGAGCTCACCGTGAAGGGTGACATCGAAGCGAGCGTATTCGACGGTTCGATCGTCGCGAGCAAGCTGCGCCTGATCGACCCGCTCGGCAAGTGGCCGCGGCTCTTCGCCGACGTGCGGGGCCGCAATCTCGACCTCGAACTCGTCACGCGCACGTTCGCCGTCGGTTCCATCACCGGGCGGCTCGACGTCGACATCCTCGGGCTCGAACTCTTCGGGTGGTCGCCCGTGGCGTTCGATGCGCGGCTCGAGACCGCGAAGGGCGATCGCTCCCGCCACCGCATCAGTGCCAAAGCCGTCAGGGAATTGTCGAACGTCGGCGGCGGCGGCGGCGGCGGCGGAGTCGCACAGGCGCTGCAATCGGGCGTGCTGCAGTTCTTCGACGAATACGGCTACGACCGCCTCGGACTGCGCTGCCGCCTCGTGAACGACGTCTGCCTGATGTCGGGCGTGGAACCGGCCGGCATCGGCTACTACATCGTGAAGGGCCGGGGCATTCCGCGCATCGACATCATCGGCAACCAGGGGCGCGTCAATTGGCCGCAGCTCGTGTCGCAGATCGTTTCGGGACTCAATTCCCAAAGCGTGGTCGTCGAATAGCGCCGCAGGTACACTGGTTCATCAGGGGTTCAGGCGCCTGCCGGACAATGGTCACGTGACTCGGGAGAAATCCATGCAGAAGGTCGTATTGCCGTTCAAGCTCGCGCTCGCCAGTGTCCTGTTCGCGGCGTGCGTCACCATCAATGTCTATTTCCCCGCGGCCGCCGCGGAGAAGGCAGCCGACCAGATCATCGACCAGGTCACGGGTTCGTCACCCGGAACGCAGGGCAAGACACCCCCGCAGACCCGTCGCGATGCGGCGCCGGCATCGCTGTTGCGTACGGTCGCCGCGACCGTGCTCGACACCCTCGTGCCGGCAGCGCAGGCCCAGGGGAACGCCAATCTCGACATCGACTCGCCCGAGATCCGTGCGATCACGGGCTCGATGGCGCAGCGCTTCCAGCAGCTCGAGAAATATTTCGCCTCGGGCGCCGTCGGCCTCACGGGCAACGGCCTCGTCGACGTGCGCGACCAGGGCGCCGTGCCTCTTCCCGAGCGCGCCGCCGTCAAGCGACTGGTCGCCGAGGAGAACACCGACCGCGGCGCCCTGTACGGCGCGATCGCCAAGGCGAACGGGCACCCGGAATGGGAATCGGACATCCGCCAGACCTTCGCACGGCGCTGGATCGCGCGCGCCAGGGCGGGCTGGTACTACCAGGATGCCGGCGCCTGGAAGCAGAAGTAGGCTCCCCCGGGCGCCACTCCACCGGCGGCTCGCAGCCGCCGGCCCCCGATCATGGTCCTGGACGCGCACGCGATCGCCGTTCTCATCCTGACGGCGTTTGCCTTTGTGCTCTTCGCGCGCGACGACCTGCCGATCGAGACGTCGAGCCTCCTGATCGTCACGCTGCTCGCGGCCGGCTTCATCCTGTTCCCGTACAACACGGTGGACGGGCCGCTCGACGCGTTCGATTTCTTCCTCGGCTTCGGCAACCAGGCGCTCGTGGCGATCTGCGCGCTCGTGATGGCGAGCCAGGGGCTCGTGCGCACCGGCGCGCTCGCGCCGGTCGGGCGCGTCATCACGCGCCTGTGGGCCTTGAGCCCCATGCTCGCGCTCGGCGTGATGCTCGCGATCACCGCCATCGTCAGCGCCTTCATGAACAACACGCCGCAGGTCGCGCTGATGATTCCGATCCTGACGACGGTCGCGCTGCGCTCGGGCAGCTCACCATCGCGGACGCTCATGCCGATGACCTTCGCCTCGCAGATCGGCGGCATGGGTACGCCGATCGGCACGTCACTCAATCTCCTCGTGATCGGCACGGCCGCCGGCCTCGGCGTACCCGAGTTCCACATGTTCGATTTCCTGGAGCCGGCCGCGATCGCCGGCGGCGTCGGCATCCTCTACCTGTGGCTGGTCGCGCCCCGGCTGCTGCCCAAAGGCGCCGCCGTGGTCGATACCTCGCCGCGCGTGTTCATCGCGCAGATGCGCATCAAGGCGGGCGGCGCGGCGGACGGCGCGAAACTCGCCGACGTGATCCGCAAGACCGGCGGCACCATGGCCATACGCGCGGTGACACGCGGTGCGGGCCTCGCGATCGTGCCGCTGCCCGACACCGTGCTCGCGGCGGGCGATCAGCTGCATGTGCGCGACACGCCCGCGCGCCTGATGGAGTACGCGCGCGTGATCGGCGGCGACCTGTACTCCGATGACTTGCCCGTCGACGAGGAACATCCGCTCAAGGCCGAAGACCAGCAGACGGCCGAGCTGGTCGTAACGCCGGGCTCGGTGCTCGCCGGCCGCACGCTCGACGAAGTCGACTTCGACGAGCGCTACCAGCTCGCGCCGCTCGCGCGCCACCGGCCCGGCGAGGGCGACGAATGGGGCGCACGCGTCGCGCGACTGCAGTCCGAGCAGCTCGGCGTGGGCGATGTGCTCCTCGTGCAGGGACCGGCTGCGAAGATCGCGGCGGTCAAGCACAGCGGCGAACTGCTGGTGCTCGACGCCACGACCGATGTGCCGGAAACACGCAAGGCCCCGCTCGCGCTCGCGATCATGGCAATGATCGTGGTCGCGGCCTCGCTGCGCATCGCGCCGGTGGCGATCGCGGCGCTCGTGGGCGTGCTGCTGATGGTGTTCACCGGCTGCCTCAAGTGGCGCGACGCCACGCGCTCGCTCGACTCATCGATGATCTTCCTGACGGTGGCCGCCATTGCGCTTTCCCTCGCGCTCGTGAAGACGGGCGCCGCGGCGTTCGTCGCGAACCAGCTCGTGGCGGCGAGCACCGCGCTGCCGCACCCCGTGATCCTGAGCGCGACGATGATCTTCATGGCCGTGCTCGCGAACTTCGTGTCGAACAGCGCCGCCGCCGTCATCGGCACACCGATCGCAGTCGAGCTTGCGCGCCAGCTCGGGCTCGCGCCCGAGCCTTTCGTGCTCGCGGTGTTGTTCGGGGTGAACATGGGCTATGCGACACCGCTTGCCGACAACTGCAATCTGCTGGTCTTCAGTGCGGGCGGCTATCGCTTCAAGGATTTCGTGCGCGTCGGCGTGCCGCTGATGCTGATCATGTGGCTGACGCTCTCGTGGCTGCTGCCACACTATTTCCCGCTCTGACGCCGATCCGATCGGGCGGCTACTCGCGCATCCCGACGCCACGGTTCATCAGGATCACCGCGATCGCGAACATCACGGCCGCGAACGCGAACATCAGCGTGAAGGCGAGCGTCACGCTCACGTCCGACGTGCCGAGAAAGCCGTAGCGGAACGCGTTCACCATGTGCAGGATCGGGTTCGCGTAGGAGAGCGCCTGCGCCCACGGGGGCAGCAGCGAGATCGAGAAGAACACGCCGCCGAAATAGGTGAGCGGCGTCAGCACGAACGAAGGAATCCAGTTCACCTGCTCGAAGTTCTTCGCGAACATCGCGTTCAGGAAGCCGCCGAGCGAGAACACGATCGCCGTCAGCAGCACGGCGCCGACAATGATCAGCATGTGATGGATCACGAGTTTCGCGAACAGCAGCGAAATCACCGTGACCACCGCGCCCACCAGCAGCCCGCGCACCACGCCGCCGCCGACATAGCCGAGCACGATCACCCAGTTCGGCAGCGGCGACACGAGCATTTCCTCGACGTGCTTGCTGAACTTCGCGCCGAAGAACGACGACACCACGTTCGCGTAGGAATTGGTGATCACCGCCATCATGATCAGGCCGGGCGCGATGAACTGCATGTAGTCGACGCCGCCCATGCGGCCGATGCGCTGGCCGATCAGCGCGCCGAAAATCACGAAGTAGAGCGTGGCGGTGACCGCCGAGGGCACGACCGTCTGGCCCCAGATGCGGATGATGCGCTCGTACTCGCGCACGATGATCGTCTTGAACCCGACCCAGCGGGTGTGCGCGGCAGTCGGCATCGGGGCCGGCGCGGTCGCCACGTCCACGGCGCCGCTCACGGATGGCCGCCGTGGTGGCGCGGCGCGCCCGCGTGTCGCTGCCCATCGTGCGCCGCGCGACCGTCGACCAGGCGCATGAAAATCTCTTCCAGGCGATTCACCTTGTTGCGCATCGACACGACGGCGAGGCCCTGCGCACCCAAGCGCGCGAAGATCTCGTTGAGGCTCTGCTCCTTCGAGACCTCGACCTCGATCGTGTGATCGTCGATGCGGGCCACGCCGTAGCCGTCGAGCCGCGGAACGGAGGCGAGCGGCTCGCGCAGATTCAGCACGAACACTTCGCTCTGCAGGCGCAGCAACAGGCTCCCCATCCGGTCGCGTTCGACGATCTGGCCCCCCGCGATGATCGCGATGTTGCGGCAGAGCGTCTCCGCCTCTTCGAGATAGTGCGTCGTCAGGATGATGGTCGTCCCCTGCGCGTTGATCTCGCGCAGGAAATCCCACATCGCGCGGCGGATCTCGATGTCGACGCCGGCGGTCGGCTCGTCGAGGATCAGGAGGCGCGGCTCGTGCACGAGCGCGCGCGCGATCATCAGCCGCCGCTTCATGCCACCCGACAGCGAGCGCGAGACGCTGTGGCGGCGATCCCAGAGGGAAAGCGCCGTGAGATAGCGCTCGGCGCGCTGTTTTGCGATCTTGCGGTCGATGCCGTAGAAACCCGCCTGGTTCACGACGATGTTGAACGGGGTTTCCCACAGGTTGAAATTGATTTCCTGCGGGACGACGCCGATGCAGGCCTTCGCGGCCTCGAGCTCCCGGTCGATGTCGTGCCCGAACACTTCGAGCCGGCCACCCGTCTTCCCGACGAGCGACGTCGCGATTCCGATCAGCGTAGTCTTGCCGGCGCCGTTCGGGCCGAGGAGCGCGAAAAAATCACCCTGTTCGACATCGAGATCGATGCCCTTCAGGGCCTGCACCCCGTTCTTGTAGGTTTTGACGAGGCCCTGGGCGGAAAGCGCATGCATGCGAGCGGCGAAGGTTAGCACAGCGCCCGAACCGCATTGCAGCGGATCAGCGCGGGCGCGCCGGCGCAGGCCACCGCACCGGCTCGACCGGCCAGTACGCGGCGGCGAGGAGCTGCATGCCGCGCAGGCGTGCCAGCTCGAAGTCGGCCGGTTCGGCGCTCGCCGTGGCGGTCAGCAGGTGGCGCCACACGCCGGGGCTCCCCACCCACCGGGGGCGGAGGAAGCGCGGACTGCATTCGAGGCATTCCCCGAGCTGCCGCAGGGTGAGCGCGGCAAGCCACTCGGCGCAGTCGTCGGCGAGGCCCAGCACGACGCGGGCGGCCAGGCGTCGAGTCCGCGCGAGGTGCCATGCGTAAGTCAGCGCCAGATAAGAGAGGCGCGGCAACGATTCCTCGGCAAACCAGCACTCGTCGGCGTGCCGCTCGCGCACACCCTCGAGGGGGCTGCGCGCTGCGGCGTGGAGCCCGCCGAGACCCAGGTCGACCAGCAGGAACGGGCAGCTCGCGAGGCGAATGCGCTGCGGCGCTGTGAACGAACGCCACAGGTCGGCGGACTCGCGCAGGATCGACGGCAGCCCGACGGGCTCACCGGCGGCGCGCTCCGCCATCAGCTGCAGTGCGAGATCGTTGATTTCCGCGAGCGGTGCGAGCGAGGCGACCGCGGCGGCAGTGGGCTCCGGTTGCATGTTTCCCCCTGTTCGCGGCCGATATTGCGCGCAAACAGGGCTTTAAAGCCATTCGCAAATTTGGGATATTTGCACCAAATCCGAAATGGGCATCACAGGGACTGGATCGCCATGCGCATCACCGACGACCGCTACTGCCGCGACCGCCTGCGCTTCGACCTCGCGCTGCGCCTGATCGGCCACGAGGCCCGCACCCATACCATCCGCACGTGGACCGGCCTCACCGAGGATCGGGTGCGCAAGCTCTATCGCACCTACCTCGCCGAGCATCCCGGGGAATACGTCGCTCGCCGGCGCGGCAAGTCGCCCCAGCGCTGCAGCTATTTCCTGCGCTCCCCGCGCGTGCAACAGGAAGCCGCGGTGCTCGCGGGGCTCTTCTGCATGGTGGGAATCGTGTCGCGCGAGTCGCGGCTCGATCCACGGGCGCTTTCGGTCGCGCAAGGCGAACTGCTGTGCATCGCGTACGAGATGTACCTCGCACTCGTCGCGGCGCCGCGCATCTCGTTCGAGCATGCGGCGTTTCTCGTCATTGCGCTGGCGCGCGGCGATGAGCTCGCGCTGCGCCACTGCGCCGAATGCGGCGCGCTGACGATCGCGGATTGCTACACACTGCGCGCCTCGGCCTGCAGCGCCTGCGCAGGTCCCGCACGCGGCCCGCTGTCCTGCGCACCGGCGCTCCCCGGCCGCCGTGCGAGGGACCTGCCGGCGGCCGCTCGCGGCACCCCGGCGCCGGCGCAACTCGGGCCCATCGATCGGGACTGAGCGCGGCTACACCTTATAATGGGGGCACGCCCGGGCGTGCCTTCGATGCAGCAGCGCAAAACCCTCAACCTCTTCGCAGGGCCTTATCTCGACCGCAACGCGTGGGAACGCGAGGACGCGGCGTGGTTCGAGGTTGCGCGCCGGGATCCCGGCACGCGCTACGTGCTCGCGCGCGGCACGGCGCATCTCGTCGTGCACGAGCCCTCGCCGCACGTCGTGTTCCTCGCCGGCGACGATCCGCGCATCGCCGTCGTGCAGGAGCGCCAGGCGGTGCTGCTCGGCTGGTTCGAGGGTGCACGCTGCGTGCTCGTCGAAGACGAGGCCGCCGGAGGGGCCGGGGCCGAAGCGCCCGCGCCGGGCGCGACATCCGCCGGTCACTTCGAGGAATTGCGCCCGCTCTCCGGTGCGCTGCCCGAGCGCGAGGCGGGGCTCCTCGCCTACGCGCGGGCGCTTTCGATCTGGCGCACGCGCCACCGGTTCTGCGGCGCCTGCGGGGCGCCCACCCTGCCCGCGCGCGCCGGTCACGTGCTCGCGTGCTCGAACAGCGCCTGCGGGCAGGAAATGTTTCCGCGCATCGACCCCGCGATCATCGTGCTCGTCACCGACGGCGAGCGTGCCTTGCTCGGTCGGCAGTCGAACTGGCCGAAGAAACGCTATTCGACCATCGCGGGTTTCGTCGAGCCGGGCGAAAGCATCGAGGACGCCGTCGCGCGCGAAGTACTGGAGGAGACTGGCATCGCGATTGGAGACGTCACCTATCAATCGTCGCAACCCTGGCCGTTTCCGTCTTCGCTGATGCTCGGCTTTCATGCGCAGGCCCTCTCGCGCGACATCTGCCGTCGCGACGGCGAGCTCGAGGACGCGCAGTGGTTTTCACGCGCCGATATTGCATCGGGGCACCCGCTCGTCGGGGCGCGCACGTCCATTTCCTGGCGGCTGATCGAATCGTGGTTCGACGCGGGCTGGCCGACGCCGCTCGCCGAAATCGGCTGATGGACGCGCCGACGCCCGACACGCTGCTTTCGATCGCGCTCGGCATCGGGCTCGCCGCGGCGGTCGGTCTGCGCATCTTCCTGCCACTGCTCGTCGCAAGTGTCGCGGCGGCCACGGGGCAGCTCGAGCTGTCGCCGGCCTTCGCATGGCTCGCGAGCACGCCCGCGATCGTGATGCTCGCTGTCGCGACGGTGCTCGAGATACTGGCGTACTACGTTCCCGGCGTGGACAACCTCCTCGATGCGATCGCGACCCCTGCGACGGTGGTCGCAGGCGCCGTGGTCGCCGCCGCGGTGATGACCGACCTGCCACCGATCGTGAAATGGACGACAGCGGTGATCGCCGGTGGCGGTGTCGCCGGCCTCACGCAGGGAGTCACTGCGCTGCTGCGCGCGAAGTCGACCGCGATGACGGGCGGCCTCGGCAACAGCGCCGTCGCGACGGGCGAGCTCGGCGGCGCGATCGTGCTCGCTGTGCTCGCGATCGCGGCCCCGGTGATCGCAGCCGGTCTCGTCGTCCTCATCATCTGGCTCGCCGTGCGCGTCGCGCGCCGGCTGCTTCGCGCGCGCTGACATGTGCCTGCTCGTGCTCGCGTGGCGGGCGCATCCCCGCTACCGATTGGTCGTCGCCGCGAATCGCGACGAGTATCACCAGCGCGCCGCCACCCCGCTTGCGCCATGGCCCGGTGCGGCGATCCTCGCCGGACGCGATCTCGAAGCGGGCGGCACCTGGCTCGGCGTCGATCGCGGGCGCCGCTTCGGTATCGTGACGAATTTCCGCGAAATGGCGCGGCGGCCCGCGGGGGCGCTGACGCGGGGCGCATTGATTCCGGAGTGGCTCGATCACGCGGAAACGACCGCGCAGTACGCGGCGCGACTCGCGCCAACCGCCGGGCAATACGCCGGTTTCAACCTGCTGCTCGCGGATCGCGATTCGCTCACCTACGCGTCGAACCGCGCCGAAGACTTTGCGCGGAGCCTGTCGCCCGGCGTCTACGGACTCGCAAACCATTTCCTCGACACGCCGTGGCCCAAAGTGCTCCGGGTGCGGGGCGGGCTCGAGCGCTGGCTCGCGGCGCGCGACGCCGACCCACGGGACCTCTTCTCGCTGCTCGCGGATCGCAGGCCCGCGGCCGACGACCCTCTTCCCGCGACGGGGCTATCCCCCGAATGGGAACGGGCGCTGTCGGCGCCGTTCGTCGGGCACGGTGGGTACGGCACGCGCTGCTCGACGGTGCTCGCGATCGGCCACGATGACAGCCTGCAGATTGAAGAACGCAGCTTCGACAACGGCGGCGAGATCACCGGGGACGCATCGTGGCGGCTGGCGCCCGGCGAATGGCCGCGAGGGAACCCGCCCGCGCCCGGACAACTCTGATTAAACTCTGGCATCTCTCGACCACCCCGGGCGCAATGCAAGGACCTCTCCGCGAGTACCTGTCGGCCATCACCGCGCGCTGCGTGCTGCTCGTGCTGTGCGCGCTCGCGGCGGCGCCGGCCCGGGGCGATATCGATATCGGGGTGAACGGCGTCGACGGCGATCTGCGTCGCAACGTGCTCGCCTACCTCTCGTTCGAACGCTACAAGACGCGCGACCGCCTGCGCGCCGACACCATCGAGCGGCTGCACGAGCGCGTCGAACGCGAAGTGCGCGCGGCGCTGCGACCGTTCGGCTACTACGAGCCGACCGTCAAATCGAAAGTCGAAGCGGACAAGAACGGCGAGGACTGGCGGGTCGAGATCGACATCGACCCGGGCCAGGCCGTGATGCTCGACACGGTCGAGGTGAAAATCACGGGAGCGCGCGCCGGGGACGCCGTGTTCCGCGACCTGCTGGCGAATCTGCCGCTGCGCCAGGGAGCGCGGCTCGATCACGCCGCCTACGAGCAACTGAAGAGCAACCTGCAGCGGAGCGCAGCCAGCAACGGCTATCTCGACGCGCGCTTCATTCGCAACGAACTGCTGGTCGATCCGCCGAAGCACACGGCGGGCGCATTCATCGAATTCGCTACGGGTGAGCGGTACCACTTCGGCGCGACCGAGATCGCGCAGGACGTGATCCGGCCGGAGCTGATGCGCAAGTACCTGCGCTACCAGGAAGGCCAGCCGTACGATGCCACCGAATTGCTGCGCACGCAGTTCGCGCTCGACGACAGCCAGTATTTCGCGTCCGTCGAAGTGCTGCCGCAGCAGCGCGACAAGGAGACGCTGGCCGTGCCGATCCGTATCGGCGCGACGGCGAACCGGCGCTCGCGCTGGTCGCTCGGCGTCGGCTATGCGACCGACACCGAGGCGCGCGGCACGATCAGCTGGGACAACCGCCTTGTCAACTCCTACGGTCACCGCTTTCGCGCCGAACTGAAGGTCGCGCAGATATCGCAGAAGATCTCGGGGCGCTACATCTGGCCGATCGGCGATCCCGCGCTCGAGAAATTCGAGGTCGAAGGCACCTGGGAGCACCAGGTGCTCGCCGACCTCGACACGTACAACACCGAGGCCCGCGCCAGCATCACCCGGGTCCCGCACCGCTGGCAGCGGGTCTACTACACCCGTCTCGTCAATGCGATCACGGAAGATGCCACGAGCCGCACCGAGACCTGGCTCGCGATCCCGGGGGTCAGTTTCGCATCCGTGCCGAAGGGTTACCTCGGCGAACCGTTGTTCGGACGCCAGCTGTACGCCGAGTTGCGCGGCTCCTCGACGGGGCTCGGCGCCGACACCGACTACCTGCAGTTCATGGGGTCCGCGGAGCGCGTGATCGATTTCGCGCGCATCTGGCACCTGCTGCTGCGTGCCGAGTTCGGAACCACCTGGGCGGACGACTTCAACGGCGTGCCCGGCTCCGAGCGCTTCTTCGCCGGCGGAGACCGCAGTGTGCGTGGTTTCGGCTTCAACGACCTGTCACCGGTCGATGCGAACGGCGCCAAGACGGGCGGCAAGCACATGGCCGTCGGCACCGTCGAGGTGATCCGCGACCTGCCGAAGAACCTCGGCGTGGCCGTGTTCGTCGACGGCGGCAATGCCTTCAATCGTTTCGGCGACAAGCTGGAGTACTCCGCCGGTATCGGACTGCGTTTCCGGCTGCCGATCGCCACCGTTGGCATCGATATCGCCCAGGCGCTCACCGTCGACGGCGCCTCACCGCGCCTGCACATCAATTTCTCGCCGAAGCTCTGATGGCCCGCCCGCTCACGCTCGCGTTCGTGGTGCTGCTCGCGATCCTCGCCTCGCTGCCGTTCGCACTCCTCTATTACCTCGCCTTCACGCCGGAAGGCCTCGCGATGATCGTCGCGCGGGTCCCGCATCGCATCGGGCCCGTCACGATGCGGATCGGCGAGGTGCGCGGCACGATCGCCGGCGGTTTCGACGTCACGCGCTTCGAACTGACGCACGAGCGCGTGCATCTCGTCATCGAGGAGGCCCACGCGCGCGTCGCGATCGCGCCGCTGCTGTGGCAGATGCTCGACGTGCCCGAGGCGCGAGCGCGCAGCGTGCTGATCGAGGTGCGCCCGCGACGCGAGCCGCCCGAACCGTCGACGCCGCACTTCCTGCCGCGCCTGCTGCGGATCGACGCCGGCGATGCGCGCGCGGGGCTGCTCACGATCGTCGCGCCAAGTGGCGTTCGCGTGGATTTCGCCAACACGCGTGCGAGCGGCATCGTGCGCCATCGTTCGATCCGCATCTTCGACGCGACCGGCGAATTCGAAGGGATGCACCTCGCCGCCAACGGCGTGCTGCGCGCCGCTGACCCGATGCAGATCGATGCGGCCGGGCGCGCCGAGTGGTCCGTACCCGCGACCACCCACTGGATCGCGAACTTCACCGGCGCGGGTGACCTCGATCGGCTCGCGTTGAAAGGCGAGCTGACGGAGCCGTTTCGCGCCTCCGTCACGGGCGCCGCCGAGACGCTGACGAGCGATTGGAAGATCTCCGGCGCGGCGCAGGTGAAGCAGTTCGATCTCGTCGACTTCGGCGGCGGCGCGGCACTCGGCGAAGTCGACGGCCAGGTCGATGTGCTCGTGTCGGGCGACGGCGTATTCGCGAACGGCGTGCTGACGCCGAAGGGCCTCGCGGCCGGCGACTTCGACGTCGAGTTCGACGGCAAGTACGCCGCCCGGACACTCGCGATCCGGCGCGCCAGGTTTGAGCATCGGGGATCCGGCGCGAGTGCCACCACTTCCGGGCGCATCCGCATCGAGGAAGGTGGGCCGTGGCTCGACTTGTCGGGGCGCTGGAATGCGTTTCGCTGGCCGTTGCCCGCGGACGACCCCGCCGTGCGCAGCGAGCAGGGCGACTACCGCCTTCGAGGCGTCCTGCCGTACGAGCTCACCGCGAGTGGTGAAGCCGCCGCCGCGGGGCTCGACGCGGTACGCGTCGCCCTCGAGGGCAAGCTCGGCGCCGAGGCCCTCGATGCCGAAAAGCTGCGCGTGGACGGCTACGGCGGGCACGCGGACCTGCGCGGCGCGGTCGGCTGGAAGCCGCACGAACGCTGGCAGGTCGCAGGCAGGGTCGCCGGGCTCGACACCGGCCTCGTCGATGCGCGTTTCCCCGGGCGCATCGGCTTCGACGTTGAAGCAACCGGTGAGCAGTTTTCGCCGGACGGCACGCTCGATCTGCGCATCGCGCGCCTCGCCGGCGAACTGCGCGGTGGCCGCGCGAGCGGGCGCGGCCAGCTGATCCGTCGTGGCGAGCGGCTGGGTTTCCGGGACGTCGACATCCGCGTCGGCGGTACGCATGCGCGACTCGAGGGCGACCTTGCGCCGGACGCGTATGCGCTCAGCTTCGATGTCGACGCCGACGACCTCGGGCTGCTCGAGGCGGGCGCACGGGGCCGGTTCGCCGCGCGCGGCCGCCTGACCGGCTCGCGCGATGCGCCGATCATCGACACGACGCTGCACGGCGAAGGACTCGATTATCGGGGCCTGTCGCTCGCGGGCCTCAACGGTCGCGTGTTGTTCAACGGCAATCCCGGGCAGCCGCTCGACGTGAACCTGCACTTGCGCGGATTGCAGACCGGGGGCCGGCGCATCGACAGCTTCGATCTCACGGCGGACGGCACGACCGAACAGCACGGCGTGAAGATCACGGCGGCATCGAAGCCCATCGCGATCGCGGCACGCGGCACCGGCAGCTACCGCGGGAAGCTCTGGCAACTCGCGATCGAAGGGCTTGATCTCGAAAACGGCGACGAGGCGGCGCTGCACCTGACGGAGCCATCCTCGCTCAGCCTCGGACCCGACGTCGCGACGCTCGAGACGACCTGCCTGCGCGGTCAGGCGGCACAGGTCTGCGCGACGGGTCATCGCGATCCGCAGCAGTGGGCGGTGACGCTCTCCGCGAAGGACCTGCCGATCAGCACGTTCACCGTGGGCCTCACGCCCGGCGTGACCTACGAGGGTGCCGTCGATCTCGACGCCGCCGCGGGCGCGAAGGCCGGCGAGCGCTGGCGCGGGAGCCTGCGCGCCGAGTTGAGCGGCGCGCGCACGCGGCGGCGCCTCGCGAACAATCGCGAAGACGTCACCGAACTTGGCGGCGGCACCGTCGTCGGCTCCGCCACCCAGGGCGAGATCGTGGTCGATGCGAAGCTCGATGCCGGCACTTCGGGCGGCCTCAACGGCCATGCCGTCGTCACGCGCACGGGCGACGCCTGGCGCGACTGGGGTCTCGGCGGCAACGTCGCCGTGCAGACCGATTCACTCGGCTTCCTTGCCGTGCTCGTCGATTCGATCGACCGCTCGGCCGGCAAGCTCACGGCCAACGTTCGGCTCGCAGGCACGCTCGGCGCGCCCCGCCTTGCAGGCACACTCGCCTTGCGCGACGGCGAGCTCGATTTCTACCAGGTGAACCTGCCGCTGCGGGCGGTCACGCTCGACGCCCGCTTTCAGGACAACACCCTGTCGCTCGACGGCTCGGCCACGGCCGGTGACGGCAAGGCCTCGGCCGCGGGGAACCTCCGTTGGCGCAACGGCCTTCCCTACGGCTTGATATCGATGAAGGGTGAGAACCTGCGGGTCGCGAACGTGCCCGAGGCTCGCGTTTTCGCCTCACCGGATCTCGCCTTCAGGATCGACGGCCGGCGCATCGACGTCACCGGCGTGGTGGTCGTTCCGAACGCCCGCCTCGACCCGGCGGACCTCACGGGCGCGGTGTTCTCGTCGGCGGATGAACGCATCGTCGGGGAGCGTGTCGTCGATCCCTCCCAGCGCTTCATCGTGACCACGAACGTGAAGCTCGTGCTGGGAGATCGGGTCACGATCGATACCTACGGACTCTCGGGCCGCCTCACGGGCTCGCTCGTGGTGCGCACGAACGAGGAAGACGTGGCGCGCGGAACCGGGGAGCTGAACGTGGCCGAAGGCCGCTACGTCGCCTTCGGCCGCCGCCTCGACATCGAGCATGGCAAGCTGATCTTCAGCAACGGACCGCTCGCGGATCCCGGCATCGACATCCGCGCGAGTCGTGAATTCCCGGATGTGACCGCCGGCGCGAACGTGCGCGGCACGCTGCGCGCGCCGCGCCTCACGCTCTTTTCCGAGCCCCAGATCCCGCAAGCCCAGATCCTGTCGCTGCTGATTGCGGGCGGTTCGCTCGAATCGGTGCAGGCGCAGGACGCCAACGGCGCCACACGGCGCAGCAACCCGTTCGCCGTGCAGGGCGGCGCGATCCTCGCCCAGCAGCTCGGCGAATACGTGGGCCTTGAAGACGTGAGCCTCGAGTCCTCTCTCAACAACGAGACCTCGCTGGTGCTCGGCAAGTACCTGACGCCTCGCCTCTACGTCAGCTACGGCCTGAGCCTCACCGAGGCGATCAACACCATCAAGATGCGCTACACGCTCGGCGACGACTGGACGGTCAAGCTCGAGTCGGGGGCGGTACAGAGCGTCGACCTCGAATACACGATCGAGAAATAGCGAGCGGCGAACAGCGAACAGCGAACAGCTGACAGCCAGAGGGGCGGCGCGTCCCCACCCGACACGGCAATGCCATCCCGCCTGACCAATCCGACCCACGCTTCTGGCCGTTCGCCGTTCGCTGTTCGCCGCTCGCCCTTCCGGTTGCCCTTGACGTTGGGCGCATCTTTATGCAAACTCGATGCGTAATTATGCAGACTATCCCCGACCACCACCTCGCCAACCGCCGCAGCGCCATCACTCGCCTGCTGCGCAGCGGCGGCGTGCGCAAGCAGGCGGACCTCGTGCGCCTGCTGAAGGCGGAGGGACACGCGGTCACGCAGTCGTCGGTCAGCCGCGACCTGCGCGAAATCGGCGTGCTGAAGGCCGCCGACGGCTACGTGCTGCCCGGCGACGAGGCGACACGCGCGCCCGGTGATTTCGGTGCGCTCGCGCAGTTCGTGCGCGGCATGCGCACCGCGGGCCCGTCGCTGACCGTTCTTCGGACCAATATCGGCGCCGCGCAAAGCGTTGCGCTCGCCATCGACCGGTCGAACTGGCCGGATGTCGTCGGCACCATTTCGGGCGACGACACGATTTTCATCGCGACCGCGAGCGCCCGCGACCAGGGCGCGCTCGTCAAGCGCCTCCGCTCCCTCTTCAACATCTGATCCCCGCCATGACCCAACCTATCGTCCTCGCCTATTCGGGCGGACTCGACACCTCGTTCCTCGTACCCTGGGTGGCCGAGCATTACCAGCGCCCGGTGATCACCGTTACCGTGGACACGGGCGGCATCGACGCCGCTGCCGCGCGCACGCTCGAAGAGCGCGCGCGCGCGCTCGGTGCGATTGCGCACCACCAGGTCGACGCACGCGCCGACTATTTCGAGCAGGTGCTGCGCTTCCTGATCATGGGCAACGTGCGGCGTGGCCAGCTGTATCCGTTGTGCGTCGGCGCCGAGCGCGTGATGCAGGCGCAGACGATCGCGCACATGGCGCGCAAGCTCGGCACGCAAAGCATCGCGCACGGCTGTACCGCAGCCGGCAACGACCAGGTGCGCTTCGAAGTGGCGCTGCGCACGCTCGCGCCCGAACTCGAGATCATCGCGCCGGTGCGCGACCATGCGTTCAAGCGCCAGCAGGAACTCGAGTACCTGCAGGCGCGCAAGCTCCCGGTGCCGCCTTTCGGCGCCGCGTATTCGATCAATCGCGGCCTGTGGGGTGTGACGATCGGCGGCAAGGAGACGCTCACGTCCGAGGGCGGCATCCCGGAGGAACAGTGGGTGCTCTCACGGCACGCCTTCGCAAACCCGCGCGCACCCGAGCGTCACACGGTCGAGTTCGCGGAAGGCCGACCGGTCGGCGTCGACGGGCGCTCGCTGTCGCCCGTTGAAACCATCGAGGCGCTCGAAACGATTGCCGCGCCGTTCGGCATCGGCCGCGGCATTCATCTCGGCGACACGATCATCGGCACGAAAGGCCGGGTCGCGTTCGAAGCGCCCGCCGCCGAGACGCTGCTCACCGCGCACCGCGAGCTCGAGAAGCTCGTGCTGACCGCGCGCCAGCAGCGCATCAAGGAATCGGTCGCGCAACCCTACGGCGACCTCGTGCACGAGGGGCAGCTGCTCGACCCCGTGTGCCGCGACATCGAGGCGCTGCTCGTATCGTCCCAGGCGCGTGTCACGGGCACCGTGCACCTGCTGTTCCGTCCGGGCAGCCTGTTCGTCGAGGGCGTCGCGTCACCGTATTCGCTGATGGCCGCGTCGAAGGGCGTCTATGGCGAGTCGGTCGGCGAATGGTCGGCCGCCGACGCGCTCGGTTTCTCGAAACTCGTTGCCCTGCCCGGCGTGTTCCACACGCGGGCCGGCGAGCTCGCACGGAGGGCCCGCTCATGATGAAGTCGGTCGTCGTCGACAAGATCGCGTCGGTCACGCAGGCCGTCGGCCTTTCGCACGAAGTGCGCATCTCGACCGAGATCCCGTCCGAGGAAGGCGTGATCGTGGTCGCCGAGGTGCTGACGAACAAGTCGACCTACAACACGCTCGAGCTGACGAGCGGGCGCATGGCCAAGGTCGGCAAGGGCGACATCGTCGTCGGCGCGCTCGGGCATCGCAAGGCGCTCTTCGGCTATTCGGGCCACGTGCCCGAATCGCTCAGGGCGGGCGACGTGATCCAGATGCTCAACATCGGTGGCGTGCTCGGCATCTGCGATTCGGTGAACCCGGACAAGGGCAAGCCGTTCGATTGCCGCGTGCTCGGCGTCGTGCTGCAGTTCCCGTACCTCGGCGAGCGCATCGGGGTCCCGGCGCGCGCCGGCTATCGCCGGCTCGACTACGATTTTCCCCTCGACACGAAGGGCGTGCCTGTCGTGGCACTCGCGGGCACCTGCATGGAGGCCGGCAAGACGGCGGCAGCCTGCGCGATCGTGAGCCGCATGCGACATCGCGGCCTCGTGGTCGATGCGTTCAAGGCGACCGGCGTTTCGCTACGCCGCGACATCCTCGCCATGGCCGACGCGGGCGCGCGCAACACGATGATCTTCACCGATCTCGGCGTCATCACGACGACGCCAAAGACCGGTCCTGCGCTCACGCGCACGATGCTGACGGAACTGTCCGCCACAAAGCCCGACGTGATCGTCTTCGAACTGGGCGACGGCCTCATGGGCACCTACGGCGTCGACTCGATCCTCGCCTGCGACGACATCCGCAAGGTACTGAGCGGCGTCGTGCTCTCTGCCAACGATCCGGTCGCGGCCTGGGGCGGCGTGCGCCTGCTGCGCGAGCGCTTCAGCGTCGAGCCCTGCGTCGTCACGGGGCCCGCGACCGACAATGCGGTAGGCGTCGAGATCATCGAACAGCAGATGAATGTGGCGGCGTTCAACGCGCTCTCCTCCGGCGCGGCGCTCGGCGATTGGGTGATCGAGGCGCTCGGCCTGAAGGCGAAGGCGATCGAGGCGTCCGCGGGATGACCGCTCCGCACATCCCGGCCATCGTGCTCGGCGGCACCGGCTACGTGTCGGGCGAGCTGCTGCGCCTGCTCGCTGCGCACCCGAATTTCGTGCTGACGGGCATCCTTTCGGACAGTCAGCCGGGCGAGCCGGTCGCGAAGGCGTTCCGCCATCTCGCACCCGTGCTCGGCGACATGGTTTTCAGGTCGCAGGCCGAGATCGAGGCGCTCGTCGCGAGTCTGCCGCGTTCGGCGATTTTTGGCGCGGCGCCCCACGGAGTCTCGGCAGCGCTGATCGACGCGCTGCTCACGCGCGCCGAAGCGGCCGGCGTCGACACGCATGTCGTCGATATTTCAGCCGATTTTCGCTACCCGAACGCGACGGCCTATGAGGCGGTTTACAAGCACCCGCACGGTGCACCGGGTCGCATCGGCGAGTTCACCTGTGCGGTGCCCGAGCATCTCGCGCGCGCGCCGACGCAACATGTCGCTCACCCCGGCTGCTTCTCGACCGCGACCTTGCTCGCGAGCGTGCCGTTGCTCGCGCTCGATCTCGTCACGCCCACCCTCTTCGTGGCGGGTGTGACGGGCAGCACCGGGTCCGGCCGCAAGCCGGTCGAGGGGACGCATCACCCGCAGCGCCACGGCGACTTCTATGCGTACAACGCGCTCGCGCATCGTCACACGCCCGAGATCGCGGCCTGTGCGGCTGCCGTGAGCGGAGTCACGGCCGATTTCTCGTTCGTGCCGCATTCGGGCCCGTTCGCGCGCGGCATCCATGTGACCGTGCAGGCGACGCTCAAGACCGCAGCCGGCAAGGCGGCGCCCGATTCCGCGACCGTACTCGGCGCGTTCCGTGATTTCTATCGCGGCGCGCCTTTCGTCGATGTCGCGGCGGAAACCCCGCACGTGAAAGATGTCGCCGCGAGCAACTATGCGCGTCTGTCGGCGAGCACGAACGGCCGCACCGTTGCCGTCACCTGTGTCGTCGACAACCTCAACAAGGGCGCCGCGGGCGGGGCCGTGCAATGGATGAACCGCCTGTTCGACCTGCCCGAAAGCACGGGCCTCACCGCACCGGCGGCGGGCTGGACATGAGCGCGCTCACGCCGGTCTTCGCGCAGTACCCGCTCGAGGTGGAGCACGCCGAAGGCGTGTGGCTGCATGCGCGCGGCGGTCGGCGCGTGCTCGATCTCTACGGTGGCCATGCGGTCGCCGCACTCGGCTACGGCCACCCGGGCTGGACGCGCGCGCTCGCCGCACAGGCTGCAGCCTGCAACTTCCAGAGCAATGCCGTGCCGATGGCGGTGCGCGAGCGTGCCGCCGCGCGCCTGCTGCGCTTCGCGGGCGGCGCGTTCGACAGTGTGTTCTTCGTCAACAGCGGCGCGGAAGCCAACGAGAACGCGCTCAAGATGGCGTTTCGCATCACCGGCCGGCCGCACGTCGCCGCGGTCGAAGGCAGCTTCCACGGCCGCACTGCCGCCGCGGGCGCGGTCACCTGGGGCGCGCGCGAGAAATGGCACGCGTTCCCGCGCACGCCGTTTGATGTCTCGTGGATGCCGCGGCGCGAGCCGGGCGCCATCGCGCAACACGTCACGCAGGACACCGCCGCCGTGATCGTCGAACCGGTGCAAGGCGTCGGCGGCGCCTTCGACATGGGCGCCGCGTTCCTGCAGGCGCTGCGACGGCGCTGTGACGAAGTCGGCGCGTTGCTGGTTTTCGATGAGGTCCAGTGCGGCATGGGTCGCACTGGACAGCCGTTCGCAGCCGATCTCTATGGCGTTCGGCCCGACATGATCACCACGGCGAAGGCGCTCGGCAACGGCTTTCCCTGTGCGGCGCTGCTGCTCACGCCGCGCGTCACCGAGGCCGTGAAGATGGAGTCGCTCGGCACCACCTTCGGGGGCGGGCCGATGGCCTGCGCCGCGATCGAAGCCGTCATCGAGGCGCTGGAGTCCGGCGATCTACTCGGCAATGTACGGCGCGTGTCGCAGTACGTGCGCGAGACCTGCCACGTCGGGCCGGTCACCGGCTTTCAGGGCGAGGGGTTCCTCCTCGGCCTGCGCATGAACCGGCCGGCGAAGGACATCCAGGCAGCCCTGCTTGCGCGCGATATCCTCACGGGCACGAGCGGCGATCCGCAGGTGCTGCGCCTGCTGCCGCCTTACATCCTCGGGGAAGAACACGTGGATCTGCTGAAAGGGGCGCTCGCGTCGCTGTGACGCGCGCGGGTTACGCATGCACCGCTTCCTCGACCTCGCCGATTTCAGCCGCGACGAAATCATCGCGCTGATCGATCTCGCGCGACACCTCGAGCAACGCCCCGAGCCGCGTGCGCTCGCCGGCCGCATCCTCGGGCTCGTGTTCTTCAATCCGTCGCTGCGCACCCTCGCCTCGTTCCAGGCGGGCATGGCGCGCCTCGGCGGAACTTCGTTCGTGATCACGCCCGGCCAGGGCACCTGGCAGCTCGAGACGCAGCTCGGCGCGGTGATGAACGGCGCTACCGCCGAGCATGTGCGCGAGGGCATCCCGGTGCTCGCCTCCTACTGCGATGCGCTCGGTATACGCGCGTTCGCGGAGGGCAAGGACCTCGCGCGCGACCTCGCGGAAACGCAGTTTCAGGCGATGGCGGAAATCGTCGACAAGCCGCTCATCAATCTCGAATCGGCGATGAACCATCCCTGCCAGTCGCTCGCGGACTGGAAAACGATGGACGATCTCGCGGTTCCCCGCGGCGGCAAGCTCGTGTTGTCCTGGGTACAGCATCCGCGCGCACTGCCGCTCGCCGTGCCCGCCGCCACCGTCCACATGGCCGCGATGCGCGGCATGGAAGTCGTGGTGCTGCGACCCGAAGGCTACGCACTGCCCGCCGCGATCATGGAAAAGGCGCGCGCCGCCGCGTCCTCGGCCGGCGGCTCGGTGCGGGAATCCGCGAACCGCGCCGAAGCCCTCGCGGGCGCACACGTGCTGTACGCCAAGGAATGGGGCTCGACCGAGCACTACGGCAACGCCGAAGCGGACGCCCGCTTGCGCGAGAACCTCTCCGACTGGTGCGTGATCCCGGAATGGTTCACCGGCGCCGATGCCGACTGCAAATTCATGCACTGCCTGCCCGTGCGCCGCAATGTCGCGGTGGCGGACGCGGTGCTCGACAGTTCGCGCAGCATCGTGCGGCGCGAAGCCTACAATCGCATGACCGCGCAGATGGCGGTCCTGCACCGCATGCTTTCCTAAGGGAGTGTAGAGACCGTCATGATCAAGCACCGCGACGACCAGGCCCTCGCCGTCCGCTCGCTGCGCAGCGCCGCGCCGTACATCCGCATGTACAAGGGCAAGACCTTCGTCATCAAGGCGGGCGGCGCCGTGTTCGGCGACCCGCAGGCGACCCGCGCGCTGATCGAGCAGATCGCGATCCTGCACTACTTCGGCGTGCGTGTGGTGTTCGTGCACGGCGGCGGCCCGCAACTCTCCGAACTCACCGAGGCGCTCGGCGTGCCAACCCGCATGGTGCAGGGGCGGCGCGTCACCGACCAGAAGTCGATCGACGTCACCGCGATGGTGCTGAACGGCCTCATCAACACGCGCGTGCTCGGCATCTGCCGCGAACTCAACATCGACGCGGTCGGCGTGAGCGGCGTCGACGCCGGTCTCATCACCGCGCACAAGCGACCTGCCGTGAAAATGAGCGACGGCGAGACCGTCGACTTCGGCTTCGTCGGCGACATCGACGCCGTCGATACGAACGTGCTGAAGAAGCTGCTCGACAACGGCCTGATGCCGGTCGTCAGCCCGCTGTCGGCCGACGCGAACGGCACGCTGCTCAACATCAACGCCGATACGGTCGCCGCGGCGCTCGGTGCGGCGCTCAACGCGGAGAAGCTGATTCTCTGCACCGGCGCACCGGGTATCCTCGAGCGCGTGGAGGACCCGGGCTCCGTCGTGTCATACACGGACCTGCGCGGCCTCAAGCGCCTGCGCGATGACGGCGCCATCTCGGACGGCATGCTGCCCAAGGCGAAGGCGATCGAAGACGCGATCCGCGGCGGCGTGCGCCGCGTGCACGTGATCGCCTACAGCTCCCCCGAGAGCATCCTCGCCGAGGTCTTCACCAACGAGGGCACCGGCACGCTGATCGTTGCGGACATCAACGCGCTCAGCGTGGCCGAGCAGCAAAGCGGCGGCGCATGACACGGCTCTGGGACAAGGGTGCGTCGCTCGACGCGCGAGTCCTCGCCTACACGGCCGGCGAGGACTACGCACTCGACGAGCGCCTGGTGCGCTTCGACGTCGCCGCGTCGATTGCGCACGCGGCGATGCTGCGCCGGCAGCAGCTGCTGTCCGAAGCTGATTTCGCGGCGATCGAGGCCGGCCTCATCGCGATCGGCGCCGCACACGCGCGTGGCGAATGGCATATCGCGCTCGCCGACGAAGACGGCCAGACCGCGCTCGAGAAGCAACTCACGGCGCGAATCGGCGAGGCCGGTGGACGCGTGCATCTCGGTCGCTCGCGCAACGACCAGGTCCTGACAGCGCTGCGCCTCTATCTGCGGGATACGATCGAGCAGCTGCGCGCGGGCGCGACACAGGTTGCCGAGGCCCTCGACGCGCTCGCGGCGCGCGAACGCGACACGCCGCTCCCCGGCTACACCCATATGCAGCAAGCGATGCCGAGCTCGGTGCCGCTGTGGGCGGGTGGCTTCGCGGCCGAGCTGCGCGACGATGCCGAAGGCCTGCGGCTCGCGCATCGGCGCGCAGCGAAAAATCCGCTCGGCTCCGCCGCGGGCTACGGCACGCCCGGCCTGCCGCTCGATCGGGATGCCACGCGCGCCGCGCTTGGCTTCGCCGCCGTCCACGAGCCCGTGACCGCCGTGCAGCTGTCGCGCGGCAAGGCCGAGGCACAGGTGCTGTTCGAAGTGGCGCTCACGATGCAGGACCTCGGCCGGCTCGCCGCGGACCTGCTCCTCTTCTATACCCAGGAATTCGCCTTCGTCGAACTACCCGACGAATTCACGACGGGCTCCTCGATCATGCCGCAGAAGCGCAATCCCGACGTGTTCGAACTCGTCCGCGGACGCACGGCCACGGCCCACGCGAGCCTCGCCGAGGCGCTCGGCATCTTTGCGAAGCTGCCGTCCGGTTATCAGCGCGACTTGCAGCTGCTGAAGGCTCCGCTCTTTCGCGGTATCGACATCGCGCTCGCGTCGCTCGATATCATGGCCGCGGCGCTCGGCGCGGTGCGCTTTCGGCGCGAGCGCATCGAACTCGATCCGGCCATCCACGCCGCCGAGGAAGCGAATGCGCTGGTCGTGAAGGAAGGCATTCCGTTTCGCGAGGCCTACCGCCGCGTCGGCGCGCGCTTGCGCAAGGAGTAACCATGGCGATCTGGTTCGAGGGACAGCGGCCGACCGTCGAGATCCTGAACGATCTCGCGGCACAGACCCTCTCCGCACACCTCGACATCCGCTTCATCGAAGTGGGCGACGACTTTCTGCGCGCCACGATGCCGGTCGACGAGCGCACGCGCCAGCCCTACGGCGTGTTGCACGGCGGCGCCTCGGTAGCGCTCGCCGAAACCATGGGCAGCACGGGCGCAATGGCCTGCGTCGATCGCAGCCGCTTCCAGTGCTTCGGGCAGGAGATCAACGCCAACCACCTGCGGCCCGTTTCCAGCGGCCTCGTGACAGGCACGGCGCGCCCCTTTCACATCGGCGCGAGGAGCCAGGTCTGGGGTATTGAAATCCGCGACGGGAAGGGCCATCTCACCTGCATCTCGCGTATCACGCTCGCGACGGTCGAGCGGCGCGTATGATTCGGTAATTTGGTGCCGGGTTTCCTGCCTGGAGGGCAAGCGATGACCGACAAC
This sequence comes from uncultured Pseudomonadota bacterium, assembly GCA_902826635.1. Classification (GTDB taxonomy): domain Bacteria; phylum Pseudomonadota; class Gammaproteobacteria; order Steroidobacterales; family Steroidobacteraceae; genus CADEFQ01. The sequence goes on from CADEFQ010000031.1 coordinate 23,653, forward strand.
ACCCAGCCGACCGCCGGCCTCGATCCCGGCCTCGTCACCTACACCAACATCATCTACGGGCTGCACGCGCTTTCGGTGCTGATCGGCGTAACGGGCCCCGCAACCGTAATCGGTAGTTTCGTCTTCGGACTACCCTCGATCATCGCCGTGATCATGAACTACGTGCGCCAATCCGAAGCGCGCGGCACGTGGCTCGAGTCGCACTTCCGCTGGCAGATCCGCACCTTCTGGTTCGCGTTCCTGTGGATCGTGGTGGCCGCCGTCGTGTCGACACCGCTCGTGCTGCTGTTCGGCCTCGGAGTCTTCACGTTTTTCCTCGCCGCGCTGATCGTCGCGGTCTGGATCGTCTACCGCGTCGCGCGCGGCTGGCTCGCGCTGCGCGACAAGCGCACGATGTACACCTGATGCGCGCTGCCGGTCTCGCAATCACGCTGGTACTGCTGTCCGCCTGCGGGCAGAAGGGCCCGCTCTACCTGCCGGAGCCGGCAAGCAATGTCGTGGTGCGGCCCGCGCCTGCCGCGGCGCCCGCTTCCACGCCTGCGCCCGACGACGCGAGCAAGGAAAAAGACGGAAAGCCGAAGCCGGACCGCTCTCCGCCCTAAGCCACCGGCCTGCCGCGCAACACCCGCGCGGGCAACAGGATGATCGCCTTCAACAGCTCGAACACGCCGGTCACCGCGATCCCGAGCAGCCGGAACGGCAGCAGGATCAACCAGACGAGCGGGTAGAGGATCAGCGCGGCGAGCGCCAGCGGCCAGCACACGACGAGCAGCAGCAGCCAGAGCAGGAATCCGAGCATCGGCGCCCTCCTTGACGAGGCGGCACTATACATCGGCTTGACTCTGGACTTGAGTCCAGGGTGCATACTGCCCGCATGCAAATCGGTGACGCGAAGTCGGCCGGCGTACCCATCGACACGGTGCGCTATTACGAACGTCACGGCATCCTGCCCGCGCCGCAGCGGCGGCCCTCCGGCTACCGCAGCTACGGTGCGGACGACATCGCGCGCCTGCGCTTCATTCGCCGCGCCAAGGCGCTCGGCTTCACGCTCGAGGAAATCCACGACCTGCTCGCCCTCACCGGCCGCCGCAGCCGCAACATGGCGGGCGTGAAGAAGGCCGCAACAGCGAAGCTCACCGATGTCGAGCACAAACTCGCGGAGCTGACGCGCGTCAGGGACGGCCTGCGCAAGCTGGTGGCCGCCTGTCCCGGCCACGGCGATCTCGCACAATGCCCGATCCTGACCGCGCTTTCCGGCGAGGAGCCATGAGCCAAGACCCTCACGCCCATGAGCATCGCGTACTCGACCCAGTGTGCGGCATGAAGGTCGATCCAGCGAAGACGCCGCATCACGCCGGACACCGTGGCACGGAGTATCACTTCTGCGGTGCGCGCTGCCGCGAGCGCTTCGTCGCCGATCCGGCAAAGTACCTGGCACCGCAGGCGGCGCAGGCGGCGCCTGCGGGCGCGATCTACACCTGCCCGATGCATCCCGAGGTGAGACAACAGGGCCCCGGCACGTGCCCGATCTGCGGCATGGCGCTCGAGCCCGAGGTGCCGAGCCTCGAGGAAGAAGAAAACCCCGAGCTGCGCGATTTCACGCGGCGCTTCTGGTGGACGCTGCCTCTTTCGCTCATCGTGCTCGTGCTCGCGATGTTCGGGCATCGCTTCCACGGCCTTTCGATCGCCGCGCGCACCTGGGTCGAGTTCGTGCTCGCGACCCCGGTGGTGCTGTGGGCCGGCTGGCCCTTCTTCGTGCGCTGCGCACAATCGATCACCAACCGCAGTCCCAACATGTGGACATTGATTGGTGTCGGCGTGTTCGCGGCCTACGCCTACAGCGTCGTCGCCACGCTCGCGCCCGGAATCTTCCCGGCCTCGTTCCACGAGCACGGCCGCGTCGGCGTGTATTTCGAGGCCGCGGCGGTGATCGTGTCACTGACGCTGCTCGGCCAGCTGCTCGAGTTGCGCGCGCGCTCGAAAACCTCCGCCGCGATCAAGGCGCTGCTGGGGCTCGCGCCGAAGACTGCGCGGCGACTGCGCGACGACGGCAGCGACGA
>CADEFQ010000031.1:25812-39425 GCA_902826635.1 uncultured Pseudomonadota bacterium
GCGACGACGGCAGCGACGAGGACATCGAACTCTCGCACGTGCACGTGGGCGATCGCCTGCGCGTGCGCCCCGGCGAGAAAGTGCCGGTCGACGGCCTCGTCCTCGAGGGTCGTTCGCACGTCGACGAGTCGATGCTCACGGGCGAGCCGGTGCCAGTGGAGAAATCACAAGGCGCCACCGTGATCGGCGCCACGATGAACGGCAGCGGTGGTCTCGTGATCCGCGCGACGAAAGTCGGCTCGGAGACCGTGCTCGCGCAGATCGTGCAGCTCGTCGCGCAGGCGCAGCGCTCGCGCGCGCCGATGCAGCGCATGGCCGACAAGGTCGCCTTCTGGTTCGTACTCGCCGTGTTCGCGGTCGCGATCGCCACGTTCTTCATCTGGGGCTTCATGGGGCCGGCGCCGTCGTGGACCTATGCCGTGCTGAACGCCGTCTCGGTCCTGATCATCGCCTGCCCGTGCGCGCTCGGGCTCGCGACGCCGATGTCGATCATGGTGGCCATGGGGCGCGGCGCGCACGTCGGCGTGCTCTTCCGCGACGCCGAAGCGATCGAGCGCCTGCGCAGGATCGACACCGTGATCGTCGACAAGACGGGCACGCTGACCGAGGGCAAGCCGGCTTTCCGTACGGCCATCCCGGTGAGCCTGACCGAAGACGAACTGCTGCGCCTTGCCGCCAGTCTCGATCAGGCGAGCGAACACCCGCTGGCCGACGCGATCGTCGCCGAGGCGCGCCGCAGGAATCTCGTACTCGAGGCGCCCGATGGCTTCGAGTCATCGACGGGCATCGGCGTGCGCGGTCGCGTCGCGGGCCAGGCGATCGCGATCGGCAACACGGCGTTGATGAAGGAAGTGGGTGTCGATCCCGCGCCGCTCGGAGCCGACGCAGAGAAGCTTCGGCTGGAAGGCGCGAGCGTGATGTTCGTCGCCGTGGATGGCGCGCTGGCGGGGCTGCTCGCGGTCGCCGATCCCCTCAAGGCCTCGACGCCGGCCGCGATCGCGGCGCTGCACGCCGCGGGCCTGTCCATCGTGATGGCGACCGGCGATGGGCTCACGACTGCGCATGCGGTCGCGCGCGTGCTCGGCATCGACGAGGTACACGGCGAAGTGCGCCCGCAGGACAAGATCGCGCTCGTGCAGCGGCTCAGGGCGCAGGGCCACCGGGTCGCGATGGCGGGCGATGGCATCAATGACGCGCCGGCGCTCGCGGGCGCCGATGTCGGCATCGCGATGGGCACCGGAACGGATGTTGCGATGTCGAGCGCCCAGGTGACGCTCGTCAAGGGCGATCTGCGTGGCATCATCCGCGCGCGCGCGATTTCGGCTGCAACGGTCGCGAACATGAAGCAGAACCTCGGATTCGCGTTCCTCTACAACGCGCTCGGCGTGCCGATCGCGGCGGGGGTGCTCTACCCGCTCACCGGCCTGCTGCTCACCCCGATGATCGCGGCCCTGGCGATGAGCCTCTCCTCGGTGTCAGTCGTGGCCAACGCGTTGCGGCTCGGCACCCTTGACCTGGATCAATGATGCGCCCGTAAGTCCGTTCGACAATGGCTTTGACCCATCTCAAAGCCGCGGACACGCCATGACTACGCACCCCACCGGCCCCATCGCCTGCCGTTCCTGTGACCTGCATGAAGTCTGCCGCCTGTGCGGCATGATCGCGCTGGGCGAGAGCCGGGGCCTGCAGCGCACGGGTGCGCTGAAGACGCTGCGCGCCGGCACCCGACTCTACCGGGCCGGTGAGCCGGCACACTCGCTGTTCGCGGTGCGCCAGGGCATGTTGAAGACGGTCGATGTCGGCACCGACGGTGAGGAACGCATCGTCGCCGTCAACACTCCCGGTGACGTGCTCGGCACCGAGGCCTTCGGCAAGCGCATCTACTCGCACGATGTCGTCGCGCTGCAGCCGGTCGTGTGCTGTGAACTGCCGCTGTCGCTGCTGAGCGATCAGTACTCACGCGTGCGGGAACTCGCGGCCGCGTTGATCAATCTCCTGAGCCGCGCATCGGCGCCGCGCACCTCGCTCGCCCGCGGATCGATCCGCGACCGCGTCGCCGGTCTCCTCGTGGACCTCGCGCAGCGCTTTGAGCAGCGTGGGCTCGACGGCCGCAGCTTTTCGCTCGGCATGACCCGCCAGGAGATCGCGAACCTGCTCGACACGCGCATCGAAACCGTGAGCCGCATGATCCAGAAGCTGCATCGCGAGAAGGAGATCGAAATCGCGGGTCAGCAGGTGACCTTGCTTTCGCTCAAGCCGGCGACTTGACCGTCGTCAACACGGCGCGCCCCGGATGACACGACCATGCGGGGATGAGCCTCGAACTCGTGTGCCCGGCCGGCACGCTGCCGGCGCTGCGCGCCGCCGTTGATCACGGCGCCGACGCCGTCTACATCGGCTTTCGTGGCGCGACCAACGCGCGCAATTTTCCCGGCCTGAACTTCAGCGAGGCCGAAGCGGCGGCGGGCATCGCCTATGCGCGCGAGCGCGGCGTTCGGGTGTTCGTCGCACTCAATATCTACCCTTCGCCCGCAAACTGGACGATCGCCACCGAGACGATCGATCGCGCGGCGCGCCTCGGCGTCGACGCATTGATCCTCGCCGACCCCGGCCTCATGCGCTACGCATCGGACCGCCACCCCACGCTGCGCCTGCACTTGAGCGTGCAGGGCTCCGCGACCAACTGGCGTGCGATCGAATTCTACCGGCAGGAATTCGGCATCCAGCGGGCCGTGCTGCCGCGCGTGCTGTCGGTCACGCAGGTCGCGCGCCTCATCGGGCGCACGGCGGTCGAAATCGAAGTGTTCGGCTTCGGCAGCCTGTGCGTGATGGTGGAGGGCCGCTGCGCCCTCTCGTCCTACGCGACCGGGCATTCCCCGAACACGCAGGGTGTCTGTTCGCCCGCGCATGCGGTGCGCTGGGAAGAAAAACCGGAGGGTCGGCAGTCGCGCCTGAACGGCATCCTGATCGATCGCTATGCGCCGGGCGAAGCCGCGGGCTATCCGACGCTGTGCAAGGGCCGCTTTCGCGTCAACGACACCGTGTTTCACGCGCTCGAGGAGCCGACCAGCCTCAACGCGCTCGACGTGCTGCCCGCGCTCGCCGCGAGCGGGGTCAAGGCGATCAAGGTGGAGGGGCGACAGCGTTCGCCGGCCTACGTGGGACAGGTGACGAGCCTGCTTCGCCGCGCGCTCGATCTGTGCGCCGCGGCCCCAGCCGCAGACCCGCACGCGCCCCCGCCCGCGGACCTGCTCGCCGCGCTCGATGCACTCGCCGAGGGGCGCACGCACACGCTCGGCGCCTACCACCGACCCTGGCAATGACGCGCCCCATGAAACTCGCAGTCGGTCCGGTTCTCTATCTGTGGGAACGTCGTGCGGCGCTCGATTTCTACGCGGCCTTGTGCGACGCGCCGGTCGACATCGTCTATCTCGGCGAGGTCGTGTGCAGCAAGCGGCGCCTGATGCAGCGGGAAGACTGGCCGATGGTCGCGCGCGCGCTCGAGGCGGCCGGCAAGGAAGTCGTCTACTCGACGCTCGCGCTGATCGAGGCCGAATCGGAACTCGCCACGATGGCGCGCATCGTCGATGCTGCGGGCGCAGAGGCTTCGGGCGGACGCTTCGAGGCAAACGACATGGCGGCCGTGCAATACGCCGCCGGGCGCCCGTTCGTGGCCGGCCCGCATCTCAATATCTATAACGAGGCCACGTTGCAGCTGCTGGCGTCACGCGGCGCGCGGCGTTGGGTGGCGCCGGTGGAGCTGCCGCTCGCGACAATCGCCACGCTCGGCGCAAACCGCCCGCCCGGGCTCGAGATCGAAGTGTTCGCGTACGGTCGCCTGCCGCTCGCCTTCTCGGCGCGCTGCTTCACGGCGCGATCACACAATCGCCCGAAGGACGACTGCGGTTTCATCTGCGGCGACTATCCCGACGGCATCACGCTGTACTCGCGTGAGGATCAGCCGTTCCTCACGCTGAACGGCATCCAGACGCAATCCGCCGCGGTGCAGAACCTCTCGCGCGAGGTCGATGCGCTGCGCGCCGCCGGCGTCGACATCCTGCGGCTCTCGCCGCAATCGCAGGGTTTCCCCGCGGTGATCGATGCGTTTCGCGCCACGATCGATGCTAGGGGCGCAGTTGCCACGTTCCCGGCGCCTTCGCTGCCGGGCGGCTACTGCGATGGCTATCTGCGGGGCGAAGCCGGGATAGACCATGCAGAGTGACACTCGCGAGCGGGCCCGGCAGCACCGCGCGCAGGTGCGCGGGCAGGTCGTATTCCCAGCCGTCGAGCAGGTTCTTCAGGTGCAGCCCGGTCTCGGTTTCGCCTTCAACCGCGAGGCGCCGTTGAAAGAAGAGCGTGTCGGGATCTTCCCGGCGACGCGCGAGCGCGACGAAATCCTGCAGCGTCCCGCGGATCGTCACATGCGGCGCGCGCGTCGAGCGCCTGAGCCCGCCGCCGGCCACCTCGAAGCTGAGTGCGACCGGAATGTCCTCGACGCAGAGGCAAAAGCACTTGCCCGCGAGTTCGTCGAGCCGGCCCGAGAGCAGCTGGCCGCGCAGCAAGTGATTGACTGCCAGCGCGAGCCACTGCGCCTGCAACGGCGCCGGCGCGAAACGGAGGAACCGGTGAACGGCAAGGATCGGATCAGGCAACACGGCGGGCTCCCGCAGGGACGAGACCCTTCATGCCACGGACGGGCTCGCCGTGGCTTGACGCCGGTCAACGCGCTGGCCGCCCGCAGGGAGGCGCAATGACCCACGCGAGCCTGCGCGAGTTCGTGCAGGCGCTCGAACGCAGCGGTGACCTGAAGCGCGTGCCCTTTCCCGTCGATCCACGGCTCGAGATGACCGATCTCTGCCAACGCAGTCTCAGGACCGGCGGGCCGGCGCTGTGGTTCGAGCAGCCGCGCGGCTCGGCAATTCCCGTGCTCGGCAATCTCTTCGGCACGCAGCGGCGCGTCGCCGCGGCGCTCGGCTACGGCAGCGTGAAGGAATTTCGCGAGATCGGCGCCACGCTCGCGTTCCTGCGCGAGCCGCACTGGCCGGACCGGCCGCATGAGGCGCTGGGTCGCCTGCCGGCGTTCCTGCCGCTGCTCAAGGCGTCACCGCGCAGCGCATCGCGCCCGCCCGACTACGAAACGGTGCAGGCCGGCCCCGATGTCGATCTCTCGTGCCTGCCGGTGTGGACCTGCTGGCCGGAGGATGCGGGCCCGCTGATCACCTGGGGCCTCGTCGCCACGCGCGGCACGCGCAAGCCGCGCCAGAACGTGGCGCCCTATCGCCAGCAGGTGATCGGGCGCAATCGCGTGATCATGCGCTGGCTGTCGCATCGCGGTGGCGCGCTCGACTTTCGCGACTGGCAGCGCGATCACCCCGGCAAACCGTTTCCCGTCGCCGTCATGATCGGCGCGGATCCCGCGCTGTTGATCGCGGCGACCACGCCGATTCCGGACAGTGTGTCCGAATACCAGTTCGCGGGGTTGCTGCGTCGCCGGCGCAGCGAGGTATTCCGCGGCGCCGTCGGCCTCGACGTCTGCGCGAGCACCGAGATCGTGCTCGAAGGGCATATCGCACCGGGCGACGACGCGCTCGAAGGCCCGTTCGGCGATCACACCGGCTACTACAACAGCCAGGCGCGCTTTCCGGTGCTCACCGTCGAACGCCTCTCGATGCGGCGGCAGGCGTTCTATCACGGCGGCTACATGGGCCGTTCGCCGTGGGACGAACCGTCGATCCTCGCGATGTCGCTCAATGAAATGTTCGTGCCGATGCTGCAGCGGAGTTTCCCGGAGATCGTCGATTTCCACCTGCCGCCGGAAGCCTGCTCGTATCGAATCGCGGTGGTGAGCATCCGCAAGGCTTACCCCGGCCACGCGCGACAGATCATGCAGGCGGTGTGGTCGAGCCTGAGGCAGTTCCTCTACACGAAGTTCGTGATCGTGACCGACGACGACATCGACGTCCGCAACTGGCAGGAAGTGGTCTGGGCGATCTCGACGCGCGTCGATCCGGCGCGCGACACGCACCTCGTGCGGCGCAGTGCGATCGACTACCTCGATTTTGCGAGCCCCGTCGCCGGCCTCGGCTCGAAGCTCGGCATCGACGCAACGAACAAGTGGCCCGCCGAAACCCGTCGCCGCTGGGGCCGCCCGCTCGCGATGAGCCCGGACGTGGTGCAGCGCACCGACGCGATGTGGGCCGCGCTCTTTGACCGGCATCAACACGGGCGAGCAGGCGCCGGGCTGTAATCGCCCCATGGCACCCAGCAGCGCAGCGGCGCACACCGCGACCCCGCATCGACAACAGAGCTTCACGAAAGCGGAACTGATCGCATGCGGCGAAGGCACGCTGTTCGGTCCCGGCACGCCGCGCCTGCCGATCGGACCGATGCTGATGGTGGATCGCATCAGCTGGATTTCGACCGAAGGCGGGGCGCACGGCGCCGGCGAGATCCGCGCCGAACTCGACATCGATCCTTCGCTGTGGTTCTTCGGCTGCCATTTTCTCGAGGACCCGGTCATGCCGGGCTGCCTCGGACTCGATGCGATGTGGCAGCTGATCGGCTTTCATCTCGCGTGGAGCGGCCATCACGGCCTCGGGCGCGCGCTCGGCGTCGATGAAGTGCGATTCACGGGGCAGGTACTGCCGAACGTGAAGCTCGTCAGATACCAGATCGACATCAAGCGAGTGATCGAGCGCAAGCTCGTGATGATCGTGGGCGATGCCGCGCTCTTCGCCGACGGCGAGAAAATCTACACGGCGAACGGGCTGCGCGTCGGCCTCTTCAATACGCCCGGGGCGACCTGATGCGTCGCGTCGTCGTCACGGGGCTCGGGATCGTGTCCTGCCTCGGCAATGACCCGGACACGGTCAGCAAGGCCCTCGCGCAGGGCCTGTCCGGCATCCGGGCCATGCCCGACTATCCCTCGGCGGGCTTGCGCAGCCACGTTGCAGGCATCCCGCAGATCGTCGTCGCCGAGCACCTCGACCGGCGCGACCTGCGTTTCATGGGCGACGCGGCGGCCTACGCCGCGATCGCGATGGCGCGGGCGATCGCCGCGAGCGGCCTCACCGAAGCGCAGGTGAGTCATCCGCGCACCGGCCTGATTGCAGGCACCGGCGGCGGCTCGCCCGCCAACGTCGTCGAGGCCGCCGACGCGCTTCGCGCACGCGGCCTGCGCAAAGTCGGCGCCACGCGCGTACCGCGCACCATGTGCAGCACCATCGCGGCCTGCCTCGCGACGAGCTTTCATGTGAAGGGCGTCAGCTACTCGCTGACTTCGGCCTGTGCGACGAGTGCACACTGCATCGGCGCTGCGGCCGAGCAGATCCGCTGGGGCAACCAGGACGTCATGTTCTGCGGAGGCGGCGAGGAAGAACACTGGGCGCTCACGGCCCTCTTCGACGCGATGGGCGCCCTGTCGACCGCGCGCAACGCCACGCCCGAGCTCGCCTCACGCGCTTACGACGCGCATCGCGACGGCTTCGTGATCGCGAGCGGCGGCGGCATGCTGGTGCTCGAATCGCTCGAGCATGCGCAGGCGCGCGGCGCACCGATCCTCGCGGAACTCGTCGGCTTCGGTGTCACGGCGGACGGCGCGGACATGGTGCAGCCTTCCGGCGAGGGTGCGGTGCGCTGCATGCGCCAGGCGCTGAGCGGCGTCACGGATCCCGTGGACTACGTGAACGCGCACGGCACGTCGACGCCGCTCGGCGACGTGATCGAGCTCAATGCCGTCCGCGAAGTCTTCGGCTTCGACCTGCCGCTCCTCTCCTCGACCAAATCCCTTTCGGGCCATTCACTCGGCGCCGCCGGCGTGCACGAGGCGATCTACACGCTGCTGATGCTGCGCGACGGCTTCCTCGCAGGCTCGGCCAACATCGACGAACTCGATCCGGCCTGCGCCGACTACCCGATCCTGAGGGAGACGCGGCCGATGCGCGTGAACACCGTGATGTCGAACAGCTTCGGCTTCGGCGGCACCAACGCGTCGCTCGTGTTCCGGCGGTTGTGAACGCGGCCGCGCGGCATGCGCAGCGCTACGAGCGTGTCGCGCGCCTGATGCCCTTGGCCGAGTGGGACGCGCACTTCGAGGCGATCGCCGCCGTCGAAGCGCTCAAGCGTGAGCGCAACGCCGTCGTGCTCGCGCACAACTACCAGCGACCGGAAATCTTCCACGGCATCGCCGATTTTCAGGGGGATTCCCTCGAACTCGCCCGGCAGGCCGCACGATCGACCGCCGACGTGATCGTGATGTGCGGCGTACGCTTCATGGCCGAGACTGCCAAGCTGCTGGCCCCCGGCAAGACGGTGCTGCTGCCCGACCTCGAGGCCGGTTGTTCGCTCGCCGAATCCATCACGCCCGGGGACATTCGCGCGCTGCGCGCCCGTCACCCCTGCGTACCGGTCGTGTGCTATGTCAACACGAGCGCGGCGGTGAAGAGCGAGTGCGACGCGTGCTGCACTTCGTCGAATGCACAGCTCGTGGTCGAGAGCTTCGGCGCGCCCGAAGTCATTTTCGTTCCGGACGAATACCTCGCGGCGCACGTCGCGGCACACACGTCCGTGCGCATCATTCCGTGGCAGGGTCATTGCGAGGTGCACGAACGATTCACCGGGCAGGAAGTGCGCGAGTATCGCGAAGCGTCGCGGGCCTATGTGCTCGCGCACCCCGAATGCCCGCGCGACGTGCAGGACGCCGCCGACTATGTCGGATCGACGTCGGGGATGATCGCGGCGCTCGGGCGCGAGCGGCCCGAGCGCGCGATGCTGATCACCGAATGCTCCATGGCGGACAACATCTCGGGCGCCTTTCCCGACACCGAGTTCCTGCGGCCCTGCAACCTCTGTCCGCACATGCAGCGGATCACGCTGGCCGCGGTTCGCGCGAGCCTCGAAAGCCTCCGCCCGGCGATCGAGATCCCGGACAGCGTTGCGGTCGGCGCGCGCCGGGCCGTCGAGCGGATGCTCGACCTCGGTCGCCCGCGCGGCCCTTGATCGAGCTCGATACCGACCTGCTGGTGATCGGCGCCGGCGCGGCCGGTCTCGTGACGGCGCTCAGCGCCCGGGAGCGCCGCGTGTGCCTCCTGTACGCGGCGGGCACGGCGAGCGAACTGGCGCAAGGGGGAATCGCCGCCGCAGTCGGCGATGACGACACACCGGCGCTACACGCCGAAGACACGCGCGTCGCCGGGCATTCGACCAACGATGATCGCGCCGTGCGCTTCGCCTGCGAGAGCGCGCCCGCGGCGATCGCCTGGCTCGAGTCCCTCGGCTTGCGTTTCGCGCGCGACGGCGCAGCGTGGTCGCTGCACCTCGAAGCCGCGCACAGCCGGGCACGTGTGCTGCACGCTGGTGGCGACGCCACCGGCGCGGCGATCATGCGCACGCTGCGACGGGAGGTCGCCGACGCGCCGCATATCGAACTGCTGCCGCGCCTGCGCGCTCACGCCCTGCTTCGCGGTCCCGGCGGCGTGAATGGCGTGACGGCGATCTCCGTCGACGGAGCGCCTGTGAACGTGCGCGCCCGTGACGTCGTCCTCGCAACGGGCGGCCTCGGCGCACTGTACAGCCGCACCACGAACCCGCCGGTCGCCTGCGGCGACGGCCTCGCCATGGCGCTCGCCGCCGGCGCCCGCGTCGATGCGCTGGCAGCCGTACAGTTTCATCCCACGGCGCTCGACGTCGCGGCGAGTCCGCTGCCGCTCATCTCCGAGGCCCTGCGCGGCGCCGGTGCGCGCCTGATCGATGATGGCGGGCGCCCCATCATGGCGGGCGTGCATCCGCTCGGCGACCTCGCGCCGCGCGACGTCGTCGCAGGCGTCGTGCACGCGGAACAGGTCGCGGGCCGGCGCGTGTGGCTCGACGCCACGAATCTGCGCGTCGGCGATGTCGCGCAGTCGTTCCCATCGGCCTCGCGGCAATGCAGGGACCACGGCATCGACCCGCAGCGCGCGCCGATCCCCGTGACCTGCGCCGCGCACTACCACATGGGCGGCATTGCGGTTGATCTCGACGGCCGTACGAGCCTGCCGCATCTGTGGGCCGTCGGCGAAGTGGCTTGCACGGGCTTGCACGGCGCAAACCGGCTCGCGAGCAATTCACTGCTGGAGGCCGTCGTGTTCGGGCAGCGCATGGGCGAGGCGCTCGCGCGCCTGCGCGGCGGACCCTCCGCACGCGCCCGGCCTGCGCCGGCTGCGGCCGACGACGACGGGCGCGTCGATCAGGAGCTACGCGAATTGATGTGGCGCTGCCTCGGCCCGGCACGCAGCGCGGCGACGCTGAAGGAGGGACTCGCGAGCCTCGCCGCCCGGCGCGCGCCCTCGGCGCAGGCACCCGCCGCGCGCTGGCTGCTGGTCGAGGCGATGCTGCGCGCGGGGCTGGCGGCCACTACCAGCGATAGAACGCGGCCACGAATCCCTTCGAGTACTCGTTGGGACCGGGCGGCAATTCCACGAAGCCATCCGTGCCGGTGAGGCTCGTGAAATCCCCCGAACCATTGGTGGGGCAAGGCTCGGCGGTGAGCGCGCCGCGTGCGTCGCGCACGAGCCGCACCGGCAGGAAGTATGCAAGCGGCGGCGTCACGCGCACCGGCTTCGCGAGCGCAACCACTTCGGGCGGTTGCAGCACGCCACCCGAGGCCGCGCGCAGCGCAGGCAGGACATAGCGCGCGAGGCACACGAGCGACGACACCGGATTGCCGGGCAGGCCAAACACCGCGGCGCCGGATGGCGCGGTGCCGAACCACAGCGGCTTGCCGGGGCGCTGCGCAATCTTGTGAAACTGCTGCTGCACGCCGAGCCCCGCGAGCACTTGCGGCACGAGGTCGAGCCGGCCGGCCGACACGCCGCCGCTCAGGATCACCACGTCTTGCGTTTCGAGGTGCAGCGCGAGCGCGCGGCGCAGCGCCTCGGCATCATCGACCACGTGATCATTCGCGACGCGGGTGAATCCGTGCAGGCGCAGCTGTGAAACGAGGCCGTAGGCATTCGAGCGCCGCACCTGATACGGCAGGATCGCGTCGCCGGGTTCCACCAGCTCGCTGCCGGTCGACACCACGATCACGGCGGGCTGCGCCGACACCCGCAGGCTGGCTTTGCCCGCAGATGCCGCGACCGCGATTTCGGGGGCGTGCAACACGCTACCCGCGCCCAGCACGCGCGCACCGGCACGGGCATCGCTCCCGCGTCGATGCACGTTTTGCCAAGGCGCGACGTCGAGGCCGTCTTCAAGCTTCGCGGCGCCGCCGTGCAGCGCGATCCGCTCGATCGGCACCACGGCATCGCAGCCTTGCGGCAGCATCGCACCGGTCATGATTTCGATGCAGTGGGTCGCGTCCACGAGCACGCCCGGCGCATCACCCGCGGCCTGCACGCCCTGCACCCGGAAGTGCCGCTGGCCCGCACTCACCGCATGCGAAGCGAGTGCAATACCGTCCATCGCCACTCGATCGAAGGGCGGCTGATCGCGCTCCGCGCCAATCTCTTCGCGCAACACCGCACCAATGCATTGCAACAAAGGCAACGACTCGATCGCGAGCGGCCGCAGATGCGCGCGGATCGCGTGGTCGGCCTCGTCCGGCGTCAGCATTCGCACAAGGGCGCCTCGGGTGTCGCGAGAAGCGCTTCCGCCTCCGGCTGCACGCGCTCGACATAGACCTGCTCGGCCTGTGTCTGGTCCACGTCGGCGTGCTTGCGCTTGCGCACGCCGTAGTCGGAGAGCACGAGATGACGGTCGGCCTCGACACCGGCCTGCGCGAGGCAGGCCTTCACGCAAGCGAGGACGCAGCCGTCGAGTGCGAGGATGGGGCGGCCGCTGCGCGCCGTCCGCACGAGCCCGGTGACACCGCCGCCGACCCCCGCAATGCACGACATTTCTGCGAGGCCCGCGCGATCGAGCCGGATCGCGAGCTGGTTCGCCATTTGCGCGGCGCTCGAGCAGCCGGAACAGGAGTACACGAGCGGAATTGCAGGTTTTTCCATCGAAACCCTCCTGACGGCCGAAGTATAGGGGCCCGAATTGCGCCGGCGACCTGACCTGGGTCAAGTAGGTGATAGACGCAAGCGCGGGTGCACAATCGCTTGATCCACGGCAAGGTGCCGAGGCGGCGCGCCACCTAGACTTTCTTCTGCGACAATTGCACGAACCGACGAAGTGTCTGCATGGCCCAGCGAGCCGAGATCACAGAGTGGGAGATCGAGAACGCGACGTTCTGGGCCGCGACGGGCCGCCGTGTCGCCACGCGTAACCTCTGGATCTCGATTCCGGCGCTGCTGCTCGCCTTCGCGGTGTGGATGCTGTTCTCGGTCGTCGCCGTCAAGCTCAACCGCGCGGGTTTCAGCTTCACGACCGATCAGCTCTTCTGGTTGACCGCCCTGCCCGCCCTCTCCGGCGCAACGCTCCGTATTTTCTACTCGTTCATGGTGCCGATCTTCGGCGGACGGCGCTGGACGGCGGTATCGACGGCGCTGCTCCTCGCGCCGGCGATCTGGCTCGGCTTCGCCGTGCAGGATCCGGCCACGCCGTACTGGCATTTCGTCGCGATCGCGATCCTGTGCGGACTCGGCGGCGGCAACTTCGCCTCGTCGATGTCGAACATCTCGTTTTTCTACCCGAAGGCGATGCAGGGCTACGCGCTCGGCATGAACGCGGGCCTCGGCAATCTCGGCGTTTCGAGCGTGCAGTTCCTCGTGCCGCTGGTCACAACGCTCGCACTGTTCGGCGCGGCGGCGGGCGGATCGCAGGCAGCGCACGGCGACGAGAGCCTCTATCTGCAGAATGCCGGCTTCGTGTGGGTGCCGCTGCTGATCGCGTGCAGCGTCGCGGCCTGGTTCGGCATGAACGACCTCGCGAGTGCACGCTCGTCGTTCAACGAACAGGCGACAATCTTCCGGCGCAAGCACAACTGGCTGATGTGCTGGCTCTATGTCGGCACCTTCGGTTCGTTCATCGGGTTCTCGGCGGCGTTTCCGCTGCTCGTGAAGACGCAGTTCCCGGACGTGGACCCGTTGAAATACGCCTTCCTCGGTCCGCTCGTCGGCGCGCTCGCGCGCCCGGCCGGCGGCTGGCTCGCGGACCGCACGGGTGGGGCCGCGCTCACCTTCTGGGTGTTCGCGCTGATGATCGGCGGCGTGCTGCTGAAGATGTATTTTCTGCCGCATGACGGCGCGACCGGCAATTTCGCGGGCTTCCTCGCCACGTCGATCGCAATGTTCATCGCCGCGGGCATCGGCAACGGTTCGACGTTTCGGATGATCCCGGTGATTTTCCGGTCGGTGCACGAGCGCCTGGCCGCGGGCGCGGATGCGGCGGGCAAGAGCGCCGCGCAGCGTCAGGCCGGCATCGAATCGGCGGCGGTAGTCGGGTTCAGTTCCGCGATCGGCGCCTACGGTGGCTTCTTCATTCCGAAAAGTTACGGCAGCTCGATCGCGATCACCGGTGGGCCCGAGGCGGCCTACTATGGTTTCATCGCGTTCTACGCGAGCTGTCTCGCGATTACGTGGTGGTGGTACATGCGCCGTGGCGCGGAAGCGCCGTGCTGAACGTGCCGGCGTTGCGAACGATGGGCTGGAGGACAAGACCATGAGCTACTTCCTGGATCGACTGCGGTTTCT
>CADEFQ010000032.1:0-11067 GCA_902826635.1 uncultured Pseudomonadota bacterium
CATGGCCCGGCAAACCGACGTTGTTGCCGTTGAGCGCCTGCTCGGCGCGATAGCTCGAGCGCACGAGCGGCCCGGATACGCATTCGCGAAAGCCGCGTGCGAGTCCCCATTCGCGGTAGCGCTCGAACTCCTCGGGCGTCACGTAGCGCTCGACCGGCAAGTGATTGAGCGTGGGGCGCAGGTACTGCCCGAGCGTCAGGATATCGACGTCGATCGCGCGCAGGTCGTCCATCGTCGCTGCGATCTCGTCATCCGTCTCGCCGAGGCCCAACATCAGGCTCGTCTTCGTCAGGACCCCGGGGCGATGGCGTTTCGCGTGCGCGAGCACCGCGAGGGTCTGGTCGTAGCCGGCGCGCGGATCGCGCACCGGATGCGTCAGGCGCCGCACGGTCTCGACGTTCTGCGCAAACACTTCGAGGCCGGAATCGACCACCGTTGCCACATCGCGCAACACGCCCTGGAAATCCGGCGTCAGCGCCTCCACTGCGGTGCCCGGATTTTCGGTCTTGATCGCGCGGATGCAGGCCGCGTAGTGGGCGGCTCCGCCGTCCGGCAGGTCGTCACGATCGACCGAGGTGAGAACGACATACTTGAGCTTCATCAGCGCGACGGTCCGCGCCGCGTGCTGCGGCTCGTCCTGATCGAGCCAGCCGCGCGGATTGCCGGTATCGACCGAGCAGAAGCGGCAAGCCCGCGTGCAGACGGCGCCCATCAGCATGATCGTCGCGGTGCCGGCGTTCCAGCACTCGCCGATGTTCGGGCACTTCGCCTCTTCGCAGACGGTGACGAGCGCGTGATCGCGCACGGCGCGCCGCACGCTGTCGTAACCCGCACCGGCCGCGAGCGGCGCCTTGAGCCAGCGCGGCTTGCCGAGGAGCCCCCGCCGGTCGACTTCGCCTTGCGGCTTGATGCCGTCCTTTATGGCCGTAAAGCCTTGAGGCGTCTGATATTTTTCCCCGCTGCGGGCGGCGGGCGCGGACTCGCGGACGACGCGGATGCCTTTGAGGTCGGACATCGCGCTAGTTTACCGGAACGGCCGCATTGATCGCCGCGAGGCGCTCGGGCGTGCCGATGTCCTGCCACCGGCCGTGGTACACCTGCCCGTGCAGTCGCCGCGCGCCGATCGCACGCCGCAGGAGCGGCAGCAGCGGGAACCGCCCCGGGGTGCAGCCCGCGAAGAACTCCGGTCGGTACACGCCGATGCCGGAATACGTGTAGCGCACCGCGCCCGGCGCGGGGTCCTCGCCGACGCGACCCTCCTCGAGCGTGAAATCGCCGCGCAGGTGTTGCGGCGGATTCGGGACCAGCACGAGGTGGGCGTCGGCACCTTCTTCGACCGACCACCGCCCGTCCGCCGCGAGCATCGCGAAATCAAAATTGGTCCACACATCGCCGTTGACGACGAGGAACGGCGCCGCGCCGAGGAGCGGCAATGCGCGGTGGATGCCGCCGCCGGTCTCCCACGCCGTCTCACCCTCGTCGCTGTAGGCAATGCGCAGGCCGTCGCGCCCGTCGCCGAGTGCGGCACGGAGCTGCGCGCCGCGCCAGGCGAGGTTGATCACGACGTCGCGCACGCCCGCGCGCGCGAGCGCTTCGAGGTGATGGACGATCAGCGGCTTGCCACGCACTTCGAGCAGCGGCTTCGGCAACGCATCGGTCAACGGCCGCATGCGCTCGCCGCGCCCGGCTGCGAGGATCATGGCCCTCATCGCAGCGCGAGTTCCCGCGCGTTCGCGGCTGGCAGTTGCGGCACGACGCGCGCTTCGAGCCAGTGCGCGAAGGCCTGCAGTTCGCTGTAACGAGCGCAGGCGTCGCGCAGGTAGTCGAGCGTCAGCACGAGGTCCGCGAGATAGCCACGCTTGCCGTCGCGGTACCAAAGACGCGCGAAAATGCCGAGCACCTTGAGGTGACGCTGCACGCCCGCGAGGTCGAACCAGCGCAGGAATTCGCGCTCGCTCGCACCGGCCGCGAGCCCCTCGCGCGCGACGCGCCGCCGGTACTCCCGCAGCCACGCCACGACGCGCGCGCGCGGCCACGCGACATAACAATCCTTCAGGAGCGACACGAGGTCGTAGCCGATCGGGCCTTCGAGCGCGTCCTGGAAGTCGATGATGCCGGGGTTGCCGTCGTCGACGATCATCAGGTTGCGAGAATGGTAGTCGCGGTGCACGAACACGCGCGGCTGCGCGAGCGCTTCCTCGATCAGGAAGTCGAAGGTCCGCACGATCAGGCCGAGTTCCTCGTCGCCGAGCTTCAGGCGCAGATGGCGCGCGCAGAACCACTCGGGCATCAGGTCGAGTTCGCGCTGCAGCGCGCGATCATCGTAGGGGGGCAACTCGCGCGCGGCGTCGCGGCCGCGCACCTGGATCGCGGCCAGGGCCGTGAGCGCGTCCGCGTACAGCCGATCGACGTCCTCGCCGTTCGTGAGGCGCGCGAGATAGGGCGTGCTGCCGAGGTCCTCGAGCAACACGAAACCCTGCTCGATGTCGCTCGCGTGCACGTGCGGCACATGCACGCCCGTTTCCTCGAGCAGCCTTGCGACCCGGAGATATGGGCGCACGTCCTCGTGCCCGGGCGGCGCGTCCATCACCACCCACGTGGCGCCGTTCGCGTGCGCGCGAAAATAGCGGCGAAAGCTCGCATCGGCCGACGCCAGCGTCAGCCGGTCGATCGGCCGGCCGAGCCCGGCGGTCAACCATTCGTGCAACTGCGCCGCACGCGCGTCGTTTTCGCTCATTGCATCATTATAATGACACGACACATGCTCTCCTCCCGTTGCGATCGGATGCTCGTGCTCGCGGTCGGCGCCTTGCTGCTGCCGGCGGCGGCGGCGCGCGCGGCGGATCCCGCCGCCCCGCTTTGCTACGGCACCCTCGAGGACAGTGGCCGGTTGCCGCAGACGGTCGCCACGGCGCAAAGCGCCGCCGAACTCGAGGGCGCGCCGATCGACGTGTCGAGCGACGAGGCCACCCTCGGCGTGAACGGCGATGCGGTCCTCTCGGGCAACGTCCTCGTCAAGCAGGGCGACCGCGAGATCAAGGCCGACCGTGTCACGTACAACGCGCAAGCCGGCAAACTCGCCGTCGATGGCAATGTCGCGTACCGCGACCCGCTGCTGATCGTGCACGGCAAGTCCGGTCGCTATTCGGCGACTGAGGGCGCCGAATTCCACGGCGCCGATTTCGAACTGCCGTCGCGGCCCGCGCGCGGCACCGCCGATGCGATGACGCTCGACGCGGCGGGCGTCGCGCGGCTCGAGGGCGTGACCTTCACGACCTGCCCGCTGACCGATCCGGCCTGGCGGCTGCGCGCCGACCGGATCGACCTCGACACCGCGAAAAGGAACGGCGTCGGCCGCGGCACGCGGGTCGAATTCAAGGGCTTGCCGATCTTCTACTCGCCGTGGATTTCATTTCCGCTCGGCACCGAGCGCAAGAGCGGCTTCCTCTTTCCCGGCGCGGGCTATTCGACGCGCAGCGGCGCGCAGCTTTCCGTGCCGTACTACTGGAACATCGCGCCGAACTACGACCTCACCTTCGAGCCGGTGGTGTTCGCGCGGCGTGGCGTCGACGCGGCGGGCAACTTCCGTTTTCTCACGCCCCGAAGTCGCGGTGCGCTCGATGTCTCGTACCTGCCGGATGATCGCCTGTTCGCCGACGACCGCAGCTACGTGCGCCTCGCGAGCCGCACCGAGCTGCCCGCCGGCTGGCGCTTCTCGGTCGACGCGGCGAACGTGAGCGACACGCAGTATTTCGAGGACTTCGGCCAGGGGCCGGAAGGCACGAGCATCGCGTTCGTCGAGCGCTCGGCCGCGCTCTCCTATCGCGACGCGCACTGGCGGCTGCGCGGTGCGTTCCAGGATTTCCAGACGATCGACGTCGACGTCGCCGACGCCGACCGCCCGTATTCGATGCTGCCGCAGTTGTACGCCAGCGCCGACTTCCACGTCGGGCAGCAGCTGCAGCTGCGCTACGGCTTCGATGCCGAGGTGATCGACTTCGATCGCAATGTCGGCGTCACCGGCTGGCGCTACGACGTCGCGCCGCACCTCGGCCTTGATTGGCAAGGCGCGGGCTATTTCCTGCGCCCCGGGGTCAGCTGGCGCGCGACGGGTTATTCGCTCGAAGACACCGCTCCGGGCGCCGAACGTTCGCCCCGCCGCAGCTTGCCGACCGCGAGCCTCGACGCCGGCCTCGTCTTCGAGGGCGCCAGCGGCTCCAAGGGCCAGCGGCGGCTCACGCTCGAGCCGCGCGCGCTCTACGTCTATACGCCCTATCGCAACCAGGATGACCTGCCGGTCTTCGACACCGCGATTCCCGATCTCAATCTCGTGCAGCTCTTTCGCACCAACCGCTATGTCGGCGGCGATCGAGTCAGCGATGCGAACCAGGCGAGCTTCGGCGTGACGAGCCGCATCCTCGATACGGACACCGGCCGGCAGTTGCTCGCCGCCACGATCGGCCAGACCGTGTATTTCGACGCGCCCCGCGTGGCGCTGCCGGGAGAGACGATCACCGATCGCGACACGTCGGATCTCATCGCGCAGGTGGCGCTCACTGCGCTCCGCGACTGGACCGCGGACGTCGGCGTGCAGTGGAACCCGGAATCCTCCGAGCGCGAGCGCATGCAGGTGCAACTGCAGTTCCGCCCCGCGCCGACGAGCGTGGTGAACCTCGGCTATCGCTACCAGCGCGACCGGATCGACCAGACGGACGCCTCGTTCGCCTGGCCCGTGGCCGACCGCTGGAGTCTCTTCGGGCGTTACGTCTATTCCCTGCATGACAACGAAACGCTCGACCAGTTTGCCGGCTTCGAGTACCGCTCCTGCTGCTGGCGCTTCCGCGCCGTCGGTCGGCGATTCGTCAGCAGCCGCACCGGCGAGCGCGACACCGGCATCTACCTGCAGCTGGAACTCAGCGGTCTCGCGAGTGTCGGATCATCGGCCGTGGCTTTCCTCGAAGACGCAATTCGGGGATACTCACCGGCCGACCCAAGGCATTGACCTTTCACGGAAAATCCATGCTACGACTGTTCCTCGCCGCACTGCTTGCGGCCGGTGCCGCCGGCATCGCCCACGCCCAGACACGCGAATTGTCCTCGGGCGGAGAGCTCGTGGATCGCGTCGCCGCGATCGTCAACGACGGCGTGGTCCTGAAGAGCGAGCTCGACGAGCAGATGCAGCTCATCGGCACGCGGCTGCGCCAGCAAGGGCTCGAACTGCCGCCGGAAAACGTCCTGCGCCAGCAGGTGCTCGAGCGCCTCGTCACGCAGGAAGTGCAGGTGCAGCGCGCGAACCGAGCCGGCCTCAAGGTCACCGACGAAATGGTGAACGGCGCGCTGCAGGACGTCGCCCGCCGCAACGGCATCGCACTGTCGCAGCTGCCGCAGGCGCTCGCGGGCCAGGGCATCGACTACGCGGAATACCGCGACAACCTGCGCAAGGAGATCACCCTGAGCATGCTGCGCCAGCGCGATGTCGTCGCGCGCATCATGATCTCGCCCCGGGAGATCGATCAGTATCTCGAACGCCAGAAGAACGCGCCTTCCGAGTCGGTGTCGTACAACCTTTCGCACATCCTGATCGCCGTGCCCCAGGCCGCGACGCCCGAACAGCTCGCTGCTGCCGAGCAGCGCGCCGAAGACGTGCACCGGCGAGCGGTCGCCGGCGAGGACTTTGCGCAGCTCGCCGTCGCCAATTCAAGCAGCCAGACCGCGCTCGAAGGCGGCGCGCTCGGCTGGCGCAAAGGCCCCGAACTGCCCACCGTCCTGGCGGACGCCGTCGTCAAGCTGAAGGCGGGCGAAGTAAGCGACATCATCCGCACGCCGAGCGGCTTTCACCTCGTGCGTGTCAACGAGATCCGCAGTTCCGATGGCCCCGCGATCGTGCAGCAGGTGCACGCGCGGCACATCCTGATCAAGACCAATGAGCTCCAGGACGATGCGACCGTCGAGCAGCGCCTCACTTCGGCGCGTGATCGCATCCTCGCGGGCGAGGACTTCGCGGGCCTTGCCTCCACGCTTTCCGAAGACCCGGGGTCGGCCGCCGAGGGCGGCGACCTTGGCTGGTCGAACCCCGGCACCTTCGTGCCGGAATTCGAGGCGCAGCTCGCCTCGCTCAAGGAGGGCGAGATCAGCCAGCCGTTCCACACGCAGTTCGGCTGGCACATCGTGCAGCTGCTCGGCCATCGCGAGGTCGACAACAGCGCGGAGATGAAGCGCCAACGCGCCTTCACCGCGCTGCGCGAGAGCAAGGCCGAGGAAGAGACCGAGCTGTGGCTGCGGCGCCTGCGCGACGAAGCCTACGTCGAATTCAAGATGTGAGGCGTCCCAATGCGCCTGCCCCGCATCGCACTCACGTCGGGTGAGCCTGCGGGCATCGGCCCGGAGCTCTGCGCCACCGTGGCGCGCGCGCCGTGGCCTTGCGAACTCGTGTGTTTCGGCGATCGCGCGCTGCTCGCCGAGCGCGCGGCCTCGACCGGCGGCTCGCTGACCCTGCACGACTACGCACGCGCCGAAGTGCGTGCGCATGTCCCCGGGGAACTGCGGGTGGCGCACTCGGCACTCGGCAGCCCGGCGCAGCCGGGCCGGCTCGACCGCCGCAACGCCTCCTACGTGCTGTCGCTGCTCGATGCCGCGATGGCCGGAGCCGTCACCCACGAGTTCGACGCCATCGTCACGGCGCCGGTACAGAAAAGCATCATCAACGACGCCGGCATCGCGTTCACCGGGCATACGGAGTACCTCGCGGCGCACAGTGGCGTCACGCGACCGGTCATGCTGCTGGTCGCGGGTGGGCTGCGTGTCGCCCTCGCGACGACTCACCTGCCACTGCGCGACGTGAGCCCGGCGATCACCGGCGCCGTGCTGCGTGAAGTGCTCGACGTGCTCGCGACCGATCTCGCGCGCCTGTTCGGCCGCGCGCCGCCGCGCATTCTCGTCTGCGGCCTGAACCCGCACGCGGGCGAGTCCGGCCACCTGGGGCGCGAGGAAATCGAAGTCATCACGCCGGCCCTCGAAGACGCGCGCGCGCGTGGCATCGATGTCGTGGGCCCCGTACCCGCCGACACCGCGTTCATTCCCGCGCAGCTCGTGGGCTACGACGCGGTGCTCGCGATGTACCACGACCAGGGCCTGCCGGTGCTCAAGCACGCGGGCTTCGGCCACGCGGTCAACGTGACGCTCGGACTGCCGGTGATACGCACGTCGGTCGATCACGGCACGGCGCTCGACCTCGCCGGCACCGGCCGCTCGGACGCCGGCAGCCTCGAGGCAGCGCTCGCGCTCGCGATCGAGCTGGCCAACCGGCGGCACTGACGTGCCGGCGCCGGCGCGCAAGCGCTTCGGACAGCATTTCCTGCACGACCCCGCGGTGGTCGATCGCATCGTGCGCGCGATCGCCCCACAACCGGGCGAGGCGATCGTCGAGATCGGCCCGGGGCGGGGCGTTCTGACGCGTGCGCTGCTCGCAGCCGCCGGCACGCTCGACGCCGTCGAGATCGATCGCGACCTCGCGGCGCAGCTGACGAAGGAATTTCCCGCCGGTTCGGGCCTCGCGCTGCATATCGGCGACGCGCTGAGCTTCGATTTTGCGGCACTCGCCGCCGCGCGTGGCACGCGGCTTCGGGTGGTCGGCAACCTCCCCTACAACATCTCGACCCCGCTCCTTTTCAAGCTGCTCGGAACGCCGGCGGCGCTCGCCGACCTGCACGTGATGCTGCAGCGGGAGGTGATCGAGCGCATGGCGGCGCAGCCGGGCGGCAAGGACTACGGGCGGTTGACGGTGATGCTCGCGCCGTGGGTGCAAGTCCAGAAGCTGTTCGACGTCGGTCCGGGCGCCTTCCAGCCGCCGCCCAGGGTATGGTCATCGGTGGCGCGGCTGCGAGTGCTCGCGACCCCGGCTTTTGCGGTTCCGGCCAACTTCGCCGGCCTCGTGACGAGCGCTTTTTCCCAGCGGCGCAAGACATTGCGCAACGCGCTGAAATCGCTCCTCACCGCGGCCGAAATCGCGGCCGTGGGTATCGACCCGGGCGCACGCCCGGAGGTCGTTTCGCCGCAGGGTTTCGCCGCGCTTGCGCGGGCCGCGGCGCAGAGATAGTTTGATCGTATGTCCGATTACCGCCGCATCCTCATTCCCCTCGACCTGACCGACGACAGCGTTGCCGTTGGCGAGCGGGCGAAGCGGGTCGCCGCGGCGTTCAACGCCACGGTCGAGCTGCTGCATGTCGTGCAGTTCGTGCCGGTGGAACCGATGGGCGAGACCCTGATGCCCGCGGTTGCGATCGAGGAAGAACTCGTGCAGCGCGCCCGCCAACGGCTCGCGGCGCTCGCCGGTTCGCTCGGCTTCGCGGGTGCACCGCTGCGAGTCGAGACCGGCAACGTGAAAGCCGAAATCATCCGCGTGGCGCGCGAGGCGAAGGCGGACCTGATCGTGATCGGCAGCCGCGAGCGCCACGGCCTCTCGATCCTCGTGAACCTCACCGAAGACACGGTACTGCACGGCGCCCCCTGCGACGTCCTCGCCGTCCGGGTCCCCGCGCGCAACCCGGCCGTATGACGAGCACGACCCACCGCATTCGCGTCGAAGTCGAAACCACGTATCTCGACGAGCAATCGGACCCGCACGAGCACCGTTACGTGTTCGCGTACACGATCACGATCCGCAACGACGGTCCGACCCCGGCGCGCCTGTTGACGCGCCACTGGGTGATCACCGACGCCAACGGCAAAGTGCAGGAAGTGCGCGGCGACGGCGTCGTCGGCGAGCAGCCGTATCTCAAGCCGGGCCAGGGCTTTCGTTACTCGAGCGGCACCGTGATCGAAACGCCCGTCGGCGCGATGCAGGGCTCGTACCAGATGGTGGGTGACGACGGCCTCGCATTCGACGCACCGATACCGCCGTTTCGCCTCGCGATTCCCGGCGTCCTGCACTAGGGCGCCCCGCGCAGTGCCGCGCTACGCCATCGGCGACGTCCAGGGTTGCTACGACGAACTGCGCGAACTGCTGCGCGCGCTGCGCTACTCCGCTGATCGGGACGAACTGTGGTTCGTCGGCGATCTCGTCAACCGGGGCCCGCAATCGCTCGAGGTGCTGCGCTTCGTGCGTGCCCTCGGCGCGGGCGCGATCACGGTGCTCGGCAACCACGACCTGCACCTGCTCGCCGTCGCGCGTGGCCATGGCGAACGCAAACTGAAGCGCGGTGACACGCTCGAAGGCGTACTCGCGGCGCGCGATCGCGACCCGCTCCTCGACTGGTTGCTCACGCGGCCGCTCGCGCACCACGACACGGCACGCGGTGATCTGCTCGTGCACGCCGGGCTCGTGCCGCCGTGGCACGCGGCCGACGCGGCGCGCCTCGCACGCGAAGTGGAGCAAGCGCTCGCCGCCGATGCGCCCGCGGTGTTCGCCGGGATGTATGGCAATGAGCCGGACACCTGGAGCGAGGCGCTCGCGGGCGCGGCGCGAACCCGATTCGTGATCAACGCGCTCACGCGCTTGCGATATTGCACGGCAGAGGGCCG
Source organism: uncultured Pseudomonadota bacterium (assembly GCA_902826635.1). Taxonomy (GTDB): domain Bacteria; phylum Pseudomonadota; class Gammaproteobacteria; order Steroidobacterales; family Steroidobacteraceae; genus CADEFQ01. The sequence continues at coordinate 9,520 of CADEFQ010000032.1, forward strand.
GATGGACCTGACACAGAAAGGCCCGCCGGGGGAGGCCCCGCCCCCGCTGGCTCCCTGGTTCACCTTCGGGGACGCGACGTCGCGCGGCGCGCGCGTGATCTGCGGACACTGGTCGGCGCTCGGGTATTCGGACCGAAACGGCGTCGTCGCGATCGATACGGGTTGTGTATGGGGCGGCGCGCTCACCGCACTGCCGCTTGATGACCCCGAAGCTCCGCCGCTGCGCACGGCGTGTCGCGCGTATCAGGGGGTCGGCGAGGCCTGAGGCGCGGGGGCCTGAGGCGCAGGGGCCTGCGGAAAGATGACGGCCGGCGCCACCGACGCGCCCCAGCTGAGCCGCAGCTCGCGAGTGCCGGGCGCATAGACCTCCGGCGCAATGGGCAGATCGACGGTGCCGCTGCTTTCGGTTGTCAGCGGCACCAATGCGCGCTGCGCACCACGCACGTCGAGTGCGCCGAATCGGCCCGGATACGTGCGGACCGCCATCCGCATCGGCCAGCCGCGCGCGTAAGTGGGCGTGGCGACGGCGCTGCCGCTCGACGGCGCGCCGGTCAGGTCGAGCACGAGCGTATTGCCTTGCCAGTACTGCGGGATCGACGCCGAGGCGCCGGCCGCGAACGTCAGTTCATCGACCGGCAGCGGAGCCGCCACCGGCGCCTTGGCCCACGGCCACGGCACGCGCGGCAAGCCGCTGCACCCCGCGGCCAGCCCGGCCATCAGCGCCACACCCAGCAGTGTCTTCGTTCGCAGCACGCTCACACCTCGTGCGCGTGTGTACCATTAGCGGATGACGCAGCTCAAGGCCTTCAACCTCAAGTCGTGGATCGACGCACATCGCGCCGAGCTCAAGCCGCCTGTCGGCAACCGGCGACTCTTTCGCGAGGGTGACTTCATCATCATGGCGGTCGGTGGCCCGAACCAGCGCAAGGATTTTCACCTGGATCCCGGCGAGGAGTTCTTCTACCAGCTCGAAGGCGACATGCTGCTGAAGGTCGTCGAGCACGGCCGTGTCGTCGATGTACCGATCCGCGAGGGCGAGGTTTTTCTGCTGCCCCCGCATCTCCCGCATAGCCCGCAGCGTTTCGCGGATACCGTCGGCCTCGTGGTCGAGCGCGTGCGTCGGGCGGGCGAGCGCGACGGCCTCGCGTGGTACTGCGAGCACTGTCACACCGAACTCTATCGGGAAGAATTCGAGCTGACCGACATCGAATCTCAGTTTCCGCCCGTGTTCGACCGTTTCTACTCGAGCCCGAAACGGCGAACCTGCCGGCAATGCGGCGCCGTGCAGGCGCCGCCGCAGGCGACGCCGCCATCGTGAAGGCAACCCTCCGCGCGCCCGACGGCGAATGGCAGGTCGATCTCGGCCAGCCGATCGATCTGTCGATTTCGATCGACTTCGATGACCGGGCGCCGCGGCACTTCGGCGCACCGGCCCCGCAATCGAAGCCCTTCGTGACGGGCGAGTTCCCGGGAGAAGTCGCGGCGGGCGCGAGCTGCAATTGCCGCACGATCTCACTCACCCCGCACTGCAACGGCACGCACACCGAA
>CADEFQ010000032.1:11167-27073 GCA_902826635.1 uncultured Pseudomonadota bacterium
CTGCAATTGCCGCACGATCTCACTCACCCCGCACTGCAACGGCACGCACACCGAATGCGTCGCGCACCTGACGCTCGAGCCGCTCGACGCGTGGCGCCTGGTGCCGGCGGCGCCGGTTCCCGCGCTCGTGCTGACGGTGGCTCCGCGGCGCATCGCGGAGGATCTCGTCGTGACACGTGCGGCACTCGAGGCCGCGTGGCCGAAGCGGCTCGATGGCCCGCCTCCGCAGGCGTTGATCCTTCGCACCGCTGCGCCCCCCGATCCGGCGCCGCCGTCATCGCCGGCGGTTTCGTCACCGCCGTGGCTCGCGGCCGATGCGGCGGAGTTCATCGTCGCGCGAAACATCGCGCATCTCGTGGTGGACCTGCCGTCGCTCGATCGCACGCACGATGAAGGCCGGCTCGCCGCACATCGCGCGTTCTTCGGCTTGCCACCCGGCGGTCGCCGCCTCGCGCAGGCCGGGCGCCCGCACGCCACCGTCACCGAGTACGCGTGCGTGCCCGCGGCGCTCCCGGATGGCGGCTGCGTGCTCGCGTGGCAGGTGCCGGCGATCGCGGGAGACGCCGTGCCGTGCCGGCCGCTCGCCTATCGGTACGTACGATGAGCGGCGTGGCGCTCGACGAGGCCCGATCCCGTTTTGCGTTGCCGCGTGACGGCGCGGGCGCACCCGTCATCTATTTCTGCGGGCATTCGCTCGGGCTGATGCCGCTGGCCGCCCGCCGGATCGTCAACGAGGAACTCGACTGTTGGGAAGCGCTCGGCATCGAGGGCCAGTTCACCGGGCGCCGCCCTTGGGTCGACTACGCGAACCTGATGACGGCGGGTCTGGCGACGCTTACCGGCGCGCATGCGCATGAAGTCGTCGCGATGAATGCGCTCTCCGTGAACCTGCACCTGATCCTCGCATCCTTCTATCGCCCGCAGGGCGCACGGCGCCGCATCCTCATCGAAGCCGGCGCGTTTCCGTCGGACCGGCATGCCGTCGCCGGGCAGATCGCCTGGCACGGTCTCGACCCGGAGGATTGCCTGATCGAACTCGCGCCGCGCGAGGGCGAGGACCTGCTGCGCGAAGAAGACATCGAAGCCGCGATAGAGCGCGCCGGCGAGACTCTCGCGCTCGTGCTGTGGCCGGGCGTCCAGTACCGCACCGGGCAGGCGTTCGATCTCGCGCGCATCGCACGCGCCGCGCGCCGCGCCGGGGCCATGATCGGGTTTGACCTCGCCCACGCGATCGGCAACCTGCCGCTCGCGCTGCACGACTCCGGTGCGGATTTCGCCGCTTGGTGCAGCTACAAGTACCTGAACGGCGGCCCGGGCGCGATCGGCGGCGCGTTCGTGCACGAGCGGCACCGGCACCGCACCGACCTGCCGCGTCTCGCCGGCTGGTGGGGCAACGACCCGGCGACGCGTTTCCGCATGGCGCCCACGTTCGAATGCACCCCGGGCGCGGCCGGCTGGCAGGTCAGCAATCCGCCGATCCTGTCGAGCGCGCCGCTGCTCGCCTCGCTCGAACTGTTCGTGGCGGTCGGGCTGCCCCGGCTGCGCGAGCGATCGATCGCGCTCACGCGTGCGCTCGAAGCCGAAATCGACGCCCTGCCCCCGGGCGAAGCCGACATCGTGTCGCCTCGCGACCCCGAGGCCCGTGGCGCGCAACTCTCGGTACGGGTGCGCGGCGGTCGCGATCGGGGCCGGCGCGTCTACGAGGCCATCAGCGCGCGCGGGCTCGTGTGCGATTGGCGCGAGCCCGATCTGTTGCGCATTGCGCCCGTGCCGCTTTACAACACCTTCGACGAAGTGCGCGCGAGCGGGCGCGTGCTGCGCGAGGCGCTGGCCACCCTGTCGTGACACCCGGCGCGCGCGGCTCGATCAACATCGTCGGCGCGGGCCCGGCCGGCGCACTGCTCGCGATCGTGCTCGCGCGACGCGGCTGGCGCGTCGAGGTGTTCGAACGAAGGGCCGATCCGCGCCTGCGCGAGGCCGAGCGCGGCCGCTCGATCAATTTCGCGCTCGCCGCACGCGGACTGCGCGGCCTGCACGTCGCCGGCGTCACCGCGCGCGTGACGCCGCTCCTTATCCCGATGCGCGGCCGGTACGTGCACGAGCCCGGCGGCGCCGGCAATCTCCTGCCCTATGGGCGGGACGAGACCGAAGTGATTTATTCCGTGTCGCGCGCCGCACTGGTGCGCACGCTGGTCGAAGCCGCCGCCGCCGAGCCCGGTGTTGCCCTGCATTTCGACGAAACCTGCGTCGGCGTCGACCTCAAGCGCGATGCGCTGCTCTTCGGAGACGCCGGTCGGGTTCGTCGCCGCGTGCCACTCGAACCGACGATTGCGGCGGATGGCGCGGGTTCGGCCGTGCGCACGGCACTCGCCGCCGCGGGGGCGATCCGGGTGCGCGAGGAATGGCTGGCGCACGACTACCGCGAACTGACGATTCCCGCGGCGCAGGCGGGGTCGCTGCAGCGCAATGCGCTGCACATCTGGCCGCGCGGCAGCGACATGCTCATCGCGCTGCCGAACCGCGACGGCAGTTTCACGGCGACGCTCTTTCTCGCGCGCGAAGGTGCGCCTTCATTCGCGTCGTTGACCGACGCCGCGTCGATACGTGATTTTTTCTCCCGGGAATTCCCCGGTGCGCTGCCGCTGCTGCCGCGAGTCGTCGAGGAATTCCACGAAAACCCACGCGGCCGCCTCGGCACGCTGTACTGCGAACCCTGGCAACTCCAGGGCAAGCTGCTGCTCCTCGGCGACGCCGCGCACGCGATCGTTCCGTTCCACGGCCAGGGCATGAACTGCGCCTTCGAGGACGTCGCGGAGCTCGATGGGCTGCTCGCGACGCACGCCGATCCCGCCGCCCTGTTCGCCGCATTCGAATCGAGGCGCCGCGCCGACACCACGGCCATCGCGCAGATGGCGCTCGAAAATTACCTCGAGATGCGGGGCGCGGTGCTCGACCCGGCTTTCTTGCGACGCAAGCAGCTCGGCGCCCGGCTAGAGCAGGCATTCCCCGATCGGTTCATCCCGCGTTACTCGATGGTGATGTTCCACCCCGAGATCGGCTACGCGGAGGCGTTGCGCCGCGGCGCGATCCAGGACCAGATCCTCGCGGAACTCGACGCGCTGGACAGGGGGGCGACGGCCGTGGATCCCCTCGCGGCCGCGCGCGCGCTCATCGAAGCGCGGCTCCCGCCGATCGGCGCTCGAGCGTAACGAAATCCATCGGCCACGCGTGACGCGCATCGGCGGCGTGATGCTCGCGCGCGATCTCCCGCCAGTCACCCGCATCGAAGGGCGGCAGGTGTGTATCGCCTTCGATGTCCGCATCGACCTGCGTCAGGTGCACGCGGCTCGCGAACGGCGCCGCGAGCGCATAGATCTCGGCACCGCCGATCACCATCAGTTCATCCGTGGCGTGCGAAACCGCTTCGTCGAGTGAGTGCACCACCGTGGCACCCGGGATCGCGTACGCGCGGTTGCGCGTCAGCACGAGATTGGCGCGCCCCGGCAGCGGCTTGCCGATCGAGGCCCAGGTGCGCCGGCCCATCAGGACGGGCTTGCCCATCGTGAGCGACTTGAAACGCCGCAGGTCGTCCGGCAGCCGCCACGGCAGGCCGCTGCCCGCGCCGATGGTGCCGTTGCGCGCCATCGCCACCACCAGCGTGACCTGAGGCCGTGCGTTCACCGTTTCGCGCGCGCCTTCGTCGTCTTCGCGACCCTGGCGCGCTTCTTCGGCCGCTTCGCGGGCCACAGCATGGTGCCTCGGCAGGTGCCCGCGCCGCAGCGGCAGGCGAACACCTCATCGACGTTCTCCGGATCGTCGTCGTCGCGCCCGATCTGGTAGTCGTACTTCAGCTCCTCACCGGGCTGGACCGTGCGGATCGCTTCGATGAACACCCGCCGATCCTCGATCACCGATTCGCAGTTCGGGTCGCAGCCATGGTTGATGAAGCGCGCCTCGTTGCCGCCCTCGCCCGCGTCGATCACGACGCCGCGATCGACGATGAAGAGAAACGTATGGCCATCGCCGGCGTCCTTCAGCTCGTAGCGATCATCGGCCACCTTGTGCGAGACGCGCTCGCCGAGATACTCGATGACACGCGTGCCCTTCCTGATCTTGCGCTTTGCGAACACGCCGAGCCCATGCACCTTGGAACGGCGCACCGAGTAGAGCGGAGATTTGCGGACGACTGCCATGCATTTCCTTCAGATTGCGACCGGCGCCTTGATGGCCGGGTGGGGGGAATAGTCGCGGAATTCGAAGTCCTCGAACGCGTAGTCGAAGATCGACGGCGGCCGGCGCCGGATCGCGAGCCGCGGCGGCGCGAGCGGCGCGCGCGCGAGTTGCTCGCCCGCCTGTTCGAGGTGATTGAGATAAAGGTGCGTGTCGCCGCCCGTCCAGATGAACTCACCCACGGCCAGGTCGCATTGCTGCGCGACCATGTGGGTCAGGAGCGCGTAGGAGGCGATGTTGAACGGCACGCCGAGGAAGAGGTCCGCGCTGCGCTGGTACAGCTGGCAAGAGAGCCTCCCGTCCGCCACGTAGAACTGGAACAGCGCGTGGCAGGGCAACAGCGCCATGCGGTCGAGTTCGCCCACGTTCCACGCGCTCACGAGGATGCGGCGCGAGTCCGGGTTCGTGCGCAATTCGTTGACGACACGCGCGATCTGGTCGATATGGCCGCCGTCCGGGGTCGGCCAGGAGCGCCACTGCCGGCCGTAGACAGGCCCGAGCTCGCCCGCGGCGTCGGCCCATTCGTCCCAGATGGTGACACCGTGTTCGCGCAGCCAGGCGACATTCGTGTCGCCGCGCAGGAACCACAACAGTTCGTACACGACCGACTTCAGGTGTACGCGTTTCGTGGTCACGAGCGGAAAGCCGCGCGCGAGATCAAAGCGCATCTGGCAACCGAACAGTGAACGCGTTCCCGTGCCCGTGCGGTCGGTCTTGCGCGCACCCTCGTCGCGGACGCGCCGCAGTAAGTCAAGATAGGGCTGCATGTGGGGGGTGGATTATAGGTGAATGATCCAATGTGCAACTGTTGAGCTGCGGTTCAGGTTCGTTGCCGTAAAATGCGCCCTGGCTTTCCATTCAGGACACCCCATGCCTAACTACCGCACGCCGTTCCCGACCGCCCTCCTCATCACCGCCGCGGGCTTGCTGGCCCTCGCGGGATGCGGCGGATCCGCGCCCGCGCCCACGGCTGAAACCGCGACTGCGGCCGCGCCGGGCGCCGACATGGCCGCCAAGGAGCAGGAACTCGCGAACCGCGAAAACGAACTCGCCAGGAAAGAGCTGGAACTGAAGGAGCAGGAGTTGGCGCGTCAGGAAGCGGAGCTCGCGACGCAGCGCGAGGCCGTGGAAAAGCAGGCTGCTGCGACGGCGGCGGCAGCGAAGGCGGCTTCCGCCAAAGTGGCCAGCACTTCAAAGCCGGCGGCCAAGCCGGTTTCGAAACCCGTCGCGACGACGCCCGCGAAACCGGTCCCCGTCCGACTGACCGTGCCTGCCGGCACGAGCCTCACGATGGCGCTGGGCTCGGCACTGACCACGAAGACCGCGAAGGTGGGCGACGGCTTCGGCGCGATGGTGGTGTCGGATGTCATGGTCGGCAACAAGGTGGCGATCCCGGCGGGTTCGCACGTTTCCGGCAGCGTGACCAGCGTGGTGTCGGGCAGCAGCAAGATTGGTGGCGTGCCCACCCTTGGCCTGCGCTTCGATACGCTCGAATTGCCGGACGGTCAGCGCGTGGCGCTCAACGGCGAGCTCGTGCAGCAGGGCAAGAGCGACACGGGCCGTGACACCGCCAAGATCCTCGGTGGCGCGGCCGCCGGCGCCGTGATCGGTCACCAGGTCGACAACAGCGACAAGGGCAAGGTCATCGGCGGCCTCCTCGGCGGCGCCGCCGGCGCGATCGCCGCGCAGAAGACCGGCACGGAAGTGCAGCTCCCGCAGGATTCCACGCTGACGATTGCGACGGGTGCGCCGATCGAAGTGAAGTCGCGCTAGGCGACCCGCGCCGCGTAGTTGCCCGAGGGCTCGCGGCGCGAATACGCGAAGGCAAGCATGGCAATGCCGGCCAGCAGCATCGGCAGCGAAAGTATCTGACCCATGGTCAGCCACTGATTCGCGAAATAGCCGATCTGCTGGTCGGGCAGGCGCCAGAACTCGACCAGCATGCGCGCGAGGCTGTAGATCACGAGGAAGAGCCCCGATGGCGCCAGCCGGGGGCGGGGCTTCGACGTGAACCACCAGAGCACGGCGAAGAGCAGCAGGCCCTCGAGCGCGGCTTCATAGAGCTGGGTGGCGTGGCGCACGACGCCGTCGACCTCGAAGCCCCACGGCACGGTGGTCACGCTGCCCCACAGCTCGCCATTGATGAAATTGCCGATGCGACCGGCCATCAGGCCGATACCGGGCAGCGGGGCGAGGAAATCGAACACGTCCGCGACGCGGCGCTTGCGGCGCCATGCGAAGAGCGCGACAGCGACGAGCACCCCGATGAGCCCGCCGTGAAAAGACATGCCCCCCTGCGTGATCTTGAGCGGATAGAACGGGTCGTCCGCCCAGTACCCGAGACCGTAGAAGAACACGTAGCCGACGCGACCACCCAGGATCACGCCGAGCATCGCGAAGAAGATCATGTCGTCGACGTCCTGGGGCTTCCAGGTCGAGCCCGGCTGCGCGGCCCGGCGGCGCCCGAGCCACCAGCCGGCGGCGAAACCGACGAGATACATGATCCCGTACCAGCGGACCGTGAGTGGGCCAACGCCGAAGAGCGGGCCGATCTGGAACGCGATGGGGTCGAAGCCGGGGTAATGGATCATGCCGCCAGTCTAGCCGGTCAATACGCGGCAGAAGAATGTCTTGAGGTAGCGCGTCTCCGGAATCGCCGGGTGCAGCGGGTGGTCGGGGGCCTGGCCGCCAACCGCGATCACCTGCACGAACCGCGACACATGACGTGCGGCCGACTGGATCGCGACAAGCAGGTCGCCCTCGGCAAGATGCCACGAGCAGGAACAGGAGACGAGCAGGCCCTCGTCGTCGAGGAGGCGCAGCGCGAGCTGGTTCAGTTTGCGATACGCCGCCTGTGCCTTCGGCAGGTCCTTGCGCCGCTTTGCGAACGCGGGCGGGTCGAGCACGATCGCATCGAAGCGCCGCCCCGCCGCAGCCAGCGCCTCGAGCACGTCGAACGCATCGCCCTTCAGGGTCTCGAGCGCAAGACCGTGCCGCTGCGCATTGAGCTCGGCGGCCTGCAGCGCGCTCGCCGAAGCGTCCACGCAAACCGCCTCGCGCGCGCCCGCCTTGAGCGCAGTGACCGCCCACGCACCGGCGTAGGAGCACACATCGAGCACGCGCGCGTTGGCGGGCAGCAGGTCGCGGAAGCGGGCGCGATTGGCGGCCTGGTCATAGAACCAGCCGGTCTTCTGCCCCTGGCCGAGCGGCGCGGCGAACGCGATGCCGTTCTCGATCAGCTCGACGGATTCCGGCAACGCACCGAACGCGACCTCCAGTGCCTTCGGCAATTGTTCGAGGTCGCGCGCGCCCGTGTCGTTCTTCCACACGAACGACCTGGGCGCAACGATGTCCCGGACGGCCGCTTCGATGGAGGCCTTGCGCGCCTCCATGCCCGCGGTTGCAACCTGGCCCACCACCACATCGCCGTAGCGGTCGATGATCAGGCCCGGCAGCTCGTCGGACTCCCCGAACGCGAGCCGGTAGTGCGGCGTCGCGTAAAGGCGCGCGCGCAGGCGCTGCGCGCGCTCGATGCGCGTCGCGAGGAACGCGGCATCGGGAAGCTGCTTCTCGTCGCGCGACAACAGGCGCGCGCTGATCAGCGCGTGCGGATTGACGTAACCGTAGCCGAGGAAGGCATCGCGATCGGACACGATGCGCGCCGTTGCGTCGGGCGTGAAGGCGGAGAGCGGCGTGCTCACCGTGTCAATCTCATTGCTGAAGATCCACGCGTGGCCGGCGCGGAGCCGGCGATCTTCGCCTTTTTTCAAGCGTAACTGCATTCACGTATTCTAGCCGACATGACGAACGCACTGGCCGGAGAAACGAGCCCCTATCTGCTTCAGCACGCGGAAAATCCGGTCGCGTGGTATCCGTGGGGCGAGGCAGCGCTCGAGCTTGCCCGCACGAGCGGCAAGCCGATCCTGCTGTCGATCGGCTATTCCGCGTGCCATTGGTGCCACGTGATGGCGCACGAGTCCTTCGAGGATCCCGAGACCGCGCAGCTGATGAATGCGCTCTTCGTCAACGTGAAGGTCGATCGCGAAGAGCGGCCCGACCTTGACCGCATTTACCAGATCGCCCAGCAGATGCTCACGCAGCGCAGCGGCGGCTGGCCCCTCACCATGTTCCTGGCGCACGACGACCAGCGGCCGTTCTTCGGCGGCACCTATTTCCCGCCCGTTGCGCGGTATGGCATGCCCGCGTTTCGCGACCTGCTCGCGCGCGTCGCCGAGTACTACCGCGATCACCGCGACGAACTGCACCGGCAGAACGACGCCCTGATGGAGGCCTTCGCAACGCTCGAATCTCCGCCCGCCGATCCGGCGACGGACCTGACCGACGCACCGCTCGTCGCCTGCCGCCATCAGCTCGAGCGATCCTTTGACCGGACCCGCGGAGGTTTCGGTGGCGCGCCGAAATTTCCCCACCCCACGTCGATCGAGCGGCTGATGCGCGACTGGCACGCAACCGCAGGTTCCCCCGAACCGGACCTGCACGCGCTGTACATGGCGACGCTCACGCTGACACGCATGGCCGAGGGCGGTCTGTTCGATCACCTCGCGGGCGGTTTCTGCCGCTACAGCGTCGACGCGGAATGGGAGATTCCGCACTTCGAGAAGATGCTGTACGACAACGGCGCGCTGCTCGCGAACTACGCGAGCGCGGCAGTCGCGACGGGCGAGGTGCGCTTTGCGCGCGCCGCCGCGCAGACGGCCGCCTGGTTGCTCACCGACATGCAGTCACCCGAGGGCGGCTTCTATTCGAGCCGCGACGCGGACTCCGAGGGCCACGAGGGCAAGTACTACGTGTGGACGACCGACGAAGTGCGCGCCGCGCTCGAAGCCGACGAGGCCGCAGTGTTTGCCGCGCGCTTTGGCCTCGATCGCGCGCCGAACTTCGAGGGCGCCTGGCACCTGCATGCCTGTCGCAGCATCGAGGATATTGCGGGTGAGCGCAGCGAGGCGCCCGATGCCGTCGCGACGAAAATCGAATCTGCCCGCGCAAAGCTGCTGGCCCTGCGCGAGCGTCGGGTGCCCCCGGCGCGCGACGAGAAGATCCTGACGAGCTGGAACGCGATGGCGATCCGTGGCCTCGCCGTCGCCGCGCGTGCACTGGCGCAGCCGCAGCTCGCCGACGCGGCGACCCGTGCCCTCGATTTCGTGCGCGCGCAGCTGTGGCGCGACGGGCGCCTCCTCGCGACCTGCAAAGGCGGCCGCGCGCACCTGAATGCCTACCTCGACGACTATGCGCTCCTTGCGGATGCGATACTCGAGCTGCTTCAAGCACGCTGGCGCAGCGAAGACCTCGAGTTCGCGCGCGCCCTGCTCGACGCCATGCTCGTGCACTTCGAGGACCGCGAAGCGGGCGGTTTCTGGTTCACTTCGAACGATCACGAGCAGTTGATCCATCGCTCCAAGGGCTTCTCGGACGATGCGACCCCGTCGGGCAACGGCGTCGCCGCGACGGTCCTCGTGCGCATGGGATACCTGCTCGGCGAACCGCGCTGGCTCGAGGCCGCGGAACGCACGTTGCGCGCCGGTTGGAGCGGCGTCTCGCGCCAGCCGCAGGCACACGCCTCGATGCTGACGGCGCTCGAGGAATACCTCGCCGCCCCGGAAATCGTGATCCTGCGCGGCGAACCGGCGCAGATCGAACGCTGGCAGCAAGAACTCGCGCGGCTGTACGCACCGCGGCGGATCACGCTCACCATCGCAAGCGATGCGGTTGGGCTGCCCGCCGCTCTCGCAGACAAACCCGCGCGCGGGCGCGCCGTCGCCTATCTCTGTCGGGGCAATACGTGCAGTGCGCCGATCGACGATCTCAGCGTGCTGGTGCGGGACCTGCGGCTGGCGCTTTCGTCCTGACCGCGACGCCGAGCACCTCGAAGCGCGCACCGCGCAGCAGCGGCCCGCTGCCGATGAACGCGCGCGCCGGAAAGCCGCCGCTGAAATAGCCGCGATAGACGCGGTTGAACGCGTCGTACTGCTTGAGGTCCGGGCAGAACACCGTCACCGAGACCAGGTCGTCCATGCGAAAGCCGGCTTTTTCGACCGTCGCCTTGATGCCATCCATCACGAGGCGCGCCTCGGTTTCCGCGTCCGCCGGTGGCATCTGGGTTTTCGGATCAAGCCCGAGGTGGCCGGCGACGTAGAGCGTATCGCCTGCGCGCACGCCGTTGCTGAACGGCAGCGCTGCCCCGTCGGGCCGCTGGTCGGCGATGTATTCACGACTCGTGTCGCCCGCCATGGCCACCCCCATCGAGGCGAGTACGAGGCCTGCCAGGCAGGTGGAAATTGTCGTACGCATGGTCATCCCTCCCCCGTTACGAAATCTGCAGTTCCCGCCGCAGCGCCGACGCCAGGTCTGCGAACGCTGTTGCGTGAAACGGTGTCGCCTGCGCCCAATCGTAGACCCAAGGGTGCGCCGTGCGCATCGCCGCAGGTTCATCCGCGTAGCGCGGGATCACGTGCGCGTGCAGCGCGGGTTCGACATTGCCGAAGATCGCATAGTTGATCCGGATCGCGGCAGTCACGCGCAGCAGCGCATCGCCGAGCCGCGCCATGTCGGCGAGAAACTGCGCGCGGGCGGCCGCTTCCAGTGCATTCAACTGCGGCACGACCGGGTCCGGCAGCAACAACAGGTAACCGCGCACGAACTGCTGCGCGCCAAACACGGCCCAGCCGGACGGCAGGCGGGCGAGCACGCGCGGCTCCCCGCCGGCACGCGCCGCAATGACATCGCGATCGATGGCGCCTGCGTCCGTCATGACCGGAAGATGAAATAGACCGCGCCGACGATGCAGAGCGCGGCCCACAGGAAATCGAGCTTCAGCGGCTGGCGCATGTAAAGCACCGCGAACGGCACGAAGACTGCGAGCGTGATCACTTCCTGAAGGATCTTGAGCTCACCGAGCGACAGCTCCGTATAGCCGATGCGATTCGCCGGCACCTGCAGCAGATATTCAAACAGCGCAATGCCCCAGCTCGCGAGCGCAGCGATATACCAGGGTCGGCCGGCAAGGTTCTTGAGATGCGCGTACCAGGCGAACGTCATGAAGACGTTCGACAAGGCGAGCAGCGCAGTCGTTGGAATGATGGCCGGCATGACACCCCCGAGTTGCCCGCATTGTCGCGGGCCGGGCACGCGGGATCAAATGCCCCGCGACACCGGCCCGGGCGACACCGGGGCTCGCGAGGGCCGCAATGAATGACCTTGCGGATCACCCCTGCCAGCTGCGGAAGCGCCCGGTGTCGAGGTGCACGAAATCGGATTTTCGATAGAAGCCGACGCCGCCGCGCGCGAGTGCGAGCGCGATGTCGCGCACGCGGGTACAGGGCGCGCCCTTCAGGCGCACGTCGATCGCGCGGCCCACGAGGTGCAGGCTGCGCGTCGAGACACCCGCCCCCGCCGCCGCGAGACGCGCGTTGGTGGCGGGCGAACGGTAGCCGGAAATCACCTCGAATCGCGCGTCGCAGTTCGCCTCGAGCGCCACGGCCGTCAGCAGGTCGTAGAGCCCAGGGTCGATCGAATGCACCTCGTTCGCTCGATGATCCCGAAGGATATGCTCGAGTTGCGCGATCGCTCCCGGAACCCGTTCGCGCCCGTCGTGGTACACGACACTGACGCACTCACCGGTGTGTGTGTTCGCGAGTTCTATCCGGCGCGGCAGGCCCGCCGGCTCCGACGCGAGCGCGGCGCGCGGCCGCCACCACGCCGGCACCCCCGCCGCTGCAATGAGTGAGGCGGTGACCAGTTGCCGGCGCGTGAGGCGTGGATGCGGCATGCAGGTGCATGGTTCCAGCCATGAAGAGCCGAGTCAAACTCCTCCCGTGTCCCCCGGGCTGCGGTTGACCGCCACGACCGTGGCACGCGGGAAAAAGTTGAATTCCGAGGCGCTCGCCCATGTGTACGCGCCCATTGAGCGGCCGACGATCAGGTCCCCCGGCTTGAGCCGCGGCAGCAGCAGATTCTCCGCAATCACGTCGATGCTGTCGCAGGTCGGCCCCGCGAGCACCGACGGCAGGCGCTCTTCACTCGTGCGCAGCGCCTCGACGGGGTAGCGTGCATGGTCGAACAGCTGCCCGCTGTAGGAGCCATAGAGGCCGTCGTCGAGGTAATACCACCAGTGACCCTCGCGCTCGGCGCGACCCATCACGCTCGCGACGCCGATGGCCGAAGGACCGGCGATGAAGCGGCCGGGCTCGGCAATCACCCGCACGCGGCGCGGCAGCTTCGCGAGCGCCGCGCGCAGCGGCGCGCAGAATCGACGGATGTCGGGCGCGCGCTGCCCGTAGCCGATCGGAAAGCCGCCGCCGATGTCGAGCGTATCGAACGGGCCCAGCCGTTCGCGCCGTGCAAGCGCGAGCAGCTTCTGGCAGGTCTCGATCGCCTCGAGGTGCTTGAGCGCATTCGGCGCCTGCGAGCCGACATGGAATGAAAGGCCCCGCACCACGAGCCCGAGCTTGCGCGCGCGGCGCGCGAGGTCGAGGAGCGCTTCCGGATCGCAGCCGAACTTGCGCGACAGGTCGCACACCGCGCCCGGGGCCCGGAAGGACACGCGCAGCAGCAGTTCCGCCTGGTCCCGATAGGGGATGAACTTTTCGAGTTCGTCGAAGTTGTCGGCCACGAAGACCCGCACGCCGGCGTGCACCGCATTCCGGATATCGATGTCGCGCTTGATCGGATGGGTATGGATGCAGCGATTCGGGTCGATGCCGAGGCGCGAAACGAGCTGCACCTCGCCCGTGGTCGCCAGGTCGAAATAGCCGCCCTCGTCCCGGATCGCTTCGATCACCGCAGCGTGCGGAAGCGGCTTCAGTGCATAGTGCAGGTCGACGCCCGGCAGCGCGCGGGCGAGGCTCCGGTACTGCGCACGCACGCGCGCGCAATCGATGATGAGTAGCGGCGAACCGAATTCCGCGACGAGCCGACGGATGTGCTCGGGCGCGAAAGGGTCGATCCAGCGGGTTTGGCGGCGCGCCCGGGGCGTGGTCTGCATTTGTGATGCATTGTCGGAAATGACCGCGCCGCCCGCAAGCGGATGCCGCGTATTTGCTACATTCCACCACCATGCAGAGTGCCGCTACCACCGACCCGCACGCAGAACTGCAGGCGCTGCTGTCCTCGCGTGTCGCCCTGATCACGGTCGAAAGTCGCGACGAGACGCGCACGCTCGCACTGCTGCGCGACGCCGGCATGCACGCGCGGCGGCCACCGGGCTCGGGCGTGTTCGTGTGGAGCGCGACCGAGGGCCTGACGCGTATCGATCGCGACATGGGCGGCCCGCAGCGCCATCTCATCGAACCCGGGCCGATGCTGCGGCACCTGCGGGCGACGCCCATGGCGGGCATCTACATCCTGCTCGATTTCCACCCCTACCTCTCGGACCCCGTGCACGTGCGCATGCTGAAGGATGTCGTGCAGGATCAAGCGGCCGTGGCACGCACCGTGGTGCTCGTGAGTCACGAGATCACGTTGCCGCCCGAACTCGCTTCGCTGGCCGCGCGCTTCCAGCCGTCGCTGCCTTCGGCCAACGAACGCCGGATGATCGTGACGCGCGTCTTCGACGAGTGGCAGCGGCAGCACCGAGGGCGCGCGCCGAAAATCGATCGCGACGCGCTCGCGCGAGTCGTCGACAACCTCGCCGGCTTGAGTGCCGCCGACGCCGAGCGTCTCGTGCGACGCGCGCTCTACGACGATGGCGCGATCACCGCCGACGACCTGCGCCGCATACAGGCCGGCAAGTACGAACTGCTGAATCGCAACGGCACGCTCGACTTCGAGCCCGACACCGCGCGCTTCGCCGACATCGGCGGGCTCGCCGCCCTGCGCCGCTGGGTCGAAACCCGCAAGGCCGCCTTCGATGGCAGCGCGCCCGGCCTCGACGCCCCCCGCGGCGTGCTGCTGCTCGGCGTGCAAGGCTGCGGCAAGAGCCTCGCCGCGCGCGCCATCGCGGGAATTTTCGGCGTGCCGCTGCTGCGGTTCGATTTCGGGGCGCTCTACAGCAAGTGGCAAGGCGAATCCGAGCAGAATTTGCGCGAGACGCTCGCCGCGGCCGATGCGCTCGCGCCCTGTGTGCTGTGGATCGACGAAATCGAAAAGGCCCTCTCGGCGGGGGACGGTGACAGTGGTTCGGGCAAGCGCCTGCTCGGCGCCTTCCTGACCTGGTTGGCCGAGCGGCGCTCTGCGGTGTTCATCGTCGCGACGGCGAACGACGTGAGCGCGTTGCCGCCCGAACTGATCCGCAAGGGACGCTTCGACGAACTGTTCTTCGTGGACCTGCCGGACGCCGCGACGCGCGCGATGATCCTCGGCATCCACGCCCACAAGCGGAAAGTCCCGCTCACGACCGAGGAGGCGCGGCAGCTCGCAACCGAATGCGCCGATTTCTCCGGGGCCGAGCTCGAACAGGCGATCGTCGCTGCGCTCTACACCACCCACGCGCAAGGCACGCATCCCGACGCAGCGGCCATTGCGCGTGAGATTCGGGCGACGCGGCCTCTCGCGGTCGTCATGGCAGAACAGGTGGCGGCGCTGCGCGCGTGGGCGCGGGGCCGCACCGTGCCCGCCGACTGAGGCGGTACTCTTCGCAAGGCGCCAATGAAAGCGACTCGGCTCCTCAGCGCCCTCGTGCTTTCCGCCTGCGCGACAAGCGGCAGCTTCGCCGCACCGATCGAGGTCGTGAACAGCCTTCGCACCGGCGGCTGCGCAAGTAGCGCAGGCGCACCGGCGCTCAAACGGGTTTCCCGGCTCGACGAAGTGGGTCGCCGCATTGCGCGCGGCGAGACACTCGCTGCCGCCCTCGACGGCGCGGGCTACCGCGCGAAGAGTTCCACCTTCATGCGCCTGACCGGCCCGCGCTCGGATGCGCAGATCGCGCAGATGCTGCGTGCGCACCACTGCGCGCGCATCGCGGACCCGGCGTTTCGCGAGGGCGGCGTCGCACGCCGTGGCGACAGCACCTGGATCGTGCTCGCCGCGCCGTTCGCGCCGCCATCAGCGCGGGATACGGCGGTGATCGGTGCGCGGGTTCTGGAACTCGTGAACAAGGCCCGGACCGCCGCCCGCCGTTGCGGCAAGCGGTCCATGCCGGCCGTCGCGCCGCTCGCGCGCGAGGCGCATCTCGACACGGCCTCGCTGACCTACGCGGGCGAACTCGCGCGGCTCGATCGCTTCGACCACCTGGGTGCCGACGGCAGCGCCGCCCCGGATCGCGTGGGACGCACGGGGTATCGATGGCGTGTGGTCGGCGAGAATCTCGCGGCGGGACCAACCACCGCCGAGGAAGTCGTGCAGGGGTGGCTCGCGAGCCCCGGTCATTGCGAAAACCTGATGGATGCGCGCTTCACGCAGATGGGGATCGGGTTCGCCTTCAGCGCGACGAGTCGCAACGGGATGTATTGGGTGCAGGTGTTTGCGGTGCCGCGCTGATGGACGAAGACCTCGCGATCCGCTGCGCGGCGCATTCGGCGTCGACACGCAGCTGATCCAGGATCGTACTTATTTCGTCGTGCGGTCCGCCGGCAGCCTCGCCGCGTGCGGTGGATGGAGCCGGCGCCGCACGCTCTTTGGCGGCGACGATCAGTCCGACCGCAATCCGCAGCTCCTCGATCCGCAGGGCGATGCGGCGAAGATCCGGGCGTTCTTCGTACACCCCACGCATGCCCGCCGTGG
>CADEFQ010000032.1:27173-37895 GCA_902826635.1 uncultured Pseudomonadota bacterium
GCGATGCGGCGAAGATCCGGGCGTTCTTCGTACACCCCACGCATGCCCGCCGTGGCATCGGCACGGCGCTGCTCGAGCATTGCGAACGCGAGGCGGCAGCACAGGGCTTCGGGCGGTGCGAACTCATGGCGACGCTGCCCGGCGTGCGTCTCTACGGCGCGCGCGGCTATGTGGCGGGTGATCCGATCGAGTGGCCGCTGCCGAACGGGTCGACGATCACGTTCGTACCCATGTCGAAGACACTTCGCGCTCGTACACGATGAAGCCTTCGAACCGCGCTACCTGCCCGTAGAGCGCCCGGCCTGCGGCATTGGACTCGTGAGTCTGCCAATAGACGCGCTCGGCACCTGCGACCTTGGCCCGCGCGCACACCGATTCGATCAGCGCTCGTCCGACGCCGCGGCCGCGCCGCGATGGCTCGGTGTAGAGGTCGTTCAGGTAGCACGTGTACGCGACCTGGGTCGTGGTCGGGTGGAACAGATAGTGGGCCAGGCCCACGAGCTGGCCCGCCTCCTCGGCCACGAGTGCAAACACGGGCGCGCCCGGGTCGAAGAAGCGCTGCCAGGTCGTGCGCGTGATCTCCCCGGGCAGCTCGGTATCGCCCTGACGCCCGTAGAAGGCGTTGTAGCCTGCCCACAGCGGCAGCCAGTCCGCGTAGTCGCCCTGCACCA
The DNA here is from genome assembly GCA_902826635.1 of uncultured Pseudomonadota bacterium. Lineage (GTDB taxonomy): Bacteria > Pseudomonadota > Gammaproteobacteria > Steroidobacterales > Steroidobacteraceae > CADEFQ01. The sequence goes on from CADEFQ010000032.1 coordinate 27,845, forward strand.
ACTCACGCACCTGTACGGGCATTTTCAATTCTCCTGTCGAGCGCGCAACCTTGGATGTCGGATCGAAGGTGGGCCCGGCGTCCTAGAGACATCAATCCAGCCAAGGAGCATTGCACCATGCCTCAGTTCATCGCGTATCTCGGTTTCGACGGCACCTGCGCGGAGGCCATGCGGTTCTACGAGAAGACGTTCAGCGGAAAGCTCGCCGCACTGATCAAATTCTCGGACATGCCGGATGCCGGCGAAATGCCACCCGCCGTCGGCAATCGCATCATGCATGCCAATCTCGTCCTGCACGACGGCTCGTCGCTGATGGCCGGCGACGCACCCAGCGGCCAGCCGTTCGAGGGCATGAAAGGCTGCATGCTGACGCTCTCGTACCCGAAAGTGGACGAAGCGACGCGCATCTTCGAGACGCTCGCGGCGGGCGGCAAGGTGACGATGCCGCTGCAGGAGACTTTCTGGGCGGACCGCTTCGGGATGCTGACGGACCGCTACGGCACCTCGTGGGCGATCAACGGCGGGCCCAAGCCGATGTAGGGGACTCGCCGACTCAGCCACAGTGTCAGGCGCGGGTACTGCCACCCTGTCAGCCCCATCTACTCAGCGACCTTGGGTGCGCTCAGGCTCTTGCTGTAGTAGCCGGACTGATCGAAACAGCAGACCCGCCCCTTTCCTGACGCAAGCATGTCGCAGGCATCTTGAATCCTGCGTTCGCGTGTCTGTTGCTGCTTGGCGGACACGACCCAATGGATCCAGTCCAGGCGCGCAATAGTCGTGGTGTGATCCCATGTCGACTTGGCCTCCGGGGACGCGGCGAGGGCCTTGCGCAGGTCAGTTGGAAGATCAGGCTCGGGTTCCGCCTCCACCGGCGAAATTTCCAGCGTAACAGCGTCGCCGACTACGGCATTGGCCGCGGCTCCGAGCTCCTTGTCCACCCTTAACCAATGGCTCAGGTGGCCGTCGGGTTCGAGTGTCGCTCGGAATGGATGGCCGTTGATGGTGCCATCGACTGTGGTCCTGCCGCGCCTCGGGAGTTTTTCGCTTGCGGCCTTCGGCAGGACGAGAAAAGTCCAGGAACTGTCCTTGCCCGGCTTCGCCGGGCGAAGCAGCTTCGCCTCGAACCGGGATGTCGCGCGCGATTTTTTCATTGCAAGTGCCCTTCGTACCCGGCGCCGCGATTCTGCGACCACACAACTCAATGCACCAAGTCTTGGATTATTGCGTCAGTTTGCGCTCCGCAGAACCGACGCGGCGGTGACTGGCGAGACGATAGACCAGCCAAGCGCCTTGTACAGGGCGGCGCCGGCCTCCGTTGCAACCAACACGCCCTGCTTTGCCCCGAGATCAAGGGAGCAATTGGACAGCGTGGTCACGATGCATCGGCCAAGCCCCTTCCTTCTGTGGGCTTCGGCCGTAACGATCTGATCGAAGGTCGCAAACGAGCCGTCAATGGCGACTTGGCCGCTCGCCGCGATTTCTCCCGTGTCGGCAACGAGCCTGGCAAATGCAAGCGCTCCCACTCTGTCGGTTTGAACGCGATAGCCCGCAATGACCGGGACTGGGCCGCCTGCAAGATTGGCGCTCATCAAGAATTCCGGCTCATGAATGTCCCAGATGCTTGAGAGCAGGGGGGACACGCTCTCAATCGGAGCGCAGACCTTCAGCCAGGTACCGGAGACCGCCTCGGCGGAGACGATTCTTCGAAGAAGTTCGCGATCAAGGCGAGGAAGGACGTAGCGCGTGATCTGCTCAGGTTTGCCGACAAAGATCTGAAAGTACCCGGCACATTGAATCGGGGCTTGGGTGCGCCGGGAAATTGCCCAACCATATGCCCAAGCCCGAATAGCGACCGATCGCTCGAGAGCACCGGAGTCGAGCAAGCAAGTTGAGCTCGAGGAAAGTGGAATCATTTGTGACTGAGGCTGAAATGGCACATACCGAGACGCTTAACGATTGAGCTAGGCGCACCGCGCGCCAGCCTGCCTTGTGGGTACTTTATGGTTCGCGGCCGCGCTCCAGCGATTTGTCATGTGCCATTCAAAGCTGGTACTTGCTGATGTCCAAAGCGCGGAGCCGACGCAGAATAGCGCTGCCCGATCTCGGGGAAGTCGACCAGTACCTGGGAACGATCGTAGATTCCCTGCACTGTTTGGGCCGCGGCGGACGGATTGTCCGCGGCGATGAACTCGTGAATATCGCGAAGCCAGCGCTCAGCCTCGATCGTCCAGGTCAGCGTGCCCACGATCGGATGCGCCTGCCCATCTCTTCGTTCGAGATCGTGCGCTTTGCGTCGGAATCGGCCAACCCTCTTTGCACCATGGCATGAAAGGCTAACTCGCGAATAATCTCATCGCGCGAGCTGTCCGCAGGCTGCTGCTCGATAAGGCTTACCAGCTCTTCCTTAACAGTAGACATTTCGGCTACCTCTGAACCCAATGCTGCCACAGCCCACCCCCTTCTGCGAATGGCACCGCACGCTCTAGCTGACCGCCGGGCGAGGTATGGAGAACAAAGGACGAAGGCACTTCATCTCGACCATAGATTTTTCCCTGACATTGCCGAAACCGCCGGCCGCGCGCGCGGTCGAGTCGGTAGTCAGGCGTTGCGCCCGAAGCGTCTATTCTGGGCTCACTGCAATCTTGAGAAAGTCGTCCCATTCTCCGGACCCTGCCATCAAGCGCCACGAGATTTCAATCCGGATGCCCTCGGACTCAATGCGCGGAGAGTAGAAATCCGCCTTCCCCTCCCATTGGGATACGCCAGTGTTTCCGAGGTGCCCGTGAATTCGTTGACCTTGTAGACAAGCCATTACGAGGTTCACCGTGGCTTCCATGAATTCAGTCGATGTGTGCTCCATGAGCCAATTGCAGAAGACCGTCCCGGCTTGGTCGTCATCTTCATGTGCGCAGGTCTTCGAGTGATCTACGAGCCACGTTCCCTGACGGCCGAGCTGGACAAACGAGCCTTGTCCCTTTCGGCTGGCATTCGCGTAGCTCGTCAATTCAGAACAAAGCTCGGTTCCTGAGAATCGAGAGGCTGTTGCACAAGCGCTCGCGAATAGGGTGAGTATCGCTACAGCCGCCAACCTCGAGAAACTCATGGTGTGGTGCATTGCGACGCCCAACGATTGAGCTGTGCGCGCCACACGCTGCTGCATGAACTTGGAACTTCATCTTCCGCGCGTGCGCTCCAGCGATTTGTCATGCGTCTCCGGGAAGAGTTCGGGGTCACTCGCACCGTAACGTGTCGAAATAGACAGTTAGCTGAGCCCCGCCTTCGTCTCCGACAGAAATCCATTCAAAATTGAAAACAGAGTACGCGTTTCCACCATCCGCTTTGACCCACTCATCGATACCCAGAGCACCATTCTTCAGGTCGCCAGAGACAGTTAGCCCCATCGGGGATGCGTACTTTCGTCCACCGACCAACAATCGGCATTGCCCAGTAGATATCGCTCGCGACGCCTCAATCCGGTCGTGGAACTTCGACGCCGTTTCTTTGGGAAGCCTGTCATTGAATTGGCTTGGAGTCATTGACGTCGCACACCCTGCAACCAGCAGAGCGATGCCAGAAAGCACGAAACCAATAGATGGCCAGGACAGATTTGCGGTTCGCAATGTCGTTAGACTGGAAGCGTCATGCAAAGACACGTAGCGATTGAGCTGATCGCGTCGTTCACCAGCGCAGTGTGTTGGCACGCTATCGTTCACGGCCGTGCTCCAGCGAGGTATTGAGCTTCACCCAATGATACAACCCTTAATCTTTGTCCCGGCGGGCATGTCTTTCGTCTGACGGTGAATGTCCGCGAGTATTGAGTAATGGACGCTTAAGTCAGTTGGCTCGATGTTGTCCAGCGCATAGGCGCCGCCAAGCATTGGCGGCACCTTGAACCCGTAGCATTGCGATTCCTGCAGCGAAGGCAGCGCTGCGACGCAGTTGTCGACAAGCTGGATCATCAGCCATTTGTTTGCATTGTCACCAAGGTCGAGGAGCTCCGCGAAGTGATCGCGGCTATCCGCAACGCGTGAAAAGCGGCCAGCGCCCACGTCAAGCATGTGAATCGATCCGTCTTCAAGGACTAGAAACGCGTCACCGAACCGATTGACGAGCCAAAGCGTGAAGGATTCAGGAATGGTTCCCGCCCAGCCCAACAACAATTGGGACCAGTTCTTGTTGCGCTGATCAGTCAGGTAGTCGTTTGTGTTCACGCAAATGACGCCTAACGGATCAGCGACCAGGTGCGGCGCGTAGCGCCATCCGCTGCATCGCTTTGTCGGGCGGCGAACTCGAAAGTGAGGTCATGCAACGATGGCCTCCTCAATCCAACCCGCCGCGCGTCCGGCGATCATCGCCACGACCGCATTCGGATGTCCGCGCGGTACCGACGGCATCACGGACGCATCGGCGATCCAGAGTCCGTCGATTCCCCGGACACGCAGCTTCGGATCTACCACGGCGCGCGCATCCGAGCCCATCCGGCAGGTGCTCGTCGGGTGATAGACGGTTTGCAGCTCCGTGCTCGCGTAGTCGAGCAGTTCGCGATCGGATTGCACGGATGCACCGGGACGAAGCTCCCCGGTGTTCCATTCGGCAAGGGGCGATGTGGCGGCGATCCGCCGGCTCAGGCGGACGCCTTCCCACAGCACCGACGCGTCGATGCCATCCGGATCGCTCAAGAGGCCGGGGTCGATTGCCGGCGGTATCAGCGGATCCGGGCTTCGCAGCATCAGGCGGCCCCGTGATCGCGGCGCGACGACGGCTGGTCCGAGGCTGAACGCGTGCTGCTGGGGCGGCTCGAGGAATTCCCTGCGCGCCTCGAACGGCAGGAACAGGAGCTCGATATCCGGCGCCGCGACGGGGCCGGGACGGACCTGGGTGAACGCGAACCCCTCGACGCCACCTGACGCCAGCATTCCCCGCTTGAACAAGAGATAGCGCAGAAGTTCGAGCGGCGACTCGGCGCTCTTGAGCGTATCCCTGCTTCGCGTGCGATACACGACCGGCAAGACGGGATGGTCCTGCAGGTTCTCGCCGACCTCGGGCGCATCGACGTGCACGGGCAGCCCAAGCCGCTCCAGCACGGCAGCCGGACCGATCCCGGAGAGCATGAGGAGTTGGGGCGAGCCGTACGCGCCGGCCGCCAGCACGACGGCCCGGGCAGCGAACGTCTGATCGTGCGCGCCCCGCCGCACGCTCACTCCAGTCGCCCGCCCGCCATCGACGTCGATCTTCGTCGCATGCGCTCCGCTGACGACCTCAAGGCTCGCGCGCCGCATCGCTGGCTCAAGGTATGCGTGGTAGGCGCTGAACCGCCTCCCCGCTTTGTGCGCCAGCTCAGCCACCCATGCGCCCTGATAGGCGTGCCCGTTGTACTGCGCCTCTTCACCCAGCCCCGCACGTCGCGCCGCATCGACGAAAAGGCGGGTCAGCGAGCGGGCGTGGCGGTTCGGCGCGATCAACATGGGCCCATTGCGGCCACGATCCGCATCGCCGTCCTCGCCGAGCCAGCGCTCCTGCTCCCGGAAGACCGAAGCGACCTCGCTCCAACCCCAACCGGTGGCGCCCTCGTCGACCCAGCCGTCGAAATCGGCCGGATGGCACCACTGATGCATCATCGCGTTCATGTTCGACGAGCCGCCCAGCATCTTCCCCCGCGGCGTGTAGATCTTTCGGCCCGAAATTGCTGCTTGCGGCTCCGTCTCGAAGTTCCAGTCTTGCTCGCCCTTGAAGAGCTTCGTGAATCCCGCCGGGATCGACACGAAGCTACTCGTCGGTGGACCTCCGGCCTCGATCAGAAGTACGCGAAGCTTTCCGGAGTTCGTCAGCCGCTCGGCCAGCACGCACCCCGCGGTGCCTGCGCCGACCACGATCACGTCGAAGATCTCACCGGTGCTCACATGCCCCCGCCGCGAGATGATGTGCAACCAGCGCATTGGCGTGTCCATGACCCAACTTGTGCTTTGACTTCAGGGCAGCAACCATCTCCATGTGCTTCTTGCCCTTCATGGCATCGAGCACTTTCATCCAGTGGCTGATCGGCTTGCCGTATGTCTTCTCGATGGAAGGAAAGTAAGACGCGGGGCCCTTCACCTTTTTCGCTTCGGGCATTTGAACTACCTCCTGATTTTTTGAGTTCGCGAGCTGAGCGCGCCGCGCGCGGACGCATTGTGCTGGCACTTAGTCGATCTTGGCGAGCTTCATCTGCTCCAACACTGCCCGGCCCAGAAGCCCGTAGGGATTGGCAAGCGTTTCGATAATCTCGAAGTGGTTGTATCCCTCGCCGACGAGGAGTTGGACTGGCTTGCCTGCAGCCTTGACTGCGGCGGCAAAGTCTCGGGACTGGCGCTGATACTCCGGAGTTTCGAGCGCGCCGTACGCGACGATCACCGGTGCGTTCAGGTTATTGAGGTGGCGTTGGGGGCTCAGTGCCTCCTCGATCTCGTCGGTGAATTTGATGTACGCGCTGCGTGCGGAGAGGCGAACTGCCTTCAGGTCGAATAGACCGCTGCAGCATAATCCGCCCTTGACTGCGTCAGCCGGCAGGTTGAACTGTTTGCGCCAGTCCGTCGTCAGGACGACCCCTGCCAAGTGGCCGCCCGAAGAGTGGCCGGAAACAAAGATGCGATTAGGATCACCGCCGAAGCTTTCGGCATTGCGATGGACCCAAGCCACCGCGCGGCGGACCTGGTCGGCCATCGGCATGAGGCTGCCCCCCGCATCCTGGACCCAAACGAAATCGGGCACCACGAGATGTGCACCGGCGTACACATACAGCTCGGCCGGAAAAGCGTAGTCCTTGGCGAGGCCCACACGCCACGCGCCGCCGTGGATGAAGACGTTGATCGGCGCGTTCGGCCGTTTGGTCGCGTAGACGTCGAGCCTTTCTATGGCCGTGGAACCATAGGCAAAGCGCCGTGGTGAGCCTAGTCGCGAACGAACGGCCTCGCTGTTGGTCGCGTAGCGTCTGGTGATCTGTGGCAGGTTCGGCGCGTACTTGATCTGGTCGTAGGCCGCATCGAGCTCGGCCTGATCCATGTCGAGCCAGACGGGCGGTCCCTTGCCTCGCTCAACCGTTGCTGCAACGCCAAGGAGTGCCGTACCCGCTCCCAGGAAATCACGTCGCGCAAACTGAGTCCGAACCGTGGCTTGCTTCGGGTACATGAATCCCTCCACACCGAACGCCCTCACTCATCGCTCGGCGATTTAGAGAAAGGGTATCTTTGCACCGCAGACTCCAGCTGCCACCGGGACTGAATCGCGGTTCTGGTCGCTCATGGGCTACGATGACAATTGCTGGCTATCGAATCTTGCGCCAGTGATCGACGAACTCGTCGCCGATCGTCGCGGTAAAACCTTCCGGCCCGAAGCTTACCGCGGCGCCTTCCCCGGGGGGCGAGAAATCGAATCGCCCGTTCTTCAAAGTGACGGGGGTGCAGTGATCGCTCACTTCAGGCGCGTCGTTGGTTACCCCTGGTTTGTCGAGATTGTTTCTCGTCGTGTATACGATCCACTCGCAATACTTGTTCGTGTCGAACGTATAGCGACCAATCGTCGACTCCGACGCGAGCGTTCCATCCCGGTTCTTGACGAACAAGTTGAAATTGAATTGCCCGCGGGCGAGGCTGTATAGCGCCACGATCGACGGCGGCTGAACAAGCGTACCGTCTGCCTTGACGCGCTTTGTAAGTTGATAAGTACCGTCAATGGATCGAGGAGTGGGCGGCGTTGCAGCAGCGCCGAGCGTGACGCCAATGGCCAGCGTCGCAAGCACCTTGATGGTTCGATGACTTGCCATTTCGAAACTCCTTGGATTGAGAGACCTGACGCCTGAGTCAAGCCGCGCCGGAAGCACAGTGGCAATGACAAAGCGTTCTTCTTCTGCTGCTGTCACGGATTGGCCGGGACGAAGCGGGGGAGTCACCGAAATCACGGCATCATGAGAACCGCTTTGACGGACTTGCCGGAAGCCGTGTCATTGATGGCCTGCTGGATATCCTCAAACTTGTACTTCGTCACGAGTTTGTCAAACGGGAACTGGCCTGCGAGGTGCAGCGCCATCAGCTGCGGAATGAAGGTCTGTGGGATCGAGTCGCCCTCGATGGCGCCGACAACGGTCTTTCCCGAAGCCGAGAGCAGCCCCAAGTCAATCGTGGATCCCGGACGTGGCACGCCTACCAACGCGATTTTTGCGCCGAAGGTCGTGGCGGTGATGATCGCCGCAATCACTTGCGCAACGCCCGTGGTGTCCATCGCGAACTGGGCGCCTCCGCCCGTGATTTCATGGATCTTCGCGACCGTATCTTCGCGCTTGGAGTTGACGGTGTGCGTCGCGCCGAGCTTCCTCGCGAACTCGAGGCGTTCGTCTATGATGTCCACTGCGATGATTGTCGTTGCGCCCGCAACTTTCGCGCCCATGATTCCGGAAAGACCCACGGCGCCCGTTCCGGCGACGACCACAGAAGAGCCGGCCGGCACGGCCAACGAATTGAGGATGGTGCCCGCCCCTGTCTGGATGCCGCAACCTAGCGGACCGGAGATGTCCACCGGCGATCCCGCAGGTAGCTTCACTGCATTTTTCGCTGCCGCGATCGAGTAGGTCGCGAAGGAGGACTGCCCGAAAAAGCTGCCGGACACCACGTTGCCGTCGGCATCCTTGAGCGTCTTCGTGCCGTTTTCACGCACGCCAGCCATGTTCAGTCTCATGAAGTTCTCGCAATACGCCTGGCGACCCGCCAAACAGCTTGCACAGTGGCCACACGCTGCAAACGACAAGGCCACTGCGTCACCTACCTCAAGACCGATCACGGCTGCGCCTACTTGCTCGATGGTTCCGGCACCCTCGTGGCCCAGCACGAACGGAAACGCGCCCGGAAGATGGCCGTGTTGCACGGCGAGGTCGGTGTGGCACAGGCCCACGGACGTGATTTTGACGAGCACTTCGTCAGCCTGAATGTCGTCGAGAACGAGATTCTCGAATGTGAAAGGTTGCTCGACGCCGTGAAGGACTGCTGCGCGGACGGGGGTGGTCATCACTGATCTCCTTCGAAAATAGGAAATCGAGCCGCAAAGCGGCGTTGGACCGAGTGGATTGCCAGGCGCACTACTTTGCCAGCCCGAGCTGTTTCATGTATTCAGCGTTGTCCCAGAACAGATGCTCTTCTGCAATGCACCCGTTCGTCCATTTGGCGATCGTGACCATGGACATTTTGACGGCTTTGCCGGTGGGCGGAATGGAGGCGCCGTCAGACAGCTTCATGGGTTCGGAGAACGTCGCCTCAATTACTCCCGTTGCAGCTGTCCACTCCCCCGAACCAAAGGAAATCGGATGTGATGTGATTCTCGAGTCTGGCGTGCCGTTAAAGAGAATGTTGTTGATGTCGTCAACGTGCGCGTCGATTCCGGTTGTGATCCGCCCATCCGGGAAAACGACTTTGACGTCAGGGCAATGGAGCCTCTTGAACAGGTTCATGTCCTTGCGGAGGCTGTAGGCTTCAAAATCAAGCTGGTCGAACCGCTGCAGGTTTGCTTGGACCTCGGAATCTTCGCCAGGAGCGGCTTGAACTCTTGGAGATGCGGGTGAGTCAGCAGCAGCAGCGGACGCAGGTTCCCCGGATTTCTGAGTACATGCCGCCAGTCCACACGTAACGAGCGCGAGACTCAGGACAGTGCTTGTGTGATTCATCTCGTTTTCTCCAGTGGTTGTTGGCAAAACGCACAGCTTGGGCGCGTCTAACGCCGCAGTTCAGCGGTGGAGAGTTCCTTCTCAAAAGTGGGCACCCTGTGGTTAGTGGACACTGTTCTCGAATTCGACGGGCGAACGATAACCCAGAGCCGAGTGCAGTCGGTAGCGGTTGTAGAAGGTGACGTAGCCGTGCAACGCTGAGCGCAGCTGCCCATCGCTGGTGAAGTCCTGTCGGTGATACAGGTCGGACTTCAGGGTCTTGTTCCACGACTCCATGTGCGCGTTGTCGGTCATGCGGCGTGGTCGGTTCACGGGCCTGTCTGATTTTTTGTGTGTTGAGCCATACACTGCCCGAGAGGGCGAGGA
>CADEFQ010000033.1:0-2423 GCA_902826635.1 uncultured Pseudomonadota bacterium
ATCGTGGTGAACGCCTGTGCGGCGATTGCCGATCTGGTCGGCAGAAGCGAATGCCCCGCCACGGTTGCGAAGTCCGCAACGTCCGACCGCCCGTCGCTGGTCCGGTGATCCGCCGAAATGGCCGCCATCGCGCCGCGTACCGGCGCCGCAGCGATCAGCGTGAGTGGCCGATCATGTAGTCGACCCCGGCCTTGATCAGGTCGTCGGGCAGGTCCACGCGACCGCCCTTGGCGGGCATCACGCCGTGCTGGCCGGTGAAGCCCTCGATCGCGTGCTTGTAGAGGGTCGCGTCGCCCTGCGCGATGCGAGGCGCCCACGCCGCCTTGTCGCCGAACTTCGGCGCGCCGGCGATGCCGGGGCCATGGCAGGTGTGACACGCGGCGTCGTAAAGCGCGGCGCCATCGGCCGGCACCGGCATGGCGGGCGCCGCGCTGGCAGTAGGCGCCTCGATCATGAGCGCGGAATTGTCGGACCCGGCCACCGCTACGCGCACCGGCGGCGCGACACGCGCCTCGACCGACTTCACGTAGAGGTCTTCCTGCTGCACATGCTGGCGCTGGGTGGAATTGCCGACCGCGCGGGCGACTCCGAATATCACGATCGCAACGGCAATGAGGATGCCAAGGACGATGCCAAACACGTTGATGAAGTGCGAGTCTTGCTTGGTCACGATCTCGATCCGGAAGTCGGGGGCGGGGAAAGGCGCCGCATTATATACGAGCCGAACGGGGCCGGGGCGGGGCGGCTACGCTAGGGCGCCTCGGCGAGGAATTGCGCGAGCGCCGTCCGTGCTGCCGGCTCGGACAGCATCGGCGCGTGGCCGACCCCCGATACTTCCGCAAACATCATGGCCGGTGCCGCGCGGCGCATCCGCGTGACGGTGGTCGGCGCGAGGATGTCGCTGTGCGCGCCGCGCAGGAGCAGCACCGGGCGGTCGTGGGCGAGCCTGCGAAATTCGCCCCACGCGAGCCATTGCGCGACGCGCATCATCAGCGGACCCACGGGCTGCAGGATCTGCGGGTCGTAGTTGAGTTCGGGCCGTCCGTCCGCGCCCTCGCGGAACATCCGGCGCGCCATCGCGTCCCAGTCCGCATCGGTGAAGTCCGGTAGTGCGGCGCCGTTCACGAGTCTGGCGTACGCGACCGCGCTGTCCCAACTCGTGATCGGCGGCGCCTTGCCGACGTAGCTGCGGATGCGCGCGGCGCCCGCGGGGTCGATCTCCGGTCCTACATCGTTCAGCACGGCGCCGGCGAGCAGGCGCGGATGGCGCACGGCGAAGGCCATCGAAACGAGGCCGCCGAGCGAGGTGCCGACAAAGATGGCGCGCGGGATCCCCTGGTGATCGAGCAGGGCGGCGAGGTCATCCGCGTACGTCGTCGGCTTGTAGTGACGCGGGACCGGATCGCGATCCGACAGGCCGCGGCCGCGAAGGTCGACGGCGATCACGCGACGACCGAGCCCGGCGATCCACGGGGCGACCTGGTCGAAATCGAGTGAATTGCGCGTGAGGCCGGGGATGCACACGACCGGGGCGCGTGGCATCGGCGGCGCGGACGCCCCGCTGGCCGCCGGCGTCGCGGCGGGCGAATAGTCACGCGCAAAGAGCGAGAGGCCGTCGCGCGAGCGCCAGCGCAGTTCATTCGGCAGCATCGGAAAAACTCCGGTCGATGGGCGATCTTAGCGCGCCCGGGGGGGTGGCGCCGGCTGGACTTTCGTATCATATTTCGATATGTTTGGAAAAATGAAAGCGAATGATGCCGTTCGGGCGCTCGGCGCGCTCGCCCAGGAGTCGCGGCTCACGATGTACCGGCTGCTGGTCAAGCGCGGCCCCGAGGGCTTCAATCCGGGCGAGTTGTCGGAGCGGCTCGGCATCCCGGCCCCGACCCTTTCGTTTCACCTGAAAGAGCTGCAGCGCGCCGGACTCGTCGCCTCGCGACGCGAAGGCCGCTTCCTGCGCTACAGCGCCGATTTCGGGCAGATGCGCGGCCTGCTCGATTTCCTCACCGAAAACTGCTGCAGCCTGTCCGAGGCGGCGCGCGGCAGCGACTGCGCACCTGCCTCGCCTCGTGCAAGAAGGAAAATCGCATGAAACGATTCCATGTCCATGTGGCCGTCGAGCGGCTCGACGAGAGCCTCCGCTTCTACTCGACGCTGTTCGGCAGTGGCCCCACCGTTTCGCGACCCGACTACGCCAAATGGATGCTCGACGATCCCTGCATCAACTTTGCAATCTCGCAGCGCGATCGAACGGCGGGCATCAATCACCTCGGGCTCCAGGTCGAGACCGCGGAGGAACTCGCCGCGATGCGCTCACAGCTTGAATCGGCGGACGCGGCACTCGTCGAGCAAACGGGTGTCGCGTGTTGCTACGCCCGATCCGACAAGCACTGGGTCACCGACCCCTCGGGAATCGCGTGGGAAAC